>NZ_JAAAYE010000004.1 GCF_013282575.1 Paraburkholderia sp. NMBU_R16
CCAGTAGAGCGACACCAAAGAACGTCGGCGTGCCGCCGAAACAGGAGGATCCGCAATGACGAGCAATTCGCAGCCCACGGGCGTAACGCGTGACGACGCATCCGACAGTTCGATGGCGACGCCTAGCGCGCTCACTGGAGCGCAACGGCAACGTGCGTACCGTTTGCGGCGCAAACGGGCCGTGATTGACGCCATTGGTGAGGAAGCCTTGGCGTCACGCGTTACGTTACTGGCCCTTCTCAGTGACGGACTGGCTGCACTGGAAGCCAGCCACACTTCGACGACGCTCATCGAGATCAAGGGCGAGAGCGTAAAGCGCGTGCTCAAAGCCATCGTCGCGCGTTATGGCATCGACCTCACCGACTGACGCGTTGTTCTCATCGTGATTGACGCGCGGCATGCAACATGCGCCGCGCGTCAATCAACAAACGCTTGTCAGCGTCAATCAACATCGGCATCATCAACCTCGCCGCGACATTCTCATCTTGTTTGTCGCGCGTCTCTCATCCAGATTGTCGCGCCACACTCGGGCCGCTTGCCAGGCTCGGTGTCGATCGAGCATCGTATTACCTGATCGAGCCGTTGCGCGAAACGCTTTCTTCGCTGGTCGACTTCGATCTGCTGAACGCCGGACATCCGCGATTGACCGTGGGTGCAGTTCACGCCTGCACGGGTGCGATGCGCTACTTCGATTCGCGCGATCAACGGCTGAACGCCGCGCACATCATGAGCTCGGGCGCGCTGCCGCCCGCGTTCCCAGCAGTGCGGATCGACGGAGAACCGTATTGGGACGGCGGCGTCTATTCCAACACCCCGGTCGAGGTGGTGCTGGATGACAAGCCCCGCAAGAGTTCGGTCATCTTCTCGGTGCAGGTATGGAACCCGATCGGTCCTGAGCCGGAAAGCATATGGCAGATATCGGAACGGCAAAAGGACATCCAGTACGCGAGTCGCACCGATAGTCACATCGCGCGTCAGCAGCAGATACACCGTCTGCGCCATGTGATCCGCGAACTGGTCAAGCGTCTGCCGGAAGCCGAGCGCGGCTCGTCCGAAGTCCAGGAGCTTGCCGCCTGGGGGTGCCATACCACCATGCGAATGATCAAACTTGCTGCGCCTCGCCTGGATGGGGACGACCAGTTAAAGGACATCGATTTCACCCCAGCCGGCATCGCTTCCCGACAGCGCGCGGGCTATGAAGCAGCAATGCGGGCCATTGCCGCGCGCCCATGGGATGCACCGATGGATCCAGTCGAAGGATTGACGGTCTACAGCGCCGATGAAAACTGACGAGCCCGACTACACGGCATTGCTTCGCGCGCTTCGGCGCGATCCTTCACGTCGAATCCGTGGTGCTCGCGGGCGTGTCGAAGGTGGCTGCGGTGTTGGTTTCTAGTCCTTTGCCCGGTACGACGTGAGTTGACGAACGTATGCCGGCGGCGTGTCGTTCAGCTTTTGCGAACGAGCAATTTCGTCAAACCGCGGTAAACGGGATTGCCGTTCCAGTTGGGCCGCTCGTCAACCAGTGCGATCCGCGGCCATCGTGCCAGTATGGCGCGAAATGCAATTTCCGCTTCCATCATTGTCAACGCCGCGCCGATGCAGACATGCGGCCCGTGCCCAAAAGACAGATTGGCGCCCTCGCGACGCTCCACATCCAGCCGATCGGGTTCCAGATAGCGGGCTGAGTCGCGGTTGGCCGCGCCGATCAGCGCGATGACGAGTTGGCCCCGCTCGAGCTTGCAGCCATGGATCGCGTGGTTTTCAGCGACGCGACGCCCTAGCGTAGCCGGGGAGCGCAAAGTGAAAATTCTGATCATTTACTTTACGCGAAGCGGCAATACCGAACAGCTGGCCGGAGTTCTTGCGGCGGCACTTGGCGCAGACTGCGAACGGCTCTGCGAACGGGACGACGGGGCGCGACGCGCCGGTCCGCTCGGATATTTGCGGTCCTTGCGGGACGCGCTGAAGCGTCGGCCGGCAACCTTGTTGCCGACAAAGCACGACGTGGCATCGTATGACTTGGTCGCTATCGGCACGCCCGTGTGGGCCGGCCGCCCGTCGACGCCGATCGGTACATGGTTGCGACAGAGCGGAGACACTCTGAAACATGTTGCATTCTTCTGCAGCATGGGCGGGCGGGGCAGCGAGACCACTTTTGACGAGATGCGAAAGCTATGCGTCAAGACCCCGGTCGCGACCTGCGCAATTACTTCGCGCGACATCTCCCGCGATGATGATCGCGAGCTCATGAAGGCGTTCGCGCGGCGGATCCAAGGCGCGATCGATACCGTTGATATGGCGAAGCCCGTCGCTTAGCGACGAAACCGACAGGTATCGATGGCAGGTCGCCGCTCTGCCTTTTGGCTGCGCTGCCTGCTATGCGATGCGCTCAAGGTAAATGACGTTGCGTAAGACCATGACGTGATATGAACGACGACGCGGAGCCCCGCTCATCGACCGACATTCAGCGGCTGCTCGAGGCGGTCGATGCCTTTGCGGCAGAGATGAGCCCCCGCGGGCACAAGCTGCCTGCCGCCACGCTTGACAGCCACTTCGAACGTGATCTTGGCCTGGACAGCGTTGCGCGCGCGGAATTGCTGACCCGCATCGAGAAGACGCTCGCCGTACGCTTTCCGCTCGAATCGTTCGGACAGGCGGAGACGCCACGCGACTTGCTGCTTACCCTCGAAGGAGAAACATCCGGGCAATCCCGGTCCCCCGTCGGTGCCCTCGAACTCGGCGTGCGGGGCGGTGCGCTGGACCCGCCGACCCGGGTAGGCACGTTGGTCGAGGCGTTGCAGTGGCACGTGGCCCGACGGCCCGACTGCTGTCACATCGTATTTCTCGACGAGGCAGGTCCATCAGGTACGATGACGTACGCGGTGCTGCACGAGTCGGCGCTGCGGGTATCGCGGGGGTTACGCCGGCTCGGCATCAATCCTGGCGATACGGTCGCGCTGATGCTGCCGACCGGCCGCGACTATTTCGCCTGCTTTGTCGGCATACTGCTAGTCGGTGCCATCGTCGTGCCGGTGTATCCGCCGGCGCAATCGGCACGGGTCGACGATCACCTGGCGAGGCACGCGGCAATTCTTTCTGACGCGCGCGCACGCGTCATGATTGTGCCGTCACAGACGCTTCTAGGCGGCCTTCTGGCGAAGGCGCGGATACCGACGCTACGCGAGATCGTCGCCGCGCCTCAACTCATGGGCGAGACGGATACCGAGCGGTATGTCCCGCGCGCGGACGACATCGCCCTGCTCCAGTACACGTCCGGCAGCACGGGCACGCCAAAAGGCGTCGTGCTCACGCACGCGAATCTGCTCGCCAATATTCGAGCGATGGGACAGACCGCGCTGATCGAGGAACATGACACAGTCGCCAGTTGGCTACCTCTGTACCACGATATGGGTTTGATCGGTGCATGGTTCGGCCCGCTCTATTTCGGGGTTCCACTCGTTCTCATGTCCCCGCTGATGTTCCTCGCACGTCCAGTGCGCTGGCTGCGGATGATCAGCGACTACCATGCCACCGTCACGGCAGCGCCCAACTTTGCCTATGAGCGTTGCGCGCGCAGGATCGAGGATGCCGATCTCGAAGGCGTGGATCTGTCCACATTGCGCCTTGCCTTCTGTGGCTCGGAGCCTGTCAGTGCGTCTACCATGCGTGCGTTCGCTGCACGCTTTGCCAGCCGGGGCCTCAGGCCGTCCGCCCTGACACCGGTCTACGGACTCGCGGAAAACACGCTTGGACTGGCGTTTTCGGAGCCGGGTCGAGGGATGCGGACGGACTGTATCAGCCGGACCGGACTGGCTCAGACGCAACATGCGGTGCAGGCGGAGACTCGTGACGACGCGCTCGAACTCGTTTCCTGTGGGCGCGCGCTGCCCGGTAACCAGATCCGTATCGTCGATCCTGCCGGCGATGAGGTCACCGAAAGGGTGGTCGGCAGGATTGAATTCCGCAGTCCGTCCGCGACGCGTGGGTACTTCCGCAACCCTGAGCTGACTGCCAGGCTGATTCGAGACGGTTGGCTCGACACGGGCGATCTGGGGTACATGGCCGGCGAAGAACTGTTTATCACCGGTCGGGTGAAGGACCTGCTGATTCGTGCCGGGCGTCACTATTTCCCATACGAACTCGAGGAGGCCGTCGGCCACCTGCCTGGCATTCGAGCCGGTTGCGTCGCGGTATGCGGAGCGCCCGACATTGAGACAGGTACCGACAGGCTGGTCGTCATCGCAGAGACGCGCGAGAGCGCACCGGCCACACTCGCCGCGATACGCACGGGCATCAACGAAGCCGCTGTGGCGCTACTGGGTGCCCCGCCGGGAGAGGTGGCGCTCGTTGCACCGCACAGCATTCTGAAGACGTCCAGCGGAAAGATCCGCCACGCGGCCACACTGGAGCTGTATCTGCGCAGCCGCGGAAATCTTTTGCCGCGCCCGGCGTGGCGTCAGCGGCTCGACATCGCACTGAACGCCGTATTGCCGATTGGCCGAAGGCTTGCAACGGCCGGCAGGCGCTTCGGTTACGGTGCCTGGTGCTGGTCCGTCGTCAGCTTGATAGCCGTACCTGCGTGGTTGATGATCGCATGGCATCCAGACATGAAACGAAATTGGAAGATTGCGTCGCGCTCGGCACGGCTGGCTTTGCGCCTTGCGGGCATTCGCGTGACCCTGCGCGGTGTCGATCTCGCCAACCTGGGCGGGCCAGCCATCTTCGTTGCCAATCACGCGAGCTATCTGGACGGGCTCGTGTTGCTCGCCGCCCTTCCCATTCCGGTTGGCGTGGTCGCAAAGCGAGAGCTCGCCAATGCACCGTTGATCGGCCGCTTTCTTCGCGCCATTGGCGTGCGTTTCGTCGAACGCGTCGACTATCGGCGCATGACCGAAGACGAGCGCCATCTGATGGAAAGCGCAATGGCAGGGACATCGCTACTCTTTTTTCCTGAAGCAACGTTTGTGAAAGCGGCGGGGCTGCGGCAATTTCGGCTAGGCGCGTTTGTCACTGCCTGCGCTTCGCACCACGCGATCATACCTGTCGCAATCGAGGGAACGCGCTTCGTGCTGCCCGACGGACGATGGTTGCCAACCCGAGCAAATGTGATAGTCACCGTGCTTGCGGCGTTGACGCCACGCGGCGAGGACATGACGGCCGCGGCAGGCTTGCGCGACGCCGCCCGCGACGCGATAGCCGCATATTGCGGGGAACGGGTCCTGAACGACATTTCGCCACTGGAGATTCCCACGAGGCGCGGTGTCGTTTGACTGCCTGGACGACGACGATCGCATCGTCGACCAGGATGCCGATCAAAAAAATCAATGGTCTAGCGCCGATGAAAACTAACCGGTGAAAGACGCGTTTGGCATCGGCCTGGACAAATACCGCCATTCGAAGCCATGCCGCCCCTCGTGCACCGTACCCGCCGATGTCTCCGGAAAATGCGCAGGAAAAACGATCGCCTCTGTTTTCATCGCATGATCGAGCAGCCATTGCCGTGAGGCTCTCGCCAACGGCTGATCCAGGCAGAATGTCGAATTCCACTGAGGACGATAGACTTGGAGCGGGCTATGCATGACGTCACCGGAGAAGAGCGCGGTGCGCCCTTGCGAGCGAATCTCGATCGCCATGTGCCCGATGCTGTGACCCGGTGTCGGAAGAAAGCGAATACCTTCTACGAGATCCTCTTCGACGTCCTCTACCATGCGGGCCTGCCGCGCTTCGATGATGGGCAACACACTGTCCTCGAACACCATGCGGCGCGGTTCGCCGGCTGGTGTCTGGAAGTATTCGTACTCGCGCCGGCTGAACACATAGCTCGCGTGCGGAAACACTGGCGCCCACCGGTTGTTTTGCCAGTGCGTGTTCCATCCGACGTGATCGACATGCAAGTGCGTAAGGAGCACATAGTCCACTTGCTCGCGTCGGAAGCCTGCCGCTTCGAAACGCTCGAGCACCGGGTGGTCGAGTCTGTCGAAAAGCGCGCTGAATGGCCGAGCCTTCCCGTTACCGATCCCCGTATCGACGACGACAGTCGTACCATGCAGTTCGACGACCCACAAATGCGTTTTCAACGATATCCGTCGATTCGCAAGGTCGGCGCTCGCTGCCGAGAAGTGCGTCCCGACTACGCGTTCGCCTTCGGCGTCCCAGTCAGGGAACAGGACTTCGGGAGCCAGCGCGAAGACTGTTTCGTCGACGCGGGTGATGGTTGCCTCACCCACGCGAAAGGCAATGGAAGTATCGTTCATGGCAACTCTCGCTTATCCTCGATTGCGAAGCCGTTCATTCTTCAACGAGTGTAGGGCAAGCCTCGACAGCGCGCACACGCCGCATGGCCACGGCATAAAGTGCTGCGCCGATCAGCGCCGACAAGCCGCCCGTCAAGGCCAGCGCTACGCCGAGGCTGTCGCCAGCGTGCCCAAGATGCTCGTTCAGCGCACCGACCGCCAGCGGCCCCACGCCGCCGCTGATCGCATTCGTCATGAATACCAGTAATGCCAGCGAGCGGCCGCGCATGCGGTTGGGCACGGCGATCTGCAACGGTACCGGCGCCAATCCCATCGCAATGCTCGCAGTAAACGCGCAGACACCATAGAGCACGACCGCTACCGTGCTGTTACTCACGAGCGGCATGGCGATCGCCGCCGGCACGAGCGCGGCAACAGCGGCGGCGGAAAAGCCCAACACCTTGCGCAACGCGCTTTCGTCCGTGACGCGTGACGCCAGCGCGCCGGCGCACGCAACGCCGAGCGTGCCGCCGATCATGTATGCGGGCGCGGCCAGTTGACCAACCGTCTTCGGTGCAAGATGGAAATGCCGCATCAGCAAGGTGGGAAACCACGCGGCGTGCGAATAGAACAATGTAATGAGCGCCACGTATGCCGCGAAATAAGGCAGGCAGAAGCGATTGCGCGCGAATAGTTCGATCAAGACATCGCGCAGGGAGGGCATGGCGTCTCTGGCCTCTTTCGCATACACGAGCCTCTCGAGCCGGGCCGGTTCGCGAACCGTGAATGCCACCAGCGCAGCCAATGCGAGCCCGGGCAATCCGACGACAACGAACACGGCTTGCCACGGTTGCACGCCATGCGCCGCGAGCCATGAGCCGCCTGAACCGTGTGCCGCCGATAGCAGCATGCCGCCGCCGAAGAGTGCGATGCCGCCTCCCACATACGGCCCGAGCATGAATACGCTGCTAGCGCGCGCCACGCGGCGCGGCGCAAAGATGTCGCTGAAGATCGATAGCGCCGCTGGACTCAATCCCGCCTCTGCAATCGCAGTGCCGGCCCGGCCAGCCAGCAGTTCCGGGAAGTTCGAGGCGAAGCCGCACGCCATTGTCGAGATCGCCCAGATTGCAATGCAAGCGGCAATCAGCTTGACGCGATTCGCTCGATCGACCAGCCGTGCAACGAAAACGCCAGCCGTCGCATAGCACATCGTGAACGAAAGGCCTTGCAGCAGGCCAATTTCCGTATCGCTGAGCGCGAGCGACTGTTTGATCGGCTGCACGAGAATGCTGACGACTTGGCGATCCAGATATGAGAACGCGAAGCAGACGAAAAACAGCGCCACGACGTAGGCGGGACGCACGTCGCTGAACGCAGGCCGGGCAGTGTCCGCTGCCGGCTGAGCCAAAGGAGGATGAGCGCTCATACATTGTCTCCGCATGATGAGTCGGGGAATAGGGGCACCGCCATTGTTATGCTTGTTCGGCGCTCAATCGATGGCGGCATCCGCCGCCAGTAAAGCGATGCAATCGCCGGGTTCCACGCGCGCAAATGTGCGCATGCAAACCACCGTCGCGTCGGCACGAAACCGAATCTCCTGCGGCGCTTGCCACGGCCGGTGCGGATCGAACAGCCGGCCCGCGATCTGTCCTTCCCGAACGCGTTCGCCGAGCGCGAAGGCAGGTTCGAACACGCCGGGAAGCGGCGAATACACATAGTGCTGCGCACCATCCACGCGCAGAAAGCGCGTTTGTCCAGCAGGCGACGGATGATCTTCCGGCACGACGCCAAGTCGGTACAGTGCGCGGTGCAGCCCGCTTTCGACGATAGCCAGGTTGGCCGCGTCGCAGCCCGCGTGGCCGCCAAATTCACCGCAAAGAAACAGCTTTCCATGGCGTTCGGCCGCCGCCGCGAACGTCCGATCTTCGCCGAGCAAATCCATGATCATCGTATTCGGCACACCGAACGCGCGGATCAGCTCGAAGTAAAGCTCGCGACGTTCGCCCCCGCCCGGTGGCGACGCAAGAAGCGTAGGAATGTGGTCGAACGACGCCCCTCCGGCGTGGAAGTCCATCACGATATCGGCGCGCGGAAGCAGCTCGGTTTCGACGTAGTGCGCGATCATCTCGGTCGGCTGCCCGTTGCGTGCACCCGGAAAAAGCCGGTTCAGATTGCCGCGGTCGATCGGTGACGTGCGCGTGCCGTTGATGAAAGCCGGAAAATTCAAGGCCGGAATGACGATGAGACGGCCGCGTATGGTCATCGAGGGAAGTCGCTGCAACAGCTTCATCAGCGCGACGGGGCCCTCGTATTCATCGCCGTGGTTGCCGCCCGTCAGCAGGACGGTGGGACCGGTGCCCGCTCCGGCGTTCAGCACGGCAACCGGGATGGGAACGTGGCCGTAGCCCGAACGATCGTGCGACCAGGGAAGCCTGAGCGTGCCGGTCTGAAAACCCGTGCGCTCGAAATCGACGTCAGTGGCGATAAGCGATGCAAGATTGGACATGGTGCGATCCGTAGGCATCGGGGCGGCGCCCCGGATGCCTTTACTATCGCCGACGCAAAGCCGCATGCCCAATGCCGTTTTCTGCAGCGGGCGATGCCTCCAGAGCATCGCCGTCAATGCCTTGCCCAATCGACGCGGCGCGTCAGGACGCCGCTTTCCGCAATTGATCGACGAAACGCTCCAGTGCCGGGTTCGCTCCGTTTGCGACGAAGCAGAATTCGAGGGGCAACGGTACCGAAAGGTCCTGCAGATCGACGAAACGCACACGCGCCGGTGGCCGATCGCGATTCGCGGCGTTCACGATCGCCGCTCCCACGCCCGCCGTCACGAGCGACAGGATCGCCGTTTCAGTACTGGCTTCCTGACGGATGTCGAGCGTGAGACCGCGCTCGGCACAGGCGCCGAGCAATCGGTCGTAGTACGCCGGATACACGCGACGCGGAAACGCGATGAATGGTTTATCGCTAAGCGCCGCCGTTGCCACCGGCCCGTCTTTGCCGAGCGGCCACGCTTCGGGGACGGCCAGCACGACATTCTGTTCGAGCAACGGCACGCTCGCGATTCCCTCGGGCAGCACGCCCACGCGATAGCAGAAGCCACCGTTGAGCCGCCCGGCGGCAATCGATTCGAGTTGCTCCGGTGTGTTCATCGGTAGCAGTTCGAGCCTGACATGCGGCACAGCCTGTTCGAATTCGCGCAACGCACGCGAGACGATGCCGCCCCATGCTGCGTTTTCGACGAAGCCGACGCGCAAGTGCCCCTGCAAGCCGGACGCGATCTCGCGGGCGAGGCGGTTGGCGGCGTCCACACGGGCCAGAATCTCGCGCGCTTCGCCCAAGTAGGCCTCGCCCGCGGCGGTGAGCACGAGCCCGCGTGGCGTGCGTTCGAACAACACCGCCCCGATGGCTTCTTCGAGGTCCTGGATTTGCCGCGATATCGCAGGCTGCGTCACGTGCAATTGCTCAGACGCAGCACGGACGCTGAGCAACTCGGCGACGGCGATGAAATAGCGGAGATGCCGGAGTTTCATGGTGGGAGCGCCATGAACGCGGGAGCCTAATGGTAAATCATCGCGGACGTCGGGCGATCGCTGTGAACAGCCGGCGAAGCCACGTGCCGTTATTTACCTGCGCCGTTTTCTTTCTCGCAGCTAAGGACCAAGACATCGCCGGATCGGGCTCCGGCGCTGAGGCGCGCCGTGTGGAATTCGGTGTCGCCGCACCGCCATTCCGCGTGGAAGTCGCGGTGGCAAGCAGGCTTGGCGGTGCGGGTAGCGGGGGGAAGGACGTAGCTGCAGGTTCGGCGGCCGTCGCATTGGCGCGAAAGCTCGCGTGTGGCGTTGCCGTGTGGCGTGCCGCAGTTTTGCCCGTATGTGCCGGATACGATGGTTATCGGTCGAGCGTCGGTTGATTGAGCGGAAGTGCGAAGCGAGCTCGCGGGAGCGGGAGGCGTCGCGCCGCACGCCGACAGCGTCACGCCGATGCAAGCCAACGCCCCAAGGAAAGAGAGGGTGGTCGAGTTCATGGCGATTGTCCTTTGCGGCCCACGAAGCGCACGCATATTCTCCCTTAATTCCTACGGAATCGCAGATGCGGGCTCGGGGCGAGTCCGCTGCACTCGTCCTAGGCGGGTGCGGCGGCCGAGCCGGCGGCTTCGCGGGCCTGCGCCGCGATCCAATCGCGGAACTGGCTGAGCGCCACGTTTTCCGCTTTTTCCTCGGGAAATATCAGATAGTACGAGCGGCTGCTCGCATGTTCGTGCGATGAGACCTGAACGAGCGCGCCGCGTTTCAACTCGTCCTCCACGAGCAGCCGAGGCATGAGCGCGATGCCCATACCTTGTTTCGCCGCCTCGGCAAGCATCGAAAAGAGCTCGAGCCTCGGCCCCGCCATATCGCCTTCGACTTCCATGCCGCGAGAAGCGAACCACTCTCGCCAGGCGTATGGCCGCGTACTCGATTGGAGTAGCGGGTAGCGCGCCCAGTCCCCACGGCTGACCGACTTGCGAGGCGCAAGGAGCGCCGGGCTGCACACGGCAATGAGGCTTTCCCCCATGAGCCGCAGGCCATCGGTTCCGGGCCAAATGCCGGGCCCCGCGTGGATGGCGGCATCGAACTCGGTCCCTTCGAATAGAAAAGGCCGCGTCTGCGAAGTGAGATTCACCGTAATATCGGGATGCACTTCGTAAAACTTCGGCAAGCGCGGCAGGAGCCATTTCGTGGCGAACGTCGGGACTACCGCCAGCTCGAGTGTCGCGCCTTGCCCGCCTTTCGCCATGAGTTCGAGCGTGTCGCGTTCGAAATCGTCGAGACGCGCGACGACTTTTCGGCTGTACGCCCGTCCCGCTTCCGTCAGCGCCACGCCGCGACGGCTTCTGCGAAACAGCTTGATGCCGAGGAATGCTTCCAAGGTACCGATCTGGCGGCATATCGCGCTTTGCGTTACGGCCAGCTCGTCCGCAGCTTTGGTGAAGCTCTGATGGCGAGCGGCCGACTCGAAGGCGCAGAGCGCCCCCGTGGAGGGAATTTTCCTACGCATGAAGGCTGAACTCCGTTGTGGCCATCAACGAGTGAGATTTTTGCACAGATCGGTGCGAACAAATCGTTTGTAGCGGCGTACGTTCCTGAATAAAGTTGCATGCACCTCTCAAATGTCGCGAGTTTGAAATGCAAGCACAGCACAAGTCAGTCAGCTTCAAATGGGACGATCCATTGCTGCTCGATCGTCAGTTGGCGGACGAAGAGCGGTTGGTGCAAGAGTCGGCACGCGCTTACTGCCAGGAACGGCTGGCGCCGCGCGTGCTCGAGGCCTTTCGCCGTGAGCAGACCGACATCGAGATCTTCCGCGAAATGGGCGAGCTCGGCCTGCTCGGCGTGACCATTCCCGAGGAATACGGTGGCGCCGGTCTGAACTACGTTTGCTACGGGCTCGTGGCGCGCGAGGTAGAACGTGTGGATTCGGGCTATCGGTCGATGATGAGCGTGCAGTCCTCGCTCGTCATGGTCCCCATCCATGAGTTCGGCGGCGATGCGGTCAAGCAGAAGTATCTGCCGAAGCTCGCGCGAGGAGAATGGATCGGATGTTTCGGATTGACCGAGCCCAATCACGGCTCCGATCCGGGCGGTATGACCACGCGGGCGAAGCGCGTCGATGGCGGCTATCGCCTGAGCGGCAGCAAGATGTGGATCACGAACAGCCCAATCGCCGATGTCTTCGTTGTCTGGGCGAAGGACGACGAGGGCGCGATTCGCGGCTTCGTACTCGAGAAAGGCTGGAAAGGGCTATCCGCACCCGCGATCCATGGGAAGGTCGGGTTGCGAGCGTCGATCACGGGCGAGATCGTCATGGACGAGGTTTTTTGCCCGGAAGAGAATGCGTTTGCGGACGTGCGCGGGTTGAAAGGGCCGTTCACTTGCCTGAACAGCGCGCGCTACGGCATTGCGTGGGGTGCGCTCGGCGCTGCCGAGGACTGCTGGCACCGGGCGCGACAGTATGTGCTCGATCGCAATCAGTTCGGCAAGCCCCTTGCGGCGAATCAATTGATTCAGAAGAAGCTTGCGGATATGCAAACGGAGATCGCGCTCGGCCTCCAAGGTTGCCTGCGTCTCGGCCGGATGAAAGACGAGGGCACTGCCGCCGTCGAAATCACGTCGATCATGAAACGCAATTCCTGCGGCAAGGCGCTCGAAATCGCGCGCCACGCGCGCGACATGCTGGGCGGAAACGGCATCAGCGACGAGTTCGGCGTTGCCCGTCACCTCGTGAACCTCGAGGTCGTCAACACCTATGAGGGCACGCACGACATCCATGCGCTCATTCTCGGGCGCGCGATTACCGGCATCGCGGCCTTCTGAGCGGATGTCGACGACCAAAGCGGTGCTTTCGCCGCGCTGATGCCGATGTACACGATCACGAGACCGCCGAACGCCGACATCTTCGCTTTCTATTCCCAGCGCCAGCAGATGTCGAATCGCATTCGTGCGTTCGTCGATTTCATTGCGCTCGATCTCGAGCGCGCGGTGGGCGCGCACGCGAGTTGACCTTGCGGTTCACGCGGCGGCGTCCGCGCTACAGGCGCTAGCCGGCGATCTTCTAAAAATCCTGTTCTATTGCACAAATGTGCCTTCTCTATTGGCGATGAACGTCGAAAAATACAAGCAAACGACGAGACATCTTCAAAGGAGACACCGTGATGAAAACCCGAGTCGCGATCATCGGCGCCGGACCGTCGGGTCTGCTGCTAGGCCAATTGCTGCAACGAGCAGGCATCGACAACGTGGTGCTCGAGCGGCAGACGGGCGGCTACGTGCTCGGGCGAATCCGGGCGGGCGTGCTCGAGCAGGGCACGGCGGATCTCATGCGCGAGGCTGGCGTCGGCGCGCGCATGGATGCGGAAGGACTCGTGCATGAAGGCATCGAGCTCGCCTTCGGCGGCCGGCGCGACCGCATCGATTTGAAGGCGTTGACGGGCGGCGCCACCGTGCTCGTCTACGGCCAGACCGAAGTCACGCGCGATTTGATGGTGGCACGCGAGGTCAGTGGCGGCACGACCATCTATGAAGCCCGCAACGTTCAGTTGCACGGGATCGAGGGCAACACGCCTCGTGTCACGTTCGAGAAGGATGGCGAGACGATGACGCTCGAATGTGAATTCATCGCCGGCTGCGACGGCTTTCACGGGGTATCGCGCAAGGCGATACCTGCGGATCGCCTCACGCAGTACGAGCGCATCTTTCCGTTCGGATGGCTTGGACTGCTATCGGATACGCCGCCCGTGAGCCATGAACTGATCTACGCCCACCATGCGCGCGGCTTTGCACTGTGCAGCCAGCGCTCGATGACGCGCAGCCGCTATTATCTGCAAGTGTCGCTGACCGAGAAAGCCGAGGATTGGACGGACGAGCGTTTCTGGGCCGAGCTCCAGGCGCGCTTGCCGCGCGATCTGGCGGAGACGCTCGTGACAGGCGATTCGCTCGAAAAGAGCGTGGCGCCGCTGCGCAGTTATGTGGTCGAGCCGATGCAATATGGCCGGCTCTTTCTCGTCGGGGATGCCGCGCACATCGTCCCACCGACGGGTGCGAAGGGGCTCAATCTTGCCGCGAGCGATGTCGGCACGCTGTACCGGATTCTTCGTGGGGTTTATGAGAGCGGGCGCACCGATTGGCTCGAGAAATACTCGTCGATCGCACTACGCCGTGTTTGGAAAGCCGTGCGCTTTTCGTGGTTCATGACGAACCTGCTCCACGAGTTTCCGGACCGCGACGGTTTCGACAAGCAGATGCAGCGCGTCGACTACGAGTACTACACGAGTTCGGAGGCAGGGCTGAGGACGATCGCCGAGAACTATGTAGGGCTGCCTCATGAAGCGATCGAATAGGTTGACCTCTTGCCCATGGGCTCCAGCATCTATCGAAACAACCAGTGTGAAACGAGCTTCGTATAGCGCGGCATGACCACATAGACCATCAGCACCACAAGGAGCGCGGTATTCGCCAACCGTGCAACGATCGTTGCGCCCGGAAACGAAAGTAGGTCCAGCGCGGGCCCGAGCAGCGCGGTCACGATCAAGCTCAGTGGAAAAATAGCCGACCAGGTGACGAGAAACTGCTTCCAGGGCGTCGCCTTTTTGCCGTCGGACGGCGCAAACCAGAACTCGAGACCCGTCTTGATCTGATACCGGTCGCCTTTCGTGAGAAACGGCTCCATTTGCCGCATGAAGGCGCGCCGCTCGCCCGACTCCATCCAGCGCGTCAGGTTATCGAAGCCGGCGAAGCGGATGATGACCACATACGTATGCTCTTTGCCGAACGGCCGGATCACGTCGGTCGACAAATAGCCTTCGAACTGCGTGCAAGCCTTCCGGATCTCGACCAGCCATTGTTCGTACTGCGGCATGGCCGCGGGCTTTACTTCATGAGAAATGATGCTCGTGACGATTTCTTCGGACTCGATTGCCATGACGTTGATCTCGTTCGAGAAGGGGGCGACCTGGTCATCAGACCACACCGGCGGAGGTGGCCCAATAGCACCATGGTATGAGCCGCCACGGCCTTGGTGCCAGCGGCACGTGCCCGTCATTCTGATGACGGCATTCACGCAGGAAGGCTACGAGGCGCGCGCGCAGGCGATGGGTATCGCGGGCTTCCTCAACAAGCCGTTCGAAGCCGATGAGATCATCCGCTGCATCGAGCGGGCACTTGGCCGGCAGGGATGATCGTTCAGTGGTGGCCTTTCGGCGCCACTGCCGGAGAAAGAACCATCGCCGCGTAGAACGTGACGCCGCTAGAAGTTCCGCGCGAGCCCGACCATGAACATGTCCTGGTCCTTGTCGTTGCCCGTCGCGACGCGGTTAAAGCGCACGCTCGCCGCCCAATTGCTCGTGACCTGGTAGCTTACTTGCGCGCTGAACAAGGCGTTGAGCCGCATTCGATTCGAAGGCTCGTCGCGGTCGCGCGACAGGTACGGCCCTACGCCGGCCGATAAGGCCCATTTGCTCTGGATCGGCGCGACGTACCAGAGTTGTGCCGCCACGCCGCGCCGGCCGGCCGTGCCGTTATTGCCTTCGTAGACGAAGCTCGCGGAATACGCCCAAGCATTGCCGAGAGGGCGCTTGAGCTCGACCATGTAGCCCTTTTCCATCGGCACTTGAGGATGGTTCGTCTGCGATGTGCCAGCCCAGATGCTGACCTGTGTCTTGCCGTCGGAGAGTGCCGGTGCGGGGTCGCCGCGAAGATCGGAGCCGATGCCGAAGAGCACCATATCGGAGTTGAATCCGTTGACCATCTGGATATGGTTGTATTGCAGCTTCAGAAAAAAGCGGTTCGGCACGACATAGAACCGCACTGCGGCCGAGGCGCGCAGGCCCAAGCGCTTTTCGTTGCGTGGTTCGTTCGCGACATGCGTGGTATCCATGCTGAAATAAGGCCCCGCGGACAACTCGAACGCCACGCGATCGCTGACGGGCCAGCGAAACGAACCCAACGCCGCAAAGCCATCGCGATGATGATTCGTCGGATGCCCCTCGTTCAGATAGGCGAAATAGACGGAGAGGTAGTCGTTGAGGATTTCGCCGAAGCCGATTTCATAGGCGCGCCAATGCATGTCGCCGCCTTCGGTCGCGCGGCCGTTGCCGAACACGGCGTAGCCGTCGATCGTGCGCTGCGGCGATAGCTGCGCGCCCGACGCGTTCGGTGTGCCGTCCTCGGCATGCGCCAGGCTTGCGCACTGCAGAGCGGCCAAGGCCGCGAGCGTGCCTGCGCACACGGCTCGCCAATCGATGCGGTGCGATTTGAAAGGCGTCAAAGCAAGTGGCCGGTTGGGTGGACAAGGCGAACGCACTTCGCCGCTTCGCAACAGCCTACTTATCGTTGACCAATCCCTATGTAGGGCACCGAACGCACGAACGCCGAAAATTCATGCGCTCATCCGGTCGGTCCTTCGCGCGCCCGCGCTTGTATCGGACGCAGCGATGGGAAGATGGCGGCATTTGCCACTTTTCGCGACTCACATCATGACAGTGCCGCCGCTTGGGAGATCCGGCTCCATGGGTCCCGAACCCGATCCGTCGACCGGACAGCCGAAACCCACCGCCGGCTCGGGCCGGGGCCGGCATCGGGCTCCCTCGGTGCTCGATGGCCTGCGCGATCGCGTCCGCGGTGCCCTCGGAAAGTCGGGATCGCCCTCGCCATCGCCCGCACCTGCGTCGTACGAGCCCGGGCAGACACGGCGCGATTCGGCAGCCGCGTTGGAGCCCGCCACCGCCCGATACATCTTGAGACAGCTCGAGGAGATCGAGGAGCTGAGCTCGCGCGTCTACGGCGGCGGCATCCAGATTCTGATCGGAGAGCAAGCGTTACCCGAGCGCGAGCAATTGCTCGCTGCCTTGACGCAAGACTGCGAGATCACGATCTCTCTCGGCCTCGGCGACACGGATGTCGTGGATGCGCTGCTTCAGAAGACCATCGATCTGGTCCGCGTGATGAAGCGCGAGACGAAGGCCGAATTCGTGTTTGACGTTGCAAAGCGCGACCTCCCGCGCCTTAAAGAGCTATGGGCGCAAGCGGGAGGCCTTCCTTATCCCACGCCGCCGTTGCGCGATGGAACCGACGAAAGAGGCAAACCGCCCACCCGGTGACGCTTCGGGGCAATCGCCCCCTGAATGCTAGGCGGCACGCCAGCGAGCGAGCACGGCCGGCAGTTCGGCCATATCGTGAAAGATCGCCGCGACGCCCGTGGATCGCATCGCCTCGGCATGGCTGTGCCCCGCGGCGTCGGGGCAGTAGCCGAACACGGTCGCTCCGGCGGCCAGCCCCGCGGTCGCACCCGTGACCGTATCTTCGACGATCGCGCAGCGCGCAGGATTGACCTCGAGGCCGCCTGCCGCCGCGAGATAGACATCGGGATGCGGCTTGTTCCGGGGCATTTCCTGACCGCTGAAGATGCGTCCTTCGAAATACTCGAAGATACCGACCTTCGCGAGCTGCATTTCGACCTTGTGCCGATCGGCACCGGATGCGACGGCGATGACACCGCCAAGCGCTTCGTGTAGCGCCTTGACCGCCAGGGGTGCGCCCGTCACGCCGAGGAGTTCGGCTTCGAGCGCCGCATTGCGCCGCGCGCGGAACTGCTCGAGCCACTGCGCCGTGAGGCGAAAGCCGGTGTGCGATTCGATGAGGGCGGCTTCGTCCCTCACCGTTTTGCCGACGAAGTGCCGCATCGTCTCCTGAGTGCTGATATTCCAGCCGAGCTCGCCGAGCATTTCGGCAAGCACGCGGTTCGTAATGGGCTCGGAATCGACGAGGACGCCGTCGCAATCGAAGATCACGGCGTCGAAGGGAAGGGCGGACATCGTGCGCGAATCATCCAGATAGTGTTCGAACGCGGCCCTTACGTCGATGCGCTTCGGGCCGCAAACCGGATGGCATTGTATCGCGCGCGGGAACGTCCTCGCCGCTCCCTCCCCGGATGCGGCGCAGACGAGGCGCCTCAGTCCTCGATCGCGAGTCCCGGCAGTGCGTGCGTCCCTTCCTCGGCTACCGAGTGCAGCCACTCGGGCTTCAGGTCGAGTGCGCGCAGGATCGTCGGCGCGACTTGCGTGGTGAGGACGGGCTTGGCGATCGTGCGTGCATGGCGAATGCCCGGGAACGACACGAGCAGCCCTAGGTGGCTGTCGTCAGGCGCATTGCCGCCATGTTCCTCGTCCTTTTTCTTGCTCGACGTATAGATCACGCCAGGATTGGGCTGCACGACGATATCGGGCGTACGGCCTTGCGCCGGATTGCCGAAGCGCGCGACGAGTTGCGGGCCATAGAGCAGATAGGCTCCCGGACCATCGGCGCAGATGCCCGGCGCATTGCAGCCGAGATTGGCCTCGAGCGTCGCGATGACGGCGTCGCGCTGGCTTTGATCCCGCAGCCAGATGAGGCCGACGTCGTCCGTTTGCACCATGCCCGTGCCGGCAAGCCCGGTGCCGTCGTTGAGGTTGCCCGATTGCGTCGCGTTCTGGCCGAAGTGGCCGTTCGGATCAAGGTAGTTGTTGGCTTCGAGCAGTTGTGTGAGCGTGTCGCCGTTTTTCACGAGCTTCGTGTGATCGGTCGGCGATTGGCCATGTTTGGCCGTCACGATGATGACGGTCGTGGAGTACAGGTTGCGCTGCTTCAGTTCCGCGACGATGCGGCCGATCGCATCGTCTGCATAGGCGATCGCATTGGCCACGTTCGGGCCCGGGGTGAAGCTCGCGTCGAGGTAGCCGCCGCCCTTGGCGACCGGCGATTTTTGCGCCACGCTCAAGGTCTGGAAGTTCGCGCCGAACAGCGTCGGTACCGGCGCGTTTTTCGTGCCCGTGGAGTCCTTGCCATCGATCTGATTGAGGATCGCTTGCACGTGGTAGTTGTCGAATTTCTCCGTGTGCGTGTAGACGTCCGTATAGTCGGTCTGCGTCGCCGGATCGATCGAGTTGATTTCGGTGCGGGCGAGATCGTCCACGCCGTGGCCCGACGGTCCGTTGAGCCAGTCGTAGCCCCACGCGTGCTTATCGGCCCAGGCCGTATGCGCATCGCGCATGTGCTCCTTGATGACTTCGAATACCGTATTCGTCTTGATGTAGTTGTGCGGATAGACGGGGCTGCACACCCCGTCGATCAGCGCGTGGGGGATCGCTTGCGGATTGAACGCGCCACCGCCGTCGAGATGAATCAGCGCGCCGCCGTTTTGGGCATCGATGCCGGTCGTTTCGTCGAACACGACGTTCCAGCCGCGCTTGCCCGAGCATGTGGTGTCGGTGGGTGCGAAAAGCGTGCGGTCATAGGAGACGTCGTAAAAGAGGCCAGCGGATTTCGGCGAGCCGCCCGTGACGAGCGCGGCGAGACCGGGGAATGAATCGGACAGGCCCGGCGTGCGCGCCTCGGTATAGGTGACGCCGGAGTGAGACAGCACGGCGAGATTTGGGCAGGTGTTGCCAGCCATGCAGCGAGCGAGGTCTTGCTCGTGCAGCCCGTCGATGCTGAGGAGGAGCACGCGCTTTACATCGTGGATTTCATGGGCGGCAGCGGCTGTTGCCGCGCCTGCGAGTGCCATCAGCCCGATGGCGAGCGCCGTGCCCGCGTGGAGCATTGCCTTGCGTCGATTCATGTCTACCTCGTCGTAAGGCGCGGAAAGTTTCCGCGCTAAAAGCAGCTAATCTGAGGGTCGAATACGACTGGACGATGAAGCGGACCTTTCAGTCCGCTATCGATTGGTGCCGTGCGCGCAGGTCGCGGTCGTTGGCGCCTGGACTCGGTGCCGGGTCGGCGCGGTGCCCGCTTGGCAGCCGATGTCCCAAGAGGCTGTTAATATTGCCGTCTGATTTTCGGGTAGGCGGTTACAGGACGAATATGGGTTTCGAGCAGCTGGCAGAACTGAGAAAGCAACTGGCGAAAGAAGCGCGCGCCGCAAAGGAGCAGGCCCAGGCCGCCGATGCGGGCAAATCGCCTCGACAGGCTCGGCCTGGTCAGCGCGACGCAAAGGGCGACGCCAACGGCCATCGCGATGCGAAGGGGCCGCGCGACGCGAAGCCCCAACACGAGACAAAGGGGGCGCGCGACGCGAAGGGACAACGCGGCGATGCCAGAGCCCAGCGCGGGGAGGCGAGAAGCCATCACGCGCCGAAGGCCGAGCCGGTCGATCCGGTGGTACGGGTCATCGGCAAGCTGCAAAAGCGCTTTCCGGCAGCATTCCCGAAGAACCCCGCGCCGAAGGTGCCGCTGAAGATCGGCATTCTGGCCGATCTCCTCTCGCATGCCGAGGAGCTCGCGCTGAACGAGGCGCAGATCCGCGATGCGGTCAGCACATGGTGCCGCGGCAGCCGTTACTGGGCCTGTCTCGTCGACGGTGCGCCGCGAGTCGATCTAAACGGCGCGCCGGCCGGCAGCGTCACCGCGCGCGACGCGGCCTTCGCGCGCCGACAGGCCAAGGGCGGCGGCGCAGCCCGCCGCAAGGGCGATGGCGCACAGCCGGCTGCCAAGGCTGCGGCGGCACGACCAGCGCAGCCGGGCGCGTCGGAAGGTTCGCCGGCCTCGGAGGCGGCGCAGCCGGGTGAAGCGGTGCAGCCAGCGGAGGCTGTTCAGTCGGCTGAGGCGGCTCAGGAGCCCCAGCCAAGCCCGGCGTCCGACACCGGGCATGCGTCCGGCGCCGCGTCTACGCCCGCCGTCGAGCATTCGCCGGACACGGCTCAGTCGCCTGACTGAGCCAAGGCTCGGGCGCGTCGCTGCGCGCCCGAGCGTTAGACTATCGTTCGCCGCGTTGCGCCGCGAGCTGCTTCCCTCCTATCGCGCTTTTTTTCGACGCATGTCGAAATCATGGCAAGCCGTTCGACATTGTCGAGGTAACACGCTGCGTGTTGCCGCAACTCTTCAGGAGCGACAAATGGAATATCTGCTGATGATTTATGGCAATGAAGCCCGGGCTGCCGAAATGACGCCGAGCCAGGCCGCGGAGATGACGGCTGCGTTCGGCGCCTATACGGAGGCGCTCAAGGAAGCCGGCGTCTGGCGTGCCGGTGCCCGACTGCGGCCGGTCAACACGGCCACCACGGTTCGAGCGAAGAACGGCAAAACGGAGGTCCTCAATGGACCGTTTGCGGAAACGCGCGAGCAACTGGGCGGCTATTACCTGATCGACGTACCCGATCTCGATCAGGCGCTCGCATGGGCTGCCCGTTGTCCCGCGGCGGACTACGCCGGGCTCGAAGTTCGCCCGATCTGGCCGATGCACGAGTACGCTCCGAATGCCCGATAGCGGTGACACGGCCGCCGCGCGTGCCGCGGAGGCGGCGGCGCGGCTCAGCTATGGCAAACTCGTCGCCTTTCTCTCCGGGCGCAGCCGCGACGTGGCCGGCGCCGAAGATGCGCTCGCGGACGCGTTCGCGGCGGCGCTCGCGGATTGGCCGCGCAACGGCGTGCCGCGCACGCCGGATGCGTGGCTGCTCGCGGTGGCCAAGCGCCGTATCGTCGATGCGCTCAGACGTCGTTATCGTGATGCCGATGCAGCCCAGTATCTGGAATGGCTGAGCCAGCTGGCGCCCGAGACGGATGATGCCGCCGCGTCGATTCCGGACGAGCGCCTGCAATTGATGTTCGCCTGCGCGCATCCCGCGCTCGAGCGCAGCGTGCGTGCGCCGCTCGTCTTGCAAGCGGTGCTCGGCTTCGATGCGGCGACGATCGCCTCCGCGTTCCTCGTCGCGCCATCGGCGATGAGCCAGCGGCTCGTGCGGGCCAAGAACAAGATTCGCGAAGCCGGCATTGCACTCGAGATGCCCGAGCCCGGCGAGTTGCCCGCGCGGCTCGAATGTGTGCTCGATTCGATCTACGCGGTCTATGCCGAAGGATGGTCGGATCCCGAGGGCGGGGATCCCCACCGCCGCAATCTCGCCGATGAGGGTATCTGGCTGGGCCGCCTCGTCGTCTCGCTCATGCCGGACGAGCCGGAGGCGCTCGGATTGCTTGCCATGATGCTGCACACGCACGCCCGCCGCGACGCTCGCCGCGCGGCCGACGGGGCCTACATCGCGCTGAGCGAGCAGGATGTGAGGCGATGGGACAGCGGCATGATCGAAGAAGCGGAAGCGTTGCTGGCCCGCGCGAGCCGGGCCGGCCGGATCGGCCGCTATCAGTTGGAAGCCGCGGTGCAATCGGCCCACGCGATGCGCAGGTTCGGTCATCCTCCCGACTGGCAGGCGATCGTGCAGCTTTATGACGCGTTGTGCGCGTTGAGCGGCTCGCCGGTGGCCGCGCTCAACCGGGCGGTTGCGTTGGCCGAGCGCGATGGCGCTGCGGCCGGTCTTGCCGCGCTCGACGAGGTGGCGGACGATGCGCGGCTTTCGGCATATCAGCCATTCTGGGCGGCGCGGGCCGAGCTGTCGGCGCGCGTGGGCGCGTGGCAAGCCTGCCTTGACGCATATCAGCGTGCCATCGGCCTTGAATCGGATCCGGCGGTGCGGCGGTTTTTGCTCCAGCGCGCACAAGCCGCGCGCGCCCGAAGCGGGCAGAGCGCTTCGCCGGCCGAATGATCGCACTGCCGCTCGTTCCGTCATCCAATACCGAATTCTTTTATTCGAATTCATCTGGGGCCTACAACTTTTTGGAGGCCTCGATCCCACGTTTATCCATTTATTACATGAAAACGCACAACGTGCGTTGTGCGTTAGAACAAAAATTACCGATTACTACGAAATTTGCATATGTCGTACCGTTTGCCAAAACGATTAGAAAAGTAATACAGTGAAAGCGAGTTGACATTAAAAGGAAGTGGAACGTACTCTGCGCTGTCGCAGGTTTTTGTGGAAGATGTTCTCGCCGCCCCCGTTCCTCTGGAGTCGACGATGTCAACGATGATTTTTAGTAGTCCATACGTTTAGTACTCCTATTTATTGCAGGTTGGAATCACGGTCTGGGTTTCAGTGAATGCTGGGCCGGGGCGCAGCACGCCCCTTTTCGTCGCGAGCTACGGATTTGCTTGCGTGGCGTCGTATTGCCTGCCGGCGAATGAGAGAGAAGAACAACGAGACGAAACCTGGCATCGGTTAAACACTTTCTCATTCAGGATTTCGTATGCGATTTCATTTTGGATTGAATTGGCATTACGCTTCCATTGCCGCGCTCGCGCTATTGAGCGCATGCGGCGGCGGTGACGGTGGACAGGCGTCGGCTAGCCGTGCGGGCGCGGCCACTTCGAGTCCCAGCGCTCCGGCGCTTGTCGCGCCCGCTTCCGCTGTCGCGGCGACTCCGGGCGTGGACAAGACGGTATCGCCGGTGGAAATGCCCGATACGGTCGTACCGGTCAATTACCGGCTTTGGTTCCGTCCGAACCCCGAGCTGAATGCGTTCGACGGCCGCGCGGACGTCGAGATCAAGGTGATCAAGCCGGTCACCGCGATCACCGTGGCCGCGCACCGGCTGCAGTTCGTCAACGGCACCATCGCCTTGCAGCCCGGCAATGTGCAGCTGGTCGCGACGCCCCAGGACCAGGGCGATTACTATCAATTGCGTCCGGCGAGCGGGCAGATCGCTGCAGGCACCTATTCGCTGCACATGGAATGGCGCGGCATCATCAACTTCAAAAGCTATGACGACCCGGTCACGAAGACGGGCGGCAGTTGCGGCAACGATCCTTATCCGGGATGTTCGGCTGCGGAAGGCGTATTCCGCGTCGATCTGAAGGCGACCGACGGTACGACGAGCGGCGCCATCCTGACGCAAGGCGAATCGGATCTCGCGCGGCAATGGTTCCCCGGGTGGGACGAGCCGGCGTTCCGCCCGACCTACGAGGTCAGCGCTGACGTGCCGCAGAACTGGCGAGTCGTCTCGAACGCGGTGGAGAAACCGCCGGTCAACGTGGACAGCGGTTATAAGCGCGTTTCGTTCGAGAAGACGCCGCCGATGCCGTCGTACCTGCTCTTTTTCGGCGGCGGGCAGTTCGATGTGCTCGAAGACGACTTCACGAGTCCGCTGCCGGACGGCAAGGGTCTGCATTTGCGCATCTTCACGCCGCCGGGCATGCGCGATTGGGCATTGCCCGCCATGCAGCAGACCAAGCAGGCGCTCGATTACTACTATCGTTACACAGGCATTCCGCTGCCCTTGACGAAGTTCGATACCGTCGCGGCGAACGACGCGTTCAAGGCGCAGAAAGACCTGAACTTCGGCGGGATGGAGAACTGGGGGGCCATTCTCGAGTTTGCCGACGACATCTTGCCGCAGCCGGGCACCCCGATGTCGAACTATGGCGTGACCGTGCTGACCCATGAGGCCGCTCACCAGTGGTTTGGCGATCTGGTCACGCTGGACTGGTGGGACGACGTCTGGCTCAACGAATCGTTCGCAACGTTCTTCGAAAACAAGACGAAGATCGCCTTCTTTCCCGATCGCTTCAGCTGGGAAGGCGAGGTCCGCAACAAGTATCGCGTCATCGCCGACGATCTGACGTCCGCATCGTTCCCGGTGCAGCCGAATTTCAATGCATGGGCGTCGAACGACTTCGTCATCAACGCCGGGCGTTTCGTCTATGACAAGGGCGGTCAGGTTCTGAAGATGATCGAGGGCTACCTCGGCGAGGATGTGATGCGCCGTGGGCTGCAGTCGTATCTGGCGGATTATGCGCTCGGCAACGTCACGCCCAAGCGGCTGTGGGACGAACTCTCGCGAGCAAGCGGGGAGCCGATGACACAGATCGGCGACAGCTTCGTGCGGCAAACGGGTGTACCGCTCGTCTCGCTGAACACGATGTGCGATCTGACGACGAACCAATCGGTCGTGACGTTGAAGCAGCAGCCGTTCCCGAACCAGAATCCGTATCCGGGAACGCTGTGGACGATCCCGCTGACGTTGACCTATGGCGACGGTCTGGCAAGCCGTAAAACCATCTCGATGAAGAGCGCGGACATGCAGGTGCGCCTCGAAGGCTGCGGCGCGGTACTGGCCGATCCGACGGGGCAGGACTATTACGTCGTCAATTATGGCGACAACGCGTGGACGCAGTTGCTCGCGCAATCGAGTGCACTGCTGGAGCCGGCCAGACTGACGAATCTGAAGCTCGGCACGCACTTGCTGGTCGACAACGGCCTTGCGCCGCAATCGCGCGCGACGGCGATCGATTCGATCGCCGCGTCGCCGAGCGTAGCGGCCCGGCTGATGCGCCAGGCACTGATGCCGGAGCAGCCGGTCGAGCGCCGCATCCCGCACTATCAGGGCCGTTTGAAAGCGAGGCCGCAGGCGTCGAGCAAGCAACAGTAGTTGAGCGATTGGTCCATTGACGGCGCGCGGTTCGCTTCGAAGCAGCGGATCGCGCGTTTTCGCACCGTCTCGTTTGCCGAATTCGGAACGCACCCTTAAAAAACTTTCGAAGAATCGAATGCGTTTCACTACAGATTCGGGACGGCGAAGTCGTTATCGCAATGAATATTCGCTCGAACGGTTATCTGACTGGTTATGAACAGCAATTTGCTGCAGCTCGTCATCTGCGTGGCTTTCACGTTTTTCTTGAATGCGTGCAGTGGTGGGGCAGCGCCGTCGCAAAGCGGCGGCGTCTATATGGCCAACGTCTCCCAGGCGTCCGTCGCCGTCTATGAAATCGCGGCAGACGGCGCGGTCTCCCCGATGCCTGCGGCAATGGCGCATACGGCCGACGACGGCAGTTTCTCGCTGGCGCGGCCTGCGCATTACCCCGTGCTCGTGCGGGCGACCGGTGGGAACTATCTCGAGGAAGCGACGGGCGAGCGGGCGTCGCTTTCGAGCGAGCTCGATGCCGTCTATGTGTCGGCGCCAACCACCATGGTGGTCTCCCCGTACTCGAATGCGATCGTCATCGATGCCATCGCGGCCGGAGGCTTGAGCGCCGAGAACGTCGCCGCGGCGTCCGCACGCGTCAACGCATTCGTCGGCGGCATCGATGTCCAGCAGACGGTGCCGGTCGATACGCCGGCTGCCGATGGCGCGGCCGTGTCCGATGGCGCGAAGATGGCGTTCGCGCTCGGTGCCGAGTCGCAAAGCCGTAGCGATAACGGTCTCGCGATTGCGGCGAGCTCACACGCGATCGTCGACCAGGCGGCGAACGGCGATACGCTCGCGCGTTGCCACACCGGTGCGGGCGACGTCTTGAGCGACGGCTCCGTCGCGGCGGCCGATGCCGACCATTGCCTCGTGACCTCGGGCGCCGCCGCGTTTGCCCACAATGCACGCAATCGCACCGGCATCACGTCGCTCGCGATGCTCGAGCCTGCGCAGCAAACGGCACCGGAGCTTGCTGCCGCGTCCGCGTGTGGAGATCGGGTCGCGCTGCTGACTGACAATCTTGCGCTGTTCGAAGGCCGCAAGAACTCGGTGCAGGCGCTGCTCGCGGGTAGCATGACCGACCGGAATTGGTCGACGTATCGAACGCCTAGCCGTTGGGGGCCGTTCGCGAGAGGATATGGGGCCATCGAGCCGCCGGCGCACTGCACGGACATGGATACGTTCAAGCGCGAACTGGTCATGGCCGCGGAAAATTTCTGGGTCGACCAGAACATCAACTATTGCCACCATCATGTGCCCGGTTGGCTGCCGCCCGACGATTCGGATCGCGCCAACCCGAAGTACCGCAATTCCACGCCGGAGAGCACGTCGGGGGAATCGGCGGGCGGCAATCCGCAGCAGATGACCTGCACTGGGCAGCGCAATGCGAACGGCGCCCAAAGCGTACAAGTGGCTGCAAGCGATACGCCTGCGTCGTTTCCCGCGGCGGCCATCAACTGGAAAGGCGTGGATTGCTCGGACTATACCGCGTGGATCTATAACTTCGCCGGCATGACCTCCAACGATCTATCGACGGGCATCGGTACTCAAGCCTGCTCGACGGCCGATCGGGGCGGCTCTGACGCGAATCCGTCGCCGGGCGTATTGCTCGACATCAATCAGGGAAATTTCAAAGCGATGCAGAGCTATCTGCGCCCAGGCGATCTGCTCTACATCACACAAGAAAATGCGCTGAGCAGCGGCGAGTTCACGGGCGACTACAAACTCGCACATGTGGTGACGTGGACAGGAAGGCATTGGAGCGATCTGCAAGCGGGGACCGACGCGGCCCGCTATGACATCGACCGGATCGGGCAGCCCGACTCGCGGCTCGGCGGCGATTTCAAGGCGCATCTCGATTTCGACGTCGCTCAACTGGGGAAGACGGCGAAGACCGACCCGTGGATGATCATCGACAGCCATTATGCGGGGCCCGCCTACCGGCCGTTCTTGGGCTGGTATCCCACGCATCTGTCGCATGTGAGGCGGATCATCGGCGCCGACGCCGCACGCACCGACCCGGTGCTCGCGGCCTACGTCATCGCGCCGGTCTCGCAAAACGCGCAGCATACGCAGGTCGTGCTGGGATCGGCCCACGCGGGCAGCGGTGCCGCAAGCGGCTACCGCATGATCTACGACAACGTTCAGGGCACGCAGGCGTGTTACCGTGCGGGCACCGCGCAGTAGCGGTCCGCGGAGGAGGGGTGCGCAGCGGCCGGCAACGGCGCATCGAGTTGCGCCGATTCTTCCCGGGCCGAGCTTTCGACGAAGCGAATGAAGCAGTTCAGCCGAAGCCGCTCTTCGCCGCGCAGGTCGCGGTCGGCAATTGCCTCGGATAAATAGCGTTCGCGGCAGGTTTCCAAAACGTGTCTGTCTTGCGCGATCAACGTCTTCCATCCCCCCGAGGAAGCGAACGCGTCGTTTGCCCAATCGATGAAATCCAACGCGCAGGCGAGATGCCAGCTTCGCGCGCGCCACGGCTGCCGCGCGGCGACGAGATGCTGCTCGAACTTCGAAATCGTCGTCATCGTAAGACTCGCTCCGGTCCGAGACCGCTTCATTCAGGGCTGAGCCGGGGCGCCCGCATTCGACATGCGGCGCCCGGCGTCGATAGAGTTCAGAGCTTAGCGATACCGGGGCGCGCTCGAACCGCAGTGGGCGAAATGACGATACGCCGTGCGAAAGAGGGGCTGCCTTCTGGCATGCGGGGCACTGCCGCGTCGGAGCGCTGCATGCCGCCAAGCCGTCTCACCCGAAGTCAACGGATATTTGGTGGGCAAGGCGGCGTGGACTAAGATGCAATCGACCGGTCGTCGATAAGTCGCATCGCGGCTACCCCCACCACGTTCAGCGAGTCAGACATGGTAAAGGCTTTTGCATCGCAGGCGGATCTGCAGGAAAAGCAGGTCTCGTTCGAGCAGTTGTCCGAAAACGCCTATGCCTACACGACGGAAGGCGATCCGAATTCTGGCGTAGTGATCGGCGACGACAGCGTGCTCATCGTCGATACGACTGCGACGCCCGCCATGGCGCGCGATCTGATCGCCAAGATCCGCAGCGTCACCGACAAACCGATCAAGCACGTCGTGCTGTCGCACTACCATGCCGTGCGCGTGCTCGGCGCATCGGCCTATGCGAGTGAAGGCGCCCAGGAAATCATCGCGAGCCGCGGCACCTACGAGATGATCGTCGAACGGGGCGAAGCGGACATGCACTCCGAAATCGAACGCTTTCCTCGGCTCTTCGCGGGCGTGGAGACGGTACCGGGCCTCACTTGGCCGACGCTCGTCTTCGAGCGGGAGCTCACGCTGTTTCTCGGCAAGCTGGAAGTCAAAATCATGCACCTCGGAGCCGGCCATACGAAAGGCGATACGGTCGTCTGGCTCCCCGGGCAAAAGGTACTGTTCTCAGGCGATCTCGTGGAATACGAGGCGGCCTGCTATTGCGGCGACGCACAACTCGCGCAATGGCCGGCCACCCTCGATGCATTGCGCGCGCTCGGGGCCGAGAAGCTCGTGCCGGGACGCGGCCCCGCGCTGACGAATCGCGCGGCCGTGCACGCCGGCATCGACTACACGCTGGATTTCGTCACGACGCTGCTTGCCCAAGCGCGCACGGCCGTCGAACGCAAGCTCGATCTCAAGGCCGCGATGGCCCTCGCTCGCGAGGCGATGGACCCCAAGTTCGGTAGCGTCTTCATCTACGAGCATTGTCTGCCGTTCGACGTTTCGCGTGCTTACGACGAGGCGAGCGGCCTCGTTCATCCTCGCATCTGGACGGCGCAGCGCGACAAAGAGATGTGGGCCGCCTTGCAGGGTTGAGCGCCCGAGGCAACGTATGGAAACGCCGGCCGACTATCGGAACGCGCACTTCGCCTATCGACGCGCGGCTGAAGCCGGGTCCGATGCGCACGCGGTGGTCCATCCGGTCGTCGTCGTGGGTGCCGGGCCGACGGGACTCGCCACGGCGATCGATCTCGTGCAGCGCGGCATCGAGGTGGTGCTCGTCGATGACGATGACCGCCTCTCTGTCGGATCGCGCGCGATCTGTTTTTCGAAGCGATCGCTCGAGGTTTTCGACCGTCTCGGTTGCGGCGAGGCCATGGCGGCGAAGGGCGTGCGCTGGCACGTCGGGAAAGTGTTTTTCCGCGACGAGCTCGTCTATGCGTTCGACCTGCTCAGAGAAAGCGGTTACCGTCGCCCGGCGTTCGTCAATCTGCAACAGTACTACGTCGAAGGATACCTGCTCGAGCGGGCGATGCAGCTCGACAATCTCGACGTGCGCTGGAAAAACAAGGTGGTCGGAATCGAAGCCCCGGGAATGCGCGACACGGGTACGCACGGCGACGGCTGCGAGCCGATCGCGTTGACGATCGAGACACCCGATGGGCATTACGAGTTGCGCGCGCGTTTCGTCGTGGCCGCCGATGGGGCGCGCAGTCCGCTGCGCAAGCTGCTCGGCTGCGACAGCTCGGGACGCACGTTCAAGGACCGCTTCCTGATCGCGGACGTGAAGATGGAGGCCGATTTTCCGCCTGAACGATGGTTCTGGTTCGATCCGCCGTTTCATCCGAATCAGTCGGTGCTGCTGCATCGACAGCCCGACAATGTATGGCGGATCGATTTCCAGCTTGGCTGGGATGCCGATCCGGAGCTCGAGAAGGCGCCCGAGCGAGTGCTTGCGCGCGTGCGTGCACTGTTGGGCCACGATGCGCAATTTTCGCTCGAATGGGTCAGCGTTTATACGTTTTCATGCGTGCGCATGACGAGCTTTCGGTGCGGCAATGTCCTTTTCGCGGGCGACAGTGCGCATTGCATGTCGCCGTTCGGTGCTCGCGGCGCGAATAGCGGCTTGCAGGATGCGGATAATCTCGCCTGGAAGCTGGCGCTCGTCCTGCGAGGACTGGCACCGGACGCGCTGCTCGATTCCTATGCGCGGGAACGCGAATATGCGGCCGACGAGAACATCCGCCACTCCACGCGCTCGACCGATTTCATCACGCCAAAGACGGCGACGAGCCGGGTCTTTCGCGACGCGGTGCTCACGCTCGCGCGGCATCATGCCTTCGCGCGCCAACTCGTCAACAGTGGCAGGCTATCGGTTCCGTCCGTGCTTGCCGACTCGGCGCTCAATACCGCGGATCGCGACACCTTCTCGGGCAGCGCGGTGCTGGGTTCCGTCAGTGCGGATGCACCGGTCGATCGCGACGGTGATGACGACTGGCTGCTCTCGCATCTCGGCGATACTTTTTCGCTGCTCGTTTTCGGCGGTACGAATGGACTCGACGCGAATGCGCGGGGATTGCTGGCGGCCTCGACGCGTTGCCGGGTTCCAGTGCGAAACGTCGTGGTATTGCCTGCGGGCGCGCAAGTGAGCGGCACCGATGATGCCGTTGCCGCGACACTTTTATTCGATCGGGAAGGGCTGGCTGCCGAACGCTACGACGCGAAAGCCGGCACCGCTTACCTGATTCGGCCGGACCAGCATGTCTGTGCGCGTTGGCGCGCAGGCACTGCCGCCGATCTGGAAGCAGCGCTCGCGCGTGCGCTATGCGCCAACGTGGATTGACGCCGCCAAGCGCGGCCAGGCGATCGAGGTGACGACATGCCGTTGAAGACCGAACCGAATCTGACCCGGCCCGACGATTTTTATGAATCGTTGCTCGAGATGCATCGCGATCTCGACGACGCGCAAAGCCAGTCTGCCAATGCGCAGCTGATTCTGTTGCTCGCCAACCATATCGGCGAGCAGGCCGTGCTTGTCGAAGCCATGCGGCTCGCGCGCGAAGGCGTGACGGAACGTTCGACGCCTCGCGCGAGCGTTACGCCTTGAGCAGCCCGCGGCGCGCGAGGTTGCCGTAAAGCGCGCGCACGCCGAACGTCCACGGTGCAATTTCATGCGACCGTTGCACGGTGTTGACGAGTGCGCCTAGCGAAGGCGTCGAAATCGTCACCACATCGCCGAGGTGGTGGGTGAATCCGGCGCCGGGCGCATCGCGATCCTTGATCGGCGAAAACATCGTGCCGAGAAACAGCATGAAGCCGTCGGGGTACTGATGGTGGGGGCCGAAAGTCTGCGAGACGAGATCGGCCGGATCGCGGCTGATCTCGCTCATGTGGCTGACGCCTTCGAGCACGAAGCCGTCATCGCCCTCGATGCGCAGCGCGAGACTCGCGAGGCGCACCGTATCGAGCGTGAAATGTTCGTCGAAAAGGCGCACGAACGGGCCGATCGCGCACGAGCCGTTGTTGTCCTTCGCCTTGCCGAGCAGCAGCGCCGAGCGGCCTTCGATGTCGCGCAAGTTCACGTCGTTGCCGAGCGTCGCGCCGACGATGCCGCCCGCGCTGTTCACGGCGAGCACGATCTCGGGCTCGGGATTGTTCCATTGCGAGCTCGGGTAAAGACCGACGGCCGCGCCGAGCCCGACCGCTGACATCGGCTGGGACTTGGAGAACACTTCGGCGTCCGGGCCGATGCCGACTTCCATGTATTGCGACCAGGCGTTGCGACGCTCGAGCTCGGCCTTCAGCTTCATGGCCGCTTCCGAACCCGGTTCGATCTTCGCGAGATCCGTGCCGATCAGCTCGACGATGAGCCGCCGCACCTGCTCGGCCTTGCTCGCATCGCCGCCCGCTTGTTCTTCGATCACACGTTCAAGCAGGCTGACGGCGAACGTGACGCCGCAGGCCTTGATGGCTTGCACATCGCACGGCGCCAACAGGCGTGCGCTGTTTGCGCCGGCATCGGCAAAGCTCGCCTCGATCCATCGCGCGACGGGACCGAGCGACTCGCCCGGTGCCTGCCGGGCTACCTCGACCGCATCGGGGCGATCGAAGAGATCGGCTGTCGTGGGGGCCGACGCCGTGATGTCGAAAACCTCGCCGTTGCGCACGGCGACGACGGACGGCCCATCGACGGGCGCTTCGCGCCAGACGCGCCCGACGAGGAGCGCGCGGTCGAGATCGGTCGGCAAAACGGAAAGCGATGCTGGCTGCATGAGCGTATTCGGTACGAAAGTTGACGGTTCGACGATCGTAGCCACTGCGCGTCACAGTGTCCACGGTTTCGATGCGTAGCCGGTCGCGCGCGTGGGCGGGCGACCGGCTACGACCCCACGCTGGGTGGGGAATAGAGAATCAATCGTAGAGCTGCGATGCGATCTTCGGATCGTCGATGTTCGACTTGTCGTACCAGTAAAAGCCCGTGTCGATCACCTTCGGAATCTGCTTCGCCTTGCCGTTGATGGCCTCGACGGCCGCCTTGACCGTTTCGTAGCCGATACCGCCCGGGTTCTGCGTGATTGCGCCGGCCTCGATGCCGGAGCGGATCGCTTCTTTTTGCTCCTTGCCCGAGTCGTAGCCGATGATGACGACCTTGCCGGTCATCTTCATTTCCTTGGTGCCGTGGATGACACCGATCACCGAGCCTTCGTTCGCGCCGAAGATGCCCTTGATCTTGGGATGCGCGGCGAGCAGCGCCTTCGTGATTTCGGTCGATTTCAACTGATCGCCGGCGCCATATTGAATATCGACGATCTTGACCTTCGGATGCTTGGCCTTCATCTCGTCGACGAAGCCATCGCGTCGATCGATGCCGGTGCGGCTCGTCTGGTCGTGCACGACGAGCGCGACTTCGCCTTCGTCGCCGATGAGCTGGGCCATCTTGTCGGCGGCGAGCGCGGCTGCCTTCTTGTTGTCGGTGGCCGCGGTGGCGAGCGGGATGTTGCTGTCGACGCCCGAGTCGAACGCGATGACGGGGATCTTCTCCTGCTGTGCCTTCTTCAGCAGGGGGATCGCTGCCTTGCTGTCGAGCGCGGCGAAACCGATCGCGGCGGGCCGCTTCGCCAGCGCGGCCGAGAGCATGTCGATCTGCTTGTCGACCATCGCTTCCGTTTCCGGCCCTTCGAACGTGACTCTGACGTGATAGTCGTCGCCGGCCTTTTCAGCGCCTTTTTTCACCGCTTGCCAGAACTGATGCTGAAAGCCCTTGGAGATCAGCGCGACATACGGCTCGTCCGCCGCCTGTGCCCCCGTACCGAATCCCAATGCCAGGGCAAGCCCGACAGCCGCGCCGATCAATCTCGGTTTCATCATTTGCACGTCTCCTCTCTGGTTGAACTCATGGCGCGGGCGAAGCGCGCGCCTGCTGTAAAACAAAGCAAACGTTACCGCTGTTTTCTTCGACGCAGCATGTCCATATAGACGGCCGCGATGATGATTCCGCCCGTCACGACGATCTGCCATTCCTGCGCGACCGACATCACGCGCAGCCCGTTCACGAGCACGCTCATGATGAAGGCGCCGATCATCGTGCCCGTGATCGTGCCGATGCCGCCCGATAGCGACGTGCCGCCGATGACGACGGCCGCGATCGCATCGAGCTCATAGCCCTGGCCGAGCGCCGGTTGGGCGGAATTGAGCCGCGAGGCGATCAGCAGACCGGCGATGCCGCAAATGGCGCCGCCGACCGTATAGACCGCGATCTTCCACCGATCGACGGCAACGCCGGACAGGCGCACGGCTTCCTCGTTGCTGCCGAGCGCGAACGTATAGCGGCCGAACAGCGTCTTGTTGAGCGCGACCGCGGCAATGACCGCAAGCAGGAAGAGTATCAGCACCGAGTTCGGAATCGGCAGCGCCGGAATCAACGTGCCGATCACCGAATCCTGCGAGATGCTGGTGAAGCCCGGCGTGTCGTTGAAATAAATGGGCCGCGTGCCCGAGATCACGAGCGAAAGGCCCTTGAGCAGCATCATCATGCCGAGCGTGGCGATGAAGGGCGGAATGCGCAGCTTCGCGATCAGAAAGCCGGAGATCCAGCCGCACAGCGCGCCGAAGAAGAGGGCGGCGAGAATACCCACGAAAAGCGGCATGCCCCAGTTCGTCAGCACCATGCCCGTCATGACGGCGCAAAAGGTCATCAACGTGCCCACGGACAAGTCGATGCCGCCGGTGATGATGACGAACGTGGAAGCGATCGCGAGCACGCCGTTCACCGCCGTGGCCTGCAAGATGCTGACCAGATTGTCGACCTGCAGGAACTGCGGCGACGCAATGCCGAAAAATGCGATGAGCACGATGAGGCTGGCGAACGCGAGCAGCTTCTGGCGCGCGCCGGAGTGAAAAAGCTTGCCGACGAGGGCGGCGACGCTGCGCTCGCGCTCCATCGACAGGGCGGGTTCTGCCGGAGGCAGCGGGTTCGGTGTCTGGCTCATGTTCGATTCCGTCGATTCATTCGGTGACGACTGACTCGCGTTGCGTCGCGAGCTGCATGATGTTTTCCTGCGTGGCGGCACCGGCCGGCAGTTCGCCGGTCAGACACCCCTCGCACATGACGAGCACACGATGGCTCATGCGCAGGATTTCGGGGAGCTCGGACGAGATCATGACGATGGCCTTGCCTTCGGCCGCCAGCGCATCGATGAGCTTGTAGATCTCCGTCTTCGCGCCGATATCGATACCGCGCGTCGGTTCGTCGAAAAAGAGGATGTCGCAATCGCGCAGCAGCCACTTGGCGATGACGATCTTCTGCTGATTGCCGCCGGAGAGCAGGCGCACCTGCTGATCGACAGAAGGCGTCTTGATGCGCAACTGCTTCACGTATTTGTCGGCCGCGCGATGAATTGCGCGCTGGTCGAGAAACATGCCGAACGAGGTAAAGCTTTGCATGCTCGGCAGCGCTACGTTGGCTTTCACGTCCATCCCGGTGGCCAGGCCGAAATGCTTGCGGTCTTCGGACAGATAGCCGATGCCGTGGCGCACCGCATCCTTCGGCGATTTGATCGATACGCGCTTGCCATGCACGTAGATCTCGCCGCGCTCGAGCGGATCGGCGCCGAAAATCGCGCGCGCCACTTCCGTGCGGCCCGCGCCCATGAGGCCGGCGAAACCGAGCACTTCGCCGCGACGCAACCTGAAGCTCACGTCGCGGATCGCGGTGCCGCGCGTCAGGCCTTTGACTTCGAGGGCGATCTCGTTATCGGCGCTGTGGCTCGGATGCCGCGGCGCGCTGTCGAGCTGGCGTCCGACCATCATGCCGATGATGGTCTCGACCGGCGTTGTCGCGGTGGGAACCGTGGCCACGTACTGTCCGTCCCGCATGACCGTCACGCGGCTCGCGATCTGCCGCAGTTCGTCCATTTTGTGGGAGATATAGACGATGCCGACGCCATGCGTCTGCAGTTGCCGAATGATGCGAAAGAGGTCCTCGATCTCGACGTTGTTCAACGCCGCGGTCGGCTCGTCCATGATGAGCACGCGTGAATCGAACGAGAGCGCCTTCGCAATCTCGACCATCTGCTGCTTGGCCACCGTGAGCTCGCCCACCGGCGTGCGCGGATCGAGCTTCAGATGCATGCGCTGGAAGATCGTGGCGGCCCGGCGATTGAGCTCGCGCTCGTCGATGAAAAGCCCGAGGCGCCCCTTCGGCTCGCGCCCGATGAAGATGTTCTGGGCGGCGCTCAGATGGTTCATCAGGTTCAGTTCCTGATGCACGATGCCGATGCCGAGCGCCTGGGCGGCGCGCGGGTCGGGAATGTCGACAGGTCGGCCATCGACGAGAATTTCCCCCTCGTCCTTTTGGTAGACACCCGATAGCACCTTCATCAGCGTCGACTTGCCGGCGCCGTTCTCGCCCATCAGGGCATGGACCTCGCCCGGCAGCAGCTCGAACTGACAATTGTCGAGCGCGCGTACGCCGGGAAACGACTTGCTCAAATTGCGGATGCACACCAGCGGGCGCGGCGCTTGCCCGCCTGGCGGTTGATCTGTCTCACTCATCTGTCTCGTCCTGGACGGGGCGCCCGAGCGGCACCCCGGCGGTTCGTTGCCGAAACGTTTCGCTAAACGTTTCGGCGTGAGACTAGATGGCGCTAAGGCCGATGTCAACAGGTGAGACTGGACTATCGGGTTAACCATGTTGCCGGGTCCATCGAAACGTTTCGCTAAACGTTTTGCCACAGTTTGGGAATGCAGATATGATCGGGGCTCGTCTTGCCGGCGAGACCATGAGGAGCGGCTCGGCAAAGGCATCGATGGGACCATTCAGAGCGGGAAACAACGTGGCAGCAACGATGAAGGATGTGGCGCGGCTGGCCGAGGTCAGCCTGGCCACTGTCTCGGCAGTACTGTCCGGTTCGACGTACGTGAGCCCGGAGCTGACGAGCCGCGTGCAAAAGGCGGTGGCGGCGCTCGGCTATGCGCCGAACACGGTGGCGCGCAGCCTCAAGAAAGGCGCGACGAAGCTGATCGGTCTCGTGGTGCCCGATATCACGAATCCATTTTTTACGGAGCTCGTCCACGAAGTCCAAAAGCGCGCGCGCACGTTGGGCTATGCCGTGCTGCTTTGCGATAGCGAGCGCGACCTCGAGCAGGAACGCTGGTACTTGCGCATGCTGCGCGCGCATCTGGCGGTCGGCGCGATTTTATGCGCGACGGGCCCCGACGAAACCTACAAAGACCTCGCCAACGACGTTGGCATCATGCCGATCGTGGCCGTCGATCACATCATCCGGGCGTCGGATTACGACTCCGTCGTGTTGGACAACGTGGCCGCTTCGCGCATCGTCATGCAACACATTCTCTCGCTCGGGCACACGCGCGTTGCGATCCTTGCGGGTCAGCAACATCTGGTGCCGGGCCGGGATCGCCTGGCCGGATTCGTCGACGGGTTGCGCGCGGCAGGGCTCGAGGTCATACCGGAACTCGTGCGGCAGGGCGCTTTCGGTGAGCCGGAGGCATTCAAGGCCGCGCAGGCGCTGATGAAGCTGCCGGAGCCGCCGTCCGCCATCTTCGCGACGAACAACCAGATGTTGATCGGCGCGATGCGCGCGCTGGCCGAAGCGGGCATCCGGTGTCCCGATGACATCTCGGTGGTCGGCATCGACGACTTCGCCTGGGCGGCCGCATTTTCACCGGCGCTGACCACGGTGCGGCAACCCGTCGACGAGATGGCCGCCGCCGCGCTCGACATGCTCGTCGAGCGCGTGAACGGACTCGATATCGCACCGCGCCATATCGTCTTCGCTCCGGAGCTGGTCGTGCGTCAATCGTGCGTCGCGCCAGCCACCAAGCGCGCCTCGGCCCGTCGGGGCAAGGCGGCGAAATCCGAACGCGCGGCCAAGGCGCCGCAGTTATCCCACGCCTGATACGGGCGCTTCGTTTATGGAGATACGACCGTGACCCACGATCGCTCAGATCGCCACGCCCGTGACGAGCGCGGCGCGATTGCTCCCGGCCCAATGGGCTTCGGGGCGGCGCCGCTCGGCAATCTTTTCGCGCGCGTCAGCGACGAGGTGGCGTTGGAGACGGTGTCGGCCGCCTGGGACGCCGGCATTCGCTACTTCGATACGGCGCCGTTTTATGGCGCGGGCCTCTCGGAAACGCGGCTGGGCCGCGCGCTTGCACGCTATTCGCGCGACGCATTCGTCCTATCGACGAAAGTGGGGCGGCTGCTGATTCCGGACGCTTCCGTACCCGAGGTTCATAACGGCTTTGTGGGCGGCCTGCCGTTTCGCGTGGAATACGATTATTCGGGCGACGGTGCGCGCCGCTCGCTCGAGGCGAGTTTGAAACGGCTCGGCACCGATCGCATCGATATCGTCTATATCCACGATGTCGCGCAGGACACGCACGGCGACGACTGGCTGCGGCAATACCGGATCGCGGTGGACGGCGCGATGAAGGTGCTGTCGCAATGGCGCGACGAGGGCGTGATCGGCGCGTGGGGGCTTGGCGTGAATCGCGTCGAGCCTTGTCTGAAAACGCTCGACGATGCGGACCCCGACATTTTTCTGCTCGCGGGGCGCTATACGCTGCTCGATACCGGCGCGCTCGATGCGCTGATCCCTGCTTGCGAGGCGCGCGGCGTGCAGCTCGTGATCGGCGGTCCTTACAACTCGGGGCTCCTCGCGGGCGGCAATACGTTCGAGTATGCGCAAGCCCCCGTATCGATGCTCGACAAACGGGCGCGGCTTCTTGCTTTATGCGAGCCCTTCGGCGTCGATTTGAAGGCCGCCGCGCTGCAGTTTTGCAAGGCGCCGCGACCGGTGGCCTGCGTCATCGCTGGTGCGCGCACGCCCGACGAGGTCAGGCAGAACTGCGTCGCGATGGCAGCGCCGGTTCCGCGCGAGTTGTGGGCGGCGCTCAAAAGCGAGGGGCTCATTCCCGCGCATGCGAGCGAGCCCGGCTGACCGCTGCCCGGCGCACGATGCCGCCGCGCCCGATGCGGCGGATCGCCAGAAAGACATTTCCTTTGCTTGTTCAGGATTCCTGACGATGGTCATCGACGGACATTTTCATATCTGGTCCTTGGCGCGGGGCGATTACGGGTGGCTCACGCCCGAGTTCCGCGTGCTTTACCGCGATTACGGGCTGGCGCACTGGCGCGACGAGTTCGCGCCCCTCGGCGTGAGCGCCGGCATTCTCGTGCAAGCTGCGCCGACCGAGGACGAAACGACGTTTTTGCTCGAGCACGCGTTGGCGCATCCCGGCGAAGTCGCTGGCGTGGTCGGATGGACGGACTTCGAGCGCGACGATGCACCCGCGCGTATCGCGGCACTGGCGACGCATCCGCATCTCGTCGGCTTGCGGCCGATGCTGCAGGACCTGCCTGATCCGGGGTGGATCGGGCGCCCGTTCGCGCGTCGTGCGCTCGATGCGATGGTCGAATCGCAGCTGACTTTCGACGCGCTCGTTCGCCCCGTGCATCTGCCCTGGATTCTCGAGCTCGTCGAGCGGCATCCGTCGTTGACGGTCGTGGTCGACCATGCGGCGAAGCCCGATATCGCCGCCGGACAGGGGCGCGAGGCGTGGAGCGAGCGGCTCGCCGCACTCGCCGCTCATCCGTCGGTCTACTGCAAACTGTCAGGTCTATGGACCGAGGCGGCGCCGGGCTCGCCGGTCGAGACGGTCGAGCCGTGGGCTCGGCGTGTGCTCGAGCTGTTCGGCACCGAGCGGACGATCTGGGGCAGCGATTTTCCCGTCGTGCGCTGTGCCGGAGAAGGGCGGGCGTGGCTCACTCATGCGCTCGAGCTGGTCGGCTCGTACGGTCCCGACGCGGTGCCGCGCGTTTTCGGTGCCAATGCCCGGCGCGCCTATCGGCTCGGGCCCCCCGCCGTGGCAGGCAGCGGCGCGTCCTGACGCGATGACTGCACGCTAACCGCCGGTTTGCGCGACCTTGCCCCGCGTGGCCCGAAGCCGGGCGTCGCGACGCTTTTGCAACCGTTTTTGCAATGCCAGGTAAAGGAGCGCGCAGGCACTCATCGCGAGCGGCCACAGCAGGAACCATCCGGTCGCCACGCACAAGGCCGCGACCGCGATCAACGCGATGCCGGCGCAGCGATGGGCGGCGCTGCCGCGTGGCAGCAGCTTCAGTGCGGCGGCTGTGCCGAGCGCGTAGACGGTGACGAAGGAGCCCGTCGTCAGCATCACGAGCGGTTTGGGCCCGACCTGCGCCCAGGCGACGGCCGCCGTGGCAAGCGCAGCGAGCGCGGAAACGACGCCCAGGCTGCGACGCGGTACGTCGCCCGCCAGCGAGCCCGCCGCGAGCCAGCGCGGCAAGGCGCCATCACGGCCGAGCGCGGCACCGAGCTTCGCCGCGCCCGCAAAATAGGCGTTCATCGTCCCGAGCGTGAGCAGGACGGCGGCGACGGCGGCGACGATCCGGACCTGTCCGCCGATACCCATGACGAGCAACTGGGCGAGCGGCGCGTCGGCTTCGCCAGCCGCGGGGCCCAGCACGAGCACGCTTGCCGCGGCGACAGCAAGGTAGAGCACGCCCACGACGACGACCGCGATGCCCGAGGCGAGCGGCAGGTCGCGCGCCGGATGCCGGAATTCGCCCGCCAGGTGGGTGATGGCCTCCCACCCCGCAAAGCTCCAGACGAGCAACGCGGCTGCCGGCGCGATGGCCGACCAGCCGTGCGGCGCGAACGGATGCAGATAGGCGATGCGCGCATGAGGCAGCGAGACGGCAACGGCGGCGAGCAGCAACGCCACGAGCAGCGCCGAAAGCAGGACTTGCAAGCGCCCCGAGATCGTGACGCCGAGTGCATTGGCGGCCGTGACGGCCAGCACGAGCGCGGCGCTTGTTAGCAAGACCGTCTGGCTGCCGCCGCCCACGGCCGCGGCGACGTAAGCGCCCGCGAACATCGCGGCCGCCGGCGCGCCGGCAGGCACGGCAAAGTAGAAACACCAGCCGACGATCGCCGAGGCGCGCTCGCCGAACGCATTGCGCACGTAGGTTGCGACGCCGCCGGCGTCGGGGTAGCGCGCGCCGAGCGCGGCGAACGTGGCCGCGAGCGGCGCGGACAAGAGGACCAGTGCGAGCCAGGCCAGCAGCGAAGCCGGCCCGGCAACGTTGGCCGCCAGCGCGGGCAACGCGATGACACCCGTGCCGAGCACGGCGCCGACATAAAGCGCCGCGCCTTGCAACACGGTGAGGCTGCCGTGGGACGGGCCCGGTGGGACGGGTGCGGACGAACCGTGCATCGTTGGGTCTCCTGATTATTTGTCGTCATGCTTCGTTCAACCGCCCACTATAGCGAACGCCCCGTATCGCTGCAGCCAACTGCTCCGATGTGCGCACCGCTCGATGGGCTGCGCACCGCGGCCTTACCATGATGTCGGTGCCGAACCTGTTTATTATGGAAATCCCGTATACCTACCTTGCATCGGCGAAAGGATCGAGAAGGATTGCGTCCAATAGAATTTCGCCATCAACGCGACAACAGACCGCATCCTGCGGCGCGCGATAACAAAGGAGACGTCACGATGTACCCGACCCTGCGCAACTTGAAGGTCCTCGCTCTCGCTTCGGCACTTTCATTCGGTATCGTCTCGCAGCACGCATCAGCCGCTGATGACGGAAAGGTCACGATCATGGTGGGGGGCATCACCAAGATCATCTATTTGCCGGCGAAGCTCACCGAGCAGCTCGGCTACTTCAAGGACGAAGGTCTCGACGTCGAGCTGCTCTCGCAGCCGGCCGGCGTCGATGCGGAAAACGAGCTCCTCGCGGGCGCCGTGCAAGGCGTGGTCGGCTTTTACGATCACACGATCGACTTGCAGACCAAGGGCAAGGAAACCGAGGCGATCGCCGTGTTCTGCCAGGTGCCGGGCGAAGTCGAGATGGTGTCGACGAAGGCGGCCGATACGCTGAAGTCGTTCGCCGACGTGAAGGGCAAGACGCTCGGCGTGACCGGCCTCGGTTCGTCGACGAGCTTTCTCACGCAGTACCTCGCGGCCCAGCATGGCATCCCGTCGAACCAGTACACGATGCTGCCTGTCGGCGCGGACGCGAGCTTCATTGCCGCGATCAAGCAAAGCCGCATCGATGCGGGTATGACGACGGAGCCGACCGTCTCCAAGCTGCTGAAGACGGGCGATGCCAAGGTGCTCGTCGACATGCGTAACGTCGAAGGAACGAAGGCCGCGCTCGGCGGGGTGTATCCGGCGGCGAGCTTTTATGTGCAGCGCGCCTGGGCTGAATCGCATAAGCAGCAGGCCCAAAAGCTCGCGCACGCGTTCGCGAAGACGATGCAGTTCATCAGTACGCACAGCGCCGATGAGATCGCCGCGAAGATGCCGGCCGACTATCAGAAGGACAAGGAGCTCTACCTGATGGCGCTGAAGGCTTCGCTGCCGATGTTCACCAAGGACGCGAAGATGCCGAAGGATGGCCCGGAGACGGTGCTCAAGGTGCTGGCGGGCTTCAACCCGTCAGTGAAGGGCAAGCACGTCGATCTGTCGAAGACCTACACCAACGCGTTCGTGGAGTCGAAATAATCCGGCACCGTGCGTTCCGGCTGTCGCCGGAGCCCGTGCCTTCACCGGCGCCGCGAGGGGCGGCGCCGGCCACTTCCCTGGATTTGCGATGAACCAAGCTGTCTCCAAAGAATCACCTGTCATCGAGTTCAACTCGGTATCGTGCCGCTTCATTTCGCCCGACGGCAAGGCGACGATCGCATTGCGCGATTTCAGCATGTCGGTCGCAAAGGGCGAATTCATTGCGATCGTCGGCCCGACGGGTTGCGGCAAATCGACGACGCTCAGCATGATCACCGGCCTGCTCAAGCCGACGACGGGTGAAGTCCGTGTGATGGGCGCGCCCGTGACGGGCATCGATCCACGCATCGGCTTCGTGTTTCAGGCGGACGCTGTGTTTCCGTGGCGCACCGTGCTCGACAACGTCGCGGCCGGCCCCATGTTTCGCGGACGTTCGAAGGCCGTCGCACATGAAGAGGCGCGCGATTGGCTGCGCCGCGTCGGTCTCGAAAAGTTCGAGAATCACTATCCGCACCAACTCTCGGGCGGTATGCGCAAGCGCGTCGCGCTCGCCCAGACGTTCATCAACAAGCCCGAGATCCTGCTCATGGACGAGCCGTTCTCGGCCCTCGACATGCAAACGCGCACGCTGATGCAAGACGAGCTGCTGCAGTTGTGGTCGGCCAATGCGGGCTCGGTCGTATTCGTCACGCACGATCTCGAGGAAGCGATTGCGCTGGCTGACCGCGTGTTCGTGCTCACGGCACGTCCGGCTACGCTGAAAAAGGTCTACGAGATCGATTTGCCGCGGCCGCGCATCACCTCGGAAATTCGCTACGAACCGCGCTTCATCGAAATTTCGCGCGATATCTGGCACGACCTGCGCGAAGAAGTGCAGATCGCTTGATGTCTACCCTCGCGCAAGAACTGAAAGAACGCGGCAAGAACTGGAAGAAAGGTCGGAAAATGTCAACTGTTGAACATGCTCAACGCGCCTTTGGCGAACAATCGCTCGCCGAGGTCGAAAAAGTCGCGCAACGCCGGATCCGGCAGCGCCGTGCGCTCGTCATCGGCTTGCGTATTCTCGTGCTCGTCGTCGTGCTCGGCGGCTGGGAGCTCGGCGGACGACTGAAATGGTTCGATCCGTTCTTTTTCTCGATGCCGTCGCTGATCTTCGATCAGATCGTCGACTGGTTCGTGAACGGAACCTCGCAAGGCCCGCTGCTCGTGCAGGTCTGGGTGACGCTCGAAGAAACGATGCTCGGCTTTCTGATCGGCGCGGTGGGCGGCATCATCTGCGGCGTCATACTCGGCCGCAACAAACTGCTTTCAGACGTCTTCAGCCTCTACATCAAGATCGCGAACTCGATTCCGCGTGTGGTGCTCGGCTCCATATTCGTCATTGCGCTCGGCCTCGGCATGGCATCGAAGGTGGCGCTGGCGGTCGTCATGGTGTTCTTCGTCGTCTTTGGCAATGCGTTCCAAGGCGTGGTCGAAGCGGACCGCTATATGATCGCGAACGCGCAGATCCTCGGTGCGTCGAAGCGTCAGCTGACCACCGCGGTCGTGATTCCGTCGGCGCTCTCCTGGATCCTTGCCAGCTTGCATACGAGCTTCGGTTTCGCGCTCGTCGGTGCGGTCGTCGGCGAATTCCTCGGCTCGAAGCAGGGTATCGGCCTGTTGATCTCGACGGCGCAGGGCGCGTTCAACGCAAGCGGCGTGTTTGCTGCGATGATCGTGCTAGCCGTGGTCGCGTTGACGATAGACTACCTGCTCACGACATTGGAAAAGCGTTTGCTGAAATGGAGACCGGCCGCCTTCTGATGAAGCAGGCGCCCCGGCGGCAACGGAAAATCGGTACAAGCGGTGCTTCGCGGGCACGCATCGAAAGGTGTGTGCCCGCGCCCCGTTGAGCGTCGGATGAATAGGGGGAGTTCGTGATGCTGCATAGCCTGCGTGCGCGGCTGCTGCTGTGGGTGTTTCTGCCGCTTGGCACGTTCGTTTTCGTCACGGGCTTGATGGCGCACGACGCGTCGCGGCAGACGGCCGATCTCGTGCAGGACAGCGTGCTGCTTGCGTCCGCGCGCACCATAGGCGAAGACATCGAGTGGCGCGACGGGGCGCTGATCGCGAATATCCCGCCCGCGGCGCTCGAAATGTTCGAATCTCCTTACCGCGACCAGGTCTTCTACAAGGTCGTCGCGGGCGAGGACAAGCTGCTCGGCGGGTCGTTTGATCTCGCGCTGCCCGGGCATCTGGCGACCTTTCCCGTGTTTTACGACACGGTGCTCGAAGGACAAAACCTGCGCGCCGTCGCATTCCAGCGGCAGGTCTACGACTCGGGATCCGTCACGCCGGTCACCGTGATCGTGGCCAAGACGCAAGCCTCGCGCGAGGCGATGCTTTCACAGCTCTGGCACCCGCAGGTGCTGCGGCAGGGTTTGATGCTCGCGCTGGCCGCGGTACTAGTCGTGATCGGCCTCACGAGCGAGTTGCGGCCGCTCATGAAGCTCAGCGAAAACGTCGCCGATCGCGATGCCATGGAGCTGGAACCCATCCGCTTCCACCATTTGCCGTCCGAACTGCGTCCCATCGTCGACGCGATCAATCAATGTATCGCGCGCCTGAAACTGCATACGACCACGCAGCGGCAGTTCATCGCCGATGCCGCGCATCAATTGCGCACGCCGCTGACGCTGCTCGACACGCAGGTTCAATACGCCTGCCAGCACGACGCCGGCGATCCCGTGCTCGTCGATGTGCTGCATGGCGTGAGGCGCACCAGCCTCAAGATGATCGAAATCACGAATCAGCTGTTGCTGCTGGCGCAGGCCGAGTCGACGCGAGCCGCGGCCACGCTGGTGCGCGTCGATATGGCACGTGTGATTTTCTCCGTGCTCGAGGAGCTCATCATGGCGGCTGAGCGGCGTAATATCGACCTCGGGGCCGATCTCGCCGATGACATCGCCGTGATGGGTATCGAGCAATTGCTGGCCGCGCTCGTCTCGAACCTCGTCGACAATGCAATTCGTTATACACAGGAAGGGGGGCACGTGACGGTGGTGTGCAGGCGTGAAGGCGAAGAGGTGGTGCTGGAGGTGGTGGACAACGGGCCGGGCATTCCCGCGGAGATACGCGCGCACGTGTTCGAACGTTTTTATCGCGGCGCGACCGATGTCGATGGGACCGGTCTCGGGCTCGCGATCGTGCAGGGCATCGCGCGCTCGCATGGCGGCACGGCGTCCGTCGCACCGGGCCCCGGGCGCGTCGGCCTCACGGCCACCGTTCGTCTGCCGGCTGCAAGCCGTGAAGGAATGACGCAATGAAACTGCTGCTGGTCGAAGACAACGCCGAACTGGCGCACTGGATCGTCAATCTGCTGCGAGCCGAGAATTTCGCCGTCGATTGCGCGAACGACGGCGAATCGGCCGATGCCGTACTCAGTACGCAAAGCTACGATGTCGTGCTGCTCGATATGCGTTTGCCGCGCATGAGCGGCAAGGAAGTGCTCGCACGATTGCGCAGACGCGGCGATAACGCACCCGTCTTGATGCTGACGGCCCATGGTTCGATCGACGATAAGGTCGATTGCTTCAGCATCGGTGCGGACGATTACGTCGTCAAGCCGTTCGACGCGCGCGAACTCGTGGCCCGCATCAAAGCGCTGATCCGCCGTCAAACGAGCGGCAAATCGGGCTCGCTCGTGTGCGGCGATCTGCAGTACAACACGGATACGCGCGAGTTCTCGCACAACGACGCGCCGCTCGCCTTGCGGCGCCGCGAACATGCGATTCTCGAAACGTTGATGCTCAAGCAGGGCAAGACCGTCACAAAGGCCTCGCTGATGGATAGTGTGTTCAGTCTCGAGGATGAGGCGAGTGCCGATGCCATCGACATATATATACATCGCTTACGTAAGCATCTTTCCGCATCCACGGCGCAGATCATGACACTGCGCGGGCTCGGCTACATCCTCAAGGCCAAAGACGCACAATGATGACGCATGCATTATTGCGTAATTAGTGAAAGCACTTAGTACTACTAAGCGATCGCGAAAGGAGCGCGAAGGATTCGGACCACTACGATTGTCTCCATTCCGTTTTGGCGGAAAGCTCGGTGCCTGGATGCTGGGCATCGTTCATACAAGCAGAAGTTCAACGCAGTGAATGAGGAGACGATCTTGAGAAGGACCTACCGGACCTTGGCAATTGCCGCCGGCGCATTGGCCGCGGCTAGCGGCGCCCACGCGCAATCGAGCGTGCAGCTGTACGGGCTCATGGATTTGAGCTTCCCCACCTACATCACGCATGCCGATGCGAAAGGCAATCACCTGATCGGCATGGGCAACGCCGATGGCGAGCCGTGGTTCAGCGGCAGCCGCTGGGGTTTGAGGGGCGCGGAAGATCTTGGCGGCGGCACGAAGCTGATCTTCACCCTCGAGAGCGAATTCGTGGTTGCCAACGGCGCCATGGAGGATCCGGGCCAGATCTTCGATCGCGATGCGTGGGTTGGGATCGAGAACGATACGTACGGCAAGTTCACTGCGGGCTTCCAAAACACGATCGCGCGCGACGCCGCCGCAATCTATGGTGACCCGTACGGCAGCGCCAAGCTCCGGTATGAAGAGGGTGGCTGGACGAACTCGAACAACTTCAAGCAGATGATTTTCTACGCTGCGGGCGCAACGGGTACCCGTTACAACAACGGTCTTGCGTGGAAGAAGTTGTTCAACAACGGTATTTTCGCCAGCGCCGGTTATGCGTTCAGCAATTCCACGTCGTTCGCATCGGGCAGCACCTACCAGGCAGCGCTCGGCTACAACGGCGGCCCGTTCAACGTGTCGGCTTTCTACAACCACGTGAACAACACGGGCTTCGTGAACCAGACGTGGTCGGTGGGCGGCAACTACACGTTCGGCATCGCGCGCATCAACGCGGGCTACTTCCGCTATCTCGGCGATCAAGGCTCGCTCGGCCAACGGCAAGACAACGCGTGGACCGTCTCGTTCAAGCTTGCGCCGAAGGGAGCATTCGACTATGAGCTCGGCTATCAGCAAATGCGCGTTCACAACGCCGCGTACAACGGCGATGGCAACATTCCGAACGCCAATACGGGCCACGTGTTCGATGCGGCGGCGGGCTTGCACAACGGCTTCAAGGAAACGCTCTACGGTTCGGTCTTCTATCACCTTTCGAAGCGCACGGAGCTGTACCTCGCTGGCGACTACATGCGGCTTCACGGCGGCTATACGGTCGGCAGCACGTTCGGCGCGAAGAACCAGCTCGAGCTGACTTCGGGCGTACGCACTCGCTTCTGATTGTCCTGACCTCCTCCAAGACGGTGCCGCCTTTGGGCGGCAGTTCGAAGGCGGCGGCGAGCTTTTTCGCCTGCCGCCTTTTTTTTCGGAAGACAGCATGATGAGGATCGCCAATGTTCGTGCTGCACTCACGGCCACGGTGGCGGGCTACACCGGTGCGCTCGTGATCGTCATTGCAGCGTCGGTCGTCGGACTCGGCTCCGCCAATCGGGCGCTCGAGAAGATGTACAGCGGGGAGACGGCGGCGCTCACCCATCTCGCCGAAAGCACCGCGAGCCTGTTGCAGGCGCGCGTCGATCTGGGCAGCTATGAGACGCTCGTTGCGCAAGGCAAGCCGACGGACTCGACGCTCGCCAGCGTGCACGCCGCGCTCGCCGCGAGCGATCGCGATATCGCCGCGTACAACGCGTTGCCCGTGTCGGGCGATGCGGAGACGGCGCTCGCCAATGCGTTGCGCACGGCACGCGCGAACCTGATCAAGCAGGTCATTGCGCCGGAGGTCGCGGCACTCGACCAGGACGATTTCGCGTCGTTCCGCACGATCGAGCGGCAGGCACCGGACGCGCTTTTCGCGGGCTACAAACAAGCGGCGCAGCGGCTCATGGACTTCCAGGTGCACGCGCAGAAGACGCATTTCGAAGCGTCGAAGGTGCGCTTTCACCGGTTGCTGGCACTGTTCATCGGCGTCGGCTGTGCGTCGGTAATCCTCGCCGTGCTCGCACGGCGCGTGCTCAGCGCGTCGATCGTCAAACCGATCGGCACGGCGATCGATCATTTCGAGCGAATCGCTTCGGGCGACCTGACTTCGACGATCGATGTATCGCGGGGGGGAGAAATGGGCCGTCTGATGGCGGCGCTCGCGCGAATGCAGGCGAGCTTGGCGGCTACGGTCATACGCGTGCGCGACGGCACCGGCGAAATTCGTCATGGCGTGCACGACATCGCGAGCGGCAATGCCGATTTATCCGCTCGTACGGAGCAACAGGCAGCGGCGCTCGAAGAGACTTCAGCGAGTCTGAAGGAACTGACCGCGACCGTTGCACAAAACGCGCAGCACGCGCGCGAAGCGAGTACGCAGGCGCAAACGGCTTCGGCTACCGCCGTTCGCGGCGGTGAAGTGGTAGGAGAAATCGTCCATGCAATCACTGACATGTCGGCCGACTCGGATCATATCGTCAGCATCATCGGCGCTATCGAAGGCATTGCGTTCCAGACGAACATACTCGCGCTCAATGCGGCGGTCGAAGCCGCGCGGGCTGGCGAGGAGGGACGCGGATTCGCTGTCGTGGCAGGCGAGGTTCGCGCGCTTGCTGGACGCTCTGCCGCCGCGGCCAAGGAAATCCGTGCATTGATGAGCGCCTCTCTCGCAAAGGTGCATAGCGGCACCGAACTGGCCGAGCGCGCACGTGCAACGATGGCGTACGTCGTCAAAGCGGCGCATGAAGTGCATGCCATCGTCGCCGAAATCAGTGCGGCGTCGGAGCTGCAATCGAAGGGAATCGGAGAAATCGATCGCGCGGTGTCGCATATGGACCGCTCCACTCAGCAAAACGCGGCACTCGTCGAGCAAGCGGCCTCAGCCGCCGCATCGCTCGAAGAGCAGGCGCGCCTGCTCGAAGAAACCGCGGCCGTATTCCGGCTTCACGCCGGCGCTCGTGCGAGCGCAATGCGTGAGCCCAGCCCGCTTGGACTACCGCCGGCCCTTGCACGCGTTCCCAAATGAGCTACGACGATCATCCTTCGCGCCGCCCTCCCGCCCACCTGATCGTCGGGATCACGCGCGGCGGCAAGACGTTCAGGCCTGGCGACTGGGCCGAGCGTCTCGCCGGTGTCATCGCCCTCTTCGTCAAGGAGAAGCGGCCAGGCAGAGACGCGGCCGCGACGTGGCTAGCGGTGCCGTTCGTCGACGATGGCATCAAGTGCCTGACTGTATCGGGCGAATTAGTCCGGATTTGCCCAGAGGCTTTCGAATTCGTCATGCGATTCGCGGCCGACAACGAACTGCAGGTCGAGGAGGGCCTGCGTGTCTTGCGCGCGGGCTGAGCCCTCACTGTCGTATGGCCCTGCATTTGATGTCGGGCGCGGTGTACGGAGTGGGGTAGTCGGACCACGGGCCGGTCTCGAGAAAAAGACGGTGCATCGCCAGCACTTCGGCCTGACGCTTCTCCGCGGTACTGAGCGGCGCATCGGACGCCGCGGGACCGGCGAGCGGTTCGTTGACCGCGCACTCGACGGTCTTGCCGTCCGCAATCGTCACCGTCGTCGTATAGATGTAGTCCGGTTCCCGTTGCTGAGCACACCCGGCCCCGCACGACAGAGCGGCGCCTATCGAGACTGAGGCTGCTACCGATCGCAGGTTCATGGCGATGACTCCCGGTGGGGCAGGCAAGCGCTCAGGTCGGAGCGCCCGACGGTAACAGTATGGCTCGTCGGCTCTGCGTGAGGATGCAACGGACTCACGTCTCGCTCGATCGCGTTTTCGTCTGACCTTGCGCTTTTTGTTCGGGCCGATGAGCTGGCGCCGGATTGGCTGATAAAGTGGCGTTTTCACCCAGGAACAAGCGAGGCATCGATGCAACTGATAGGCATGCTGGATTCGCCGTTCGTACGCCGTGTAGCCGTTTCGATGGCCGTGCTCGATATTGCATTCGAGCACCGTCCGCTTTCAGTGTTTCGCCACTTCGACGCGTTTGCCGCAGTCAACCCGGTCGTCAAGGCACCGACGCTGATCGAAGACGATGGCACGCTGCTCATCGATTCGAGCCTGATTCTCGATCATCTCGATCACAAAGTACCGCCGCAGCGCCGCCTCATGCCGCAAGACACGGAGCAACGTCGGCGCGCGCTTCATTTGATCGGGTTTGCGCTCGCGGCGTGCGAAAAGACGGTGCAAATCGTCTACGAGCGTAATCTGCGCCCGGCAGACAAACAGCACGAGCCGTGGATCGACCGGGTATCGGGCCAACTGTCGGCGGCCTACGCCATGCTCGAGCGCGAGCTCGCTGCAAGCGGCGGTGTCGCCCGCGGTGACGGCTGGCTGACCGGTGAGAGAATGATGCAAGCTGATCTCACCGTGGCCATCGCCTGGCGTTTCACGCAGTACATCCTGCCGGGAACGATCGACCCGGCGCTGCATCCCGCGCTGGCAGCCTTCTCCGAACGGGCCGAGGCTTTGCCCGTGTTTGCCGGCGCGCCGCTCGCTTAACCTGCGGGCATTCCTCGCGCTCTCATTGTTCGCGAGGGCCGACAAGTGACTTTCTGTTTTGCGGATTTATCCGGCCCCGCGGTCTGCCTAGAATGGCTCCATATCGAAGCCTTCACACCAGACTCGCGGGCACCGAGATACGAAGCAAGGGAGAAGTCGCCATGAAAGCGCTTATCGAACGTCAGCTTTACAACCCGTCGGTTGTGTTGCCGATGGTCTCTTTCATGGAACTGCTCGTATCGCATGATTTCAACTTCGGGCAAGTCGGGGCCGTCATGGCCACGCGTGGGGCGCGCGCGGCACTGAGCCGTTCGCGCGGGCTGTTTTTTCCGCCGCGCGGTCACGCCGGCGCGGCAGCCTGAAGCCCGTCGGTTGATGCGAGTTCAGCCTTCGGTCGGCGGAACGTATCCGCTTGCCTGATCGGCGCCCTCGCCGAAAAAGAACTTCTCCGTCTGTTTCATCAAATATTGACGCGCGCGCGGATCGGCCATATTGAGGCGGTTTTCGTTGATCAGCATCGTCTGATGCTTGAGCCACGCCTGCCACGCCTCCTTCGAGACGTTTTCATAGATGCGCTTGCCGAGCTCGCCCGGCAGCGGTGGGAAATCGAGGCCCTCGGCTTCCTTGCCGAGCTTCGCGCATTGAACCATGCGTGTCATTGTGGGTTTCTCCAGGGAATCGAATGAAGGGGGACGCGCCGCGCGCTTCGCTTCGCGCTCACAGATGCTTCATCAGCACGAGCGACTTGCGCTGCCAGTTGTAGAGGCGCCTGCGGTCTTCGGGTAGGTCGTCGACACTGACTTTCACGAAGCCGCGCTTGAGGAACCAGTGTTCGGTGCGGGTCGTCAGCACGAAGATGCGCGTCAAGCCGCGCGCACGCGCGCGTTGCTCGATGCGCTTCAAGAGGCGCTCGCCGTCACCGGAGCCTTGGGCGTCCGGCGCGACCGTGAGGCACGCCATTTCGCCGATGCGCTCCTGCGGGTACGGATAGAGCGCTGCGCAGCCAAACAGCACGCCATCGTGCTCGATGACCGAGAAGTGATCGATGTCGCGCTCGATCTGGTGCCGGCCGCGTTTGACGAGCGTGCCATCCGATTCGAGCGGCTCGATCAGCGTCAGGATGCCGCCCACGTCGTCGGGCGTGGCTTCGCGCAGACTTTCGAGGTTCTCGTACGAGATCATCGTGCCCACGCCGTCGTGCAGGAACAGTTCGAGCAGCAGGCTGCCGTCGAGCGAGTAAGGGATGATGTGCGCGCGCGGAACGCCGCCGCGGCAGGCGCGCACGGCATGCTTCAGGTAAAAGCCCGCGTCGCCTTTCACTTCGCCGCTTTCGTGCAGGCGGTAGGCGTCGTCGAGCGAAAGCTCGCGCACGAGATCCCCCGCTTCGTTCATGATGCCGGGCGTTTCGGTCAGGAAGATGATCTTGTCGGCGCGCAGGGCGATGGCCGCGGCGGAGGCGACATCTTCCATCGAGAGGTTGAATGCTTCGCCGGTCGGCGAGAAACCGAGCGGCGACAGCAGCACGAGCTTGCGGCTCGCGAGCGAATGACGGATCGATTCGGCATCGATCTTGCGCACGACGCCCGTGTGAGCGAAATCGACGCCATCGAGAATGCCGACGGGCCGGGCCGTCACGAAGTTGCCCGACACCACGCTGATGTGCGCATGCGCCATGGGCGTGTTGGGCAGGCCCTGGCTGATCGCGGCTTCGATATCGAGCCGCACTTCGCCCGCCGCTTCCTTGGCCGATTCGAGCGCGCGCGCATCGGTGATGCGCATGCCGTGCGAGAACTCCGATTGCACGCCGTGCAGGTTCATCTGTTCCTCGACCTGCGGGCGGGACCCATGCACGAGCACGATCTGGATGCCCATCGCCTGCAAGAGCGCGACGTCGGACACGAGCGCGTTCAGGAGTCCTTGATGAACGACCTCGCCGCCGAAGCCCACGACGAACGTCTTGTTGCGAAACGCGTGGATGTACGGCGCGACCGATCGCATCCAGTCGACGAACTGGGCGTGTTGGGAAACGGGGTCGGCCGCGACGGGGCGAGTCGCGACGGGTTCCGGGATGGGGACGAGGTCGGATTGTGCGTTCATGCCGGGATTATAATGCGCCCCCATGTCGAACGTACCCAATAGTCCGGCCGCCGATGAGAGCGGACCGCCGCGCCAGGGTCGCGCCCACGGCTCGCGCCACGCGCGTGTGCCGCCCAACCCGATTCCGCCCATCGAATTCCCCACCGCGCTGCCGGTCACCGGTCGCCGCGAGGAGATCGCGCGCGCGATCCGCGACAATCAGGTCGTGATCGTCTCGGGCGAAACGGGCTCGGGCAAGACCACGCAGTTGCCGAAGATCTGCCTCGCGCTCGGGCGCGGGCGTGGCGCGGGCGGCAGCGGGCTGATCGGTCATACGCAGCCGCGCCGGATCGCTGCATCGGCCACGGGGCGGCGCATCGCCGAGGAACTCGGCACGCCGTTCGGGGAGGTGGTCGGCTACAAGGTGCGTTTCACCGACAATCTGGCGCCGGGCGCATCGGTCAAGCTCATGACCGATGGCATTTTGCTCGCCGAGACGCAGACCGACCCGCTGTTGCGCGCCTACGACACGCTCATCATCGACGAGGCGCACGAACGCAGCCTCAACATCGATTTTCTGCTCGGCTATCTGAAGGAGATTTTGCCGAAGCGGCCCGATCTGAAGCTGATCGTCACGTCGGCCACGATCGATGCCGAGCGCTTCGCGCGTCATTTCGGTACTGAGTCGAAGCCCGCACCCGTCATCGAAGTGAGCGGGCGGCTTTACCCCGTCGAGATCCGTTACCAGCCCGTCGAAGACCCGCGCGAGCGCAGCGCGGCGATCAAGGCGGCGCAGGGTACGGCGGCCACGCCGTCCCCGCGCGAACGTGCGAAGGGTGCGCGCGAAGCCGAGCGCGATCTCATCGACGCGATCGTAGATGCCGTCGACGACCTGTGCCGCGAAGGACCGGGCGACGTGCTCGTCTTTTTGCCGGGCGAGCGCGAGATTCGCGACACCGCCGAGGCGCTGCGCAAACACCACCCGCCGCACACCGAAATACTGCCGCTGTTCGCGCGGCTCTCGGCGGCCGAGCAGGCGCGCGTGTTCAAATCGTCGAATGCCCGGAGGATCGTGCTCGCGACGAACGTTGCCGAAACCTCGCTGACGGTGCCGGGCATTCGCTATGTCGTCGATACGGGGCTCGCGCGCGTGAAGCGTTACTCGTACCGCAACAAGGTGGAGCAGTTGCAGGTCGAGCCGGTGTCGCAGGCCGCGGCCAATCAACGGGCGGGGCGTTGCGGCCGGGTGGCGGACGGCATCTGCATCCGGCTTTACGACGAAGGCGATTTTCAGGCGCGCGCGCGGTTCACCGATCCGGAGATCCTGCGCTCGTCGCTGGCGGCGGTGATTTTGCGCATGAAGGCGCTGCATCTCACGGCCATCGAGACGTTCCCGTTCATCGAACCGCCGCCGGGCCGCGCCATTGCCGACGGCTACCAATTGCTGGCCGAGCTCGGTGCCGTCGACGACGACAATGAACTGACGCCGCTCGGGCGCGAGCTGGCGAAGCTGCCGCTCGATCCCCGCGTGGGGCGCATGATCGTCGCCGCGCGCGATCAGGATGCGCTCGCCGAGGTGCTCGTCATTGCGAGCGCGCTCTCGGTTCAGGACCCGCGCGAGCGGCCCGCCGAGGCGCAGGAGCAGGCCGATCAGGCGCACCGTGCCTTCGCCGACGAGCGCTCGGAATTCCTGCAATGGCTCAAGATCTGGCGGTGGTTCGGCGAAGCCGTGGCGCACAAGAAATCGAACCGGCAACTGGTCGATGCGTGCCGCGAGCGCTTTCTTTCGCATCTGAGGCTGCGCGAATGGCGCGATGTCCATTCGCAGCTGCTCACCGTGGTGCGCGAGCACGGCTGGCGTATCAACGAAAGCGAAGCGACCTTCGAGCAGATTCATTTGGCGCTGATGACCGGCCTCATCGGCAATCTCGGGCTCAAAGCCGACGACGAGCCGCATTATCTCGGCGCTCGCGGGATCAAGTTCTTTCTCTGGCCGGGCTCGACGCTGGCCAAGAAGGCGGGGCGCTGGGTGATGGCGGCCGAGCTGGTCGAGACGAGCCGGCTCTATGCGCGCTGTCTCGCGAAAATCGAGCCGGAATGGATCGAGAAGGTCGCGTCGCACCTGCTCAGGAAATCGCTCTCGGAGCCGCATTGGGAAAAGCGCGCCGCTCAGGTGGCGGCATTCGAGCGCGCCGTGCTCTTCGGGCTGCCCGTCTACCATCGGCGGCGCGTCGCGTTCGGCTCGCAGGATCCGGCGCGCGCGAGAGAGCTTTTCATTCGCGGTGCGCTCGTGGAGGGCGAGTTCGATACGAAGCTCGCGTTTTTCGCCCATAACCGCAAGCTGCTTGCCGACATCGAGCAACTCGAGCACAAGTCGCGCCGGCAGGACGTACTGGTCGACGACGAACTCATCTTCGCGTTTTACGATCAGGCGCTGCCCAAAGGCATCTACACCGGGGCCGCGTTCGAGCGCTGGTACCGCAATGAAGTGAAGCGCAGCGGTCAGCCGGAGGACAAACTCCGCTTGCTCTATCTGTCGCGCGACGATCTCATGCGTCACGAGGCGGCGGGCATTACGACCGATCTGTTTCCTAAGCGTGTAGCGATGGCGGGCGTCGACATGGCGCTCGCCTATCATTTCGAGCCGGGCTCGCCGCGCGACGGCGTGACGCTCGCGGTGCCGCTTTTTGCGCTCAATCAAGTCGACGCGCAGCGTGCGGAATGGCTCGTGCCGGGGATGTTGAGGGAGAAGGTCCAGTTGCTGCTCAAATCGCTGCCGCAGAAGCTGCGCCGGCATTGCGTGCCGCTGCCGGAGTACGCAGCGGGATTCGTCGAGCGTCACGCCGGACGCTTCGGCGTGCCCCGATTGCAGTCCTCGAAGGGGGCTGCCGGCGGGGCGGGCGAGCCGCCTCGCGGCGCAGGCGGTCTCGTCGAGGCGCTGATCGCCGATGTGCGCGAGACGACGCAGGTGTTGCTGAAACCGACCGACTTCAAGCTCGAAACGCTGCCGGCCCACCTCTTCATGAACTTCAAGGTCATCGACGAGCACGGGCGGCAGCTTGCGATGGGCCGCAATCTGGCTCAGTTGCGAGCCGAGCTCGGCGGCGAGGCGCAGCGGCAGTTCCAGAAGCTGGCCGTCGGTGCGTCGTTCGACGGCACCGCCGGCACCGGACAAGCACGCCCGGACGCCGAGGCCGCCGTGCGCGGCCCCGAGCGGCGTCCCGCCGGGGCACGACAGGCGCCGCGCGAAACGGCAACGGGCGAGTCCGCCCGCAATGCGTCGGCCGGCGCGGGCGGCGAGGCGACGGCGCTGTACGAGAACCTGACGACCTGGAACTTCGGCAAATTGCCGGAGCTGCTGGAGATTCGTCGCGGCGGCCAGACGTTGTTCGGCTATCCGGCGCTCGTCGATCGCACGACGCATTGCGACGTCGAAGTCTTCGATTCGCCCGACGAGGCGGCGCGCGCGCACCGGGCCGGTCTGCGGCGGCTTTTCGCGTTGCAGTTACGCGAGCCGATCAAATATCTGGAGAAGAATCTGCCCGGCTTGCGCGAAATGGCGCTGCAGTTCATGCCGCTCGGCACGCAAGAGGAGCTTCGTGACCAGCTGATCGACACGGCGCTCGACCGCGCATGCCTGCAAGATCCGCTACCGGACGACGACGCGACGTTCCACGCGCGCCGGGACGAGGGCAAGAGCCGGCTTTCGTTGCTCGCGCAGGAAATCGCGCGACTCGTCGGACAAATTCTCGCCGAATACGCGGCCGTGACGAAAAAGCTCGTGCAGGCCAAGCCGCACGCGGCCGCCTACGCGGATCTGCAGCAGCAATTGCAGATGCTGATCGGCAAGCGATTCATCGCAGACACGCCGTACGCCCAGCTCGCGCATTTTCCCCGCTACTTGAAGGGCATTGCGCTGCGCATCGACAAGCTGAAGGCCGATCCGGCCCGCGACGCACGGCAATTCGCGGAACTGCAGCCGCTTGCGCAGCAATACCAGCGCGCGCGGCAGGCCCGCGGCGGCGTACCGGACGCACGGCTCGCCGAGTTCCGCTGGCTCCTCGAGGAGCTGCGCATTTCGCTCTTCGCGCAGGAGTTGCGCACGCCGATGCCTGTTTCGACGAAGCGGCTTCACAAGGTGTGGGAATCGCTGCAAAGATGATCGAGAAAACGCCGACGGTGCCGATAACCCGATTAGTGCGCGTACACGGAAAAGGCCGGTATTTATTCCGAGGCCGTCAACCTCGGCGCGCGCCAAGCCGTTTAAAAGGGCGTTGGCCATTCGAACGAGTTCTCATGCACAAGATTATTTCCTTCCGCGCGCGGGGCCTGATCGGCACCGCCGCGCTCGCGCTGCTGGCGGCAAGCGCCGCCGCCGTCTCGTTGCCTGCCTACGCCAACAACGTCATCGTTCTCAATTCGGCCGAAGCGACGCTTTCGCTGATCGACGAGGCGACGCATCAGGTCGTCGGTACGGTGCCGACGGGCAAGGAACCTCATCACCTGATGGCGACGCCCGACAATAAAACGTTGATCGTCGCGAATTCGGTCTCGAACGACCTGATCTTCGTCGATCCGAAGACGGGCAAGCCCCAAGGGCGCGTGCCCGGCATCGAGGACCCGTATCAGCTCGGTTTTTCGCCCGATCGCAAGTGGTTCGTCACGACGGGGCTGCGTCTCGACCGGCTCGACATCTATAGCTACGACGCGCCCACGAACGGGCTGAAGCTCGTGCGCCGCCTGCCGCTTGCCACGATGCCGAGCCATATGGCGTTTTCCAACGACAGCCGGACCGTGTTCGTGACGCTGCAGGTGTCGGGCGAACTCGCGGCGGTCGATCTGCCGACGCAGACAGTGCTCTGGAAAATGCCCGTGGGTAAGACACCGGCGGGGCTCTGGATGACGCCGGGCGACAAGTATCTGCTCGTCGGCATGACAGGCGAGGACGACGTGGCCGTTGTCGACTGGCGCACGCGGTCCGTAATCAAGCGGATCAGGACGGGTAACGGCGCGCACAACTTCCGCTCGCTCGACGACGGCCGCCATGTGCTCGTCAGCAACCGCGTTGCGAATACGATCAGCATTCTCGACGAACAGACGCTGACGAACGTCGGCGATATCACGGGTCTGCTGCCCGGCCCCGACGACATGGAGCTCACCGCCGACAAACGCTACCTCTGGGTGACGTTCCGCTTTGCGAAACACGTCGGCATCATCGACATGACCACGAAAAAGCTCGTGCAGACGATTGCCGTCGGCCGCTCGCCGCATGGGATCTATTTCTACGATCGCGCCCCGGTAACGGCCGCGAACGGCGCGTAAGCCAGGGGCTGCGCGCGCCGCCATGCTGCACTCGGTCATCGCTTCGCTCGACGGCGTCGTCTCGGCGCTGCAGACCTGGGCCTATATCCATGTAGTCCAGCCGCTCCTGTTCCGGTTCGGCTGGATGGACTACGACGAAGATTCGTACGACGCGCTCTATCCGGTGATCGTGGGCTTGCTGACGATCGGTGCGACCTATCTGCTGCTGCGCCCCCTCGAGGCGCTGCGTCCCGTCGAGCGATGGGAAAACCGTCGGGCCGTGCGCGTCGACGTCCTCTATACGGCCATCGCCAAGCTTGGCCTCTTCAATCTGCTGTTCTTCCTCGGTTTTCAGCCGTTCTTTGCCGACTTGCAGGTGTGGCTGCGTTATCGCGGCATCGCCAACATGGACCTCGATCACCTGTGGCCCGGTGTCACGTCGCAGCCGATCGTGGCATTCCTCGTCTACCTCGTCGTACTCGATTTCGCCGGCTATTGGTATCACCGCTGGCAGCATCGCTTCGGCATCTGGTGGGAGCTGCATGCGGTTCATCATAGTCAGCGCCAGTTGTCGCTCTGGTCGGACGATCGCAACCATCTGCTCGACGGCGTCGCCCAGGCTTCGTTTTTCGCTGCCATCGCGCTGGCGATCGGGGTGGCGCCGACGCAGTTCGTGGTGCTCACGGCCGTGACGAACTTTATGCAAAGCGTGCAGCACACGAACGCGCGGCTTGGCTTCGGACGTCTGTTCGAACGGGTACTCGTCAGCCCGGCGTTCCATCGTCGCCATCACGCGGTCGGCTACGGACACGAGGGCACCGCCTACGGCTGCAACTTCGGCGTGCTCTTCCCCTGGTGGGATATGCTCTTTCGCACAGCCTCGTGGGTTCGGTCCGTCGAGCCGACGGGGATCCGTCAGGAAATCGAGGGCGAATCGTATGGCAATGGCTTTTTCTCGCAGCACTGGCTCGCGTTCGCGCGTATCGCGCGGCGGCTCCGGTTCGGCCGCGGCGCCGGCCGAGGCAGGGCGCCGGCCGCCTGAAGGCGCATGCCGATGAACGAGCTCATGCGTGCCTTCGGCCGGGCGCTCGCGGGCGTGCTGCATCCGCGCGTGCTGTGGCTCACGTTCTTGCCGTTCGTGATCGCCTCGGCGGGATGGGGGCTTTTTTTCTGGTTCACCTGGCAGGACCTCGTCGGCACTGCGCGCGGCTGGCTCGCCGGCTCGACGTTGGGGATGGCGCTTTACCGCGCGTTCGACTGGGTGGGCTTGGCCAACCTGCATGCGGTGATTGCGCCGCTCATCGTCGTCGCGCTCTCGATTCCGGTCATCGTTTCCACGGTATTGCTGCTGATCGCCACGCTGTCGATGCCGATGGTGGTGCGGCACCTGTCGGCCCGCCGGTTCGCGACACTGGAGGCGCGGCACGGTGGAACCTGGTACGGCAGCCTCGCGTACGGCATTGCGACGACACTCGTTTGCCTGCTGCTCATTCTCCTCATGCTGCCGCTCTTCGTTCTGCTTGCGCCGCTGCTGCTGATTCCGCCGCTTTTCGCCCTGATTTCGCCGCTCTTCGCGCTGATTCCGACGTTGTTATGGGGCTGGCTCACCTATCGCGTGATGACATACGACGCGCTGGCGCTGCACGCGAGCCGCGTCGAGCGGATCGCGTTGATGCGGCGTCACCGTGTCCCGCTGCTCGCGATCGGTATTGCGAGCGGCCTCATGGGGACGCTGCCGGCGTTGCTCTGGGCCTGGTCGCTGTGGCTCGTCGTGCTCTTTCCCGTCATTGCAGCCGTCACGATCTGGATGTACGCATTCATCCTCGTGTTCTCCGCGCTCTGGTTCGGTCACTATTGCCTGGAGGCATTGCAGGCGATGCGCGAAGAAGAGGGCTTGCAGCCGTCACGATCATGAACGACGATGAGCGATCTCTCATCTTCGTGAGGCGGTCATGGCATTTGGCGTCATCATCATCGGCGATGAAATCCTGTCGGGTCGGCGTACCGACAAGCATCTGCCGAAGGTCATCGAGCTATTGAGCGCGCGGGGCCTGGCGCTCGCCTGGGCCGAGTACGTGGGCGACGATCCCGCACGGATCACGGCCACGTTCGAGCGCAGTTTCGCCTCGGGCGACATCGTCTTTTCGACGGGAGGCATTGGCGCGACGCCGGACGACCATACCCGGCTTTGCGCGGCCAACGCGCTCGGTGTTCCGCTCGAGTTGCACCCGGAGGCGGCGGAACTGATTCGCCAGCGAATCCGCGACATGCACCCGGCCGGCGCGTCCCCACTCGATCTGGAGTCCCCCGAAAACCGTCATCGCCTCAATATGGGCGTCTTTCCGCGCGGCGCCTCGATCATTCCGAACGGCTACAACAAGATTCCGGGGTTCTCGATCGGCGATCACCATTTCGTTCCCGGTTTCCCCGTGATGGCCTGGCCGATGATCGAATGGGTACTCGATACGAAGTACGCGCAGATGCACCATCAAGTCGCGCACGCCGAGCGATCGCTGCTCGTGTTCGAGCTCATGGAGTCGACGCTGACGCCGTTGATGGAGAAAATCGAAGCCGATTTTCCGGGCGTTCGCGTATTCAGCCTGCCGAGCGTGGGCGACGCGGAGCGTGGCGGCGTCTATGTCCGCCGGCACATCGATCTCGGTGTGAAGGGCGAACCGGAAGCCGTCGCCGCGGCCTTCGTCAAGCTGCGCGAAGGCGTGCACCTGCTGGGCGGCGATATCGTCGAACCCGAAGCCGGGCAGCCACGATAACACTCACCGCGAGCGGGCCACGACGTAGGACCCCCGCGTTCGCGCGGGCTCGAGCTCAGGCGCCGAGCCAGGGCAACCCGCTGTGGCACCAGCCGTCGACGGTCTTTCGATGACCGTTGCCGTCCTTCGCACCTTCGAACCCTTCCAGCAGATCGAACGCTTTGCCGAAGCCCGCCTTTTCGGCTGCGACGGCGGCCAGCTTGGAGCGCGCGGCGCTGCGGCACAAAAAGATGAGGTGCGTATCGGCCGAGGCTACGCTGCGCAACTGTTCGATGAACTCCGTGTTCGGCACGCCGCCGGGGTAGCGGGTCCATTCGATGTGGATATACTGGCCGTCGCCGACGACCGGGCGGCCTACCCAGTCGAGCTCCGCGCGCGTGCGGACATCGACGAGGCGGGCCTCGGGCTTGAGCTGGAGAAACTCGAAAGCCTCGGCCGGCGTGAAAGCGCCGGCATAGGGCAGTTGATGTTCGGCGCGGCGTTTTTCCGCTTGCGCCAGGATCTGTTCGAGCGTACTCATGAAGCCGGTCTCCTCGTGGCAAAAAAGCATTCTAGCGCGGTGAGTGGGGTGCGAGAACGAACAGGCTGGGGCGTCGGGAGAAGCGAGCGCTCCAACGAGGTGCATAATCCTTCGGTGTGCACCGATATAGAGCGCGTACCCGGACTGCGGTAGAGTCACGCACCGATGTGGTGCTTGTTTGCCGACCCGCACGGCGACAAGGCACGTCACGGTGCAGCGCAGCGTTCCAACGCGGGGCGCGGCACTTGGCGTCGGCACGAGGGACAGATTGCGTCGTGCGGGAAAACGAGCATGCCTGGCATGAAAGATGCTCTAACCGGCGGCGACCGCTTGCGCGGTGGCATCCGGCGTACGCAAGTCGTTCGCCGGGGCTCTCGCGCAGTGAAGAACCGCCGAACCTATCAAATGGAGAAGAGGATATGAGTAAAACCGTGGCCGACGTCATGCAGCTCGTCAAGGACGAGGACGTCAAGTTCGTCGACTTTCGCTTCACCGACACGCGCGGCAAGGAGCAGCACGTCTCCGTTCCGCTGTCGGCGTTCGACGGCGACAAGTTCGAAAGCGGCCATGCGTTCGATGGTTCCTCGATCGCGGGCTGGAAGGGCATCGAAGCATCGGACATGTTGCTCGTGCCGGATCCGAACACGGCTTTCATCGACCCGTTCTACGAAGAGCCGACGCTCGTGTTGACATGCGATGTCGTCGAGCCCGCGGACGGCAAGGGTTACGAGCGCGACCCGCGCTCGCTCGCCAAGCGCGCCGAAGCCTACCTGAAGAGCACCGGCCTGGGCGACACCGCCTACTTCGGACCGGAACCCGAGTTCTTCATTTTCGATTCGGTGCAGTGGAACACGGATATGTCGGGCTGCTTCGTGAAGATCGGCTCGGAAGAAGCGCCGTGGTCGTCGGGCAAGGAATTCGAAGGCGGCAACACCGGTCACCGTCCGGGCACGAAGGGCGGCTATTTCCCGGTCGCACCGGTGGATTCGTTCCAGGACATGCGCTCGGAAATGTGTCTGCTGCTCGAGCAGATCGGCATTCCCGTCGAAGTGCACCACCATGAAGTGGCCGGTCAGGGCCAAAACGAGATCGGCACCAAGTTCGCGACGCTCGTGCAGCGCGCCGACTGGACGCAGCAGCTCAAGTACATCGTCCACAACGTTGCGCATACGTACGGCAAGACGGCGACGTTCATGCCGAAGCCGGTCGTCGGCGACAACGGTTCGGGCATGCACGTTCACCAGTCGATCTGGAAGGACGGTCAGAACCTGTTCGCCGGTAACGGTTATGCGGGCCTCTCGGAGTTCGCGCTGTTCTATATCGGCGGCATCATCAAGCATGCTCGCGCGCTGAACGCGATCACGAACCCGACGACGAACTCGTACAAGCGCCTCGTGCCGCACTTCGAAGCACCGGTGAAACTCGCCTACTCGGCGCGCAACCGCTCGGCCTCGATCCGTATTCCGCACGTGTCGAATCCGAAGGGCCGCCGTATCGAGACGCGCTTCCCGGACCCGATGGCCAATCCGTACTTCGCGTTCTCGGCGCTGATGATGGCGGGCCTCGACGGCGTGCAAAACAAGATCCATCCGGGCGAAGCCGCGGACAAGAATCTCTACGATCTCCCGCCGGAAGAAGACGCGAAGATCCCGACCGTCTGTGCCGGTCTCGATCAGGCGCTCGAGGCGCTCGACAAGGATCGCGAGTTCCTCACGCGTGGTGGTGTGTTCACGGACGGTATGCTCGACGCGTATCTGGAGCTCAAGGAAGGCGAACTGCAACGCTACCGCATGACGACGCATCCGATCGAGTTCGAAATGTACTACTCGCTCTAAGCATTGCGATGCGCAGCGCCCACCTCCGTGGCCGTTGCGCAGAGCATGCTTGCGATCGGTCTCGAGGGACGGCGCCGCCGTCCCTTTTTTGTATGTCGGCCGGGTCGGCCCAGGTGACCGTGCTTTCACGATGGCGCTAAAAAATCTGATCAAGACCAGCAAAGGGCAGAGCGAGCCTTTGACGGACGATGCCGCGCTTGGCGCATCCGGTCTCTTGCCTGGGCTCGAAGCATTGCCGACGGTCGTGCTCGTGCTCGAAAAGCGCACGCTGCGCGTCGCATTCGCGAACCCGTCCGCCGAGTCGCTGCTCGATTTGTCGCGGCGTCAGTTGATGCAGATGTCGTGGCCCGACATCTTTGCGAACGGCGATGTGCTCGTCGAGACGATCGCGGCGATCGCGGAACAACGGTTCCACGCGACGCATCTCGACGCGGAATTCGAGCGTCCGGGCCGCGAAACGCTGCAAGTGCACATGGTGGTGGGCTTTCTCGAAAGCGCGCCGGAGTACGTGTTGCTCGAGCTGTTCGAAAACGAGCGGCACTTGCGTACCGATCGCGAGGAACGCATTCACGATCTGGCCACCGCCAACAAGCAGTTGATCCGTAACCTCGCGCACGAAATCAAGAACCCGCTTGGCGGTATTCGCGGCGCGGCGCAGTTGCTCGAATTGGAGCTCGACGCGCGGGAGCGCCACGAGCTGCGCGAGTACACGCAGGTGATCGTCAAGGAATCCGATCGCTTGCAAACGCTCGTCGACCGCCTGCTCGAGCCGCATCGGCATCCGCATATCGTCGGCGACGTGAATATCCATGAGGTCTGCGAACGCGTGCGCGCGGTCATCCTGGCGGAGTTTCCGCGCGGCCTCACCATCGAGCGCGATTACGACGTGAGCGTGCCCGAGCTGCGTGGCGACAAGGAGCAACTGATTCAGGCGCTGCTCAACATCGTGCGCAATGCGGCGCAGGCGCTGCGCGAACGTATCAGCGAAGGCGATGCGCGTATCGCGCTGCGCACTCGCGTGGCCCGCAATGTGACGATCGCCAAGCGCCTTCACAAACTGGCATTGGACTTGCGTGTCATCGACAATGGCCCGGGCATCCCGCACGACATCCGCGAGCGCATTTTCTATCCGCTCGTCTCCGGCCGCGAGGGCGGCAGCGGGCTCGGCCTCACGCTCGCGCAGACTTTCGTGCAACAGCACGACGGGATGATCGAAGTGGAAAGCCGGCCGGGCCACACCGAGTTTCAGATTCTATTGCCGCTAGATAATTGACCAACGACCTTCCATGAAGCCGATCTGGATAGTAGACGACGACCAATCGATTCGCTGGGTGCTCGAAAAGGCGCTCGCGCGCGAGAACCTGGCCACGCGCAGCTTCCCCAACGTGCGCGAAGCGCTGGCCGCGCTCGAGCACGAGACACCGCAAGTGCTCGTCTCGGACATCCGGATGCCCGGTTCGTCGGGCCTCGATCTCTTGCAGTCGATCCGCCAACGGCTGCCCGAGCTGCCCGTCATCATCATGACGGCGTACTCTGACCTCGACAGCGCCGTGGCCGCGTTTCAGGGCGGCGCGTTCGAATACCTCGCGAAGCCATTCGATATCGATCGCGCCGTCGAGCTCATTCACCGCGCCGTCGACGAAAGCTTGCGCGGTGCCCATGCGGCCGATCCGTCGCTCGCCGACGCGCCCGAGATGCTCGGTCAGGCACCGGCGATGCAGGACATGTTCCGTGCGATCGGGCGCCTTTCGCATTCGTCCGCGACGGTGCTCATCACGGGCGAATCGGGCACGGGCAAGGAACTCGTCGCGCGCGCGTTGCACCGGCATAGCCCGCGTGCGGGCGGGCCGTTCATCGCGCTGAACACCGCGGCGATCCCGAAAGATCTTCTGGAGTCCGAACTGTTCGGCCACGAGCGGGGTGCGTTCACGGGTGCGCAGGCGATGCGGCAAGGTCGTTTCGAGCAGGCCGAGAATGGCACGCTCTTTCTCGATGAAATCGGCGATATGCCGTTCGATCTCCAAACGCGGCTGTTGCGCGTGCTGTCGGATGGGCAGTTCTATCGCGTCGGCGGCCACAGCCCGCTGCGCGCGAACGTGCGCGTGATCGCGGCGACGCACCAGAACCTCGATGCGCGCGTGCGCCAAGGCCTCTTTCGCGAAGATCTCTATCACCGGCTCAACGTGATTCGCTTGCGTTTGCCGCCGCTGCGCGAACGCAAGGAGGATATCCCGCTGCTCACGCGGCACTTCCTGCAAAAGAGCGCGCGCGATCTCGGCGTCGAGCCGAAGCGCGTATCCGAGGCCACCGTTGCCTATCTGGCCTCGTTGCCGTTCCCGGGCAACGTTCGTCAGCTCGAGAACCTCGCGAACTGGCTTACGGTCATGGCGCCCGCGCAGACCATCGAGATCAAGGATTTGCCGCCCGACCTCGTGCCACTGCAACAGCCTGCGCACGCGGCCAGCGAGATCGTCGCTGGCACGGCGATAGCCGGCGCCTCGGCCGGTGGGGGCAACATCCCGCTCGAGGGGGAGGCCAACGGCGCGTCGATGACGGCGCCGACATCTGCCGTGCTGGGCACCGTGCCGAGCGGCTTGCCGGTGAGCGTATGGGAAAGCGGTTTGCGTGCCGAAGTCGCGCGCATGCTGCGGGAAAACGCGCCCGACGTGATGGACGAACTGGCTCGCCGCTTCGAAGCCGCGGTGATACGCGAAGCGCTCGACTTCACGCGGGGACGCAAGGTGGAGGCGGCCGAACGGCTCGGCATCGGGCGCAACACGATTACACGCAAGATCCAGGAGCTGCGTCTCGAATCGTGAGCTGCGAAGGGGCGACGCGGGACTGCGCGAGGCACAGGAAAGTGCCTCGCGATGCGGGCCCCATGCTACGTTGCCTGAGCGCGGGCGCGCTTAGCGATTGCCATACCGCGGATTGGCTTCGAGAAACACGCCAACGTTGGAAGCATACTCATCGTATTTGAATTGCACGTCGGCCAGTCCGGCCAATGATTTCAAATAATGCGGTTTGGTGCCGTAATACGCGTCCACACATGCTTGCTCGAGTACACGGTGATTCTTGTCGTAGCAAGCGGTAAGCGTTCGGGCGACAGGTACCTTCGCGCCGTATCCCGAACGATTGGCGTCATATTCGGGGGCCTTCGTGCCGAGCTCTCCCTCGGCGAATTTGACTGCCTCGAATTCCGCGGTGTACTGATCGCCGCTATCGGCGTGCACGGTCGTACATTGGACCTTGTATTGACCGCTCGGACCGGCAAGCAGGCTTTGCAAAGTGACGACCGAAGCGCCGTTTTGCTCCTGTCCTTGCGCGGTGATGCTTTGTCCGCCGCTATGCGTGGCGAGGCATTGAACGGATCGATAGGTCCTTGCGGCGCCCTCCTGGTTGACGAAATCGATCGAGGGCACCGCGCAAGCGACCGTGGCGAGGCAAAGAGGCAGCAATCCAAAGACGGCGGTTGTTCCAAAATTCATATAGCGGCTTTTCCTATGGGTTGTAGTGAGAAGCGCGCTCAGAATAACGTCGGTTCAGCCGATATTTGCGATCACCGGCGCATGATCGGACGGTTGATCCCATTTGCGCGGCGTTTTATCGACTTCGCAGTGGGTGCAGCGTTCGGCGAGCGGTGGCGATAACAGGATGTGATCGATCCGCAGGCCGGCATTCCGCCTGAACGCGAGCATGCGGTAATCCCACCAGGTGAACGTTTTCTCCGGCTGTTCGAATCGGCGGAAAACATCGACCAGTCCGAGACCGGTCAATTTGACGAACGCCGCACGTTCTTCCGGGGAAACCAGATTTTGCCCCTCCCAGGCTTTCGGGTCATGCACGTCGCAGTCTTCGGGCGCGATGTTGTAGTCGCCCAGCAGCGCGAGCGACGGGTAGCGAGTCATTTCGCCGCGGAGCCATTCGCCAAGCGCTTCGAGCCAGCGCAGCTTATAGGCGAATTTTTCGGTGGCCGGGGCCTGGCCGTTCGGAAAGTATGCCGAGACGATGCGCACGCCATTTACCGTGGCGGCGATCAGGCGCTGCTGTTCGTCGGCAAAGCCCGGTATGTTGCGCACGATGTCCGTTTCGTCGACTTCCATGCCGTCCCGCACGAGGATACCCACGCCGTTATAGGTCTTTTGCCCCGCGCACCAGCTCCGATAGCCCTTTGCGGCAAGCTCGGCATGCGGGAACTTTTCGTCGGGCATTTTCAGTTCCTGCAAGCACAGCACATCGGCGCGACTGAGTTCGAGCCAATCGATGACATGCTGCTGGCGCACCTTGAGGGAGTTCACGTTCCACGTGGCGAGTTTCATGTTTTTCCACATCCTTGCTAAGACGTTTTTGTCCGGCCGGTAGGGGCTCGTCGTTTCGTTCGCCGCCCGCTATTTTCGGCGAAAGGAACGCTCGAGTCCGGTTCGATTCGCTAGCCTGCGACAGCGTGCGTTTTCCGGATCGTATCGCGCTTCGGCACACCCTGTCTTGATCGGCGGCTCCCATGAAAATCAATCTCAAACAACTCGATATGGCTGCGATCGAGCCGGTGGATCCGGAAGCGCTCGCGTCGGAAGTGTCGCCGCGGCCGCGGCGATCCCCGTCGTCGAACGCGGCTTTGGCGCAGCTCAAGACGCGCTCGGCCGGCGAGGGCGCATCGTCGCCGCGATCGAATCCGAGCGATCTCAAGCGGGCGCTCGAGAAAGCCGATGACGTGCCGGGGCCGGCGGCGGTGAAACGGCAGCGGCGGCCCGACTTGCCCAGTCCAAGATCGCCAAGCGGGCTGTTTCCAGCAGCTGCTTCGACGGCGCGTCCCGCGCCGTCGCCGTACAGAAAATGGGCGTCGTTCATGGACGCGGCCCGGCGTCCTGCCAAGCCACGTATGCCGGGAGACCCGTCGCGAGCCGCCACGCCCGATCAACTTCTCAGGGCGGCGCGCAAGTATGCGCGCCAGGGCAGCAGCGATCAAATGCTGTTCGATACGCTGAGTCCGAGTCTGGTGGCACGGCTCAATGAACTGCCGATCAAATCGACGTTGGCCTCGGCCATTGCCGCGATGAAGCCGGGCGTCGCGCAAACCAGCTCGGGATTCCGCGAGGTGAGGCTGGCTGAGTCCCCGCGAACGCGGGCTGCGCATCCCCTCAAAGAGCCGCTCGGAAGTGGCAGGTTTGGCACCGCCTATGCGGTGACGCTTGCGGAGAATCTGATAAGGAACGGCAAAAATCTTGGCCGAGAGTTCGTTTTCAAGGCGCTGCTTCGCCCCGATCCCGAGAACCCCGTGCCGGCCGATCTGTATGCGGAGTTACGTGGCGACGAGATCAACGACCCGGCGGCAAGAGAAACGGCGATTCAGAGTAAAAAGCAGCAGATAGTCGATGAATTTCAGATCACGGCGGCGCTGACGAAGACTGCTCACGTCATGCAGGTCTACGATCTGGTTCGCATCGACGATGAATTCGGAATCCTGTGCGAAAAGATAAACGGCGAAAATATCGGAGGCGTCGTCGAAAAATCGCGTGCGGGGCTCGAAGCGCTCGTGATCAACGAACGAGATTATCTGGACCTGGTGAAACAGGCTATCGCCGATATCCTCATCGCGATTGCCCGGTGCGACGACGAGGGTGTGACCCATTCGGACATTTCTCCCAACAACGTCATGTATGACGCGGATGAAAAGATGTTCAAGCTGATCGATATGGGCAATGGTCGTGAGGTGGGGCAAAGACGTCCGCCGGGAACCCCTGGGTACACCGATATCTCGACGTCGGTCGCCGATCACAAAAGCGACATCTACGGTGTCGGGCAGTTGCTCGCCTATTTCGTCAAAAGCGCCACCACGCCCATCGGGATAAGAGGCTTCTCCGCCGAGAGCATGACCGTCGACGATTTCCCGTTTCTCGATGATCTGCAGTATCTGCCATCGACGGACAGGGACGAAATCCTCGACGTCACTCGCCGTATGATTCAACAGCCGCCCGAAAGCAGGCCCTCGTCGATCGAACTGCTGCGGCATCGATTTTTTGCGGGGCTGGCTCCTCGGGACCAGACGCACCTGTCTTACGAAAAGTTGGAGCGATGGCATCGCAGCGAGTCGATATCGTCGAGGTTTACGGCGTGTTATCCCCACATCGAAGACATGCAAGCCAGGGACGCTATCTACGACCTCTTATTGGGGTTGAACGAAATGTGGCAGGACGATCAACAGCGGAACCGTCAGGCAGACATCGAGGAGCGCTTGAAAAAACTGAACGAGCCGTCGGTTCGGCAACTGTTGGATCGCGCCGAGGAACTGCAATCGGGTGGCGCGGGGCTTCAGTCGACTGAGGTCGAGCGGGCCGACGCCGACGCATGATGCGCTTCGCCCGCGCAGTGACGGACGACCTTGACTGCGACAGGGTTTTGGCGGCGGGTCTACAATGAATCCAGTCGATTTCAGCGCGCGTCCGATACGTGCGACAGTGCATACGGGCACCCGCTGATACCGTCATCGTCCTGGGCTGGGATCGCCGGGGCCTGAATCAGTACTGTTGCGGTCCTGATTAGGAGAACGATGCAATGCTGCGTATGAGCAAGCTGGCCGATTACGGCACGGTCATCCTCGTCGCGATGGCCCGGGAGCCGGAGGCCGTGCAAAGCGCCGGCAACCTCGCCAGCGTCACCGGCATTCCCGTGCCGACGGTCTCCAAGGTCATGAAGATGCTCGTGCGCGGTGGGCTGACGGCCTCGCTGCGCGGCGTCAGCGGCGGCTACCTGTTGAAACGCTCCGCCGCACTCGTCTCGCTCGCGGACATCATCGCCGCCGTCGACGGGCCGTTCGGCATGACCGAATGCAGCCTGGCGCCCGGCGTATGCCAGCAGGAACCGATTTGCGGCGCGAGGGCGAACTGGCAAAAGGTCAATCGTGTCGTCTTCGAAGCGCTGAGGCAGGTCTCGCTGGCCGATTTGGCCGGGCCCGTGCTCAGCGATGTCGACATCAGCGCGATTCGCGCACGCGAAGCCGCACCGCTCGTACGCGCCGTCGCGCGCCGGGAGAAACGCATATGAGTTCCACGCCATCCAGCCTCGATCGTCTGATCAATCGCGAATACCGCCACGGATTCGTGAGCGACGTGCTGGCCGATACGCTGCCGCGCGGCCTGTCCGAGGACGTGATCCGGCTCATCTCGGCAAAGAAGGACGAACCGGCATTCATGCTCGAGTGGCGGCTTGCCGCCTATCGCCATTGGCTGACGATGACGGAACCGGCCTGGGCCACCGTTCGTCACCCGCCGATCGATTATCAGGACATCGCCTACTATTCGGCGCCGCTCGCACAAAAGGATGGTCCGAAGAGCCTCGACGAAGTCGATCCCGAGTTGCTGCGCACCTACGAAAAGCTCGGTGTTCCACTCAAGGAGCGTGAATTGCTGGCCGGTGTCGCGGTGGACGCCGTGTTCGACAGCGTCTCCGTGGCAACGACGTTTCGCGAGCAACTCGGCAAGCTCGGCATCGTATTTTGTTCGTTCTCAGAAGCGGTTCGGGAGCACCCCGATCTGGTGCGCCAGTACTTGGGCTCAGTCGTGCCGCATACCGACAACTTCTATGCCGCGCTGAACTCCGCGGTGTTCAGCGACGGATCGTTCTGCTATATCCCGCCGGGCGTACGCTGCCCGATGGAGCTCTCAACCTACTTTCGCATCAATGCGCGCAACACCGGGCAATTCGAGCGCACGCTCATCATCGCGGACAAAGGGGCATACGTGAGCTACCTCGAAGGTTGCACGGCGCCGATGCGCGACGAGAACCAGCTGCACGCGGCGGTAGTCGAGCTCGTGGCGCTGGAGGGCGCGCAAATCCGCTATTCGACGGTGCAAAACTGGTATCCGGGCGATGCTCAAGGGCGCGGGGGCATCTACAACTTCGTGACGAAGCGCGGGGATTGCCGCGAAGCCGGCGCGAAAATCTCGTGGACGCAGGTGGAGACGGGCTCGGCCATCACCTGGAAATACCCGAGCGTGATTTTGCGTGGCGACGATTCCGTCGGCGAATTCTACTCGGTCGCACTGACCAATCATCGTCAGCAAGCCGATACGGGCACGAAGATGATCCACCTGGGCCGCAACACGCGCAGCACGATCGTGTCGAAGGGCATCTCGGCCGGGCATGGCAAGAACGCCTACCGCGGTCTCGTGAAAGTCGGCCGCGACGCGCACGGGGCGCGCAATTACACGCAATGCGATTCATTGCTGCTCGGAGATCGTTGCAGCGCACACACGTTTCCGTATATCGAGGTGAAGAATCCGAGCGCGCACGTCGAGCATGAAGCCTCGACTTCCCGTATCGGCGAGGACCAGCTCTTCTATTGCCGGCAGCGCGGCCTGTCCGAAGAAGACGCGGTTTCGATGATCGTCAACGGATTTTGCAAGGAAGTATTCAAGGAGCTGCCGATGGAGTTCGCGGTCGAAGCGCAGAAGCTGCTCGGCGTGAGCCTGGAAGGCAGCGTCGGTTAAAGCGGCGCAAGAGGAACTAGGATCATGCTCCATATCGATGACCTCCATGTCGAAGTGAACGGCAAGCCCATTTTGCGCGGTATCGATCTGCATATCGAAGCGGGTGAAGTGCACGCCATCATGGGTCCGAACGGCTCGGGCAAGAGCACGCTCGCACATGTGCTCGCCGGCCGGGATGGCTATACGGTGACGGGCGGGTCCGTCCGCTACCGCGAGCGCGATCTGCTGGCGCTGGCACCCGAAGAGCGCGCACGCGAAGGAATATTTCTGGCGTTTCAGTATCCGGTGGAAATTCCCGGCGTCAGCAACGTCTATCTGATGAAAGCGGCATTGAACGCGCAGCGCAGGCACCGCGGCGAGCCCGAACTCGATGCGATCGATTTCCTGCAACTCGTCAAAGCAAAAATGGCGCTGATGCGGATGGACGAGGGCCTGCTTTACCGCGCCGTCAACGAGGGATTCTCGGGCGGCGAGAAAAAGCGCAATGAGATCCTGCAGATGGAGGTGCTAGAGCCGCGTCTCGCGATTCTCGACGAAACCGATTCCGGTCTCGATATCGATGCGCTGCAGATCGTGGCGGACGGCGTGAACGCGCTGCGAAGCCCGGAGCGGGCATTTGTGCTCGTCACGCACTATCAACGGCTGCTCGATTATGTCGCGCCGGACTACGTGCATGTCCTGGCTCATGGGCGCATCGTCAAGTCGGGCGGCCGGGAATTGGCGCTCGAGCTCGAGCGCAAGGGGTACGGTTGGCTTGCCGACGAAGCAGGCGCTCGAGGCGAGGAGGGCCGGCTATGAGCGATTCCACGGTCGATCGTTATCATCACGCGTTTCGTACGCTCGCGAGGACGCTGCCGGGGGCCGAGCTGCCCTGGCTGCGCGGTGCGCGACGCAGCGCGTTCGAACGGTTCGACAAGCTGCGGTTTCCGACCACGCGGCAGGAAGACTGGAAATATACGAACGTTGCGCCGATCGGTGCCCGCGAATGGCATTTTGCGTCGCCGCGCGGCGACGTGGACGTATCCGCAATCGTCGACGATCTCATACTGGACAAGTCGGTGCATCGGCTCGTGTTCGTCAACGGTCGGCATGCGCCAAGGCTCTCGCGAACGAGCGGTCTGCCAGAGGGCGTATTCATCGGCAGCCTGACGCGCGCGCTGCGGGAGATTCCCGAGCACCTCGAGGCGCTCCTTGCCCATCACACACCGCACGACGGTTTCGAGGCGTTGAACACCGCTTTCCTCAGCGATGGTTACGTACTCGTGTTGCCGCCCGATTGCCGGCTCGACGCGCCGATCCAGATGCTGTTCGTCGCGGAGGAGTCCGGCCTCGCCATCCACCCGTTCAATGTCGTGATAGCGGGTTGCGGCGCGCGCTGCACCGTCATCGAGCAGTTCGTCGGCGTGGCCGACGACAGCTATCTGACGAACACGGTGACGCGCATCGTCGTCAAGGAGGGGGCCGATGTCGAGCATTGCCGGATCCAGCACGAGGCGCGGCGCGCCTACCATATCGGCCGCCTCGAGCTCACCCAGGAGCGTGCAAGCCATGTTGCATCGCATTCGTTCGCACTCGGTGCGGCGCTGTCGAGGGTTGCGATCGATACACGTCTGATGGGCACTGACGCCGATTGCACGCTCAACGGGCTCTACTTTGCGCTCGCTCGGCAACACGTCGATCATCACACCTGCATCGATCACGAGGCCGCGCGTTGCACGAGCCGCGAGTTCTACCGCGGCGTGCTCGACGGCGCGGCGCACGGCGTGTTCAATGGCCGCGTCGTCGTGCATCAGGATGCGCAAAAGACGGACGCGCACCAGTCCAATCGCAATCTGCTGCTGTCACGCGACGCCGAGATCGACACCAAGCCGCAGCTCGAAATCTATGCGGACGACGTCAAGTGTACGCACGGTGCCACCGTCGGCAAGCTCGACGACGCGCAACTCTTTTATCTGCGTGCACGCGGCATCGACGAGCCGCAAGCGCGCGCAACGCTGATCTGGGCGTTCGCGCGCGATATCGTCGATCGAGTCAGTGACGAAAACGTGCGGTCCCGGCTCGCGAAGATGCTGTTGGCACGCATGCCCGACGGCGAACGGATACAACGGGAGCTCGCATGAAGCCCATCGAACCGCTCGCTTTTTTCGACGATTCGGCGCATGCGCGGTGGCGCAGCGATTTCCCGATTCTCGAGGAACGCGTGCATGGCAAGCCGCTGGTCTATCTCGATAACGGGGCGACGACGCAAAAACCCGCTTCGGTCATCGAGGCTGAGCGGGCCTACTACCTGCACTCGAACGCGAACGTTCATCGTGGAGTGCATGAACTCTCGCAGCGCGCGACCGATGCGTACGAGGGCGCACGTGCGCGGATCGCGCGCTTCGTCAATGCGGCGCGCACCGAGGAGATCGTCTTCGTGCGCGGCACGACCGAGGCGATCAACCTCGTTGCGCAAAGCGCCGTGCGTCCTCGCCTGCAGCCCGGCGACGAGATCCTCGTGAGCGCGATGGAGCATCACTCGAACATCGTGCCGTGGCAACTCGTTTGCGCGCAAACGGGCGCCCAGCTCAAAGTGGTGCCGATCGACGACAGCGGCACGCTCGATATGGCCGTCTGCGAACGCATGCTTGGCGAGCGTACGCGGCTCGCAGCGTTCGCGCATGTTTCGAACGCGCTCGGCACGATCAATCCGGTGAAGCAACTCATCGAGCTTGCGCACCGGCGCGGGGTGCCGGTGCTGATCGACGGCGCGCAGGCCATCGCACATCTACGCGTCGATATGCAGGCGCTCGATTGCGATTTCTACGCGTTCTCCGGGCACAAGGTATACGGTCCGACCGGCATTGGCGTGCTCTATGCGAAGGCGCGTCATCTCGAGGCGATGCCGCCGTGGCAGGGTGGTGGCGACATGATTCGCTCGGTCACGTTCGAGCAAACCGAATACAACGCGATTCCATGGAAGTTCGAAGCGGGCACGCCGAATATCGCCGGGGCGATCGGGCTCGCGGCAGCGCTCGATTATGTCGATGCGATCGGTATCGATGCCATCGGGGCGCACGAAGCGGCGCTGCTCGCTCATGCGACGCAGGCCATTGGGGCGCTTCCACATATACGGCTGATCGGGACCGCGCGCGAGAAGGCCGGCGTCCTTTCGTTTGTACACGAGGAGGTCCATGCGCACGATGTCGGCACGATTCTCGATCACGAGGGTGTTGCAGTGCGAGCGGGACACCATTGCGCGATGCCCGTCATGCAGCGCTTCGGGGTGCCGGCGACGGTGAGGGCATCGTTCGGGCTGTACAACACGCGTGCCGACGTCGACGCGTTGCTGCGCGGGCTGTCGAAGGTACAGGAGGTATTCGGCCGATGAGCGATCTGCGCGAACTCTACCAGGAGGTGATTTTCGATCACTACCGGCACCCGCGCAACAGCGGGGCGCTGGAGGGTGCCAATCACCAGGCCGAGGGCTACAACCCGCTGTGCGGCGATCGGATTTCGCTCTATCTGCTCGTGGAGGACGGCACCGTGAAGTCCGCGCGCTTCGAAGGCTCGGGGTGTGCGATTGCGACCGCATCGGCATCGATGATGACGGAGGCGCTCATCGGCAAAAGCGAGACGCAAGTGCAGGCGCTGTTCGAACGGTTTCACGCGATGGTGACCGAGCAACGCGAGCCATCGGCCGACGAGCGCGAAGTGTTGGGCAAGCTGGCGACGCTGGCTGGCGTGCGTGAATTCCCTGCGCGCATCAAATGCGCGACGCTGGCGTGGCACACATTGCGTGCTGCATTGAACGATGCGGGCGAGACGGTATCGACGGAATGAGGACGATGCGATGACTGCGATGGATTGGCTCAAACGAAGCGACCGGATCGACCAGTCGAGCGAGGGTGAACTGAAAGAGCGCGTCATCGAGGCGTTGCGGACTGTCTACGACCCCGAGATTCCCGTCAACATCTACGATCTCGGTCTCATCTATGCGCTCGATGTCGACGAGGCCGCGGGGCGGATCGCGATCCGCATGACGTTGACCGCGCCCGGCTGCCCGGTGGCACAGACGTTTCCCTCGATCGTAGAGGATGCGGTGCTTTCGGTGGCCGGCGTCAACGATGCGACGGTCGAGCTCGTCTGGGATCCGCCCTGGGACCGGAATCGGATGTCGGAGGCGGCACGGCTGCAATTGGGGATGCTCTGATGTCCGGCTGGATCGATGTTGCACCCGTCGAAGATTTGCCGCCCGGTTCGTCGAAAACGATCGATGTGGATGGCGTGCCGATCGCGGTCTTCAATGTCGACGGCACCTGCTACGCGATCGAGGACAGGTGCACCCATGACTCCGGCGTGCTGACCGGAGGCGAAGTGCAGGGCGATGTCGTCGTATGCCCTCGTCATGGAGCGCGCTTTTGCGTCCGGACGGGCAAAGCGATGAGTCCGCCGGCTTATGAAGACGTGCCGACGTTCGACGTGCGCATCGATTCGGGCATCGTGCAGGTGCGCGATTCACGCTGGGACTAGGAAACGATGCGTTTCGGCCCGCTCGAGCCGCCGCGACCGGCTACTGGACGGATCGTTCGCATTGCAGGATGATGCGGGAAAGCTACGGAGCCGGAGGCGCGCCCATGAGCACTTACGATACGACGCTGAAAGTACGCGATATCGTGGCGATGGACACGATGCTGTTTGGGTTCGAACGCCCCGACGGGTTCCAGTTCAAGGCCGGCCAGGCGATGGACCTCGTGCTCGTCGAGAGCGAAATCGAGGCGGCGCGCGGTGCGCGCCACACGTTTTCGATCGTGACCGCGCCATCCGAGGACGGGCTCGCGATCGCCACACGCATGCGCGACAGCCCGTTCAAGCAGGCATTGAAGCGGTTACCGCTGGGCGCCAAGGTCCGGCTCGACGGGCCGTTCGGTTCGCTCGTGCAAAAGGATGCAAAGCGCTCGGCCATTCTCATCGCGGGCGGCATCGGCATCACACCGTTCATGAGCATGCTCCGCCAGGCGGCTCACGATCAGTCGCCGCAGTTCCTCATGCTCGTCTATTGCAACCGCCGCCCCGAGGATGCCCCCTTCATTTCCGAGCTGACGCAGCTCGAGCGCGCCAATTCGAACTTCCGGCTCGTGGCAACGATGACCCAGCCCGGAAAATCGAATATCCATTGGAACGGCCATATCGGCCGGATCGACGAGGCGTTGCTGCGGCAGGTGATGGGCCATGTCAACGAGCCCCTTTATTACCTGGCCGGGCCGCCGGCCATGGTAAGCGATGTCTACCAGACATTGAGCGACATCGGCATTGCCGACGACGCGATCCACAGCGAGGAGTTCTACGGATATTGATGGATCGCGTGGAGCGCGTAGGCCGGCCTCAAGCGTTCGCCGCCACGCCGAGCCGATACTTCGTCACCTGACGATACGGCTTGTCGGGCCGCACGATCAAGTGATCGCGTTCGAGCCGGTTGATCTCGTTCGGAAATGCGCCGGCCTCGAGGCAAAACCCGGCGTGCCGCGCGTAGCGGCTGCCGTTGCGCCCCGGCTCGTCATCGAGGAAATTGCCCGTGTAGAACTGCAAGCCGCGCTGATCGGTCGAGACCGTCAGCTCGCGGCCGCTCGTGGGGTCGTACGCGCGCGCGACCTCACGCACAGGTCGCCCTTCGAGTGCCGTGCCGGGCAGCACGTAGCAGTGATCGAAGCCGCCCGCGATCGTGAGCTGCGCGTGGGGCCAGTCGAGCCGCGCACCGATCGGCGCGCTTTGTCGAAAATCGAATGCGTTGCCGGCAACGAGCGACTCGCTGCATGGAATCAGCGCCGCATCGACCTCGAAAAAGCGGTCCGATTCGATCGATACGACATGGCCGCGAATATCGGTGCCCGGTTCGCCCGTCAGATTGAAGTACGCATGATTCGTCAGGTTGATCGGCGTCGGTGCGTCGCTGCGAGCACCATATTCGATGCTCAGCTCGCCTTCGTCGTCGAGCGAGTAGCGCACCGTGACATCCACGTTCCCCGGAAAGCCCGCCTCGCCTTCCTCCGAGTGGAGTCGCATGACGAGCCCGCCGTCGTCTTCCTCGGCGTCCCACAGCGCGCGATGAAAGCCGGCATTGCCGCCGTGTAGCAGATTCGGTCCCTCGTTGCGATCGAGCGTGTACTCGACCCCGTCCAGCACGAACCGCGCGCCCGCGATGCGGTTCGCCCATCGCCCGACGATCGCACCCATGTAAGCCGTGGAGGCAAGGTATTCGGCGGGGGTGTCATGGCCAAGCACCACGTCGCCCAGGCGTCCCGCGCGATCGGGGGCGAGCCACGACACGAGCGTCGCGCCGAGGTCGCTGATGGCGACTTTCATGCCTTGGGCGTTGCGCAGCGTGAACAGACGCACAGGCTGTGAGCCGGGCAGCATGCCCCACGGTTCGGAACACGGTATTGCGGTGTTGATCATGACGTATCGTGAAGTGAAGAGACGGTGAAGAGACGAAAAGAGGAAAGGGGCCGGCGCCCATTCACCCCGACGCCGGCGCGCTCGCGCGCTCCTGGAACTCGCGCGGCGTGCAGCCGAGTTCGCGGCGAAAGACTGCGTGCATATACTGTAGCGAGGTAAACCCGCAGCGAATGGCGACCTCCGCCGTCGCCATGTCGCGCCGCGTCAGCAGCGATTTCGCGGCGTCGAGTTTCTGCCGCAGGATTTCCTGGTGGATCGTGCAGCTCAGCTCGCGACGAAAATGCTCTTCGAGCGATGAGCGCGAGACGCCCACGTAATCCGCGACCTGCTCGGTGCGGATGCCCTGGCAGGCGTATTGCCGGATGAAATGACGGGCACGTGCGACATACGGGCTGGCGATGGGGCGGTGCTTCGTCGATTCGAGCACGTTGATGCCGACGGGCGGCACGAGGATGCGGCGTGCTCCGAAGCGCGCCCCATGCAGCATTTGATGCAGCAGATGGGCGGCCGTACGCCCCATTTCTTCGGTGCCTTGAATGACCGACGACAGCGGGATGCGCGTGAGCGTGCGCGCGAGCGGATCGTTGTCGATGCCGATGATGGCGACGTCCTCGGGTACGGGAATACCCGACATCAGGCACGCCTGGAGCAGGTGCCGCGCCCGTGCGTCGGTCACGGCGATGATGCCGACCGGCTTCGGCAGCGCATGCAGCCAGCCTGTGAGCTGCTCGATCGCCTGATCCCACGTGGGCGCGCTCGTGCTGAGACCGCGATAGATTTCGCCTTCGATATCCTCGGGCGTTCGGCCATCGGCGCGGCGCAGGCGCGCGAAGGCGAGCTCACGCTGATGAGCCCAGCGGTGATTCGGCGTGGGCGGCAGGCTGTACAGCGCGAAATGCTGCAAGCCCGCGCCGATCAGATGCGTATAGGCGAGCGAAACCAGCTTGACGTTGTCCGTCGCAATATATGGGACATCGGACGGATACTCCGACGGGTCCTCGTAGGACGAACCCACCGCGACGACGGGCAGCGGCGACCCCTCGAGCGCTTCGCTGACGGCCGGATCGTCGAAATCCGCAATGATGCCGTCGCCGTCGAAGCGCTCGATGCCCGTCAGCCTGCAGCGGAAATCCTCTTCGAGAAAGACGTCCCACCCGATGCGCGTGGACAGCAAATAGTTGCCGACGCCGGTGATGATCTCGCGATCGTAGATCTTGTTGGCGTTGAACAGCAGGGCGATGCGGTGCGCCTTGGGCGGCACGGACGGCTTCGTCATCGCGGCCTTCGCCCGCGGGGGCGCGGTGTCTCGTGCATGCTCGTCTCCGTATCGTGTCTTGTCTCGCTGCTCCGCGATTTTAGGCGCGAAAGCCGTTATGCGTAAGACGTGTGCCTCGCACCGGCAAGAAACGTTATGGCGGATGTGCAATTTCGTAATTGTCGCGGCTCGGGCCGCGCGGCAGTATGGCGTCACTTCGAGGGCGGCATGCTGTGCACGCCGGCGCGTCGAAGCCCGTCCGACGGACGACGTTGCCGCCACCCGAGCGCTTTTCGTCTGCCGCGGCGTCAAGCCCAATATAAAAAGGAGTGAGACATGCAATCCGCAAAGCGTCGTTCGTTCTTGAGTTCGCTGATATGCACGGCGATCGTCGCCGGTCTGTCGGCGGCCGCCCCGCTCGCGCATGCGAGCAAGGATCACCCGGAAATCGGTTTTTGCATCGACGATCTGCGCGTCGAGCGCTGGTCGCGCGATCGCGACTATTTCGTCGAAGCCGCGAAGAAGCTCGGCGCCACCGTCTCTGTACAGTCGGCCGATGCGAGCGAGGCCCGCCAGAATGCCCAGATCGAAAACCTCATTTCGCGCGGCGTCGATGTGATCGTCATCGTGCCGTTCAATTCGAAGACGCTCGGCAACGTCGTCGCCGAAGCGAAGAAGGCCGGCATCAAAGTGATCTCGTACGACCGGCTGATTCTCGATGCCGATGTCGATGCCTATATCTCGTTCGATAACGAAAAGGTCGGCGAACTGCAAGCGCAGGGTGTCTACGACGCTCAACCGAAGGGCAACTACTTCCTGCTCGGCGGCGCGCCGACGGACAACAACGCAAAGATGCTGCGTGAAGGGCAATTGAAAGTGCTGAAGCCGGTGATCGATCGAGGCGATATCAAGGTCGTCGGTCAACAGTGGGTGCCCGAATGGAGCGCATCGAATGCGCTGCGCATCGTCGAAGACGCGTTGACGGCCAACAGCAACAAGATCGACGCGATCGTCGCCTCGAATGACGGTACGGCGGGCGGTGCGATTCAGGCGCTGGCGGCGCAACACCTGGCGGGCAAGGTCCCGGTCTCGGGCCAGGATGCCGATCTGGCAGCGGTCAAGCGCGTGATGGCCGGCACGCAGACGATGACGGTCTACAAGCCTATCCGACAAATCGCGAGCGAGGCGGCGAAGCTCGCCGTGCAATTGGCCAAGGGTCAGAAACCCGCCTACAACGCTCAGTACGACAACGGCAAGAAGAAGGTCGACACGATCCTGTTGCAGCCGATTCTGCTGACGAAGAAAAACGTCGACGTCGTCGTCAAGGACGGCTTCTATACGCAAACGCAGCTTTCGAGCAATTGACGCCAAGGCATTCGCGCGCGGCATTGCTGCCTGGCTCCGGCCGGGTGGCGGTGCGCGCGCATCGACGTGGACGAATCGCATGACGCAAGCTTTGCTGACGATGAAAGGCATCGTCAAGACGTTCTCGGGCGTAAAGGCGTTGGACGGCATCGACCTGCGCGTTTCGCCCGGCGAGTGTCTCGGTCTATGCGGCGAGAATGGCGCCGGCAAATCGACGTTGATGAAAGTGTTGTCGGGCGTCTATCCCCATGGCACTTGGGAGGGGTCGATCGTCTGGGACGGTGCCGAACTCGAGGCGTCGAGCGTGCGCGACACCGAGCGCGCCGGCATCGTCATCATTCATCAGGAACTGATGCTCGTGCCCGAACTGTCGGTGGCCGAGAACATCTTCCTCGGCAACGAGCTCACGCTGCCGGGCGCTCGCATGAACTACGCGGCGATGTACCGGCGCGCTGACGAACTGCTGCGCGGGCTCGGCATTGCCGGCATCAACGTCGCCCAGCCTGTCATGAACTATGGCGGCGGGCATCAGCAACTGATCGAGATCGCCAAGGCGCTGAACAAAGAGGCGCGACTCCTGATTCTCGACGAGCCGTCCTCATCGCTCACCGCGACGGAAACGCGGATCCTGCTCGATATCGTGCGCGATCTAAAGCGGCGCGGCGTGGCTTGCGTCTACATTTCGCACAAGCTCGACGAGGTCGAGGCGGTTTGCGACACGGTCACCGTGATCCGCGACGGACGCCATATCGCGACGCAGCCCATGCGCGGCCTGACGACGGAGCAAATCATCGCGATGATGGTCGGCCGTGAGATCACGAATCTTTTTCCGCGCGAGCCGCATGAGATCGGCGAGACGGTTTTCGAAGCGCGTAACGTCACCTGTCTCGATGTCACGAACCCGCGGCGCAAGCGCGTCGACGACGTGTCGTTCAACGTGCGGCGCGGCGAGATTCTAGGCGTCGCGGGCCTCGTCGGCTCGGGCCGCACGGAACTGATGCAGGCGATTTTCGGCGCCTATGCCGGAACGAGCACCGCGCACGTGCTGCTGAACGGGCAGCCGTTGTCGATTCGAAGCCCCGCTGACGCGATTCGCGCGGGCATTGCGATGGTGCCCGAGGATCGTAAGCGGCACGGCATCGTGCCGCTCCTGGGCGTCGGCCACAACATCACGCTGTCGGTATTGCAGCGCTTCGCGAGACACGGTGCGCTCGACGCCGCGGCCGAACTCGATACGATCCGCACCGAGATGAAGCGTCTTTCGGTGCGCGCCGCGCATCCGATGCTGCCGATCGCGAACCTCTCGGGGGGCAATCAGCAAAAGGCGGTCCTGACGCGCATGCTGCTGACGCATCCCAAGGTGCTGATTCTCGACGAGCCGACGCGTGGCGTCGACGTCGGCGCGAAGTACGAAATCTACAAACTCATCTTCGAGCTCGCGAAAACAGGTATGGCGATCATCGTCGTTTCGTCGGAGCTGCCCGAAGTACTCGGTTTGAGCGACCGCGTGCTCGTGATCGGCGAAGGCGAAGTACGCGGCGATTTTGTCAACGACGGGCTCACGCAAGAGCAGATCCTGACGGCCGCGATTCAGCCTGCCGGCCGCCGGGCGCAACCGAACGAGGCCAATGCGGCATGACTCCCGAAACGATTTCCCCTCGCCCCGCCGGAACGACAGACGAACGCTCGCTGCCGGGCGCCGAGCGCGTCAGGCAACTGTTCGCGCGCTACAAGATTCTTGCGCTGCTGCTTGCGGTGGCCGTGATTTGGATCTTCTTCGCCGTGCTGACGCACGGCGCGTTCGCCACGCCGCGCAACCTTTCCAATCTGCTGCGGCAGATGGCCGTGAGCGGCATGCTGGCGTGCGGCATGGTGTTCATCATCATCGCCGGCGAAATCGACCTGTCGGTGGGGTCGCTGCTCGGTTTGCTGGGCGGTGTCGCGGCGATCCTCGATGCCAACCGGCACTGGCCCATCGGGCTGACCGTGCCGGCGGTAATGGTGCTGGGCATGGTGGCCGGGCTCTTCAACGGATGGCTTTCGACGTACCGGCGCATCCCATCGTTCATCGTCGGATTGGGCGGCATGCTGGCCTATCGCGGCGTGTTGCTCGGTATCACGGGCGGTTCGACGATCGCGCCGGTCTCCGACCCGTTCGTCTTCATCGGCCAAGGTTACTTGCCACGCGCGGCGGGGATTGCGCTGGCGCTGATTCTGTTCGCGCTCCTCACGCTGTTGACGGTGCGCCAGCGTGGCAACCGCCGCCGCTACGATCTGGCTCTCCTGCCGCTTTGGCAGGACGTGGCCAAGGTCGTCGTTGCCGGCGCCATTATCGCGGTGTTCGTTGCCGTGCTGGACAGCTACGGCGGCATCCCGTTGCCCGTGCTGCTCGTGCTGGTGCTGCTGGGCGTATTCACCTGGATCGCCACGCAGACCGTCTTCGGGCGCCGGATTTACTCGGTCGGCTCGAACCTGGAAGCGACGCGCCTATCCGGCGTCGACACGAATCGGGTGAAGCTTGCGGTGTTCGCGCTGATGGGGCTCATGTGCGCATTCGCCGGCATCGTGAATACCGCCCGACTCGCGGCCGGCTCGCCGTCCGCCGGTACGATGGGGGAACTCGACGCCATCGCGGCCTGTTTCATCGGCGGCACGTCGATGCGCGGCGGCTCGGGCACCGTTTACGGGGCGCTGATCGGCGCGCTTGTCATGGCGAGTCTCGATAACGGCATGTCGATGCTCGATGTCGATGCCTATTGGCAGATGATCGTGAAAGGCGGCATTCTTGTTCTTGCCGTCTGGATCGACGTGGTGTCCGGATCGAACCGGCGTTGAAGCCGGGGCAGGAACGGCCGGGCGCGACCCAGATTCGCAACTCTTGGAATTCGCATGTCGTACGCAATTTATCCGAGTCTTACCGGCAAGTCCGTCGTCGTGACGGGGGGCGGCAGCGGCATCGGTGCCGCCATCGTGGAAGCGTTCGCCCGGCAGGGCGCGCGCGTATCGTTCATCGACGTGGCCGAGGACGATTCGCGCGCACTCGTGACGCGTCTGGCCGACTGCGCGCATCTACCGCGTTTTTATCGCTGCGATCTGCGCAATCTCGACTCGCTGGCGGCAGTGTTCGCCGATATCGAAGCAGCGTCGCAGACGATCGACGTGCTGATCAACAACGCAGCGAACGACGACCGCCACGCGCTCGACGAAGTCACGCCTTCCTACTGGGACGAGCGCATCGCCGTCAATCTGCGCCACCAGTTTTTCTGCGCTCAGCATGCGGCGGCCGCAATGAAACGCGCGGGGCGCGGTGTTATTCTCAATTTCGGCTCGATCTCGTGGCACGTGGCTTTGCCCGATCTGTCGATCTACATGACCGCGAAGGCGGGCGTGGAAGGCATGACACGCGGCCTCGCCCGCGATCTGGGCCGCTTCGGCATTCGCGTGAACGCGATCGTGCCGGGCGCCGTCCGAACGCCGCGTCAGATGAAACTGTGGCAATCGGCCGATAGCGAAGCGAAGCTCGTCGCAGGCCAGTGTTTGCCGCAACGCATCGAGCCCGAGCATGTCGCGCGCATGGCGCTGTTCCTCGCCTCGGACGACGGCGAACGATGCTCGGGGCGCGAGTATTTCGTCGATGCCGGATGGTACGGCACTTGAACGCGAACTTTTTCTTCTCATGACGAAGACGACAATCGACATGTCCTCCTCCCCGATGCGCAAGCTGCGCAGCCAGAAGTGGTTCGACGATCCCGCCCATGCCGACATGACGGCGCTCTACGTCGAACGTTTCATGAACTACGGTCTGACGCGCGAGGAGTTGCAGTCGGGCCGGCCGATCATCGGCATCGCGCAAACGGGCAGCGATCTGGCACCGTGCAACCGGCACCACATCGAGCTCGCGCAACGGACGAAGGCGGGTATTCGCGACGCGGGCGGCATTCCGATGGAATTTCCCGTTCATCCGCTCGCGGAGCAGTCGCGTCGGCCGACCGCCGCGCTCGACCGCAATTTGGCCTATCTCGGGCTCGTGGAGATACTGCACGGTTTTCCGCTCGACGGCGTCGTGCTGACGACGGGGTGCGACAAGACCACCCCGGCCTGCCTCATGGCCGCGGCCACCGTCGACATGCCAGCCATCGTCCTCTCCGGCGGTCCGATGCTCGACGGCTGGTTCGATGGCCGACGCGTCGGATCCGGAACCGTCATCTGGCACGCGCGCAATCTGCTGGCCGCGGGCAAGATCGACTACGAGGGGTTCATGGAGCTCACCGTCGCCGCTTCGCCGTCGATCGGACATTGCAATACGATGGGCACCGCGCTCTCGATGAACGCGCTTGCCGAAGCGCTCGGCATGTCGCTGCCGGGGTGCGCGTCGATCCCGGCCGCCTATCGCGAGCGCGCTCAGATGGCATATGTGACCGGCAAGCGCATCGTCGATCTCGTGCGCGAAGATGTGCGGCCCTCTGCAATCATGACGCGCGAGGCGTTCGAAAACGCGATCGTCGTCGCCTCGGCGTTGGGCGCGTCGACCAATTGTCCGCCGCATCTGATCGCGATCGCGCGGCACATGGGCGTCGAATTGAGTTTGACCGACTGGCAGCGGCTCGGCGAGGACGTACCGCTCATCGTCAACTGCATGCCGGCCGGCGAGTATCTTGGCGAGGGCTTTCATCGCGCGGGCGGGGTGCCCGCCGTGCTCCGGCAACTGCAGGCGGCGGGGCGGCTCAACGGAGCGTGTGCCACCGTATCGGGCCGCACGATTGCCGAGATCGCGCAAGCCGCGCGCGATGCGGACGGCGACGTCATTCGGCGCTGCGAGGCACCGCTCAAGCATCGCGCGGGTTTCATCGTGCTCGGTGGCAACTTCTTCGACAGCGCGATCATGAAGATGTCTGTCGTCGGCGAGGCGTTTCGCCAGACCTACCTCAGCGAACCGGGCGCAGAGAACTGCTTCGAGGCGCGAGCGATCGTCTTCGACGGCCCCGAGGACTATCACGCACGTATCGACGATCCCTCGCTCGACATCGACGAGCACTGCATTCTCGTCATCCGCGGCTGCGGTACGGTGGGCTATCCCGGCAGTGCCGAAGTCGTGAATATGGCGCCGCCTGCTGCGCTGATCAAGCAAGGCATCGATTCGTTGCCCTGCCTGGGCGATGGCCGGCAAAGCGGCACGTCGGCGAGTCCGTCGATCCTCAACATGTCGCCGGAGTCGGCGGTCGGCGGGGGGCTTGCGCTCTTGCGCACCGGCGACAGGATTCGCGTCGATCTGAACGCGCGCAGGGTCGATGTGCTCGTCGACGAAACGGAGCTCACGCGACGCCGTGGCGAGACCGCCGCGAGCGTGCCGCCATCGCAGACGCCTTGGCAGGAAATCTATCGGCAATTCGTCGGACAGCTCTCGACCGGCGGTTGCCTCGAGCCGGCCACCCTCTACCTGAAGGTGATCGAAACGCGGGGCGATCCGCGACACTCGCACTGACGCGCTTTGGCGTACGGACGCGCTTTTGGCGTGCGCAATTGGCGCACGCCGGCGCGCGTTTTGTAGCATGATTCTCGCGAGCGACGTCAGGAGCCCTATCGTGGAAAAACCGCCTTCGACGCAGCCCGGCGATTCCACAGTCGCGGGTCGCACCTCGGCGTTCATCGCGCGCATCGCGGTGCCGCTCGTCGTGCTGGTTTCCTTCGCAGTCCTGATTTTCATGCGCGCCGCTTCGGCGTGGTCGCTCGGCGGCGGCTCGGTGCTCGGGTATCACCGTTCGGCCGATCGCGCCGGTCAGTACGTGATGCGCGATCTGACGTGGGAGAACGCGGGGCAGCTTCGCCGCGACAGCGGCTTCGATGGCACGATCGAAGGCCATGTCTACGCACAACCGCTGTACTGGCATCCGCCCGGAGCGAGCGTCGGGTTGTTGATCGTCGCGACGGAATCGAACATCGTTTATGCGCTCGACGCGACGACAGGCCGCGTCGTCTGGAAGCGTGCGCTTGGCCAGCCGGCCCGCCGCGGCGATCTTCCGTGCGGCGCCATCGATCCGCTCGGCGTGACGGGCACGCCTGTCATCGATCCCACGAAAGGAGCCCTCTACCTGGATGCGATGGTGAAGGACGGAAAGGGGCTCAAGCATCTCGTCTTCGGTCTTGCGCTGCGCGATGGATCGGTGCTGAAGGGCTGGCCCGTCGACGTCGCGGCCGGTGTAAAGGCGCTCGGTACCGCATTCGATGCAACGGTGCAAAACCAGCGCGGTGCGCTCGTGCTCGCGAGCGGGCGGCTCTTCGTTCCGTACGGCGGACATACGGGGGATTGCGGCGCATACCGCGGGCGCGTGGTTGCCTTTGCGCTCGACGCGCCGGCGGTATCCGGCGAGTGGCATACGCGCGGCACGCGGGGCGGGATCTGGGCGCCGGCTGGCATCGTCGCGGCTGAAGATCACCTGTTCGTGACCACGGGCAATACGTCGGGCGCGAAGTCATGGGCCGACGGCGAGGCAGTCATTCGGCTCAGCCCCGAACTCGCGCGCTCGTCGGATCGAAGCGATTTCTTTGCCCCTTCCGACTGGCAGCAGCTCGATAGCGACGACAGCGACCTTGGTGCTACGAGTGCGGTGCCGATCGCCGTGCATGGGCGCCGATTGATGCTGGCGCTTGGCAAGGATGGCAAGGCATATTTGCTCGATCGCGACAAACTCGGCGGAATCGGTGGTGCGCTCGAGGTCAGCACGGTATCGGGCGCGCCTATTCTCACCGCACCGGCAACCTGGGCCGATGGGGACGCCGCCTTCGTCGCCTTCAGAAGTGCGTCCCAACCCGAATCGTGTCCGAGCGACGGACGAGGGGGTGGGGTGACCGTGCTGCGCATCGACGGCGTGGGCAAGGGCGGCATCAAGCCCGCATGGTGCCGCCCAATGGAGGGCGGCGGCAATCCGATCACGACGACGAGCGACGGCCATTCGAACCGCATCGTCTGGATCGCGGGCGCGGAACGCGACGACCGCCTCCATGGCTTTCGTGCCGACAATGGCGAGCCCGTTTTCTCCGGTGGCGGGGACGAAGATCGCATGCCGGGGCTGCGCCGTTTTTCGACGATCGTTGCCGCGAACGGCCGGCTTTATCTGGCCGGCGATGGCAAGGTGTATGCGTTTGCGTTGCCGCGCTGAGCGCGGAGATTGAGCGCCATGTTTGACGCGTCGTAAGAAAGGGGATATACTTCTTTTTCTCTGACGCGGGGTGGAGCAGTCTGGCAGCTCGTCGGGCTCATAACCCGAAGGTCGTAGGTTCAAATCCTACCCCCGCAACCAATTTGAAAACCCGCCTTGTGCGGGTTTTTTCGTCTTCGGCGTTTCCGGGGTGTTTCCCGTGTTCGCCGTTATATCGATTTCGGCCCCCATTAAATAGTTAAAGCAAACGATTGCATGGCCCGTTAACGCAGAGACCATTGCAGTCGCCGCTGCGCCATCAAAGCGCATTCTCCGATTTCGCCTACGTCTACTCATCTGCGGGCGCTTGCCCCATTCGATGCTGCGTATCGCCCGGCCTGGCTGCAATGCTTCGCACAACTAACGAATGCGATGCAGGCTTCGCTCGCGCAAAAGCGCTACGTTTCGCGCAGCGGCGGAGAGTTTCAATCAGAAGGGACGAATGTCGTCGCTCGGCGCTATGGGCATCGCTGCCTGCCCCGCAGCCGGGAGCGCATTCACGAGAGGATGCACCATGAAGTGGTTTTACAGCCTGAAAATTGCCCGTCGGCTGATGCTGTTGAATTTGACGGCAGCGCTCGCGCTGTTCCTGATTACAGGCTTCGGCATTTACCAGACCCGCCGCGTCTATGAAGCGGCCAGCTATTCCACCGAGAACACCGTACCCAGTCTCGAGGTGCTCGCCCAAGCCGCCGATGCGCTGGACGAAGTCCGCATTCTGACCAGCAGATACGTTTTGGCAAGCGATGCGCAGGCAGCGAAAGGTCTCGAGGATGCCATCGCGCAGAAAGCCGGAGAGATCCGTTCCGCATTGACGGCATACGAGCGGCTCGCGTCCGACGACAAAGACCGCGCACTGCTTGCCGCGGACCGCGCGGCCGCGGCGGACACCGAGCGGTTGCGCGAGCAGACGATCGCGCTCGCACGCGACGGCAAAAAAGACGAAGCGTTGGCCTTGTTCGCCAACCAGCTTGCCGATGCCGCGCGGCACACGAGCAAGGAGCTTACGGCGCATCGCGCCTACAACGCACAGCTTGGCAAGCAGGGCGCCGACGAGGCTGCGCGGATCATCGGCAACGCCGAATGGTTGGAAGCGGCGAGCGCCGTCGTGGTACTGATTGGTGTGCTCACGCTCGCCACCGTGGTGGCCCGTTCAATCACGCGGCCGCTCGGCGAGGCGGTCCAATTCGCACATAGGGTGGCGCGCGGAGATTTGACCGGGCGCGTGAATGCGGTGACGTCCGATGAGACCGGCAACCTGCTAGCGGCGCTCTCGCAAATGTGCGAGAGCCTCAAGGAGGTGGTCGGCAAAGTGCGCGTGGGCAGCGAGACGATTGCCACCGCGACGTCGCAGATCGCATCGGGCAACCTCGACCTGTCTTCGCGTACGGAGCAACAAGCGTCGTCGCTGCAGCAAACGGCATCGAGCATGGAAGAGCTGACGTCGACGGTGCAACTGAACGCACAGAACGCGCAGCAGGCCAGCTCGCTCGCGACCAATGCGTCCGATGTGGCGCACAAGGGCAGCGATGTCGTGGGCCGCGTGGTCGAAACCATGTCGCAAATCAGCGAACGTTCGACGAAAATCGCCGACATCACCGGCATCATCGAAGGCATCGCGTTCCAGACGAACATCCTCGCGCTCAACGCGGCCGTCGAAGCGGCCCGCGCCGGCGAACAGGGACGCGGGTTCGCCGTCGTCGCGAGCGAAGTGCGTTCGCTCGCGCAGCGCTCGTCGAGCGCGGCGAAGGAAATCAAGGACTTGATCACGGCCTCGGTTCAGACGATACAGGACGGTTCGGCCCTTGCCGGCGACGCCGGCCGCACCATGGCCGACGTGACACAGGCAATCGCACGTGTGACCGACATCATGGGCGAGATCGCGGCCGCGTCGAACGAGCAAAGCCGCGGCATCGAGCAGATCGGCGTCGCGATCACGCAGATGGACGAGGTGACCCAGCAAAACGCGGCACTCGTCGAAGAGGCTGCTGCCGCCTCGCAATCGCTCGACGAGCAGGGGCGGCAACTGAGCCAGGCCGTCGCGTTTTTCCAGTTGGCGGGCAAGGCGGCCTGAACTCGCTCAGAAGACAGGCTCGCAAGCTTGTAATTAGCGCAAATAGGCCTTGGGACGCGCGCGGTGCTTGAATTGCCTACTGTGCTTTTGTACAGTGGTGCCACTTTGAGCCCGCGCGATCCTTCCAATTTCGATTCCAAGAGCGCACCGTCCGGTGTGCCGGCGCCGTTCGCGCGCAAAATCATCCATTGCGATTGCGACTGTTTCTATGCCTCCGTCGAGATGCGCGACGACCCGAGCCTGCGCGGGCGGCCGCTCGCCGTGGGCGGCCGGCCCGAGCACCGTGGGGTCGTCGCCACGTGCAATTACGAAGCCAGGCGTTTCGGCATCCATTCGGCCATGTCCTCCGCGCTCGCCGTTCGGAAATGCCCCGACTTGCTGATCCTGCCGCCCGCGATGGAGAAATACCGCATCGCCTCGCGCCAGATCATGGCGATTTACCGCGAATACACCGCCGAGGTCGAGCCGTTGTCGCTCGACGAGGCCTATCTCGACGTGACCGATTCCCCCCATTGCAAGGGCAGCGCCACGTTGATGGCCGAGCAGATCCGCGAGCGCGTGCGTGCCACGGTTGGCGTAACCGTATCGGCGGGCGTCGGGCCGAACAAGTTCGTTGCCAAGATCGCATCGGATTGGAACAAGCCCGACGGTCTTTTCGTCGTGCGTCCGCATGAAGTCGATGCTTTCGTCGCGGCGTTGCCGGTCCGCAAGATTTTCGGCGTGGGGAAGGTAACGGCCGCCAAGCTCGAGAAGCTCGGCATCGCGACCTGCAACGATTTGCGCGCATGGTCGCTAGTCGATCTTCACAGCCGTTTCGGCGCGTTCGGCAAGCGCCTTTACGAGCTCTCGCGCGGTATCGATCACCGGACAGTTCAAGCGGATCAGGAGCGCAAATCGGTCAGCGTCGAGACGACCTACGTCACGGATCTGCGCACGCTGGACGAATGTGCCCGCGAATTGCGTCGTCTCGCCGAGCAGCTCGATGCGCGCATCGAGCGCGTAGGCGCCGCTTCCGCCATTCGCAAGATGTTCGTCAAGATCCGGTTCGCCGACTTTCAACGGACCACCGTCGAGTGCGTGGCCGATGCGACGCACCTGCCCACGCTGCTCGCGCTGCTCGAAAAAGGCTTGGCGCGGCGCGACCGCCCGGTGCGGCTGCTCGGCGTGGGCGTGCGTCTCGAGGAGGATGAAAGCCGCATGAACGGCCAGTTTCCGCTTTTCGACGACGGGCCGACGCAAAACGGTGCGCCCACCGGCGAGCGTTAGAATCGACGGCGCGCCCAGTCTCTTCTCTGTCCACCCCATTTGCCGAGGACTCTTCGATGGACCTCATCATTCGCCGCGCCGCGTTGCCCTCGCATGTCGCGGGGCGCGATCGTCCTGTCGACATCGGTATTGTCGGCGGCCGTATCGAAACGGTCGAACCCGATCTCGGCGCGTCGGGCCGGGAGGAGATCGATGCGGGCGGCGCCCTCGTGACGCCGCCGTTCGTCGATGCGCATTTCCACCTCGATGCCGCGCTCTCGTACGGGCTGCCGCGTGTGAACGAGTCGGGCACCTTGCTGGAAGGCATTGCGCTATGGGGCGAACTCAAACCGCAACTGACGCAAGAGGCGCTCGTCGAGCGCGCGCTGCGGTATTGCGACTGGGCTGTCGCGCGCGGCTTGTTGGCCATGCGCTCTCATGTCGATGTATGCGATTCGCGCCTGCTCGCGGTCGAGGCGCTGCTGGAAGTAAAGCGCCGCGTCGCGCCGTATCTGGATCTGCAACTGGTCGCTTTTCCACAGGATGGTCTGCTGCGCAGCGAAGGGGCGTTCGATAACCTCAAGCGCGCCATCGCGATGGGCGTCGACGTGGTGGGCGGCATTCCTCATTTCGAGCGGACGATGGCGGACGGGGCGGAATCGATCCGACTGCTTTGCGAATTCGCGGCGGACAAGGGGCTGCCGGTCGACATGCATTGCGACGAATCGGACGACCCGCTCTCGCGCCATATCGAAACGCTCTGCGCGCATACGCATCGGCTCGGGCTGGGTGGACGCGTGGCGGGTTCGCATCTGACGTCGATGCATTCGATGGACAACTACTACGTCAGCAAGCTGCTGCCGCTGATGCACGAATCGGGTGTGGCGGCGATCGCCAATCCGCTCATCAACATCACGCTGCAGGGCCGTTCGGATACCTATCCAAAGCGGCGCGGCATGACGCGCGTACCGGAGATGCTGGCGGCCGGCATTGAGGTGGCCTTCGGCCACGATTGCGTGATGGACCCGTGGTACAGCCTGGGTTCGGGCGATATGCTCGAGGTCGCGCATATGGGGCTGCACGTGGCGCAAATGACGGGGCAGGCCGCGATGCACGCCGCGTTCGATGCCGTCACCAGCGGTGCGGCCCGTGTCGTCGGCCTGGAGGACTACGGCATTGCGCCGGGGTGCCATGCCGATTGCGTGGTGCTCGATGCGCGCGATCCGATCGAAGCGATTCGTCTGCGCGCCGCACGGCTCGCGGTGATTCGGCGAGGGAAGGTGATCGCGCGTTCTCCCGCGGCCCGCGCGTCGCTGACCCTCGACGGGCGTCCGCGCGAAGTCGATTTCAAGCTCGATCGCTAAGGCAAGTGAGCACTGCCGGCAACGGCGGGGGGCAGGCGCGGAGCCTGCCCCTTACCCGCTTGTCAGGCTGTCTTGGCACTCACTGCGCGGGCGCGCTCGCCATGCCGTTATGGCGCAGCAGTGCATCGATCGTCGGTGCGCGCCCGCGGAATGCCTTGAACGATTCCATCGCCGGCCGGCTGCCGCCCACTTCGAGGATTTCCTGGCGATACCGCTCGCCGGTACGCGGGTCGAGCACGCTGCCGTCGGCCAGCTTAGCGGCATCCTCGAACGCGGCGTACGCGTCGGCCGAGAGCACTTCGGCCCACTTGTAGCTGTAGTACCCCGCCGCATAGCCGCCCGCGAAGACGTGACTGAATGTATTGGGCCAGCGCGAAAACGCCGCCTGCGGAATCACGTGGTAACGCTCGTTGATCTCGCGCGCGAGATCGTTGGCGTTCAGTTTGCCGTCGACGTCGAAATCGATATGCAGTCGCATATCGAACATCGAGAAGACGATTTGCCGCATCGTCGCCAGCCCGCTTTGGAAGTTCTTCGCGGCGAGCATCTTGTCGAAGAGGGCGCGCGGCAGCTTGGCGCCCGTATCGACGTGCGACGACATGTCGGCCAGGACGTCCCACTCCCAGCAGAAGTTCTCCATGAACTGCGACGGCAACTCGACCGCATCCCATTCGACGCCGTTGATGCCCGACACCGCGAGTTCATCGACACGCGTGAGCATGTGATGCAGACCGTGACCGAACTCATGAAAGAGCGTAATCACTTCGTCGTGCGTGAAACAGGCAGGCTTGCCGCCGACCGGGGCCGAGAAATTGCAGGTGAGATACGCGACAGGCGTTTGCAGTTCGCCCTCGGTCTTGCGATGACGCGAGCGCGCATCGTCCATCCAGGCACCACCGCGCTTGCCTTCGCGCGCGTATAGGTCGAGATAGAACTGGGCGAGCAGCGAACCGTCGCGGTTTTCGACGCGGAAGAAACGGACGTCGGGATGCCAGCGCGCAGCTTCGTCGGGACGAATATTCACGCCGAAGAGCGTTTCTGCGACCTTGAACAACCCGCTCAGCACCGCGGGTTCCGGGAAGTACTGCTTGACCTCGTTTTCCGAGAACGCGTAGCGCTTTTCACGCAGCCGTTCGCCCGCGAACGCGATGTCCCACGGCTCGAGCTGCGTCAAACCCAGCTCGGAGGCGGCGAACTCGCGCAGTTCCTGCCAGTCCTTTTCGGCGTAGGGCCGGGCGCGGTTGGCGAGATCGTCGAGGAAAGCCACGACCTGCTCGGGCGAATCGGCCATCTTCGGGACGAGCGAGACTTCGGCGAAGTTGCGGTAGCCGAGCATGCGCGCTTCCTCGCGCCGCAGCTTCAGGAGCTCGGCGACGATGGCGGTGTTGTCCCACTCGGCTTTGCCTGCTCCGTAAGTGCCGCCGAGCTCGGACGCGCGCGTCACATAGGCGCGGTACATCGCCTCGCGCATCGGGCGATGCGTAGCGTACTGCATGACCGGAAAATACGAAGGGAAGTGCAGCGTGAATTTCCAGCCCTCGATACCGGCGCTCTCGGCCGCCTGCCGGGCCGCCTGGATGACGTCGTCGGGCAGCCCGGCCAGCTCGGCATCCGTCTTCGCGACATACGCGTAGGCATTGGTCGCATCGAGCACATGATCGGAAAACGCCTTGGCGAGCGCGGCCTGACGTTCTTGCAGTTCCATGAAGCGCGGCTTTTGGTCTTCGGGCAGTTCGGCACCCGACAAACGGAAGTCGCGCAGGGCGTTTTCGAGGATCTTCTTGCGCTCGCGGCTGAGTGCCGCAAAACCCTCGCTCGCGGCGATGGCCTTGTACTTTTCGAACAGCGCGAGGTTCTGGCCGACGCTCGACCAGAACTCGGTCACGCGCGGCAAATTTTCGCCGTAGGCCGCGCGCAGCTCCGGCGTATCGGCCACGGCGTTCAAGTGGCCGACGATACCCCAGGCGCGCGAAAGCGGCTCGGTCGCACGCTCGGTCGCCTCGACCACGTCGGCCCATGTGGCCGGCGTTCGCGGGTCGAGCGCGCGGTCGATCGCCGCCTGCGCATCGGCGAGCAGCACATCGAGCGCCGGCGTGACATGTTCGGGCCGGATCTCGCCGAAACGGGGCAGGCCGGAGAAGTCGAGCAGCGGATTGTCCTCACGCGAGCGCGAGCCCGAGGAGGCGGACGTATCGTGCGTGTTGTTGGCCATGGCGCTTCCTGTTCTGTCGTTGATCGAATCCGGACATTGTCCTGCGGACCGGATAACCGTATTGGAGAACTCGTGTCCTAACGGGACTGCTCGCGATGCGAGGCGCAGCGTTCCGCCGCTTCGATCGTATTCACGAGCAGCATCGTGATCGTCATCGGCCCGACGCCGCCGGGCACCGGTGTGATGAATCCGGCCACCGCGCTGACTCCGGCGAAATCGACGTCGCCGCAGAGCTTGCCGGCATCGTCGCGGTTCATGCCGACATCGATGACAGCGGCGCCGGGCTTGACCATATCGGCCGTGACGATGTTTCGCCGTCCCGTCGCGGCGACGATCACGTCCGCGCCGCGCGTATGCGCCGCCAAGTCGCGGGTCTTGCTATGGCATATGGTGACCGTTGCACCGGCTTCAAGCAGAAGCAACGCCATGGGTTTGCCGACGATGTTCGAGCGGCCGATGACGACGGCGTTCGCGCCACGCAGATCGATGCCCGAGGCTTCGAGCATCTTCATGATGCCGTAGGGTGTGCAAGGGCGGAAAAGCGGCTTGCCGGTCATCAGCGCACCGGCATTGGCGATATGAAAACCGTCGACGTCTTTCTCCGGCGCGATCGCTTCGATGACTTTGTGGCTGTCGATGTGCTGCGGCAGCGGCAGTTGAACCAGGATGCCGTGAATCGACGGGTCGCGGTTGAGCGCGTCGATGCGTTCGAGCAGCGCCGCTTCGGTCAGCGTCGCCGGATAGCGGTCGTACGAGGAGTGGATGCCGTTGTCCCGGCACGCCTTCACTTTGTTGCGGACGTAGACCTCGCTCGCCGGATTGTCGCCGACGAGCACGACCGCAAGACCCGGGTGGCAACCTCGTGCCGTCAACGCGGCGGCGCGTGCGGCGACATCGCTGCGCAGGGTCTTCGAAAGGGCGATGCCGTCGATCAGTGTGGCTGTCATGGTGGTCGGTCGAGATTGAAAAAATGACGATGCAATGCGCGAGACGGCGGCCGCGGCGCGGACTTCGAAGCGAAGGGAAGAGGCGGCGCCGTGGGGCCGCGTTTTGTCGCGCTGGGCCGGCGCTTATGCAACGGCGCGCAAAATGGGGATTATACCGCCGGGCCGAAAAGCGACGCGCACTAGATCAATAGCGACATTGATGCCCGGTGCGCCCGAGAGAACGCACCGCTGCGAGATGCTACCGCCACCCGACTGACTGATCTGTCCGGCTGGGCGCCCCGGTGGCGCCGCCGCCGGGAAGCGATTATTGCTGGGGCTTGTTCGACAATGCGAGCCGCAGCAGATCGGCGACCGTATTGACGTTGAGCTTTTCCATGATGTTGGCGCGGTGCGCCTCGACAGTCTTGATGCTGATGCCGAGATCGTCGGCGATCTGCTTGTTCAGACGCCCGGCGATGATACGCTCGAGCACCTGATGTTCCCGGGCCGTCAGCTTCGAGAGCCGCTCGGCAGCCGCACGCTGTTGCTGCACGCTGGAGCTCTCGCTGCGAGCCTTGTCGAGCATGCGCTCGACGAGCTTGCGCAGTTCCGCCTCGTCGAACGGCTTTTCGATGAAATCCATCGCGCCTTTTTTCATCGTCGAGACGGCCATCGGCACGTCGCCGTGACCTGTCACGAAAATGATCGGCAGCGAAGCGTTTTCCGCGATAAGCCGCTCTTGCAACTCGAGGCCGCTCATGCCCGACATACGCACATCCAGGATCAGGCAGGCGATCTGGCCGGCCTGATGTGCGGGCTGATAAGCCTCGAGGAATTGTTCAGCGCTCGAGAAGCACTGCACCCGATAGCCGTTCGCCTCGAGCAGCCAACGCAACGAATCGCGCACGGCCTCGTCGTCGTCGACGACAAAGACGGTTTCCTGACTGGTGACTGGGCTACTCATAGCTCTCCCGTAACGGTTTGTGGTCGAGGTGCCTCGGACCCGCCTTGGTTCGGATCGGCAGGTTCGCCGATCGGCAGACTACAGTGAAACGTCGCGCCTGTGATCTTTCCGTTGGCATCGACGTTGTTCACAACCCACAGGCGGCCGCGATGCGATTCGATAATCGAACGGCATATATTGAGCCCCATGCCCATGCCGTCCGATTTGGTGCTGTAAAACGGTTCGAACAGCCGTTCGATGGCGGCTTCGTCCACACCCGGCCCCTGATCGACGACGCTGATGCATGCGAAACCGGCATCGAGCTTGACGATGACGCGGATCACGGCGTCGGTGGCGTTGGGATGGGCCTCGTGCATGGCCTCGGCGGCGTTCTTGAGCAAGTTGACGAGCACCTGCTCGATGAGCACCGGGTCGACGTAGATGACAGGTAGACGCGAGCGAATCTCCGTCAGGATCCGGATGCGGCGCTTGCGCGCTTCGATCTCGGCCAGGCCCACCGCATCGGCGACGATGTCGGACACGCGCGCCGCCTGCCGCTTCGGCTCGCTGCGCTTCACGAACTCGCGAATACGCTTGATGATCATGCCTGCGCGCACCGCCTGCTGAGCCGTTTTTTCGAGCACGGGCAACAACGTATCGGACTGCGTACGGCCCGCTTTGACGAGCGCGACTGTGCCCGAGCAGTAGTTGTTGATTGCCGCGAGCGGCTGATTGAGTTCGTGCGCGAGCGACGATGCCATTTCGCCCATCGTCATGAGCCGGCTCGTGAAGTGAAGCTTTTCTTCCTGCTGGCGCGCGAGTTCCTGCGCCTGCTTGCGCGTCGTGATGTCGGTCGCGATTTGCATCTGCGCGAGATGGCCGTCGACCCACTGAATGTACTGGCGCCGGACCTCGAACCACTTCTGAATGCTCTGCACGTAGACTTCCTGTGCGTCGGCCGTGCCCTCGGTGAGCGCGGCGGCCGGCAATCCCGCGTAAGTATCGATCATGTCGATCGAATCGGAAGAGGCCTGCGTGCTGTCGAAGCCGCCGCCCGCGAGCTCGAGATGGCCGTCGGGCCGGATGCCGAACAGGTGCCGGTAATAGCGGTTCGCGAAAAGCAGCTCGGCTTCGTCGGCCGCGAGCACCGACACGGCCGCGTCGAGGCTCTCGAGCACCGTGGTGAACCGCTCGTGCGCTGCCGCGAGCTCCTCTCTTGCGCGCTTGGGCTCGGTGATGTCGGTCATCGAAGACATCCAGCCCGTTTGCCGGCCCGAACTGTCGATGAGCGGCGAGACATAAAGGCGCGCGTGAAAGATCGAGCCGTCCTTGCGGCGTACCCGCAATTCGAAACCCGAGGACGGAGCCTTGCCGCGCAGCGTCATGTCGAGCTGGCGCTGCATTTCGGGGTAGGCGTCGCGCGGCCAATAAGGGAAGGGCGCCGTTTTTCCGACGAGGTCGCTTTCGTCCCAGCCCGTCATCCGGCAAAACGCCGGATTCACGTGGGTAATGCGTCCGTGCATGTCCAGCACGCGCATGCCGATCAGCACCGAGTTTTCCATCGCGCGGCGAAAGAACGCCTCGGCATAAAGTGCCTGCTGCGCCTCGAAACGCTGGCGCGTGTGCTTCCAAAGACTCCACAAACTCCAGAGCACGAAGCAAGACAAGCCGGCCACGAGCCATACGAGCGTGTTGTTGGTGAAGTTCGTCAGTTGGGGGAACGCATAGACGCGCACCGTCAGCCCCTGGCCCGGCGGATCGAGCGGCAGGTCGTAGAACAGATCGCGGGGCAGGCGCGGACGCGTCGATGTGGTCGCGAGCTCGCGGTTATTCGCATCGAGCAGCGAGATCTTGTACTTTGCCGAGAGTTCGGGCGGGATATCGTGCTTGAGCACGCCTTCGATCGAAAAGACGACGGCAATGGCGCCCAGGAATTCACGGTCGCGGTAGATCGGCGTTTGCAGCGTCAGATAGCCGTTGCCAAGGTCATCGTAGATGAGCGGCGAATAGATCTGGCGCCGCGTGGCGCGTGCTTCTCCGAATCCGGCTGTGACGGCGACATCCATCTGCGCGTCGGTGAGTCGCGCGAAACGCTGGCCCGCGAGCGGCAACGGCGTATCGGGCCAGCGGGGCTGCTTCTGGCTCGTATACCAATTGACGTAGAGGATCTCGGGGTGGGCCTGCACGATGTCGGTCATCGACATCTGGAACGAGTGCTGGTCCGCGTGTCCGGCCGCAAGATCGCGCGCGAGCGCCTGCAGCTGTTCCTGGGCTCCCGTCATCGACAGCCGGATCTGCTGCTGCGCCCAGGCGACATTGCGGTACAACGTATCCTCTTGCTGCTGTTGCTCCCTGCGGTTCAAGCTCCACAGGATGAGGCTCATGACGACGAGGAACACCAGGATCGACAGCAGCGGCGTCAGCAAATAGGAATTCGACCACCACGGTCCGTGGTGCCAGCGGGACGGCGTCGAATCCGCCCGGGGACCGGACGGCCGCGCCGAGCGTGCGAAAAGCCGATCGGTCAACATGGCTCGAATTGTAGCGCAGCGCCGCCCCGCCAATTGGCGTAAAACAGGGAGAAACCCCAGGCGATCCGGACCATTGGCTCCTTCGCGTCCCGTTTCGGGCAGATTCCCTGTGCGTCGCAGCAATATTCCGTATTATGAGAAATGATCTCGTAATTTGAAAAATTGATTGCGCATGAGGGGCCAGCCTCTTTACAATCGCCGACAATTGCCGCGGCCCTACCTGGCCTGCGCCTGTCCAAAGAGCATTCCCTATCCAGGAGACGAGAATGTCCGCTGTGCCCGACGAAGTCATGAAGTATGTCGCCGCCGATAAAGACGACGATCCCCAGGAAACAGGCGAATGGCTCGAAGCGCTCGAAGGCGTGATCTCCGCCGTCGGTCCTGACCGCGCGCACTACCTCATCGAAAAGCAGATCGAATTCGCGCGCGTGCATGGCGAACATCTGCCGTTCTCCGCGAACACCCCCTACATCAACACGATTCCCGTTGCCCGCCAGGCGAAGATCCCGGGCGACCAGGATATCGAGCATCGCATCCGTTCGTACACGCGCTGGAACGCCATTGCCATGGTGCTGCGCGCCGGCAAGGACACCAACGTCGGGGGCCATATCGCCTCGTTCGCCTCGGCCGCGACGCTCTACGATGTCGGCTTCAATCATTTCTGGCACGCGCCGTCCGAGAAGCACGGCGGCGACCTCGTCTTCGTACAGGGCCACTCGTCGCCCGGTATCTACTCGCGCGCATTCCTGTTGGGCCGTCTCACGCAGAAACAGCTCGACAACTTCCGTCAGGAAGTGGGCGGCGAGGGCATTTCCTCGTATCCGCACCCGTGGCTGATGCCCGACTTCTGGCAGTTCCCGACGGTGTCGATGGGCCTCGGTCCGATCATGGCGATTTATCAGGCGCGCTTCATGAAGTATCTGCACGCGCGCGGTGTTGCCAATACGGATGGCCGCAAGGTCTGGGCGTTCCTGGGCGACGGCGAGACGGACGAGCCGGAATCGCTGGGCGCCATCGGCATGGCCGGCCGGGAGCGGCTCGACAATCTGGTCTTCGTCATCAACTGCAACCTGCAGCGTCTCGACGGTCCCGTACGCGGCAACGGCAAGATCATTCAAGAGCTCGAATCCGAGTTCCGCGGCGCCGGCTGGAATGTCATCAAGGTCGTCTGGGGCAGCCGCTGGGATGCGCTGTTCGCACGCGACAAGACGGGCGCGCTGATGCGCCGCATGATGGAAGTGGTCGACGGCGAATATCAGACGTACAAGTCCGAATCGGGCGCGTTCGTGCGCGAGCACTTCTTCAATACGCCCGAGCTGAAGGCGCTCGTCGCGGATTGGTCGGACGAGGACATCTGGAATCTCAATCGCGGCGGACACGACCCGCACAAGATTTATGCGGCGTTCGATGCGGCCACGAACACGAAGGGCCAGCCGACCGTCATCCTCGCGAAGACGATCAAGGGCTATGGCATGGGCGAAGCCGGCCAGGCCATGAACATCACCCACCAGCAAAAGAAGATGCAGGTGGATCAGCTCAAGGCGTTCCGCGACCAGTTCCGCCTGCCGATCTCGGACGAAGAGATCGGCAATGTCCCGTATCTCACGTTCGAGGAAGGCTCGAAGGAACTCGAATACATGCGTGCGCGACGGCAGGAACTCGGCGGTTACCTGCCGACGCGCCGCGAGAAAGCGCAACCGCTGCCGGTGCCGGCGCTGTCGGCATTCGAGCCGCTGCTCAAGGGCACGGGCGAAGGGCGCGAGATTTCGACGACGATGGCGTTCGTGCGGATTCTCAACATCCTGTTGAAGGACAAGGCGCTCGGCAAGCGCATCGTGCCGATCGTGCCGGACGAGTCGCGCACCTTCGGCATGGAGGGCCTGTTCCGCCAGATCGGCATCTGGAATCAGGACGGCCAGAAGTACGTGCCCGAAGACTCCGACCAGCTCATGTTCTACAAGGAATCGGAGACGGGCCAGATCCTGCAGGAAGGCATCAACGAAGCCGGCGGGATGTGCGACTGGATCGCGGCCGCGACGTCGTACTCGACGCACGGCGAGATCATGGTGCCGTTCTACATCTTCTATTCGATGTTCGGCCTGCAGCGCATCGGCGACCTCGTCTGGGCCGCGGGCGACATGCGCTCGCGCGGCTTCCTGCTCGGCGGCACCGCCGGCCGCACGACGCTGAACGGCGAAGGCCTCCAGCACGAAGACGGCCATTCGCTGTTGTGGGCGTCGTCGGTGCCCAATTGCGTGACCTACGATCCGACGTTCGGCTACGAACTCGCCGTGATCATGCAAGACGGTCTGCGCCGCATGATGCAGGAACAGGAAGACGTCTTCTACTACATTACGGTGATGAACGAGAACTACGAGCATCCAGCCCTGCCGCAGGGCGAGCACGTAGCCGAGCACATCATCAAGGGCCTGTACTCGTTGAAAAAGAGCGACGCTGCGGCCAAGGCACCGCGCGTGCAGTTGATGGGCGCGGGCACGATTCTCAATGAAGTCATCGCCGCTGCCGATCTGCTCAAGAACGACTGGGGCGTCGCCGCCGATCTCTGGAGTGCGCCGAGCTTCACCGAGCTGGCCCGCGAGGGACAGGCCGTGGCGCGCTGGAACCTGCTGCATCCGAACGAGCCGCGCAAGCTTTCGCACGTCGAGACGCTGCTCAAGGACGCACCGGGCCCCGTGGTCGCGTCGACCGATTACGTGCGGGCGCTGGCCGAACAGATCCGCGCCTATGTGCCGCAGCGCTATGTCGTGCTCGGCACGGACGGCTTCGGCCGCTCGGATACGCGCGAAAAGCTCCGTCACTTCTTCGAAGTCGATCGCTACTGGGTCACCGTCGCGGCGCTCAACGCGCTTGCGGACGAAGGTACGATCGAGCGCAAGGTCGTAGCCGACGCGCTCGCCAAGTACCAGCTCGACCCGAACAAACCCAACCCGATGACCGTTTAAGGCATCGCCAACGCGCGCGCCCCAAGCCCGCCTGCCGCGCCAATGCGGCGGGCAGGCTCGCGAGCCCTGGAGACACCAACAAATGAGTGAAGCGATCGAAGTCAAGGTGCCGGACATCGGCGATTTCAAGGACATCCCCGTCATCGATATCCTGGTGAAGCCGGGCGATGCCGTCGAGAAGGAGCAGTCTCTCATCACGCTCGAATCGGACAAGGCGACGATGGACGTGCCGAGCCCCGCGGCGGGCACGGTCAAGGAGATCAAGGTGAAGCAAGGCGACCCCGTGTCCGAAGGCACGTTGATCGTCGTGCTAGAAGGCGGGGGCGCTCCGGCCGCCGCGAAACCTGCCCAGGGCAACGGTGCGGCGGCGCCTGCCGCGGCACCGGCCGCGCCGGCTCGAGCTGCCGCGCCCGCGGCGGCAGGCGGCCAGCAGGAAGTCAAGGTTCCCGATATCGGCGATTACGAAGACGTGCCGGTCATCGAGATCGCCGTCAAGGTAGGGGACCGCGTCGAGAAGGAGCAGTCTCTCATCACGCTCGAGTCGGACAAGGCGACGATGGATGTGCCGAGCCCGGCCGCCGGCGTGGTGAAGGCGATCAACGTCAAAGTCGGCGATACGGTGTCCGAGGGCGTCGTGATCCTCACGCTCGAATCGGAGGGCGGCGCCGCTGCGGCGGCACCGGCTGCGCAGCCGGCCGCGCCTGAGCCGAAGAACGTCGAGCCGCTCGATTCGCCGCGTCCCGCGGGGCCGCAAAGCGTGCCGGCGCACCCGTCGGCACTTGCGCAGGCGCCGTCGATCCCGGCCGGCGAAGGCGGTTCGCGTCAACCGAGTCACGCATCGCCGTCGGTGCGCAAGTTCGCGCGCGAACTCGGCGTGGATGTGGCGCAGGTGCGCGGCAGCGGACCGAAGGGGCGCATTACGCAGGACGACGTCACGGCTTTCGTGAAGGGCGTCATGACGGGGCAGCGCGCCCCCACGGGCGCCGCGGCGCCTGCCGCGGGCGGCAGCGAACTCGGCTTGTTGCCGTGGCCGAAGATCGACTTCACGAAGTTCGGCCCGATCGAGCCGAAGCCGCTTTCGCGCATCAAGAAGATCTCGGGCGCGAACCTGCATCGCAACTGGGTGATGATCCCGCACGTCACGAACAACGACGAAGCCGATATCACCGAGCTCGAGGCGCTGCGCGTCACGCTGAACAAGGAAAACGAAAAGGCCGGCGTCAAGATCACGATGCTCGCTTTCGTCATCAAAGCCGTAGTTTCGGCGCTGAGGAAGTTCCCGACGTTCAATGCGAGTCTCGACGGCGACACGCTGGTCTTCAAACAGTACTACCACGTCGGGTTTGCCGCGGACACGCCGAACGGCCTCGTCGTTCCCGTCATTCGCGACGCCGACAAGAAGGGCTTGATCGAGATCGCCAAGGAAATGGCGGAGCTTTCCAAACTTGCGCGCGAAGGCAAGCTCAAGCCGGATCAGATGCAAGGCGGGTGCTTCTCGATTTCGTCGCTGGGCGGTATCGGCGGCACGCACTTCACGCCGATCATCAACGCCCCCGAGGTAGCCATTCTCGGCCTGTCGCGCGGTGCGATGAAGCCCGTTTGGGACGGCAAGCAATTCGTGCCGCGCCTGACGCTGCCGCTCTCGCTGTCGTATGACCATCGCGTCATCGACGGCGCCGAAGCAGCGCGCTTCAACGCCTATCTTTGCGCGCTGCTCGCCGATTTCCGGCGCGTGATCCTGTGACTGTCGACGCTAACAAGAAGGGGACGTGAATGAGTCTCGTCGAAGTAAAAGTGCCGGATATCGGCGACTTCAAGGACGTCGATGTCATCGAGGTCAATATCAAGCCGGGCGATGTCATCGAAAAGGAGCAATCGCTATTGACGCTGGAGTCGGACAAGGCGTCGATGGAAGTGCCGAGCGACACGGCCGGCACCGTGAAGGAAGTGCGGATCAAGGCGGGCGATAAGGTTTCGCAAGGCACGGTCATCGCGCTCGTCGAAGCGCAAGAGGGCGCGGCCGCGAAGCCGGCCGCGGCGGCCAGTGCGCCGGCGGCTGCATCGGCACCCGCAGCCTCACCCGCACCCGCGAAAGCGGCCCCCGCGGCTGCGCCGCAGGCCGCGAGCTATGGCGGCGGTGCCGACATCGAGTGCGACATGCTCGTGCTCGGCGCGGGCCCCGGCGGCTATTCCGCCGCGTTCCGCAGCGCCGATCTCGGCATGAAGACGGTGCTCGTCGAGCGCTATTCGACGCTCGGCGGCGTCTGTCTGAACGTCGGTTGCATTCCGTCGAAGGCGCTGCTGCATACGGCGCTCATTACCGACGAGGTGGCCGCGCTCGCGGCGCACGGGATCACGTTCGGTGCGCCGCAGATCGATCTCGACAAGCTGCGCGGATTCAAATCGGGCGTCGTCAAGAAATTGACCACGGGCCTGGCCGGCATGGCGAAGGCGCGCAAGGTCGAGGTCGTCACCGGCGTCGGCACGTTTGCCGATCCGCATCATATGGAAGTGCAGACCGAAGGCGGCAAGAAGGTCGTCAAGTTCAAGCAAGCCATCGTCGCGGCGGGCTCGCAGGCGGTGAAGCTGCCGTTCATGCCCGAGGATCCGCGTGTCGTGGACTCGACCGGGGCACTCGAGCTGCGCCAGATTCCCCAGCGCATGCTTGTCATCGGCGGCGGCATCATCGGTCTGGAAATGGCGACGGTCTACGCCACGCTCGGCGCGAAGATCGATGTCGTCGAAATGCTCGATGGCCTCATGATGGGCGCCGATCGCGATCTCGTGAAAGTCTGGGAGAAGTACAGCGGCAAGCACTTCGCCAACATCATGCTGAAGACGAAGACGACGGCTGCCGAGGCCAAGCCCGACGGCATCTATGTGAAGTTCGAAGGGGAGAAGGCGCCGGCCGAGCCGCAGCGTTACGATCTCGTGCTCGTGGCGGTCGGCCGCAGTCCCAACGGCAAGAAGATCGGTGCCGAGAAAGCCGGCATTGCCGTCACCGACCGCGGCTTCATCGACGTCGACAAGCAGATGCGCACGAACGTACCGCACATCTTTGCGATCGGCGACATCGTCGGGCAGCCGATGCTTGCGCACAAGGCCGTGCATGAGGGCCACGTTGCGGCCGAGGCCGCGCACGGCGAGAAGGCGTACTTCGATGCGATACAGATTCCGTCGGTGGCTTATACCGATCCGGAAGTGGCTTGGGCGGGCAAGACCGAAGACCAGTGCAAGGCCGAGGGCATCAAATACGGCAAGGCGGTCTTCCCGTGGGCCGCTTCGGGGCGCGCCATCGCGAACGGCCGCGACGAGGGCTTCACGAAGCTGATCTTCGACGAGGCGACGCATCGCGTGATCGGCGGGGGTATCGTCGGCCTCAACGCGGGCGACCTCATCAGTGAGGTGTGCCTTGCGATCGAGATGGGGGCCGATGCGACCGATATCGGGCGGACGATTCACCCGCACCCGACGCTTGGCGAATCGATCGGGATGGCCGCCGAGCTCTACGAGGGTGTCTGCACCGACTTGCCCCCGCAAAAGAAGAAGTAATGGACGAAAGCGTTCGGTACCCGAGGGGGCCGAACGCTCGACGATGTCCGCTGGCATGTGAGCAGCCGGGCCGCGCTGAAAATAAAAACGGCGCGCTCCTTTCGGGAGCGCGCCGTTTCGTTGTTGCTGCTACGGGTGAGAAAGCTTAGGCAGCCGTCTTCTTCGTAGCGGCCGCACGCGAAGCTTGCGAGGCGGCTTGCTGAGCGGCCTTCGTCGCGGCCGTAGCGGCGGCGTTGAAGTTGCTTTCGGCGATTTCGACGGCTTGCTTCGTTGCCTTGTGGACCGTTTCGTACGTCGTATTGGCAGCCGTGATGGCCGACTTCATGACAGCAACAGCCGTTTCGGAACCAGCCGGCGCGTTCTTGGCGACGTTGTCGACGAGCGCTTGCACCTTGCGGTTCTGCTCTTCGTACTGGGCTTCCGCCACGCGGGCGAACTCGGCTTGCGTGGCCGAGGCGATTTCATACAGATGGCGGCCATACGACAGCACCTTCTCGGCCACCGGCTGCGCCAGCGAGGCTTGCAGCGCGAGCAGTTCTTGCGCGTCCTTCACCGACAGCGCGCGTTGCGCGTTTTCCTGGCTTTCCGCGAGCGTCGACTTCACGACTTGCAGGTTCAGTTCGACCAGTTTCTCCACACCTTCGAACGCCTTGTTCGTCAAGCCGAAAAGGGCTTCGAAATTGGCTTTCTGTGCTGCGGCGAATTGCTCGGGGGTCAACAGAGTCATGTTTTATGCTCCTGAAAAACGACCCGTCTCTCGCGGATCGCGTAGGTTAATGGCACGGCTTCGGAATGTATCGCGTCGTATGCTCGACGCGTATTGTGCGTCGCAACATCAGAGCCTATTTTAGGCTCGCCCGCCCAAATGTCAAGTGCAATTTGGTGCAATGCACAATGTAAAGGTTTCCGCAGCGAAACAACGGCTTACGGCGGACGACGGACGGCTCCGTGTGGCGTCCAGGTACGACGATTGCTGCGGCGCGCGCGCATGACGCATTGCCGTGACAGCGGCGTTGCAAATTCATAAAAAGGGTGTCAACGCAGCGTCCCTCGCGCGCGTTATCTGATCTGCTCCACGGTTAGCTGCGGTCTGCGGCGCGGAAGCGGTGTGTGCAAAGGGTGCGAACCTTTTCGGCCCCGCTTCGGTCCCATACACGTTTCGTCGCTCGAATGCCGGTATTTTCCCGACGTTTCGCTTAAGTTTGCGCGAGGCGCGCCGATATGTGGGTATGGCCCTACTGCTCGGCGCCGACTTGTCGCAATATACAAGCATCGATGCCGTTCGCCTCGTGCAGCTAGCTACAAATTGCTTCAAAGACCGACGATAAGTGCTTCTGATTGCTAATTTTTAGTAGCTTTACTACACTTGCCGTCAACGCTTCGTCTCTCGCCACCTCCGCATCAAGAACACCAATGAAAACCGCACTGTTTTCGTCGCTCAAAGTGAGGCACGGCGTGGCGCTTACGAGAGTCGTCTCGGTCACCGCAACCCTGCTTGCCGCCGCGATTTTCGCGGCTCCCATCGACGCGCTCGCAGCGTCGGGTTCGACCGATGCGGCTTCGTCCAAGCCCGCAGCCACCAAAGCACATTCCTCCAGAAAAGCCGTCAAGCAAGCCGTCCGAACGGAGAAGGCGGCCGCAGCGCCCGACGAGCGCTCGCGTAAAAAGCGCGTCTCGTACACGCTGCGCACGCGCGGCCGTCACGGCGCAATGCATAAGATTGCGTTCGAGCCGCGCTCGCCGGTGGCGGGTCAGCCGTTCGGGCTGCAGGAAGGCCCCGAGGGCCTCGCGTTGCGTTCGAACGTCGCTTATGTCATCGATCAGAACACGTCCGAAGCGCTTTTCGACAAGAATTCGCATTCCGTCGTGCCGATCGCTTCGATCACGAAGCTGATGACGGCCATGGTGGTGCTCGATGCCAACCTGCCGCTGACGGATTTGCTCGAAGTGACCGACGAAGATCGCGATCTGGAAAAACACACGGGCTCGCGTCTTTCCGTCGGCTCGGTGCTTTCGCGTGAAGACATGCTGCACATTGCGCTGATGGCATCGGAAAACCGTGCAGCCGCGGCGCTCTCGCGCTATTTCCCGGGCGGGCGTCCGGCGTTCATCGCCGCGATGAATGCGAAGGCCAAGGCGCTCGGCATGGCCGATACCCACTTCGAGAATCCGACGGGTCTGACGAGCCGCAACGTCTCGACGGCGCGCGACCTCGTGAAGATGGTCGATGCCGCGTATCAGTATCCGCTCATTCGGAAGTTCTCGACCGACCGCAGCTACACCGTCGATACGGGCAGGCGCGAGATTGCTTATAACAGTACGAACGCGCTCGTGCGTAGCGCGAAGTCGAACTGGGAGATCGGTCTGCAGAAAACCGGCTTCATCAACGAGGCGGGCGAATGCCTCGTCATGCAGGCGACGATCCAGGGTCGGCCCATCATCATGGTGCTGCTCGATTCGGCCGGCAAGTACTCGCGGTTTGCCGATGCGGCGCGCTTGCGCACGTGGCTCGATAACGGCGGCGATCAGCGTATCACGAGCGCCGACACGGGCGGGCACGGCACCTGAGCGCCGGTTTCTGGTGTAGTGATAAAGCACAAAGCCCCGCGTTCGCGGGGCTTTTGCTTGGGTGCGCCGTTCGCCTCTTTCCTCAGGCGGTTTTCGCCTTTGCGCCTTCGGTCGCTGCTTCGGGGCGGTAACCGAGGGCTTCCGAGATGACGAGCGCCGTGCGGCTCAGATGGCTGAGCCAGGCATCCTGGAGCCGGTCCGCCGGTGCCGACAGCGACAGGCCCGCGACGAGCTTGCCCGTATCGTCGTAGATTCCGGCGGCGATGCAGCGTACGCCGAGTTCCAGCTCCTCGTTATCGCGCGCGCACGCTTGCTGGCGAACCTGCATCAGTTCCCGCTCGAGCCGAGCCAGATCGGTGATGCTGTTCTGGGTATGGCCCGACAGGCCGGTGCGCGTGGCATAGGCGCGCACGCGCGCAGCCTCGTCGACGGCGAGGAAAAGCTTGCCGACCGACGTCAGGTGCAGCGGTGCGCGCCCGCCGATCGCCCGGACCACTTGCATGCCCGAGCGCTCCGAATACGCACGTTCGATATAGACGATCTCGTCTCCCTGCCGGACGGACAGATTGACGGTCTGTCCCGTGAGGCGGTGCAGTTCCCGCATCGGCATCAGCGCCGCATCGCGCACCGACAGCCTCGCCTTGACCAGATTGCCGAGTTCGAGCAGCCGCATGCCCAGCCGGTAGGTGCCCGGGTCCGAGCGATCGACGAGCCGGCACGTGACCATATCGTTGAGGATGCGGTGTGCCGTGGACGGGTGGAGCTCCGTCCGAATCGCCAGCTCCTTGAGGCTGACCGGGTCGCTATGCGCGGCCAACGCGTCGAGCAGTCGCATCATTCGCTCGATCACCTGGATCGATGTCTTGGAGTCCTGATTCGTATCGCTCATCGTGGATCGATTGACGCAAAGCAAAAAAACATTGTATCTCGTATTGTGAAAAAAGCGAACGGCGTTTGAATATCGCTTCGACCCTGTGTTCCGGCTCGATTTGCTTGCCGGCGCCAGCAAACGACGCATAATGACAGGCGTTTTCCAACGGAGCCGCCATGCGAGTCGGATTGTTCGTCACTTGTCTCGTCGATCTCATGCGCCCGGAGATCGGGTTTGCCGCAATCAAGCTCATCGAGCGTGCGGGATTCGAAGTCGTCGTTCCGCCCGCGCAGACTTGCTGCGGGCAGCCCGCCTACAACTCGGGCGAGCGGGGCATCGCGCGTGACCTTGCCGAAAAGGCGCTGCGCGAGTTCGAGCCGTTCGATTACGTCGTCGTTCCGTCCGGTTCGTGCGGCGGCATGATCGGCGTGCATTACGCCGATCTCTTTCGCGACGATCCGGAGCTCATGGGCCGCTACGAGCGGATGCGGGCAAAGGTCTTCGAGCTGACCGATTTCCTCGTGAATGTGGCGAAGATCGAGTTGCCGCGGGCCGAATCCGCCGGAGCGGTCACTTATCACGACTCCTGTGCCGGGCTGCGCGAGCTTGGCGTGAAGCAGCAGCCGCGCACGTTGCTCGCCATGCGGGGCGTGGCGGTGACGGAAATGCAAGGATGCGAGCACTGCTGCGGTTTCGGCGGCACTTTCGCGGTCAAATACGGCAACATCTCGACGGCGATCGTCGACGAAAAGTGCGAGAACGTGCGCGCGAGCGGCGCCGCGACCGTCGTACTCGGAGACCTCGGCTGCATGCTGAACATCGAGGGCAGGCTTCGCCGGACGGGCGATGCGACGACGCGAGTGCTGCATATTGCCCAGGTGCTCGCCGCGGATCTCTGACAGGGCTTTTTTTCGTTACCTCGGGCCGACCATGCAAGTCCAATCGATGCATTTCAAGGCGCGCGCCAAGGAAAATCTGGCGAATCCGCGATTGCAGCACAATCTGACCAAGCTTTCGACGAAGTTCGTGAGCGCGCGTGCCCAGGCCATGGAGGCGATCGACTTCCCTGCGACGCGCGCGGCGCTGAAGGCGCGCCGCAATCGTGCGCTGGAGAATCTCGACGTCTGGCTCGAAACGTTCGAGCGCGAAGCGACCCGGCGCGGTGTCACTGTGCTGTTCGCCGAAACGACACGGGATGCGGCGCAACTCGTCGGGGAGATCGCGCGCAAGCATGATGTCAAGAAAGTCATCAAGACGAAGTCGATGGTGTCCGAGGAGATGCGTCTGAATGCCGTACTGGCGGAGATGGGCGTGCAGTCCGTGGAGACCGATCTCGGCGAGTACATCCTGCAGATCAACGACAACGAGCCGCCCAGCCACATCATCGCGCCCGTCGTTCACAAGGACAAAGAAGAAATAGCCGATCTGTTCGCCAAGACCCATGGACGGGCGCGCCTGACCGAAATTCCGGCCATGACGCGCGAAGCGCGCGAGGTGCTGCGTCCCCAGTTTCTTTCCGCCGACATGGGCGTGACGGGCGGCAACTTCGTGATTGCCGAGACGGGCTCCGTGGCCATCGTGACGAACGAGGGCAACGAAGGGATGTGCACGGTCATGCCGCGCGTGCACGTTGCGGTGACCGGCATCGAAAAAGTATTGCCGACGCTGGAGGATCTGGCTGTTGCGATGCGCCTCTTGCCGCGCTCGGCGACGGGGCAGACGGTCTCGAACTATTTTTCGCTGCTGACCGGGCCGCGCGGCGAGGGCGATGGCGACGGGCCGGAGCACATGTACGTCGTGCTCGTCGATGGCGGACGCACGGGCCTCATCGGCGGAGCCTTCCAGGAGATGCTGCGCTGCATCCGCTGCGGAGCCTGCATGAATCATTGCCCCGTGTATCAGAAAGTCGGCGGACATGCGTATGGATGGGTCTACCCGGGACCGATGGGCTCGGTACTCACGCCAAGCTACGTCGGGCTCGACAAGGCGCTCGATCTGCCGCAGGCGGCGACGCTGTGCGGGGAGTGCAACAGTGTCTGTCCGGTCGGGATTCCGATCTCGGACCTGCTGCGCAAGTTGCGCGAGAAGCAGACCGAGCGTCATCTCCGGCCGGTGACCGAGCGCGCGGCGCTGGCCCTCTGGGGGTTCGTTGCGTCGCGTCCCGCGCTGTATGCGCTCGTCGCGAAACTGGCGGTGCGGGTGCTCGAGCGCATGGGCGGCGAGCGCCGTGCGATCACCCGGCTGCCGTTCGGCCAGGGATGGACTGCCACGCGCGACATGCCGGCGCCGGTCGGGCGCACGTTTCGCGAGCTCTATGCCGCGCAGCGCAGTCATCGCGACTAGTCGCCGCGAGGCGCAACGCGAATATCGATGCTGCCGATGCAGCGCATTGTTTGCGCTGGCGTAACGCTGAATTCGCTATTCGCATCTTTGTCTCGATAGGCGGCGTCTATAAAATTCGTCTCACAGAATGCGGACATGCGAGGGCGCACGTCCGTTGCGAAACGAGGCGCACTATGAAAACGAAAATATCCGTCTATTGGCCCCTGGCCGTCGTTCTGACGCTTGCCGCGATGGCAGCGATGCAGGGCTATGGCGAGCGCCGGCAGCACAGTTCGCATGCGCCGCTGGCGGCGGCGCAAGTCAGCGCCGAGCTGGCGCGCGCAGTCTCGTACGGGCTCGTCGGTACCCAGCCGGTGCGCGCGTCCTCGAGCGTTTCGGCGATCAGAGCCGCCGAGCCGTCGCAAGCGCTGTAACGCTGCCGGTCCTATAATGCCGGGTCGGCAGCGGTGGCCGGCAGCCGACTCGGATCCACGTATCAGCCCGGACATGCCGGGTGCTTTATGAAACCCGTTGCCATTTGCTTCGTTTGCCTGGGAAACATTTGTCGATCGCCGACGGCTGAAGCCGTCATGCGCGCGCAAGTCGACGCCGCGGGCCTCACGGAATGGGTCACCGTCGATTCGGCGGGTACGGGAGACTGGCATGTGGGCGAGGCGCCCGATCATCGGGCCCAGACGGCAGCAAGCCGGCGCGGGTATGACTTGTCAGGGCTACGAGCCCGGCAGATCGCCGCGCCCGACTTCGAGCGATTCGATCTCGTGCTTGCCATGGACGCCGCGAATCTCGCCCATTTGCAGCAGCTGTGTCCGCCGGCGCTGCGCTCGCGCGTCCGTCTTCTGATGGAGTTCGGCAGCCTGCCGGCGGTGAACGAGGTCGCGGATCCGTACTTCGGCGGGGGCGAGGGGTTCGAACTCGTGCTCGATCAATGCGAGGATGCCTGCCGCGGGTTGCTCGCGCGCGTGCGGGCCGCGCTGGCCGGCGAGACGGCTTGATTTGTTCGTGCACCGATAACCGACCCGGAAGCAGGGATACTTGACTAAAATCCTCATGTATTTATACTTGACCAAAATCGTCGAGAATCCGGTCCCCCCGCAATCATGAGACTTACCACCAAAGGCCGTTTCGCCGTCACGGCGATGATCGACCTGGCCTTACGCCAGGATCAAGGTCCCGTGACGCTTGCCGGCATCAGCCAGCGCCAGCGCATTTCGCTGTCCTATCTGGAACAACTGTTCGGCAAGCTGCGCCGCCACGAGATCGTGGAGTCGGTCCGCGGGCCGGGCGGTGGATACAACCTCGCGCGCCGTGCGCAGGAAGTCACCGTCGCCGACATCATCATCGCCGTCGACGAACCGCTCGATGCCACGCAATGCGGCGGCAAGGGCTCGTGCGAGGGGACGAAGCAAAACGACGGCCACTGCATGACCCATGAGCTCTGGTCCACGCTGAACCAGAAGATGGTGGAGTATCTCGATTCAGTCTCGCTGCAAGACCTGGTCGATCAGCAGCGCTCGCGCGAAGGCGCTTCCACGGTGCTCCACGATCGGCGCAGCGAGCCGGCCGCGCCCGAAGCACCGCGCCTGGCGCCCAAAGGACCGAACTCGGTATTCAACATCGCGAGTTCGTGAACGAATGCTGCGCGCGCCGGCGTATGAAAGCGGATGCCATGGCCGAGCGGGCGCCTGACCCAAAACAACGATTTCCCCCGGAGCGATTGATGAGTAACCCGAGCCCCCACCTGCCCATCTATATGGACTACAGCGCGACGACGCCCGTCGACCCGCGCGTGGTGGACAAGATGATTCCCTACTTGCGGGAGCAATTCGGCAATCCGGCTTCGCGCAGCCATGCTTATGGCTGGGAAGCGGAGCGTGCCGTGGAAGAGGCGCGCGAGCAGGTCGCGGCGCTCGTGAAGGCGGATCCGCGCGAAATCATCTGGACATCGGGTGCGACCGAATCGGACAACCTGGCCATCAAGGGCGCTGCGCACTTCTACAAGAGTCGCGGCAAGCACATCGTGACGGTCAAGACGGAGCACAAGGCGGTACTCGATACCTGCCGCGAACTCGAGCGCGAAGGGTTCGATGTCACCTATCTCGATGTCAAGAGCGACGGCCTCATCGATCTCGACGTTTTCAAGGCGGCGCTGCGGCCGGACACGATCGTCGTGTCGGTCATGTACGTGAACAACGAGATCGGTGTTATTCAGGACATCGAAGCGATCGGCGAAATCTGCCGCGAAAAGAACATCATTTTCCATGTCGATGCCGCGCAGGCCACGGGCAAGGTGGAGATCGATCTGGGCCGGCTCAAGGTCGACCTGATGTCGTTCTCGGCTCACAAGACCTATGGCCCGAAGGGTATCGGTGCGCTCTACGTGCGCCGCAAGCCGCGCGTGCGGATCGAGGCGCAAATGCATGGCGGCGGCCACGAGCGCGGTATGCGCTCGGGTACGCTGCCGACGCATCAGATCGTCGGCATGGGCGAGGCTTTTCGCCTCGCGCGCGAGGAAATGGCCACGGAAAACGAGCGCGTGCGGATGTTGCGCGACCGCTTGCTGCGCGGGTTGTCGGAGATCGAGGAGGTCTACGTCAACGGCGACATGGAGCGCCGGATTCCGCACAACCTGAATTTGAGCTTCAACTTCGTCGAGGGCGAATCGTTGATCATGGCCATCAAGGATGTGGCCGTGTCGTCCGGCTCGGCCTGTACGTCGGCGTCGCTCGAGCCTTCCTACGTGCTTCGCGCGCTGGGTCGCAACGACGAACTCGCGCACAGCTCTATCCGGTTTACGGTCGGCCGGTTCACGACCGAGCAGGACGTCGATTACGTGATCGACTTGCTCAAGAGCAAGATCGCCAAGCTGCGCGATCTTTCCCCGCTGTGGGAAATGCATCAGGACGGCATCGATCTTTCCACGATCAAGTGGGCCGCGCACTAATCCATAGGATGGGGCCAGAGTAAAGCGCTAAAGCGCTAACTCCGGCCGCCGACACGAATCAGGCGAATCAAGGAGTTTTGACCATGTCTTACAGCAACAAAGTATTGGACCACTACGAGAACCCCCGCAACGTCGGCTCGTTCGCCAAGGACGACGACGCAGTGGGCACCGGTATGGTCGGCGCGCCGGCCTGCGGCGACGTCATGAAGCTGCAGATTCGCGTCGGCGCCGACGGTGTGATCGAGGACGCCAAGTTCAAGACCTACGGTTGCGGTTCCGCCATCGCGTCGAGCTCGCTCGTGACCGAGTGGGTGAAAGGCAAGACGCTCGACGAGGCGCTCTCCATCAAGAATACGCAGATCGCCGAAGAGCTCGCGCTGCCGCCGGTCAAGATCCACTGCTCGATTCTGGCGGAGGACGCGATCAAGGCCGCGGTCGCCGACTACAAGCAACGCCACAACGGTGCTGCTGGCGAGGCCGCGCAGGAAGTGAAACAGCAAGTCGCTTAACGTGCCATGGCAATCACATTGACGGACAAGGCAGCGCAGCAGGTGCAGAAGTACCTGACACGGCGCGGCAAAGGCATCGGATTGCGGCTCGGCGTGCGGACGACGGGCTGCTCGGGTCTCGCCTACAAGCTCGAGTACGTCGATGAGCTCGAGCCCGAGGATCAAGTGTTCGAATCGAACGGCGTCAAGGTCATCGTCGATCCGAAGAGTCTCGCGTATATCGACGGCACGCAGCTCGACTTTGCGCGTGAGGGGTTGAACGAGGGCTTCAAGTTCAACAATCCGAACGTCAAGGACGAGTGCGGCTGCGGCGAATCGTTCCGCGTCTGACGCTGCAATCGGCGGACAAGGGGCGGCGCGGGCCGCCTTTTTGTCGATCGGAGTTTGCGCTTCGGCGTCACGCATGGGCGCGGTATCGCTGCGATGCCGGGTGCTTTTAACCGACAACCGATTTTCATGGCCTCGATTCAGCAAAGCCACTTCGATCTCTTTCATCTGCCCGAGCAGTTTGCGCTCGACGTTCAAGCGCTCGATGCTGCTTACCGGACGGTCCAGACGCAAGTTCATCCGGACCGCTTCGCCGCCGCGGGCGACGCGCAAAAGCGGGTGGCCATGCAGTGGGCCGCACTCGCAAACGAGGCTTATGGCACGTTACGCGATCCGTTGAAACGCGCGCGCTATCTCCTGTCGCTGCGCGGCGTGGATGTCGATGCCGAGAACAATACGGCGATGGAGCCGATGTTCCTGATGCAGCAGATGGAATGGCGCGAGCGCGTGGAAGACGCCGCATCCGCGCGCAGCGTTCCGGCATTGGACGCCTTGCTCGAAGAACTGCGCGAGGAGGAACGCGTGCGCTTCCACAAGCTCGCCGCGTTGCTCGACGGCGGTGCCAATCAGCCGGCCGCGGAAGCGGTGCGGCAATTGATGTTCATCGAGCGCGTCGTTGCCGAGCTCGGCAAAGAGATCGAGCGGCTCGAACATTGAGACTGAGCCGAGCCCCGATGCGAACACCGCAGGGCTCATATTCGACAACGGCAGCGCAGTCTCCCCGAAGATAACTACTGATGGCTTTACTGCAAATCTCCGAACCAGGCATGGCACCGGCGCCGCATCAGCGGCGGCTCGCCGTGGGTATCGACCTCGGTACGACGAACTCTCTCGTCGCCGCGGTACGCAATGGCGTGCCCGATGCGCTGCCCGATGAGCACGGTCGCGTATTGCTGCCGTCCGTCGTTCGCTATCTCGAACGAGGCGGACGCCGTATCGGACTGAGGGCGAAGGAAGAAGCCGTCCTCGATCCGCGCAATACGATCGTTTCCGTGAAGCGCTTCATGGGACGCGGCAAGGCGGAAGTCGAAGGCGCCGAGAACGCGCCATACGATTTCGTCGAGGCGCCCGGCATGGTTCAGATCCGCACGGTTGCGGGCGTGAAGAGTCCCGTCGAGGTGTCGGCCGAGATTCTCGCGACGTTGCGTCAGCGCGCCGAGGATACGCTGGGCGACGAGCTCGTCGGAGCGGTCATCACCGTGCCCGCCTATTTCGACGAGGCGCAGCGCCAGGCAACGAAGGACGCGGCACGGCTGGCCGGGCTCAATGTGCTTCGGCTGCTCAATGAACCGACGGCCGCGGCGATTGCCTATGGCCTCGATAATGGTTCCGAAGGGTTGTACGCCGTCTACGATCTGGGCGGCGGAACCTTCGACCTCTCGGTCCTGAAGCTGACCAAGGGTGTCTTCGAGGTTCTCGCGGCGGGCGGCGATTCGGCGCTCGGCGGGGACGACTTCGACCATCTGCTCTATCGCCATGTCTTGAGCGAGGCCGGGCTGGCTCAGCAGCATTTGCCGCCCGAGGATGTCCGCCTGCTGCTCGATCGCGTGCGCGCGGCCAAGGAGGCGCTATCGACTGTCCCCGAGGTCGTGCTCGAAGCGACGCTTTCCGATGGCACGATGATCTCGATTCCCGTGACGGAAGCGGCGTTTTCGGGGCTGGTACAACCGCTCGTGCAGCGCACGCTGACGCCGACCAAAAGGGCGTTGCGCGATGCCAAGGTGTCGCCGGCCGAGATCAAAGGCGTGGTGCTGGTGGGCGGTGCAACGCGCATGCCGGTGATTCGGCGTGCCGTCGAGGCATTCTTCGGGCAACCGCCGCTGACGAATCTCGATCCCGATCAGGTCGTCGCACTCGGCGCGGCGATTCAGGCCGACCTGCTTGCGGGCAATCGCGGCGGAGACGATTGGCTGCTGCTCGATGTCATTCCGCTGTCGCTCGGTATCGAGACGATGGGCGGACTCGTCGAGAAAATCATTCCGCGCAATTCCACGATTCCGGTCGCGCGTGCGCAGGAGTTCACGACGTTCAAGGACGGCCAGACTGCGATGGCTATCCACGTCGTGCAAGGCGAGCGCGAACTCGTGTCCGATTCGCGCTCGCTCGCCCGTTTCGAGTTGCGCGGCATCCCGCCGATGGCCGCCGGTGCGGCGCGTATTCGCGTGACGTTCCAGGTCGATGCGGACGGATTGCTTTCGGTCGTGGCGCGCGAGCAGCACTCGGGCGTGGAGGCATCCATCGTCGTCAAACCGTCGTACGGCCTGGCCGATGATGAGATCGCGCGCATGCTGGAGGACAGCTTCCAATCCGCCGAAGTCGACATGCGGGCACGCGCGCTGCGGGAGGCGCAGGTCGAGGCGCAGCGGCTCATCGAAGCGACGGAGGCCGCGTTGGCCGCGGACGGCGAACTGTTGGACGCCCCGGAGCGTTCGCGCGTCGATAACGCACTCGTCCGTCTTCGCTCGGCGGCAAGCGGCGCCGACGCGAATGCGATCGAGGCGCAAACGAAAGCGCTGGCCGTGGAGACCGACGAGTTTGCCGCCCGGCGCATGAACAAGAGCATCCGCGCTGCCTTGCAAGGGCGCAAGCTCGACGAAATTTGACTGGCGGGCGGAGCATGCTCGACAGCGTGCCCGCCGCCGCACATCTTACTGACCGAACGGAATCCGTATGTCGCAAATCGTGGTGCTGCCTCATGTCGAACTGTGCCCGGAAGGGGCTGTCATAGAAGCCGAGCCGGGCAAGAGCATTTGTGCAACGCTGCTCGAAAACGGCATCGAGATCGAGCACGCTTGCGAAATGTCTTGCGCGTGTACCACTTGTCATGTGATCGTTCGAGAAGGCTTCGGAGCGCTCGAACCCTCGGAAGAGAACGAGGACGATCTGCTCGACAAGGCGTGGGGGCTGGAGCCGACATCGCGTCTTTCATGCCAGGCGATCGTGCCGCCCGGCGAGGACCTCGTGATCGAGATCCCACGTTATTCGATCAACCACGCGAAGGAAAACCACTGAGGAGGAGGGAGCAGCCATGAAGTGGACGGACACCCAGGACATCGCAATGGCCCTCACGGACAAGCATGCCGATGTGGATCCGCAATATGTGCGGTTCACCGACTTGCATCGTTGGGTCACGGAGCTCGAGGGCTTCGACGACGACCCCGAGCGTTCGAACGAAAAGATCCTCGAAGCGATTCAGCTGGCCTGGATCGAAGATGCTCAGGAGTGACCGGCGCCCGCGCGATGGCCGGCCGGTCATGAATAAAAAGGCGATCCGCCAAGCGGATCGCCTTTTTGTTTGTGGGCTCGATCGAGCCCAGGGCTGCCTTTGCGTTTAACGTGCAACGAGCGCGCCATGCTCGATCCGCACGGGTTCTCCCTGTTGGAACGGCGGTGCCTGGTGATAAGTGAAGTAGCGCGTACGTCCGTTCTCCATACGCACGCGGACTTGGTAGACGGTTGAGCTGCGCAGATGTTTTTCGACCGCGTTGCCGGCAAAACCGCCACCCACCGCCCCCAAGGCGGTCATGCCCAGGCGGCCAGTGCCACCGCCGAACTGGTTGCCGATCAAGCCGCCGGCAACGGCACCGCCGACCGCGCCGAGCCCCGTGCCGCGGCCTTCATGGCGCACGGCCGAGATCGATTCGACCGTCCCGCAGCTTGTGCACGGTGCAACCGAGCGTTGCTGCGGCGTATAGGATCGCTCTGTTTGCTGCGCTGCGTACGAAGGCTGCTGCGGGTTTCCTTGCTGCTGGGCGTACTGTTGCGGCTGTCCGTAGGGCTGTTGAGCGTACTGCGGTTGTGGCTGTGGTTGCGGTTGCTGCGCATAGGCGCTTTCAGCCGGCGGCTGGGCCGCAGACTGGTTGGGGCTGCCCGACGACTGAAGCGGCTGGGACGGCTGCCGCTGGCCGGCGTATCCGCTCGTCGCCTCGCCCGGCCGCGCACCCGGCTCGGCGGCTGCCTGCTGTTGGGTACCGCCAACGGCGGCGGGGGCGGCGGTATCCACGACGGGTTGATTGGCCACCTGGGCCGATTGGGTCTGAGCAGTCTCGCCGCCGGTGCCCGATGCTTTCGGGAATACGCCCGTGATCGCGGCGGTCGCGGCAAGACTTGCAACGATGATCGTCGCAGCCGCCGTAGCGATCAGCGGATGAAGCCGGCGCGGCGACGTGGTGGGTTCATTCATGGCGGACCTCGTCGAGACGATGCAGTGCTTGCTGTGCGCGCTTATTTAGACGCGGACAGTTTCGGCGAAAGGTCCACGGTCGACGTTTCAATTTGTAACCGCTTGCGCGGGGCGCGTTTTTCGGGGGTATAGGGCAGCCCGCCGCGGGGCAGTGCCCCCTTGCGGGGCGCAAAGGGGGCGACACCTTCCACGGCGCCCCCGCCGCGCGCTGCGCGCCGCAGCTTTTACCGACGGTTACAAAGTCGACGACGCGCGCTGCCGGTACCGACGCTCAATCCTCGCGGCGCAGGTGGGGGAACAGAATGACGTCGCGAATGCTGGGGCTATCGGTGAGCAGCATCACGAGCCGGTCGATGCCGATGCCACACCCGCCCGTCGGGGGCATGCCGTATTCGAGCGCACGGATGTAGTCGGCATCGTAGTACATCGCCTCTTCGTCGCCTGCATCCTTTTGCTCGACTTGCTTACGAAACCGCGCAGCCTGGTCCTCGGGATCGTTGAGCTCGGAAAAACCGTTCGCGATCTCGCGTCCCGTGATGAAGAGTTCGAAACGCTCCGTGATGCCCTCGATCGAATCCGATGCGCGCGCAAGTGGTGAGACTTCGACCGGGTAGTCGATGATGAACGTCGGCTCCCACAGCTGAGCTTCAGCTGTCTCTTCGAACAGCGCAAGCTGCAGGGCGCCGAGGCCGGCGTTCAGAAACATCGGTTGCGTCGTGTCGACGCCAAGGCGCTTGAGTTCAGAGCGCACGAACGCCGCATCGGCCAGTTGTGTGTCCGTGTAGTCGGGCGCGTACTTGCGGATGGCCTGGGTGATCGTCAATCGATGGAACGGCTTCGACAGATCGAGCTCGCGACCTTGGTAAGTGATCGTCGCGGTGCCGAGGGCGTCGATGGCCGTCTGACGGATCAGGCGCTCGGTGAAGTCCATGAGCCATACGTAGTCGGTGTAGGCCGCATAGAACTCCATCATCGTGAATTCGGGGTTGTGCCGCGGCGAGACCCCTTCATTGCGGAAGTTGCGGTTGATCTCGAACACGCGCTCGAAACCGCCAACGATCAGCCGCTTCAGATAGAGCTCCGGCGCGATGCGCATGAACATCTGCATATCGAGCGCATTGTGATGCGTGACGAAAGGCTTGGCCGCCGCGCCGCCCGGAATCGGATGCAGCATCGGCGTTTCGACTTCCATGAAATTCGCATCCGACATGAAGTTGCGAATCGAGGAAATCGCCTTCGTGCGTGCGACGAAGGTCTGGCGTGCCTCGGGCGTCACGATCAGGTCGACATAGCGCTGCCGGTAGCGCATTTCCTGATCGGCGAGACCATGGAACTTGTCGGGCAGTGGCCGCAGCGCCTTCGACAGCAGCCGCAATTCAGTGCATCGGACCGACAGCTCGCCCTTGTTCGTCCGGAAGAGCACACCGCGCGCCGCGGCGATGTCGCCGAGATCCCATTTCTTGAATGCGTCGTAGGTCTCGGCGCCGACATCGGCGGGTGTCACGAAGAACTGAATCTGACCCGAACCGTCCTGGACCGTGGCGAAGCTCGCCTTGCCCATGACGCGTTTGAGCAGCATGCGGCCGGCGACGGCCACTTGCAGCGCCGTGGCCTCGAGCGCGTCCTTGTCCGCATCGGCGTAATCGGCCTGCAAATCGCCCGCCTGGTGCGTCGGACGGAAGTCGTTCGGATAGGCTACGCCCGCCGCGCGCAGCGCATGCAGTTTCTCGCGGCGCTCGGCGATGATCTTGTTTTCGTCGACGCTGGCGTCCTGGCTCGAAAGGGTCGGTTCGGTCATGATTCTCTACTGTGGGGGAGGGCGGCGCCCGTCGCGGGGTCGCCCGGTGCCGGCTGTCGCGCGTCCGGCATAACACGATTCGGCGCTTACACGCCTTGCTTCAGGCTCGCGCTGATGAACGCATCGAGATCGCCGTCGAGCACGCTTTTCGTATTGCTGATTTCGACATTGGTGCGCAGATCTTTGATACGGCTGTTGTCGAGCACGTAGGAACGAATCTGGTGACCCCAGCCTACGTCCGTCTTGCTCGATTCGAGCTTGTCCTGCTCCGCCTGGCGCTTGCGCATTTCCGCTTCGTACAGGCGCGATTTCAGCATCGCCATGGCTTCGGCGCGGTTGCGGTGTTGCGAACGGTCGTTCTGGCACTGCACGACGATGCCCGACGGCAAGTGCGTGATACGCACGGCGGAATCGGTCTTGTTGATGTGCTGACCGCCCGCGCCCGATGCGCGGTAGGTATCGATCCGCAGATCGGCCGGATTGATGTCGACTTCGATCGAATCGTCGATTTCGGGATAGACGAACACTGACGAGAACGACGTATGACGGCCGCCCGACGAATCGAACGGCGACTTGCGCACGAGGCGATGCACGCCCGTTTCGGTGCGCAGGAAACCGTACGCGTATTCGCCCTCGACCTTGATCGTCGCGCTCTTGATGCCTGCAACGTCGCCTTCCGACTCTTCGAGCACTTCGGCCTTGAAGCCCTTGCGTTCGCAGTAGCGCAAGTATTGACGCATCAGCATCGACGCCCAGTCGCACGCCTCGGTGCCGCCCGCGCCCGCTTGAATGTCGATGAACGCGTTGTTCGGATCGGCCGGGTTCGAGAACATCCGGCGGAATTCCATGTCGGCGACGCGCTGCTCGATCTTGGCGACATCGCTCTCGACGCCGACGAGCGTGTCTTCATCGTCTTCTTCGCGCGCCATGTCGAAGAGATCCTTCGTGTCGCGCAGGTCGTTGTCGAGCGCGCTCAGCACCTCGACGACGCCTTCGAGCAGCTTTTTTTCCTTGCCGAGTGCCTGGGCGTGCTTCGAGTCGTTCCAGACGTTCGGGTCTTCGAGTTCCTTGTTGACTTCGATCAGCCGTACAGCCTTGGCGTCGTAGTCAAAGATACCCCCGTAGCTCGCCTGCGCGGCGGCGCAGGTCGGCGAGAGAGCTCTCGATGGCATTCAGGCGTTCCGCTTCCATGTCGATCTGCTTTTGCGTCGTCAAAAGGGGAAATTATAGCCGATCGGCGTCAACCGCTTCGCACCGTCTCGAGCGCATTTCGCCGTCGAAAGGATCATGGCTCGCTGCTCGGCACGAGCTGCGGCGTTTCACTGGAAGCCCCACGCGGCGCGTCAGCGAACCGACGATCGCGGCGATGCGCACCGAACATCGTCAGCGTCACGCCGAGCCTAAACTGCCTCACGACGATCGTTTCATCGATGAGCGCGAAAGCAAAGAACCCGAGCAGCGTGCCCGCGACGAGTGTGGGCGCGTGGCGAAACGCCTCCGGCATGAGCAGGCTCAACCAAAGAAAAATGTTCGGCGAAGTTTGCAACAGATGAATGTCGCGTGCGACGGCCGGCTCAATCGTCCGCGCACTCAAGCGCTCCTGGATGAGCACGTACAGCGCGCTGCCGATGCGGCTCGCTCCGAACAGGATGAACGGCAGCAGCAAGGCGACCCACGCGTGCCAGCTATTCGAATGCAGTGCGGCGGCGACGAGCGGCCCGCCCGAGCGAAGCGCTACCAGAAAGGCGAGGAATACCATCGCGAGGGAACCGGTCCAGCCCCAGTTCGTACTGAGCCTGCCCGCGGCAATCGGGCGAGCGTACCGCCAGCTCTGCGCGAAAAGCGAGGGCAGCGCGAGCGCGACGACCAGCACCACGAAGAACCGCTGCAGCGCACGCACGTCGCCGACCACTTGATGATGCCCCACGAAGAGCACGAGCAGGATGACAGGTAGCACGATCGAGAGCACGAGCGTGTAGCGCGCGGCGAAAAAATAGTCGCCGCCGCGCGCCAACGAGAACGTGGGCACGGAAAGCGCGGGCGGCACGATGAGCAACAATCCGGCCAGATGAAGCCACTCGCTGCGAAAGCAGCTGAGCAAAACGCACGCGCCGGCCACGCGCGCGGAACTCATGACCGCGAGCGCCACATTCTCCGGACCGCCGCTCGCGCGCAGCGATCGAGGCTCGATTCGCAGCGCGAGAAAAAACGCATTCAGTGCGAGCAGTGCCACGATAGCCGCGCTGCTCCACGCGTGCGGCAAGGTCATGCCAAAAAACGAAAACACGAAACCGGCGAGCGCGGCGGCGAGCATCCATTGCAGCAGGTAAATCTCGACGTGTTCGCCGATATAGTTGAGCGTCGACGAACTGCGTGCCGTCATGGATTTCAGATCGTCCCACGAGAGCGGACGTGAATTCGGCAACCGGAAGTCGATGTAGTCTTCGGTCGGCAAGCCTGAAGCAATCAGCGCGAAGATCTCCACGACATACTTGTGCGCGACGACGAGCACGTTCTTGCCTTGCCGGTCGAGCGGTGCGAGGACGTCGTCGTAGTAGGCCTTGCAACGACTGAACAGATCCATCCAATGCTCGCCTTGCGGCGGCGCGCCATCCGGGTGGTGAAAGCAGAAGTCGTAGAGCCTGTGTCCGATCGACTTTTTGATCAGCGTCTTGTTCTTGCCTGCGAAGATTCCGAAGTCGCGCTCGATCAGCATCTCACTGTGCACGATGCGCGGCGCGCCGCCGGCACCTTCGAGAATAATGGTGGCCGTTGCCTGAGCACGCTCGAGCGTCGATATGTGCACTTCATCGAACGTCAGCCCGAGGCGGCGAACGTAGCGCGCGGCCTGCTGCGCTTGCCGGCGGCCGAGCGACGTCAATGGCGAATTCTTCGATCCCGCGAAGTAGTTCTGCTCGTTGGCGAGCGATTCCCCGTGGCGCACAAAATACAGCGTCATTGCAGTCATCTCCCTTTTCGCGATCGGCCAGCCGCGACAGGCTGTGACGACGATGGCCGTCGCGAGTCGAACATCCGAGGCGCATGGCCCCGTTTGCACGTAGGTGACGTTGCAGCGCAAAAAAGTTGCGGCTTCGGGGAATCAGTTGCGTTCGGTGGAGGTGGGCATCGGGCATCCCGATGCGAATGGCGCAACCAGTCGAGCCGTCAGCCGGCCTCCCGGCCGACCGCATGTTCGACGAAAAGCTGCACGCGCGCGACACCGTTCCAACTATCGCAGGCGAGCCGATATGCGATATGTGCGCGCGCCGGAAGCAGGTCCGTGTGATTGAACCAGATCGCTTGGAATCGCTGACGCCCGCGCATCAGTTGCAGCTTCAGGTGCTTGTCCTTCACGAGCGCCTGCGAGACCACGTCGAAATCGCCCGAGAACGTCGGCGCCGGAAAACCTTGACCCCAGACGGCCGCGTCGAGCATTTCCACGATCTGCGGTGTGAAATAGGCGTCTTCGAGATCGCCGTCCGTGAAAACGACGCGAGCCAGGACATCCTCGCTGAGCCATTCGCGTCCTACTTTTTCGAACGCCGCTGCAAAGCGCGGCACATCGGCCGCCGCAAGCGTGACGCCGGCCGCCATCGCATGACCGCCGAACTTCGCGAGGAGGCCCGGCTCGCGTTTGGCCATCAAATCGAGCGCATCGCGCAAATGGAAGCCCTGGATCGAGCGGCCCGAACCTTTGGCGACGAGACCCTGCTCGTCGGCGGGCGCGAATGTGAACGCCGGCCGGTGGAACTTCTCCTTGAGCCGGCTCGCGACGATTCCGATCACACCCTGGTGCCACGCCGGATTGAAGAGCGTGATCGTCGTCGTGCCCGATGGATCGACCCCGGCGAGATCGGCCAGCGCCTGCTCCTGCATGCCGGCTTCGATCTCGCGCCGCTCGCGGTTCATCGCGTCGAGCTGCTGGGCAAGCTCCCAGGCGCGCCCGACATCGTCGGTGATCAGGCACTCGATGCCGAGCGACATGTCGGAGAGCCGGCCCGCCGCGTTCAGACGCGGCCCGAGTGCAAAGCCGAGGTCGAAGCCGGATGCATTGCGGGAATCGCGTCCGGCGGCTCGGAAAAGCGCCGCCACGCCGGGCTGCATGCGGCCGCGCCGGATACGCGCGAGGCCCTGCGCGACGAGGACCCGATTGTTGCCGTCGAGCTTGACGACATCGGCGACCGTACCCAGTGCGACGAGATCGAGCAGCCCGTCGAGCCGCGGCTCGGTCACGCCGGGCGCTTCGAACGCCCCGCGTTCGCGCAACAGCGCTCGCAGCGCGAGCAATACATAGAACATGACGCCGACGCCGGCGATACATTTGCTCGGAAACGTGCAGCCCGGCTGATTGGGATTGACGATGGCGCGCGCGTCCGGCAAGACCTCGCCCGGCAAGTGGTGATCGGTGATCAGCACCTCGATGCCGCGAGCGCGGGCTGCGGCCACCCCGTCGACGCTCGCGATGCCGTTGTCCACCGTGATCAGCAGGTTGGGCGAGCGCGCCGCTGCCAACTCGACGATCTCGGGCGTCAGCCCGTAGCCGTATTCGAACCGATTGGGCACGAGATAGTCGATCGTCGCGCCGAACATACGGAGACCGCGCACCGCCACCGCGCATGCCGTCGCGCCGTCGCAGTCATAGTCGGCGACGACGAGCAGGCGACGCTTGGCGGCAATCGCATCGGCGAGCAGCACGGCAGCGTCGCTGGCGCCCTTCAGGGCGACCGGCGGGACGAGCCGGGTGAAGGCCGTTTCGATTTCTTCCGGCAGGCACACGCCTCGGGCAGCGTATAGACGCGCCAACACAGGGTGCAGGCCTCGGCTGATCAGCGCAGCAACGTCTGCGGGCGAGGGCGCGCGCTTCACGATTCGGGTCATGGCAAGTCGGGAAAGATCGGAAACGGTGATGTCGCGGGCAGCGTGCTCGGTGCCCGATATGAGCGGCACGTCATTCGAACAGCGAAGCGAGTACGCGTCGACGCCAGAACCGGCGCAAGTCGCCGCGCCCGGCGGCAAGCGTCACCGATGCCGTATCGCCGCACAGCGTCAAGACCAGTGAGCCGATGTCTCCGCCTTCCAGCGCCGCGAGCGCAGGCGCGAACCATGCCTGCTCGAGTTCGGTGAGCGCGTGACTCCAACCGGGCCAGTCCTGGGCGATGAAGGGTGCCGCGAACGCTTCGAGTTCGACGAGCGTGGCGCCGCCGCCCGCCAGGCCGGCTGCCGCCGGATTGGCGGCGGCCGGCAGCCGCTCGTACGAGGAGGGCGGCGCGCTCGCCGCGACGCCGGCGGCCAGCGCCAGGCCGCGCGTGGCGGCCGCGTTGGAAAACACGCGTGCGAACGGACTGCGCACGCTTTGGCGGGCACCTTGCGCGTGTAGCCAGAGCGAGTTGATCGCGGGCAGGCCACGTGCCTCGCGTGCTTCGTTGATCGGATGTTCGAACCACGCCATCTGGACTTCGTTCTGGAGCTTCATCCAGGCACGCGAGCGTTGTCCCGTGCGGGCGTCGTGCGGCAGCCAGATTTCGACGCTGCGCCCGCTCGCCCGCAGCGGCGAGGCGCCGGCCAGAGAGCCCAGCGCCTCGCCGCTCACATACCAGCGGCCGGGACGTGGCGCCTCGATGCGGATTCCAAGCTCTTCGACGAGCGGCCTCGCAATGTCGAAAAGCGCGAAGGCCTCTTCGTCCTGGAGCTCGAGCGATGCCGGATCGAGCAATATGAGATGGTCGTGCGCCACGCGCAGGTGGACGGGTTCGACACAGGCCCAGACCGCTTCGCCCGGATCCGCACCATCCGCCAGCATCATATAGGGCGCGAGCGGCGCCTCGTCGGCGGCGCTCGATGCGGCAGCGTCGGCGAGCGCGCCGAACTGGCGCGCCACCCAGCGCTCGTGCGGCAGCGTGCGCTGAAAATCTTCGCCCGCCACGCGCTCGACGAGCGTGGCGCGTGCGAGCAGTTTGTCGAGGGCCGGCGCGCGCAGCGAATGCAGCTCGCTTGGTGCGTCGGCGGCCGTCGGCAACGCGAACGGCAAGAGCAGATGAAGACGGTTGGCGTGCATGATGGGGGGCATTGTATGGCAAACTGCGCCCTTGATCGGCAGTGCGCGCGTTGCGGCACGTCCATTGCGTCGCATGCGATGCCGATGCGCAACGGATTTAAGGACTCGCTTGAAACTCCCTTACGAATGGCAAATCGGCTGGCGCTACACGCGCGCCGGCAAACGTACGACGGGCAACGGTTTCATCTCGTTCATCGCGCTGGTGTCCATGTCGGGCATCGCGCTCGGGGTCGCCGCACTGATCGTCGTGCTTTCGGTCATGAACGGCTTTCAGAAGGAAGTGCGCGACCGGATGCTCTCGGTGCTCGCGCACGTGCAGATTTTTTCTCCGAACGGTGCGATGCCCGATTGGCAGTTGACGGCCCAAGAAGCACGCCGCAATCCGGAGGTGATCGGCGCGGCGCCCTATGTCGATGCGCAGGCACTGCTCACGCGCGGCGACGCGGTGAGCGGCGTGGCGCTGCGCGGCGTCGAGCCTTCGCTCGAGCCCCAGGTATCGGACATCGGCAAGGAAATGAAAGCGGGACGCCTCACGGATCTTGCCCCCGGCCAGTTCAATATCGTGCTCGGCGCCGATCTGGCCGACGGGCTCGGCGTGACGGTCGGCGACAAGATCACACTCGTCGCGCCCGAAGGATCGATCACGCCGGCCGGCATGTTGCCGCGGCTCAAGCAGTTCACCGTAGCGGGCGTATTCCAGTCAGGGCACTACGAATACGACAGCTCGCTCGCGCTCGTGAACATCCGCGATGCCGAGGCGCTGTTCCGGCTCACGGCGCCGACCGGTGTCAGGCTGCGCCTGAAGGACATGCAGCAGGCACCGCGTGTGGCGCACGAGCTCGCGCGCAGCTTGTCGGGCGAGTTGTACATTCGCGATTGGACGCAGCAGAACAAGACGTGGTTCTCGGCGGTGAAGATCGAAAAGCGGATGATGTTCATCATTCTGACGCTCATCATCGCGGTCGCGGCGTTCAATCTCGTATCGTCGCTCGTCATGACCGTCACGAACAAGCAGGCCGATATCGCAATATTGCGCACGCTCGGCGCGCAGCCGGGCTCGATCATGAAGATCTTCGTCGTGCAGGGCATGACGATCGGCTTCGTGGGTACGGCGACCGGCGTGGCGCTCGGTACGCTCATCGCCTGGAGCATCCCGTGGCTCGTGCCGATGATCGAGCATCTGCTCGGCGTGCAGTTTTTGCCCCCGTCCGTCTATTTCATCAGCGAGCTGCCGTCCGAGCTCGTACCTGCGGACGTGATCCGGATCGGCGTGATTGCATTCGTGCTGTCGTCGCTCGCTACGCTCTATCCGAGCTGGCGCGGCGCGAAGGTTCGGCCCGCGGAGGCGCTGCGCTATGAGTGAGCTCATGATCGGTCGAGGCGCATCGACAATTCCGGCCGTTGCGGCGCAATGCGTGCTCGAAGCAACCGGAATCTCGAAAACGTTCGTGCAAGGCGGCTTGAATGTCCCGGTGCTCACGGGCGCGAATCTATCGGTGCGACGCGGCGAGAAACTCGCGATCGTCGGCGCCTCGGGCTCCGGCAAGAGCACGCTGCTGCACGTGCTGGGCGGGCTCGACGAGCCGAGCGCCGGGCACGTGTCGCTGCTCGGCAAGCCCTTCACGCAATTGGCGGAGCGCGAGCGCAACGACTTGCGCAACCGCGCCCTGGGCTTCGTCTATCAGTTCCATCACCTGTTGCCCGAATTCAGCGCGCTCGACAACGTCGCGATGCCGCTTCGCATTCGCCGGCTCGCGAGCGCCGACGCAAGGCGCGAAGCGATGCGCATGCTGGAACGCGTCGGGCTCGCGCATCGGGCACAACACCGACCCGGCGAGCTTTCGGGCGGCGAGCGTCAGCGCGTCGCGATCGCGCGCGCGCTCGTCACCGAGCCGGCCTGCGTCCTGGCGGACGAGCCGACCGGCAATCTGGACGGGGGCACGGCCGATACGGTCTTCAACCTGATGCTCGAGCTCTCGGAGAAGCTCGAAACGAGCTTCGTCATCGTCACGCACGATCACGATCTCGCGGCGCGCTGCGATCGCACGCTGCGGCTGCGCGACGGCGTGCTGCACGAAGATCCACCGGTGCCCGTCTGAACCGGGCGTCATCGATATCGCGGCCCGCTCGTCATGTGGATCGATACGCACTGTCATCTCGACGCCGCCGAATTCGACGCCGACCGCGAGGCGGTAGCGGGGGCGGCGCGCGACGCGGGCGTCTCGCGGATCGTGATTCCGGCAGTGGCCGCAGGCAATTTCGAAACCGTGCGGCTGCTCGCCCGGCAAGTCCCCGGCGGTGCCTACGCGCTCGGAATTCATCCTTTGTTCACGCGACATGCGCGCGAGGACGATCTTGTCACGCTGCGGCGGGAGATCGAAGCGAGCCTTGAAGATCCATGCTTCGTCGGCATCGGTGAAATCGGCCTCGATTACTTCGTGCCGGAGCTCGACGACGCGCGCCAGCGGTTTTTCTACGATGCGCAGCTGCGGCTCGCGCGCGAGTTCGATCTACCCGTCATTTGCCACGTGCGCAAATCGCAGGACCTCGTACTGAAAGGGCTGCGCCGCAGTGGCGTGAAGTGCGGCATCGCGCATGCCTTCAACGGCAGCTTTCAGCAGGCACACGCCTTCATCGAGCAAGGCATGCGCCTCGGATTCGGCGGCAACGTCACCTTCGAGCGGGCGCGCCAGATTCGCCGGCTCGCCACCGAGCTGCCGCTCGAAGCCATCGTCGTCGAAACCGACGCGCCCGATATCGCGCCCGCGTGGCGCTACAAAGGACGCAATACGCCGGATCAGACCGCGCGCATCGGCGCGGTCGTCGCCGAGTTGCGTGGCCTCGACATCGACCGATTGGCCTTAGGCACGACGGCCAACGCTTACGCCGCATTGCCTCGGCTCGAACCGCGCCATCCATAATCGCTCGTTCCAACGCGCCACCTTTTCGGCGCTTGGCGAAGGAGGGGCGGGATGCGGATGGTGCTCTGCGGGTTCGTGCTCGGCATCGCTACGTTGCAGCAGCGTGCCGATTTGCCCGGCGCGTTCGCATGGAGTCTCGGTGCACTTATCGTGCTGGCCGCGCTCGGAGGGTTTGTCGCGGGCGCGATTCCGCGGCCGCCTGGCGCAGGCGACGATGAGCGGACATGGTGTGCTCGCATGGTGCGATGGAGCCGGCAGCATCCGCTGAGCCGCTGGGGCGCACTCGCATTGGCAGCCGCGCTGATGGGCCATGGCTACGCCGCGTTGCGAGCCGAGTGGCGTTTGCGTGAGGCTTTGCCGCCGCAGTGGGAGGGACGCGATCTGATGCTGCGCGGCGCCGTACGCGGGCTGCCGGCGCATGAACCCGGCGTTGTGCGCTTCTTGCTTTCCGTCGACGTCGTCGATGTTCGCAGCAGGTTGGGCATCGACAATTTTCCTTCTCTCGTTCAGCTCAGTTGGTCGGAACGCGCCGGCGGCCGGGTGCCCGCACTCGTCCCCGGTGCGCATTGGCGTTTGACCGTGCGCTTGAAGCGGCCTCATCGCAACGCGAACTTCAACGGTCGCGATGGGGAGGCCGCACTGTTCGCACGCGGGGTGCGTGCAACCGGTTATGTCGTCGCGCCGTCGAGCGCGCGCCTCGAGCCCGGCCGTGCGGGCAGTCTCGCGGCACGCGTCGACCGTTGGCGTTTCATGCTGGCCGCCCGCATCGATACGGCACTCGCCGGGGCGCCGCACCTTGGCATCGTCAAAGCGCTCGCAATCGGGGCGCAAGAGGCGATCGACGCGGCGGACCGCACGATATTGCGCCGTACCGGGACGAGCCACCTCGTCGCGATCTCCGGGCTGCATATCGGCTTCGTGGCCGGCGCGAGTGCCGCACTGGCCGCCTGGCTCTGGCGCCGCTCGTGCGGTTTCGGCGTGTGGCTTGGGCGTCGCGGCCGGCGCGAATGGCCGCTCGTCGTGCCCGCGCCCGTTGCGGCTGCGCTGACCGGCACGCTGTGCGCAACCGGCTACGCCGCGCTTGCAGGGTTCAACGTGCCCGCGCAGCGCGCGTTGTGGATGCTCGTAGTGATCAGTGCCGCCGCGGCGCTAGGACGCAATATCGCGTCGTCGCTCGTGCTGGCGTGGGCCGCGGTGCTCGTGCTCGCCGCCGATCCTTGGGCCGTGATCGCACCCGGCTTCTGGCTCTCGTTTGGCGCGGTCGCCGTCATCGCGCTGGCAATGCAGTTTCAGTTGCGGCGCCCAGGCGATCGCGAACTCGACATGCCCGAGATCGACGATCCGTTGCAGCCGGGCAGCGAGAGGCGCGCGTCATGGCACGACGGATTGCGCATGCGTTTGCGACGGCTGGGCGAAAGCCTGGCGCGCGCGGCGCGCGCACAATACGCGGTGACGATCGGGCTCGCGCCGTTGACCGCGTTCTGGTTTTCGCAAATCTCGCTGGCGGGACCGCTCGCCAACGCGTTCGCCGTGCCTTGGGTGAGCCTCGTCGTCACGCCGGTCGTGCTCGTCGCCGTGGCGTTGCCCGCACCGCTCGACGGGGCCGCATTCGAGCTGGCCCACACGCTTCTTGCACCGCTCATGCGGCTTCTGGCCAGGCTGTCGGCGTATGAATGGGCTGAATGGCGGCTCGCGCGCCCGTCGACATGGGCAATGGTGTCGACCGCCGTGGGCGTTCTATGGTGTTTGATGCCTCGCGGCTGGCCGATCCGGTTTGCCGCCCCCTTGGCGTGGCTGCCGCTGGCGCTGCCGCCGCCCGCGCCGGCGCCTGGCACGTTCAGGCTGACGGCACTCGATGTCGGCCAAGGTGCGGCGATCCTCGTCGAAACGGCACGGCACGCGTTGCTTTTCGACGCCGGGCCGGGCCCCGAGTCGACGAGTGCCGGCGAGCGCATCGTCGTGCCGTCTCTCGTCGCCAATGGCGTGCGCACGCTCGACGCGCTCGCGCTGAGCCACGGCGACGCCGATCACGCCGGGGGCGCGCCGGCAGTACTCGATGCGATGCCCGTGCGCCAATTGCTCGGCGGCTTGCCGCCCTCGAATCGCCTATGGGCGCTGGCGCAGGCGGCCGATGCGCACGGGCAGCGCTGCGCTTCGGGGCAGCGCTGGCGATGGGATGGCGTCGAGTTTTCCGTCCTGTGGCCCGACGCCGGCCCCTTGCCGAGCAAATCGAACGCGCACTCCTGTGTATTGCGGGTCGAGGCGCCGGGCTTCGCGGCGCTGTTGACCGGCGACATCGATGCGTCCATCGAAAATACCTTGCGCCTGCGTGCTCAGGCAGCGCTGCGAGCCGATGTATTGCTCGTGGCCCACCACGGCAGCCGCACGTCGTCGACCGAACCTTTCCTCGATTCGGTAAGGCCGCGCATCGCCATATTTCAGGTAGGCTATCGCAACCGCTTCGGCCATCCGCATCCGAGTGTGTGGGCTCGCTTTGCAGCGCGCGGCATCGAGCTCGCGAGAACCGATCGCGACGGTGCCGTGCGAGTGGAGCTAGAAGCCGGCGTGCCGGCGCTGGAACGCTATCGCGATGCGCATCGACGCTATTGGATGGATCGCATGGACAGCGGGCATCACGGCGCGGCGGGGTAGCGCCGATCAACCAGGAACGAGCGGGCGGCGGCAGGCAACAGCGGCGGATAACGACGGAGGCAGCGGCGCTTGAAAGACATCATTCATTTTTCGCACGCGAACGGTTTTCCGGCGCCGATCTACCGGACGATGTTTGCGGAGCTCTCCGACGACTACGAGATCCGCTCCATCGAGCGCATCGGGCACGATCCGCTTTTTCCGGTCACGAGCGACTGGCCGCATCTCGTCGACGAACTGCTCGCCGACATCGAGCGGCGATACGAGGCGCCCGTGTGGCTCGTCGGCCATTCGCTGGGCGGCTATTTATCGCTGATGGCGGCGCTCAAGCGTCCGCATTGCGTGCGCGGTGTACTGATGCTCGACTCGCCCGTCGTCGCGGGCTGGCGTGCGAGCGTGCTGCGCGTGTCGCAATGGACGGGCCTCGACGAGCGGCTCTCGCCAGCGGCCGCCACGCGCAACCGCCGCACCCACTGGGCGAGCCGGGAGGAAGCCTGGCGTCATTTCCACGCGAAGCCCGCATTTGCCCGCTGGGACGAGCGGGTCTTGTCCGACTATGTCGACTTCGGCATTCCGCAGGCGGCCGTGGACGGTACGCGCTCGCTCGCGTTCGATCGGCAGATCGAGTACCTGATCTACAGGACACTGCCGCGCACGCTCGGTGCGCGTCTCGCGCACGGCTCGCCGGTGCCCGTCGCCTTCATCGCGGGCACGCATTCGAAGGAGGTGCGCCAGGTCGGCCTCGAAGCGACGCGCCGCGCAACGCGGGGGCGTCTCGAATGGATCGAGGGCACGCATCTTTTTCCCATGGAAAAGCCGATCGAGACGGCGCGCGCGGTGCAGCGGGTGCTGCGCTCGCTGCGTGAGGCTGGATAAGCATGCGGGGAGCGCCGCGCGCTCCTCGGCACGCTGAGCGCGCGAACCTTTACGGTATAATCCGTTTTTCCCGCGAGCATCCAGCGATGACTAAATATGTTTTCGTCACCGGCGGCGTAGTGTCGTCCCTTGGCAAGGGCATTGCCGCCGCCTCTCTCGCCGCGATCCTCGAGTCGCGCGGTCTCAAAGTCACCCTCCTCAAACTCGATCCCTACATCAACGTCGACCCGGGCACCATGAGTCCGTTTCAGCACGGCGAGGTGTTCGTGACCGAGGATGGAGCCGAGACCGATCTCGATCTCGGGCACTACGAGCGCTTCATCAGCACGAAGATGCGCCGGGCGAACAACTTCACGACGGGCCAAATCTACGAATCGGTGATCCGCAAGGAACGCCGTGGCGATTATCTCGGCAAGACCGTACAGGTCATTCCGCACATCACGAATGAAATTCAGGCGTTCATCGAGCGCGGCGCGGCGTCGGCCACCTGCGGCGAGCCCGACGTGGCCATCGTCGAGATCGGCGGCACGGTCGGCGATATCGAATCACTGCCGTTTCTCGAAGCCGCGCGACAGATGAGCCTGCGTCTCGGACGCAACAGTGCTTGCTTCGTGCATCTGACGCTCGTGCCTTACATCGCGACAGCCGGCGAGTTGAAGACCAAGCCCACGCAGCACAGCGTGCAAAAGCTGCGCGAGATCGGCATCTTGCCGCACGTGCTGCTGTGCCGCGCGGATCGCCAGATTCCCGATGACGAATCGAAGAAGATTTCGTTGTTCTCGAACGTGCCCGAAGACGCGGTGATCTCGGTTTGGGACGTCGACAGCATCTACAAAATTCCGCAGATGCTGCACGATCAGGGGCTCGACACGATCATTTGCGACGAGCTCAAGCTCTCGCCCAAGCCCGCCGATCTCACGCTGTGGGCCGATATCGTCGAGAAGCTCGAACATCCGCGTCACGAGGTGACGATCGGCATGGTCGGCAAGTACGTCGATCTGACCGAATCGTACAAATCGCTGATCGAAGCGCTGCGTCATGCGTCGGTCCATACGTCGACGAAGGTCAACATCGAATACATCGATTCGGAGCAGATCGAGCAGGAAGGTGTCGCGAGCCTCGCGCATCTCGATGCCATTCTCGTTCCGGGCGGGTTCGGTCGCCGCGGCACCGAAGGCAAGATCGCGGCGATCCGTCACGCGCGTGAGGCCAAGGTGCCGTACCTCGGCATCTGCCTCGGCATGCAGCTCGCTGTCATCGAGTTCGCGCGCGACGTAGTCGGCCTGAAGAATGCGAACAGTACCGAGTTCGATCCGGCCACGCCGCATCGCGTCGTGGCGCTCATCACCGAGTGGTATGACCGCGAGGGGCGCGTCGAGAAGCGTAACGAGGAATCGGACTTGGGCGGTACCATGCGCCTCGGCTCGCAGCGTTGCCCCGTCAAGCCCGGTACGATGGCCGAAGCGATTTACGGCAAGGATGTCAACGAACGTCATCGCCATCGCTATGAAGTCAACAACCGCTACGTCCCTCAACTCGAGGCAGGCGGTCTCATCATCAGCGCGCGTACGCCGAGCGAAGATCTGCCCGAGATGATGGAGCTGCCGCGCGAAATGCACCCGTGGTTCGTCGGTGTGCAGTTCCACCCCGAGTTCACGTCGACACCGCGTGACGGACATCCTCTGTTCAAGGCGTTCGTCGAAGCGGCCCGTGCGTGCCATCTCGCGCGCGTCGGGGAGAAGGTATGAAGCTCGCCGGTTTCGAGATCGGCCTCGACAAGCCGTTTTTTCTGATCGCGGGAACCTGCGTCGTCGAATCGGAGCAAATGACGATCGATACGGCAGGCGCGCTCAAGGAAATCTGCGCCGGACTTGGCGTGCCGTTCATCTACAAATCGTCGTATGACAAGGCCAACCGCAGTTCGGGTAAATCGTTTCGCGGGCTCGGCATGGACGAAGGCCTGCGCATCCTCGGCGAAGTGAAACGGCAACTGAACGTGCCAGTGTTGACGGACGTGCATTCGATCGAGGAAATCGAGCCGGTCGCGTCCGTTGTCGACGTGCTGCAAACTCCGGCGTTTCTGTGCCGCCAGACCGATTTCATTCACGCCTGCGCGCGCTCGGGCAAGCCCGTCAATATCAAGAAAGGGCAGTTCCTCGCGCCGCACGACATGAAAAATGTCATCGAGAAGGCGCGTGACGCGGCGCGCGAGGCCGGGCTTTCGGAAGATCGCTTCATGGCCTGCGAGCGTGGCGTTTCGTTCGGCTACAACAATCTCGTCTCGGATATGCGCTCGCTTGCCATCATGCGCGAGACGGGAGCGCCCGTCGTATTCGATGCGACGCATTCGGTGCAACTGCCGGGCGGGCAGGGCACGAGCTCGGGCGGTCAGCGCGAGTTCGTCCCTGTGCTCTCGCGCGCGGCGGTGGCCGTCGGCGTGGCCGGGCTTTTCATGGAGACTCATCCCGACCCGGCGTGCGCGCTATCCGATGGTCCCAATGCAGTACCGCTCAAGCGGATGGCCGAGCTGCTGGAAACGCTCGTTGCGCTCGATCGCATCGTCAAGCGTGCGCCACTGCTCGAAAGCCACTTCGACTGACGAACCGACCGACACCCACGCTTCGCGGATGATTCGCGGCGCGGCGAGGCACCGTATAGTGACTCGCAAGCGCAGCGACTCCGGGATGCAGTGGGAAAAACAAGTAAAAACGAGATAGAAGAAGCGGAATTCAACTTCATTTCTAGAGGAAATCATGAGTGCAATCGTAGATATCATCGGCCGCGAGATTCTGGATTCGCGAGGCAACCCGACCGTCGAATGCGATGTGTTGCTCGAGTCGGGCACGATGGGCCGTGCGGCCGTGCCGTCGGGCGCGTCGACGGGTTCGCGCGAGGCCATCGAACTGCGTGACGGCGAAACCGGCCGCTACAGCGGCAAGGGCGTGCTGAAGGCCGTCGAGCACATCAATACCGAGATTTCCGAAGCGATCATGGGTCTCGATGCGTCGGAGCAGGCGTTCCTGGACAAGACGCTGCTCGAGCTGGACGGCACCGATAACAAGTCGCGCCTGGGCGCGAATGCGATGCTGGCGGTTTCAATGGCGGTGGCCAAGGCCGCGGCCGAGGAAGCGGGGTTGCCGCTTTACCGTTATTTTGGCGGATCGGGCGCGATGCAACTGCCGGTGCCGATGATGAACATCGTCAACGGCGGCGCGCATGCGAACAATAGCCTCGATATCCAGGAATTCATGATCGTCCCGGTGAGCCAGCCGACGTTTCGCGAGGCGCTGCGCTGCGGCGCGGAAGTGTTCCATGCGCTCAAGAAGATCCTGGCCGATCGCGGCATGAGCACGGCCGTTGGAGACGAAGGCGGTTTTGCACCGAATTTCGGCAGCAACGACGAGTGCCTCTCGACGATTCTTCAGGCCATCGAGAAGGCCGGTTATCGTGCGGGCGAAGACGTGCTGCTGGCGCTCGATTGCGCGGCAAGCGAGTTCTATCACGACGGCAAGTACCAGCTTGCGGGCGAGGGCTTGCAGCTTTCGTCGGCCGAGTTCACGGACTATCTCGCCACGCTCGCCGACAAATTCCCGATCGTGTCGATCGAAGACGGCATGCACGAGGGCGATTGGGCGGGCTGGAAGCTGTTGACCGACCGCCTCGGCAAGAAGATTCAGCTGGTCGGCGACGATCTGTTCGTGACCAACACGCGCATCTTGAAGGAAGGCATCGAAAAGGGCATCGCGAACTCGATCCTGATCAAGATCAACCAGATCGGCACGCTCACCGAGACGTTCGCGGCGATCGAAATGGCCAAGCGCGCCGGTTATACGGCCGTCATTTCTCATCGCTCGGGCGAAACGGAAGACTCGACGATCGCCGACATCGCGGTGGGCCTCAACGCCGGACAGATCAAGACCGGTTCGCTCTCGCGCAGCGATCGCATCTCGAAGTACAACCAGCTGCTGCGTATCGAAGAGGATCTCGGCGATATCGCCAGCTACCCTGGCAAGTCGACGTTCTACAATCTGCGTTGATCCACGGGTTTTTCGTCAACGATCGTTTTGCTCGCCGCCCCGTGCCTAGCCGCGGGGCGGTTTTGAATTTACGGCGCTTTCTCGCATGCGGCTCGTCACTGTCGTTCTCGTCGTCCTGCTCGTGCTGATCCAGTATCCGCTCTGGTGGGGACATGGCGGCTGGTTGCGCGTGCACGAGCTGCGCGAGGCGCTCGACGCGCAGGCGCATAAGAATACCGATGCCAAGGTGCGCAATCAGCGCATCGAGGGAGAAGTGCAGGACCTGCAAAGCGGCACGGCCGCGGTCGAGGAGCGTGCCCGTTATGAAATGGGCATGGTCAAGGACGGCGAAGTATTCGTGCAGTTCGTCTCGCCGAACACGCCGGCAAGCGCGCTCGCGCCCACCGCGGCGAGCAATACCTCGACGCGCGGCGAAGTATCGGCCGCGCCTGTCAGCGTGGTGCCGAATCCGGTTTCGCGCGTGAAGTCGCGCGGTAAAGAAGAAAAATCAGCCAAGAAGCGCGCCGCCGAAAACACCCGGCAGTAGCCGTCGTCAGCGGCCCGTCACCGCCGTTCGCAAAACGTCATTCGCGCGCTACCACCACCAGCCGGGGTAGAAGCCCGGGCTGTAGTACCCGAAGCCCCCACCGCCGACGTAGCCACCGTAGATCGTAGGCGCCGGATAGTAATACGGCGCGTAGTAGGGCGCGTAGTAGCGAGCCCAGTTATCGGCTGCGATTGCCGCGTCCTGGTCTTTCAACACCTGTTTGTCGATGTCGTCGTAACGTTTCTTCTCCGCACTGGTGAGCGGACGCGCCGGCGAAGCCGCGCCCGGAGCGTCCGGCGGCAGGCGGCTCAGGATGGGGCCGGGGGGCGGCTCGACGACGCAGGCGGCGAGCGTCGTGGCTGCGGCGAGCACGAGCGCGAGTCTCACCGGTACGGTGCGGCCGTTTTCGACTCGTTGCATCGATGGGTGTTGAATGAGCGTTTTCATGATGGCCTCGCGAAGCCGCCTCTTGCGAATCCGTGTATCGGGTATCGGATGAACCCTCTGCGGCTGCCAGTGAAGCTTCGACCGGGCGCACCGTCTGAAAGTGCCGCGGTCCGCGGCCCGCCGTCAGTGCCGCTGCGATGCGGCCGGCGTCACGCCGACGGTGACATCGTTGGCCGAAAAGAGCTGCACGACATCGACGGGGTCGAACTCGAAGCGCTGATTGCAGTATTCGCAATGGATCTCGATGTGACCGTGCTCGTCGATGACGCTGTCGACTTCCTCACGCCCGAGCATTTTGAGCATCGATCCCACCTTCTCGCGCGAGCAACTGCAGGCGAAGTGTGCCTGTGCCGGCGCGAAGTGCTGGACGTTCTCCTGCCAGAAAAGACGCTTGAAAAGCGTCTGAGGGTCTTCCTTCAAGAGCTCTTCTTGCGAGAGCGTCGAGCCGAGCACGCACACGCGTTCCCAGGTATCCGCGTCATGCTCGCCCGCGTGCGGCACGATACCGCCGTCGCCAGGAAGTTTCTGCAGCAGCATCCCCACCGCCCGCTCGGTATTCGCGGCGAGCCACAAGCGCGTTTCGAGCTGTTCGGAGTGGCGCATATAGTGTTCGAGCACTTCGGCCATCGACTGGAGGGGGCCTGCCTCGCCATTCAACGGGACGATGCCCTGATAGGGCTCGTGCCCGGGGCGGCGGTCCTGCGGGTCGAGCGTGATGACACAGCGTCCGTGCCCGCTGGCGTTGAGCAGATCGGCGAACGGTATCTGCGTGCCCTTGGCGGCTTCGGCCTCGAGCTCCGCGGAAAACTTCGCGGTCGCGCGCATGGCGAGCGACGAGCTGCATTGGACGACGAGCATTTTCACCGGGCCGTCGCCGAAAATCTGCATGATCAGCGTACCGTCGAATTTGAGGTTCGCGGACAGCAGCGCGCAGGCGGCCATCATCTCGCCGAGGATGTCGCGCACCGGAGCGGGGTATTGCCGGCGCGTGAGCACTTCCCGCCACGTGTTGTGCAGCGAGACGATCTCGCCGCGCACGGGCGCGGTGCTGAACATGAATTTTTGCAAATGGTCTTCCACAACCTGTTCCTTCGATCGTCGATGTCGGCCGAGCCTGGTTCGCGCTGCATCAACCGATGCGCACGAGCTGTTCCTTGTAGAGCGCCCTGCGTTCGATATAGCCCTGTGCATTTTGCGCGAGGCGGCCCACCTCCTCGTCGGTGAGTTCCCGCACGACCTTGGCGGGCGCGCCGAGGATCAGCGTGCGTTCGGGAAACACCTTGCCTTCGGTGATGACGGCGCCGGCACCCACCAGACAATTGCGGCCGATCACCGCACCGTTCAATACCACGGCCTGAATGCCGATGAGGGCGCCATCGCATACTGTGCAGCCGTGCAGCATTGCCTGATGCCCGACCGTCGCGCTCGTGCCGATGACGAGCGGGTAGCCTGGATCGGTGTGAAGCACGGCGCCTTCCTGAATGTTGGTGCCGGCGCCGACTTGAATGGGCTCGTTATCGGCCCGTAGCGACGCGCCGAACCAGACGCTGGCGTTTTCTTCGAGCGTCACGCGTCCGACGATGGTGGCCGTGTCGGCGACGAATACGCTTTCGTGAATGGTCGGGCCATGCTCGCCCAGCTTGTACATCGCCACAGTGAATGTCTCCCGTGCAAGGCCATGTGTCGCAGCCGTGGAGGGTGGCCGCGCGCCGAGTAAAATGGCCGCCCTTGTCATGCGTTCTACGGCACGCGCGATGCCGAATCACGTATTGTAAACGGTCCCGCCTTTCACCGCGGTGTTCGCTGCCGGCGCGCCGCAGCGGCCGTGCCGGGCTGCGTTTTTATCGATGGGTCCCGACTCAGTCATGTCTGCAACAGGTTCTTCCGAAAGCGACGAAATCGAGCGTGAAGACGACGTTCGTCATCTCGCGCTTTGCGTCCTGCTCGAATGCGAGCCGTCGGCGAAGGCCGCTCATGCCCAGGCGCTGCATCGGCGCTGGCTGGCGCGCGAGTTGCCCTGCGGGACGCAGGCGAGCATCGCCGAGCCGGTCGGTCTACCGGGCAGGCCACGCGCGCCGCTGCTCGTCGAACCGCGCTTGCTCGCGCATCGCGGCATGCGCTCGCCGGAGGGCCGCGCGGTGCTCCTGCATGCGCTCGCCCACATCGAATTCAACGCGATCAACCTCGCGCTCGATGCCGTCTGGCGTTTCGGGCAGATGCCGGGAGCGTTTTACGGCGACTGGCTGCAAGTTGCCGCCGAAGAGTCGCATCACTTCACGCTGCTCGCCGCGCGGCTCGCTCAACTCGGGCACGCCTATGGCGATTTCCCCGCGCACAACGGACTCTGGGACATGTGCGAGCGCACGCGGGCAGACGTACTGGCGCGCATGGCGCTGGTACCGCGCACGCTCGAGGCGCGCGGGCTCGATGCGTCGCCGCCGATTCGCGCACGGCTCGTGCAGGCGGGCGATCTCGATTCCGCTGCCATTCTCGATGTCATCTTGCGCGATGAAATTGGCCATGTTCGCATCGGCAACCATTGGTTTCGCTACCTGTGCGACGCGCGAGGACTCGATCCGCATTCCACGTACGTCCGGCTGGCCGAGCAATACCGCGCGCCGCGCTTGCGCGGGCCATTCAACTTCGAGGCACGCCGCCAAGCCGGATTCGATGAATTCGAACTGTCGCGGCTGACCGGCGATGAGGGCGCGCCAAGCGACGCCTGATGCGCCCGGCGAGGCGATCGTTCGAATCCATGTCGACTTCGCGCACAGCGGGACACACAGACGAAACATTTCTCCCGATATAATCGAACGACCATTCGTTTTTCGGGCGACGCTTCATGAATACTCCGCAATCCGATTTTCTGACCGTTCGCGGCATGCGTCTGCACGTGCGCCGTTGGGGCCATCGTGGCGCCCCGACGCTTTTCATGCTGCATGGCTGGATGGACGTTTCCGCGTCGTTCCAGTTCGTGGTGGATGCGCTGAGCGGCGATTGGCAGGTGATCGCGCCCGACGCACGCGGTTTCGGTCTGTCGGATTGGCCCGTGGCGGAGCGCGGCGGCGGCCATTATTGGTTCCACGAATACCTGGCCGACCTCGAAGCCTTGCTCGACCGTTACGCCCCGAGCGGGCAGGTCAATCTCGTCGGACACAGCATGGGGGCAAACGTCGCGTGCCTGTACGCCGGCGTGCGGCCCGAGCGCGTGCGACGAGTCGTCGACCTCGAAGGGTTCGGGCTGGCTCCCGCAAAGGCTGCGCAGGCGCCGCACCGGCTCGCCGCCTGGCTCGACGAACTGCGCGCGCCTCCCACGCTCAAGACCTACGCGACGCTCGACGACGTCGCCGCGCGTTTGACGAAGACCAATCCGCGACTTGCACCGGAGCGTGCGCGCTTTTTGGCACGGCATTGGGCGAAACGCGGCGACGACGGGCGCTATCTGTTGCTGGCCGATCCGGCGCACAAGGTGCGTGGTCCGCTGCTTTACCGGCTCGACGAAATCATGGCGGTGTGGGCGAAGGTCAGCGCAAAAGTTCTGCATGTCGAGGCCGTTGGATCGCCGACGCTTGCGATGCTGGCGGGTGCCATCCCGCTCGACGAGTTCAAGGCACGCTTCACGGCTTTTCGAGACTGGCGCGAAAAGCTGATCGAAGACGCAGGACATATGGTTCATCACGATCAACCGGAGCAGATGGCGGCGCTGATCGAGGCGTTTTGCGCCTGAGGGGGTGCAAGCGCGTCCGGGCCGCGCTTGGGAAGCCCGAGCCGAACGCCGCATTGCAGTAAAATGCTCGGATACTCTCTCCGCTCGAAGCATGAACGCCGATCTGCATTGCCATTCCAACGTATCCGACGGGCTGCTTGCGCCCGCGGAGGTCGCGCGCCGTGCGCATGCGGGGGGCGTGACCGTCTGGTCGCTGACCGATCACGACGAACTCGGCGGGCAGAGCGAGGCGCGCGCCGCGGCCGAGGCGCTTGGTATCCGTTATTTGCCGGGGGTCGAAATTTCCGTGACGTGGGCCGCCCGCACGTTGCACGTGGTCGGGCTCGGCGTCGATCCGTCATGTCCGACGCTCATCGAGGGGCTGCGTGCGACGCGCAACGGGCGAACCGCGAGGGCGCAGGCCATGGCCGCGGCACTCGAGGCAGTCGGCATTCCCGGTGCCTACGAGGGCGCGCTTCAGTTCGTGTCGAACCCCGACCTGATTTCACGCACGCATTTCGCGCGCTTCCTCGTCGAAAAAGGTTTTGCCCCGTCGACCGCCGAGGTGTTCGATCGCTTTCTCGGCGAGGGTAAGCCGGGCTATGTTCCGCATCGCTGGGCGACCCTCGAAAACGCAGTCGGCTGGATTGGCGCGGCCGGCGGCATTGCGGTCATTGCGCATCCGGGGCGCTACCGCTATACGCCACTCGAATTCGACGCGCTCTTCGGCGCCTTCGTCGATCTGGGCGGCCGCGCCATCGAGGTTGTCACGGGCAGTCACACGCCCGATCAGTACCGCGAATACGCCGAGGTCGCGCGTCGTTTCGGATTCGAGGCGTCGCGCGGCTCGGATTTTCACGCGCCCGGCGAGGGTCGCGTGGAGCTCGGCGCGTTGCCGCCGCTGCCGCCCGATCTGACGCCCGTGTGGGACCGCCTGCTTTGATGCACGCGCGACGAGCGCGGTTTCCCGCGAGAACCGGCTGGGCGGCAGTGCGTCGCACGGCGTCAGGTGTCTGCCATGCGCGCGCGTCGCGTCGCTGAACGCTCACTTCGTCCATGTCCCAATACTTCCGGATCCACCCCGATAACCCCCAGCCGCGCTTGATTGCGCAGGCGGTCCATATCGTGAAAGACGGCGGCGTGATAGCGCTGCCGACCGATTCGAGTTATGCACTCGCGTGCCGTCTCGACGACAAGGACGCCGTGACGCGTCTGCGCCGCATTCGCGGTCTCGATGAGCGGCAGCACTTGTCGTTGCTCGTGCGCGACCTGTCCGAGCTCGCGAATTTCGCGATGGTCGACAACCGGCAGTTTCGCTTGATCAAGTCGGTGACGCCGGGGCCCTACGTATTCATCCTTCAGGCAACGAAGGAAGTGCCCCGGCGGCTCTCTCACCCGTCGCGCAAGACGATCGGGCTGCGCGTGCCGGATCATGCCATCACGCTCGCGTTGCTCGAGGCGCTCGGCGAGCCGCTCATTGCCACGACGCTGATTCTGCCGCCGGACACCGACCCCGTGAACGATCCCGAGGCGATCCGCATGCGGCTCGAAAAGCAGATCGATCTCGTGATCGACGGCGGCGCCTGCCCGCGCGAGCCATCGACCGTGGTCGATCTGACGGGCGATGAGCCGCTTCTCGTGCGTGCGGGGCGCGGTGCGCTCGAACCGTTCGGACTGAGTGCAATGGAGCAGTGAAACGCAAGATGCTTGCCGCGCGAGACCGGCCCGCGACCAGTGCGGCCCGGCCCCCTTGTTACAATAAGACCGATATGGATGCTTCCCTGATACAAACAATCGCGGTCTATGCGTTGCCCGTGATCTTCGCGATCACGCTGCACGAGGCGGCCCACGGCTATGTGGCCAAGCTGCTTGGAGACAATACGGCCTACATGATGGGGCGGGTTTCGTTCAATCCGATGCGCCACATCGATCCGCTGGGCACGATCGCCATTCCGCTGCTGCTTTATTTCGCCACGGGCGGCGCGTTCATGTTCGGCTACGCGAAACCCGTTCCGGTCGCGTTCAGCAACCTGCGCAATCCACGCTGGGGCAGCCTGTGGGTATCGCTCGCCGGTCCCGTCTGCAACTTTGCGCAGGCGCTGCTGTGGGGATTCATCGGCGTCGGCTTGTCGCTGTTCTCGATCGACGAACCGTTCTTCTCGCGCATGGCGGGCGCCGGCGTCAGCGTGAATCTCGTGCTGGGAATCATCAACCTGTTTCCGTTGCCGCCGCTCGACGGCGGGCGCGTAGTCATGGCGCTGTTGCCGCCGCGGCAGGCGATCGGCTTGGCGCGCCTCGAGCCGTATGGCTTTTTCGTCGTGATGGCGCTCGTGATCACGGGCGTGCTGACGAGGTTCTGGCTGCGGCCGCTCATGTCGCTCGGCTACGATGCCTTGACGGCCATCCTGACTCCCTTTGTCTCGCTCTTCAACTAAGACCATGTTTCCAGACCGCATTTTCTCCGGCATGCGACCCACCGGCTCGCTCCACCTCGGCCACTACCATGGCGTGCTGAAGAACTGGGTGCGCCTTCAGTCCGAGTACCCGTGCTTTTTCTGCGTGGTCGACTGGCACGCGCTCACCACCCACTACGAGACGCCCGAGGTCATCGAAACCAACGTCTGGGAAGTGCTGATCGACTGGCTTGCATCGGGAATCGATCCCGCGCAGGCGACGCTTTTCATCCAAAGCCGCGTGCCCGAGCATGCGGAGCTTTCGCTGCTGCTCGGCATGAGCGCGCCGCTCGGCTGGCTGGAACGTGTGCCGACCTACAAGGAGCAAATCGAGAAGCTGAAGGACAAGGACCTCTCGACATACGGTTTTCTCGGCTATCCCGTTTTGATGGCGGCGGACATTCTGCTTTATCGGGCCTCGCTCGTGCCGGTCGGCGAAGATCAGGTGCCGCACGTCGAGATGACGCGCGAGATCGCGCGGCGCTTCAATCATCTCTATGGGCGCGAGCCCGATTTCGAGGAAAAGGCGCTCGAGGCAGCCAAGAAGCTGGGCGGCAAACGCGCGAAGTTGTACCGCGAGCTGCGCAATGCCTACCAGCAAGAGGGCGACGACGAAGCACTCGAGCAGGCGCGTGCACTGCTGCAGGAGTCGCAAAGCATTTCGATGAGCGATCGCGAGCGGCTTTTCGGCTACCTGGAAGGCGCGCGCAAGATCATCCTCGTCGAACCGCAGGTGCTGCTGACGAAGGCTTCGCGCATGCCGGGGCTCGATGGGCAGAAGATGTCGAAGTCCTACGGCAACACGATCGGGTTGCGCGAGGACGCCGATACGATCGCCAAGAAAGTCCGCACGATGCCGACGGATCCCGCGCGCGTGCGCCGGACCGATCCGGGCGACCCCGACAAATGCCCCGTCTGGCAACTGCATCAGGTCTATAGCGACGAGGCCACCCACCAATGGGTGCAAAAGGGCTGCCGCTCGGCCGGTATCGGTTGTCTAGAATGCAAGCAACCCGTCATCGAGGGCATCTTGCGCGAGCAGCAACCGATGCTCGAGCGCGCGCAAAAGTATATGGACGACCCGACGCTCTTGCGGGCCATCGTGGCCGATGGCTGCGACAAGGCGCGCAAGTTTGCCACGGAGACGATGCGCGACGTACGTGAGGCCATGGGCCTTTCGTACTCCTGATCGACCGGCGGTCACGATGCACGCGCAATGTGCCCGGGCGGGGTGGCGATGAGCGGCGGGCATGCGGCGGCGCCGGGCGCTTCCGCCTGGATCGTCCGGTGGTCGCATCTGCTTTCGCCGGATGCGACCGTGCTCGACGTTGCCGCGGGTAGCGGTCGTCATGCACGCTGGTTCGCTGCGCGCGGGCATCGTGTGATCGCCCTGGAGCGCGACCCGGACGCGCTTGCGGCACTGGCGCAGATCGAGGGCGTCGAGCCCGTCGCAGCCGATCTCGAAGACGGCAGTCCATGGCCGCTTCCCGATGCGGCGCGATTTGCGGCTGTCGTGGTCACGAACTACCTTCATCGTCCGCTGTTGCCGCGTCTTGTCGCATCGCTCGCGCCCGGCGGTTTTTTGTTGTACGAAACGTTCGCGCAAGGCAATGAAACGGTCGGGAAACCTTCGAACCCCGCGTTTCTGCTCGCGCCGGGCGAGCTGCTCGACGCCGTGAGCGGCATCTTGCGGGTCATCGCGTTCGAAGACGGTTACACCGCATTACCGCGGCCTGCGTTCGTGCAGCGCTTGTGCGCGGTGCGCGAGGCCGAGAGCGTTCGGGATGCCGTGAGCGGGGCGGGCGCAACCCCGGGTCTGCCGCGTTACGATTTGAGCGGCTAATCCGCTACAATCGCGCTTTCGGAATGGAATTCATGGCGTTTCATGGCTAACGGCACATCCAGCAGCACCCGGGACGGCGTCCGGATTCGCGGCAGCATTCCCGCAATCGTCACGCCGATGCTCGACGACGGCGGCCTCGATCTGGCGGCGTTTCGCAAGCTGATCGACTGGCATATCGAGGAAGGCACCAACGCGCTCGTCGTCGTCGGTACGAGCGGCGAATCGGCCACGTTGTCGGTCGAGGAGCACGTCCTCATGATCGAAACGGCCGTTACGCACGCGGCCGGCCGTATTCCGGTGATTGCCGGCGCCGGGGGTAATTCGACCTCCGAGGCGATCGAGCTGACGGAGCGGGCGAAAGCCGTGGGCGCCGACGCCACGCTGCAAGTCGTCCCTTACTACAACAAGCCGACGCAAGAGGGCATCTACCGCCATTTCGCGAAAATCGCGGAAGCGGTCGATTTGCCCGTCATTCTCTATAACGTGCCGGGCCGCACGGTGGCCGACATGTCGAACGAGACGATCCTGCGCCTCGCACAGGTGCCGGGCATCATCGGCGTGAAGGATGCGACGGGCAACATCGATCGCGCGGCACATCTGATCAAGGCCGCGCCGTCGCATTTCGGCATCTACAGCGGGGACGACCCGACCGCGATCGCGCTCATGCTGCTCGGGGGCCACGGCAACATTTCCGTGACGGCCAATGTTGCCCCGCGCGCGATGAGCGAGCTGTGCAAAGCGGCGCTCGAGGCCGACGCGAAAACCGCCCGTGAAATTCATCTCCGTTTGCTTTCGTTGCACAAGACGCTTTTCATCGAATCGAATCCGATCCCGGTGAAATGGGCGCTCGAGGAAATGGGCCGGATACAAGGCGGCATCCGCCTGCCGCTGACGCGTCTCGACGAGCGCTGCCACGGTGCCGTGCGCGATGCGTTGCGCGAGGCAGGCGTGCTGCGATAAAGGCGGGACCGATGTCCGCGCGCGCACGCAACGGCGCGCCGGCTGCTGTCATTCACTAACCGAGGTCGTTCGACTCGCGCTCCAGCATCGTTGCAGGCACGCGTTCGCATCACGAAGGGTTCCATGAAACGTTCTGTTTTTTTCATTCATGCCGCGCGTACGGCGGCGCTTGTGCTCGCGCTCGGATCGCTTGCCGGCTGCGACACCCTCAACGAATGGTTCTCGTCCGATAAAGTCGATTACAAGGCCACGCGTTCCGCCCCGCCGCTGACGGTCCCGAGCGACCTGACGGCGAGCACCGCGCCGACGCAATACACGGCCCCGCCGTCGAACGCTGCACTCGGCGGCGCACCCGAGCGCAATCGCACGGCCGCGGGCAATGCGACGGAAGGGGTGCCGAGCGCGCAAGACCCCTACGGCATGCATATCGAGCGCGATGGCGACCGCCGCTGGCTCGTCGTCGACGGCCGCTCGCCCGACCAGCTTTGGCCGCAGTTGCAGGAATTCTGGCAGGACAACGGCTTCGCGCTGAAAACCAATGCGCCCGCAACGGGCATCATGATGACGGATTGGGCGGAAAACCGCGCCAACATACCGGACGATTGGTTTCGCCGCACGATTGGCCGGGTGATCGATTTCGCCTACTCGTCAGGCACGCGCGACCGATTCCGTACGCTCGTCGAACGCGGCCCGAACGGCGCAACCGATATTTCGATCACGCATAGCGCACTCGAAGAAGTGCTGACCGGGCAGGACAAGGACTCGTCGCGCTGGGTGGAACGTCCGCGCAATCCGGTGCTGGAAGCCGTGTTTCTTTCGAAGTTGATGCAGAAGTTCGGCCTCACCGACGCGCAATCGAAGGAACTGCTCGCGAACGCGCGTCCCGGCACGGCGCCTGCCACGATCGATATGGCCGGTGCCCAGACCACGCTCGAGCTTCAGGAGTCCTTCGATCGGGCATGGCTGCGCGTCGGGCTGGCGCTCGACAGGACGAATTTCACGGTCGATAACCGCGATCGCGCGAAGGGGCTCTATTACGTGCGCTATGCCGATTCGATGGCCGAGCTCAAGCGCGACGGTCTGTTCGGCAAGCTGTTCTATCGCAAACCGGTGGCGTCCGCACCGGGACAGTCGTTCCTCGTCAATGTCCGCCAAAAAGGCGAGGGCCAGACGCAAGTCGCAATCGTGGATGCAAACGGCCAGATCGATACCTCGCCGGACGCGAAGAAGATTCTGTCGCTCTTGCATGCTCAACTGAACTGACGGGCCGTTCATGCGTTTTGCCAGTCTCGGCAGCGGAAGCGAAGGCAACGCGCTCGTCGTCGAAGCGACGAGCGGCACGACGGCGACGCGCGTATTACTGGACTGCGGATTCTCGGCGAAAGAACTCGAACGGCGGCTCGCGCGCCTCGGATGCGGCATCGAGCAGCTCGACGCCATTCTCGTCACGCACGAGCACAGCGACCACATCGGCAGCGCGCTGACGGTCGCACGCAAATGGAGTGTCCCGCTTTACATGAGTTGGGGCACGGCGCGCGCGGTGGGTGCGGACGTGGCGCCGGGCGTCGATCTCCACGTGTTATGGGGTGACGAGACGGCCGCTATCGGCGACCTTCAAGTATGCCCTTATACCGTTCCCCACGACGCACGCGAGCCGCTGCAGTTCGTTTTCGGGGACGGCGCGCATCGATTGGGCGTGCTGACGGATGTCGGTACATCGACGCCGCATATCACGGCAATGCTCCACGACTGCGACGCGCTGGTGCTCGAATGCAATCACGATGTCGATATGCTGGCGACGAGCCGCTATCCGGCATCGCTGAAGGCGCGAATCGGCGGTAATCACGGGCATCTCAGCAACGACGCGGCAGCGGTCATTTTGGCGTCGCTGCGGCGTTCACGGCTCAAGCACATCGTTGCGGCGCATCTGAGCCAGCAAAACAATCAGCCAGAGCTTGCCCAGGCCGCGCTGGCGCGTGTGCTGGGCTCCGCCATACACGACGTGAGGGTTGCATCGCAGGACGACGGTTTCGCGTGGCTGACGCTAGACGGGATCGACTAAGGGCGATGTCGGTTCGCGGGAACGCAATTCGCAATTGGCGCAGGCAAGAAAAAACCGGCTCGAAGCCGGTTTTTTCTTGCCTTGCAGCTTGACAGCTTACTGGCTTGCGCCCGAAGCCGGAGCGGCAGCCGAAGCAGCAGCGTCCGAAGCAGCGGCAGCAGCACCCGAAGCCGCAGCAGCGTCGCTCGCAGCAGCACCAGCGCTCGAAGCAGCTTCCGAAGCGGCAGCAGCGGCGGGAGCCGAAGCAGCAGCAGCGTCGCTAGCCGGCGCAGCAGCTTGATCGCTGCTCTTGTTGCATGCGGCCAAAGCCATGGCAGCCAACAGGGATGCTACGAGGAGGGATTTCTTCATGATCACGTCCTTTTATGGTTAAAGGTAAGCAACAGCGCGAAATAATACCGGTAATGTGCTCCAACACCAACCTGGGCCGCTGGTGGGATGCACATCAGAGCGTGAATCTTCCCCACGGCTTGGGCGGAAATTATATGCACTTTCGTACGGACCGTCGACAAACCAGGGTCAATACGTTGCCTTTCTCATACAAAATTTCAGCTTTTTGAACAATAGGGACGATTACCTCAAGCGGATGCGCCGATCCGTACCCAGCCGGCAAGATACCACTCGTGCAACAGCGCTGTCATCGACGAATCGGCAGAGAGTGTTACAAACCGTTTCCCCTCGATGCGCCTCGTGTCGGCCAGCTCGAGCAGCCACTTTTTGCTCCGCGGCAGACGGTCTTCCTCGCCGTTGAGAAAGTAGCTGTGCTTTCCGTAAAGCAGCGTCGTCTTCCTGTCGAGCCGAACGCCATGGCGAAGCGCCTTTTTCACGAACGCCGCCTCGTTTGCCGGCCGCTCGGGCGCCTCGAAGACGACGTGAGCCTTCGGTTCGCCCAGGTAGCTGCCAAGGAACGAGACGATGTCGCGCTCGCTCCAGTGGATGCGAGCAAGGATCGCGCCGACCTGCTCGATCAGCCCATCCGGCAGCCGTGCGGGATGCTCGACTGCGTCTTGCCGGGGATCGCGATAGCGGTCGTCCTCGCGCGCTTGCCGCGCCACGCTGCCGCGTTCGGCCAAGTGATAGAGAAATTGGCCGATGAGTTCGCGCGCCGAAGGCGAGCGAAAGCCGATCGAGCATGTCATACATTCGCCGAGCGCCACACCGTCGTGAGCGATGTGGGGCGGCAGATACAGCATGTCGCCCGGTTCCAGTACCCATTCTTGCTCGGGCTCGAAGTGCTGTAACACTTTCAACGGCAATCCGTCTTTCAGGGAAAGATCTTTTTGACCGGAAATTCGCCAGCGTCGCTTGCCCTGAACCTGCAGCAAAAACACATCATAGGAATCGAAATGCGGGCCCACCCCGCCGCCGTCGGTGGCGTACGAAATCATGAGGTCGTCGAGCCGCGCGTCCGGAACGAAGCGGAACCTGTCGAGCAAAGCGCGAGCGCGGTCATCGTGCAAATCGACGCCTTGCACGAGCAACGTCCATTCGCGGCGCCGCACGCTCGGGATTTGCTCGGGTTCGAACGGACCGTGTGCAAGGCGCCATGCGCCGCGAAAATGCGTAATGAGCCGTGCTTCGGCGTCGTCGCTTGTCGCCAGAGCGAAGAACTCATCGCGCGCGAGCGGGGGCGCGATGCCGGGCACGGCCTGACGGACGAGCAACGGTTTTTTCTGCCAATGCCGACGCATGAATTCAGACGGCGTCAAATTCGCGAGCAACGGCGTCGGCAAGTCGTGTGGAGGGGGCGGAACGGCGGAAGCGGCAGAAGTGGCGGATCGAGCTGAGGCCGGTGTGTGGTCAAGGGGCCGCTTGGGCATCGTATAATGAGACCGTATTTTGGAGATTCCGAATGAAAATCGCGAAGAACACTGTCGTCTCGGTCGCCTATAAGTTGTCGGACGCGCAAGGCAATCTGATCGAGGAAAGCGACGAGCCGATGATCTATCTGCACGGCGGGTATGATGGCACGTTCCCCAAGATCGAGGAAGAGCTCGATGGGCAAGAGCCGGGTTACCAAACGCAGATTCAGCTCGAGCCGCAGGACGCGTTCGGCGAATATGACCCCGACCTCGTGAAAATCGAGCCGCGCAATCGCTTTCCGGAGCCGCTCGAAGTCGGTATGCAATTCGAGGGTACGCCGGAAGACGGCGACGACGACATCGATACACTGATTTACACCGTGACGGACCTGGCCGAAGACAAGGTCGTACTGGACGGCAATCATCCTCTGGCGGGCATGGCGTTGCGCTTTGCGCTGACGGTCAAGGAAGTGCGCGAGGCGACGGCCGACGAGATCGAACACGCCCATGTCCACGGTGCCGATGGCCTCGAAGTCCTCGACGAGGACGACGACGAAGACGAGCCGGGCTCAGCTCCCACCTTGCACTGAACCTGGACCGCTGCGCGCTGGCGCCGCGGGCGCTTCGAGTTGCGGTATCTTCCTGTCGATACTGCCGCTCGCGCTGCCTGCCTGCGGCCACGCAGGCGGTTGCGGTAGTAGCGGCGGTTCGGATGCGGGCGCATCCGGGATGGAGGGCAGCGCGGCCGGAGGCGTCGGGAGAAGTTCCGAAGCGCCGGGCGCGACAGACGGGGAGGCGATGCGCGGCGGCATCGCAGGCATCTCCCGCATCTGTGCCGGAATACGGCGCACGGTGACCTGAAACGGCGGCGCTCTGTCGAAATTCACATCCACTCTGACCCATTGCCTCGTTCTCTCTCGCGGCGCAATCGCGATGCGCGTGACGTTCGTCATGCGCGCGCCCTTGTCGTCAAAGAGCGGTTGATCGATGGTAAAGCCTCGCGACTGGGCAGCCGCGTCGTCGTGAATGACGACGACCGGCCCTCGGTACGTCTGGGCCGCTTTAACGAGAGAGCGTTTGAATTCGAGGTAGCCGTCGCGCTTGCGCGTGCGGCCCAGGCGGAGCCACGAGAAGCGTTCGGCATGTTCGTAACGCGCGAAGTCCGGGTCCGCCTCCAGAAAAACGACGAGCGCATGCGCATTGCGTCGACGGGCGAATTCGGCCGCGTGCTCCAACCAAAAGGCGGAAGCGATGGCGCGGTCGTCGTATTCCCCGTTGCGGCCACCCCCGCTCAGATAATGATTATTGCCGCCGACGACGTTCAGGCTCACGAATACCGTGTCGTTCAGCTGCCAGCGGACGTTTTCCCGATATGAATGAAACCGCGCGACGTCGCTTTCGCGTTTGAGGACGATCTGCGATTGGCCGAGCGAGACGTTGTCCGCATAAATCGTTTGACGCAGGAAGTCGAGCCGTTCCGCCGCGTCGTAGCCGCCGCCGTTCGCGCTGCCGCATTCCGCCCAGTCATATTGCCCCGGCACGACGATGAGCGGTACGCGCGAGGTTGCCAGAATTTGCTGGCGCTGCGCATAGACGTTGTCGGCGCAGCGCTCGGCCGGCCCTTTCAGGTTGCCGTCGTAGACAACGAACGCAATGTCATCCTCGAGTCCGATCGCTTGAAGGAGTCGCTGCGTAGCCGCTTCGTCGCCACTCGTTCGCATCGTTCCCGCAATGACGGAGAAGGCGAAATGCGGTCTGGCCGCGAGAGCGGCCTCACCGTACGCGAGAGCAAGCAGTGCGGCGAACCCTGCCGCTACCGGGCGCAGCGCGGCGCGCGCAAGCCGGCCCTTCTCAGTGCCGGTCGTCTTGCGCCGCATTGGCCTGTTCATGCAGCTCGTAGAGGAGATCGAGCGCGGCGCGCGGGTTGAGCTCGTTGGGGTCGATGCCGCGCAGGCGGCTGATGACCGGGTGCGGTGGCGCATCGTGTTCGTGCGCGGATTCATCGGGTGCATCTTCGACGAACGGTGCCGCCGCGAACAAATCGAGCTGCGGTGTTGCGTAACCGACCGATTGCTGCTCGAGGTGTGCAAGATGTTTGCGCGCGGCGCGTATGACGGCGGCCGGCACGCCCGCCAGTTGCGCGACCTGGAGCCCGTAACTCTGGCTTGCGGGGCCTTCTTCGACTGCATGGAGAAAGACGATCCCATGCCCATGCTCGACGGCGGACAAGTGGACGTTCGCGGCCTGCGGGAATTCAGCCGGCAGTTGCGTGAGCTCGAAATAGTGTGTGGCGAAAAGCGTCTGGCAACCGTTGTGCGCGAGCAGGTGCCGGGCGATGGCCCAAGCGAGTGCGAGGCCGTCGAACGTCGACGTGCCGCGACCGATTTCATCCATCAATACGAGGCTCGCCGGCGTTGCGTCGTTGAGGATTGCGGCGGCCTCCGTCATCTCCACCATGAACGTGGAACGGCCGCCGGCCAGATCGTCGGCGGCGCCGATGCGGGTGAAGATTCGATCGATCGGTCCGAACCTGGCACGGCGGGCCGGCACGTAACTGCCGACATAGGCGAGCAGCGCGATCAATGCCGTTTGCCGCATGAACGTCGATTTACCGCCCATATTGGGGCCGGTGATCAACAGCAGTTTGCGCTCGTGGCTCAGGCGGCAGTCGTTTGCGACGAACTGCTCGACCTGCGCCTCGACGACGGGGTGCCGTCCCTGCTCGATATCGATCCCTATCTCGGTCGTGAAAGTGGGTGCGACCCAGTCGAGGGCTTGCGCACGTTCCGCGAAGGCGGCCAGTAAGTCGAGCTCGGCAAGCGCCGAAGCCACACGCTGACATTCGCCGATGTACGGCAGCAACGCTTGAAGCACGGCGTCGTAGAGCGCTCGCTCGCGTGCAAGCGCGCGTTCCTGCGCCGATAGCGCCTTGTCTTCGAATGTCTTGAGCTCCGGCGTGATGTAACGCTCCGCATTCTTGAGCGTCTGACGCCGACGGTAGTCGTCGGGGACCTTGTCGGTTTGCCCTCGCGTCACCTCGATATAGAAACCGTGGACCTTGTTGTATTCGACGCGCAGATTGGCGATGCCGGTACGCGCGCGCTCACGCGCTTCGAGGTCGATGAGGAATTGCCCGCAGTTTTCCGAGATATCGCGCAACTCGTCGAGCTCGGCGTCATAGCCACGTGCGACGACGCCGCCGTCGCGCACCATCGCGGCCGGCTCCTGGGCGATGGCGCGCTGGAGCAGTTCGCCGCATTCACGCGGCGGCTCGAGGGCGGCCGCGATGCGTTCGAGCGCAATCGCGCCGGCCGCGGCGTGCGCCACCTGTTCGCGCAGCGCGGGCAGGGCGGCGAACGTATCGCGCAAGCTCGACAAGTCGCGGGGGCGCGCCGATAGCAATGCGAGGCGCCCTGTGATGCGTTCGATGTCGGCGATGTGCCGTAAGGCCGTTCTGAGCGCATCGAGACTTGCATGGACAGGCGCATCGAGGAGCGCGCCGATCGCGCCGTGCCGCTCGCGCGCCGACGCTGCGTCGCGCGGCGGGTGATGGAGCCAATGACGCAGCAGGCGGCTGCCCATCGTCGTACAGCAGGTATCGAGCAACGAGCACAGTGTCGGCGATTCGCCGCCGCGCAGCGTCTCGGTCAGCTCCAGATTGCGGCGCGTCGCAGGGTCCAGCCCGATGTACTCGGATTCATACTCGACCCTGAGACTGCGGACGTGCCGCAGTTGTTGCCCTTGTGTCGCCGAGGCATACAACAGCAGCGCACCGGCCGCTCCGCACGCGGCCGTCAGCGATTCAGCACTGAAGCCGTCGAGGCTCGCGACGTTCAACTGATCGCAAAGCCGCTGTTTGCCCGATGCGATATCGAAATGCCATGTGGGCACGCGCGTGACAGTACCGGGTACGGTAGACGGGAGCAGCGCTGCCGGCGTGTCGGCGGCCAGGATTTCGGCCGGCCGGATGCGTTCGAGCGCGGCAGCGAGCTGGTCTGGCGCTACCTCGGCCAGCCTCAGTGCGCCGCTCGCGAGATTGAGCCAGGCGAGACCGACGCCCGTTACGATGCCGCGTTTATTGTGCGCGGGGCTCATCGCAAGCAGATAGGCGTCGCTCTTGTCTGCGAGCAGCGCTGCATCCGTCAGGGTGCCAGGGGTCACCACGCGCACGACCTTGCGCTCGACCGGGCCCTTCGACGCAGCCGGATCGCCGATCTGCTCGCAGATCGCGACCGACTCGCCGAGTTTGACGAGCTTCGCCAGATATTGCTCGACCGCGTGATGCGGCACGCCGGCCATCTTGATCGGATTGCCGGCCGATGCACCGCGCTGCGTGAGTGTCAGATCGAGCAGGCGCGCCGCTTTTTCGGCGTCCTCATAGAACAGCTCGTAAAAGTCGCCCATTCGATAGAAAACGAGCGTGCCGGGGTGTTCCGCCTTGATGCGCAAATACTGCTGCATCATCGGCGTATGCGCGGCTACGTCAGGGGCGCCGGGTGCTTCGATTGGATTGCCCATCTCAGTGTCTTTCGTGCTTGCGAGTACAGCGCGAGAGTGTACCGCGACGAAGGGTTTGAGCAGTCGGCCGAATGGCCAACGAGGGCCGCATCGCCACGCGATGGCGGCTCAGGCAAATGCGATGACGTCCTTGGATTCGAGAACGTTGATCTTGATGATGACTTCGTGAGCCAACAATGCAGGCCTTTTTGCTCTGCCGGCACCTTCGATCAGCTTCACGAAGCCCGTGGCCGCCATCTTGCTCAGCGTACGGCTCACGTTGGGTTCCGCCCGGCCTGCGAGATTGGCGAGCTCCGCGACGGACTCGGGGCGATGGCTTTCGATGAGGGAGAGCAGGTGCCGATTTTCCGGCGTCAGCAAGCGGACAATGGCTTCGGCCGATTCGAAGACCTCTTGCGATTCATAGGAAGTCTCGCCGGCGTCCGCCGGCGCTTCGCGCTCGTTACGCGCCACGGCCAGCATTTCTTTTTTCAACGACTTGAGGGTTTGGATCTTCGCCATGGTGTGCTCCGTCTAGTGGTGCTCTGTGACTTCGAATGGAACGTCAAGCTCATCGAGCCTTCTCTCGACCTCACCGAAAAAATCCGCGACAAGCTTTTCTGCGGATTCGAAGCGGTATGGGCGGCCTTTGTCGTCATGGGTCCGGTGCCAATGATCGGCCGCCACGGGGCGGGCAAGGAACCGATTGCCTCGCGCACGAACGGCATGTGCATTGTCGAATCCCAATAGCCGCTTGCTGTCCGGGCCATGAAGCGTGAACGAATACGAAAGTCCGTGTGGAACACGCTCCGACTTTTGAACCTGCTTCACTTCGAACCTCAGAAAATATCCGTCCGCCAAAACATGTTCGCGCCCGTCGTAGCCCAACAGAAATTCAAGAGAGTGCTCGGGTAGGTGCATAGTATCCTGTCGTGATAGGGAAGTAAAGGGTTGTCTGGAATGCTGCACAAGCGCTTCGGCGCATTTGGCACTCACGAAGAGGATGGATGTGGAGGGCGGGTGTCGGCAGTCGGTCGAACGACCAACGATGAGGGGGAGAGGGAGCGCGCCTTGCGGGCTTCAGTGCGCGAGGACGCTGCGCCGGCGCAGCAGTGCGCTGGCCGTATCGACGAAGGCCGCGAGCACGAGCATCGCGACGATCACCGTGCATGCCTGCGGCAGGTGGAACAGTGAGAGCTCGTAGTAGAGCATCTGGCCGAGACCGCCTGCGCCGACGAAGCCCAGAATCGCTGCCATGCGGATGTTGGTCTCCCATCGATAAAGCACATACGCCAGGAACTGCGGCTGGACGCAGGGCAGCGTTCCATAGACGAAGGCCATGGCATGAGAACTTCCTACTTCCGTCAGCGCACGCGCGGGCGCATCTGGTGCATTCTCCAGCGTTTCGGCGAAAAGGCGGCCCAGGACGCCAGCGGTATGCAGCGCCAGCGCAAGGGTACCGGCGAACGGCCCCAGTCCGGCGACGAGAACGGTCAAGGTCGCCCACACGAGTTCGGGGACGGCGCGCAGCACATTCAGCAGCAAACGCGATAGCGCGCGCAGACTCCTTCCGTACATGCCCGAGGCCGGCAGGGCCAACGCAAAGCCGAATAATGCCGCACAGAGCGTCCCGATGGCGGAAACGGCAAGCGTTTCGAGCATGCTGCCAGCTGTCTTCGAGAGAAACGCTGGCGATAGCTCAGGCGGGAAGAACGACAGCAGGAAATGCAGCATGTCGCCGGCGGCGGCCGCCGAAACGAGCTGGCCGAGATCGAGCGAGAGATAGGCGAAGCTGCCCAGCACCGCCATGGCGACAGCGATTCCCATGACCAGGCATTTCGTGCAGATGCGGACCGGTTCGGCTTCGCTCGCCATCGCTCAGTCCAACAGTTTGCGCAAGCCCGCGCTGAGCGCATCCGCGAGCAGCACGAGCAGCAAAAACGTCACGAGGATCGTCGCCGTTTCGCCGCCGTCGAGCATCTTCATCGCCTGATCCATCAATTGGCCGAGCCCGCCGGCCCCGACGAATCCCATGACCACCGATGCGCGGATTGCGCACTCCCAGCGATATACCGTGTACGACACGAGTTCGCGCGCCGCATTGGGCAATAGACCATAGGCCAGCGCCGACAGACGCGGGCTGCCGCTGCCGAGCAGCGCATGCGCCGGGCGCGCGTCGCTCGATTCGAGGATTTCCGTATAGACCTTGGCCAGCATGCCGCCGTAGGTGATTGCGAGCGCCAGCACGCCGGCGGCGGGCCCGAGTCCCAGCACCCGTACGAACACCAGTGCCCAAACGAGCTCCGGTATGCCCCGTAGCAGCAGCACGACGACGCGTACGCCGGCGCGCGTCACTGCGCGTATTCGATATCCGCGGCCGGGGCCGATCCGCGAAACCGACAAGTTGCGGGTCATGGCGGTAGCCAGCGGCGCGGCGAGGATGAACGCGAGCGCGATTCCGGCCGTGGCAATCGCCAACGTTTCGACCGTGGCCTTCGCGACCAAGCCCAGAAATTCCGCCGAAGCGTCCGGCGGAAGGAAGTGGCCGAGAAAACTTCCTGCAACCTTCAAATTGCCGGCCTCGAACAGGGCCGCCGGATGAAATTTCGACAGCCTCAAGAGCGGCCACAGCACGATCAGCGCAAGCACCAGGGTGGACGCGCGACGCAGTGCGAGAGGATCGCGGGGATGCGCGATCATTGGCAGGCCGTCCGTGGCGAGGGACCGCGCGTCGAGCGGATCGATACCGTGTCGTCGCCTTGTACCGGCGGGACGTCGCCTTCGGATGCATAAAGCTCTCGCAGCAATGCATCGCTGACGCGTGCGACGGGCAAGTCGAAGGCGATTTCTCCCGACCTCAGGCCGACGATGCGCGGAAACCAGCGCAGCGCGAGATCGACCGCATGCAGGCTGGCCACCAGTGCCGCACCATCCGCGTCGGCCTGCTTGCACAGTTCGCCGAGGGCAAGGTTGGACAACGTGGGATCCATGGCCGATACGGGCTCGTCCGCCAGGACCAAATCGGGACGCTGGTACAGCACGCGCGCGATGCCGACGCGCTGCAACTGACCGCCGGACAATCGATCGCAGCGATCGAACAGGCGATCGGCCAGCTCGAGCCGCGCGAGCTGATCGCCGGCGCCCGTCGTATCGAGCGGATAGACCAAAGAGAGCAAAGACTTCCATCCCGGCCAAGCCCCGAGGCGGCCCGCGAGAACGGCCGTGACGACGCGCTGGCGTGGCGGCAGGGGGGGCGCCTGGTGCACCATGCCGATGCGCGATCGCAATCGCCGCAGGCGTGCCGCCGATAGCTCCCACGGGCTGAGGCCGAGGACCTCGACGCGACCCTCGCTGGGCCGCAGGGAGGTGGCGAGCAAGCGCAGCATCGAAGTCTTTCCCGCGCCCGATGGACCGATGAGCGCAATGCGCTCGCCGCGCTGCGCGGAGAGCGTGATCTGCCTGAGCGCCCGGTGCCCGTTGGGGTAGCCGAGGCCGACCGCGTCGAGCTGGAAGCTCACTTGATCAGGCCCGCGGTGCGAGCCGCCGCTTCGATGCCGGCATAGTTTTCCGGCTTGGTCGGAATGAATTTGACGGTCCGTTGCAACGCCATGATGGCCCGTTGCTCGGGATCGTGCGGGTCCAAGCGGAGGAAAGCTTCGGTCAAAGTCTTGCGCAAGGCCGGATCGAGTCCGCCGCGCACGGTCCAGTTGTAATCGTAGTAGGGCGGTGTCACGGCGAATACCCTCACCTTCGCCGGATCCACCTTGTGCTGCTCGACCAGCTTGTCCCACACCGACGAGTTGAGCACGCCCGCGTCGGCCCTGCCGGACTGCACGAAAGCGGCGGTTGCGTCGTGCGCGCCCGAAAACGCCACCGTCTTGAAGTCCTTGTCGGGATCGATGCCCGCTTGCAGCAGGAAATAACGCGGCATCAAGTGGCCGGACGTCGATGACGGCGCGCCGAAGACGAACGTGTGGCCCTTCAGATCCGCCAACGATTTGATGCCAGGGTCGGCCGTGATGAACTTGCTCGTGAACGTCGCATCTTCCTGCCGTTGTACGATGGGCACCGTTGCGCCATTCGTGCGGATCTTGCTTTGCACATAGGTAAAGCCGCCCAACCAGGCGAGGTCGATCTTGCCGGTCGCGAGCGACTCGACGACCGCCGCATAGTCCGTGACCGGCACGAACTCGACCTTCATTCCCGTTTCCTTCTCGAGGTATTTACCCAGCGGCGCGAACTTGCGCTGCAGTTCGGTCGGCGATTCGTCGGGGATGGCCGACACTTTCAGCACATGTTGCTGTGCCCTGGCGGGCGCGAGAAAAACAAGGCCAAAGAGGGCGATTGCGGCAAGGCGTTTGAGGACGGGCCAGAGGGCGATGAAGGGCATGGTGCGCCGAAATCCAATGGTGGTTGAGTGAACGGTTGATGCGAAACCTGTTTATGCCACGGCGACCCGGGCGGGACCCGGGATCATCTCGCCGATCACGGCCGCGTCTTCGAATCCTTCGCTGCGGAAAATATCGAGAATCGCGTCCGCGGCGCTCGGTGCGCAGGACACGAGCAGACCGCCGCTCGTTTGAGGATCGGTCAGCAGCGCTTGCAGGCTAGGCGTGATCGACGAGGCCAGGTCCACCGCATCGCCATAGCTGGCCCAGTTGCGCGCCGACGCTCCGGTCACCATGCCGGCACTCGCGAGTTCGAGCACGCCCGGCAGCAACGGAATCCGATCCATGTTCAAGCTCGCGCCCAGACCCGCGCCGCGGCAAAGTTCCAACAAATGGCCGAGCAGACCGAAGCCGGTGACGTCTGTCAGCGCGTGGACGTCCATCACATCGGCGAGGCGCCGTCCCGGTGTATTGAGCTGAGTGGTGCACGCGATCAGCGCCCGGTAGCCGGCCGCATCGAGTTTGTCTTTTTTGACCGCCGCGGATAGTACGCCCACGCCCAGCGGTTTGCCGAGGATCAGCTTGTCCCCAGGCTGGGCGGCGTCGTTTTTCTTGATTCGATCGGGATGCACGAGCCCCAGCACCACGAGGCCATAAATCGGTTCGACGGAGTCGATCGTATGGCCGCCCGCGACCGGAATGCCGGCTTGCGCGCAGACGGATTCCCCGCCCTCGAGGATTTTGGCGATGACTTCGGTCGGCAGCTTGTCGATGGGCATACCCACCAGTGCGAGCGCCATGATGGGCGTTCCACCCATTGCATAGACATCGGAGATGGCATTGGTGGCGGCGATACGCCCGAAGTCGTATGGATCGTCGACCACCGGCATGAAGAAGTCGGTAGTGGCGATCAGTGCCTGGCTTTCGTTGAGCTTGTAGACAGCGGCATCGTCGCTGGTTTCCTTGCCGACGAGCAGTGCTGCCGGAGCGGGCAGGCGCATCGAATTCTTCAGAATTTCGGACAGCACGCCCGGGGCAATTTTGCATCCGCATCCGCCGCCGTGGGAGAGCGATGTGAGTTTGATCGTTGCGTTGGCTGGCTGATTCACGAGAGGTCTCCGGTTATGTCGGGCGCAGGGCGTCGGCCACAAGTTTAATCACTTCGGCGCGCTCCCGCGCGGGCGCGAAAAGCGGCGCGCGCCGCGCGCACTGTCGGCGCAGGCGCGTCAGAAAGCCGGTATCCTGGCTTGCCCGCTGGAGTAGTTCTGCCAGCTGCGCCGCCTCGCCGGGCGGGAAATAGCCTTCATAATCGCGGCCCAGCATCCCGATATTGCCCGGGATGCGACTCGCCAACACGGGTACGCCGCTCGTGATCGCCTCGACGATGACGTTGGCGCCGCCTTCCATGACGCTTGAAATCACCAGCGCTTGCGCGCCGGCGATCCGTCGCCGCGTCTCGGCATGCGGCAGATTCGCCAGCCACACATAGCGCTCGCCGAGCGGCCATGTTTGCGCTTGCAGTGCCTGCGCTGCTCGCTGATATTCATCGTCGAGCGCACCGCCGATGTGAGTCAGGCGTATGCGCGAATCGTCGGGAAGAAGGGCGAGAGACCGCATGGCGGTCAGCGGATCCTTTTCCGGCCGCATGTGGCCGACGAGTACGACGTCGAAGTATGCGGAATCCACGGGGGGAGAATGGCACGCGATTGCCGATTGATAGATCACACGGCACTTCGCGCGATGGGCGGCGGACAGCTCGAACGGGCCTTCGTCTTGCAGCACCACGAGATGCGTCGCGAGCTCGAGGGAACGCTGCGCGGCGGGATCGCTCCGGATGTCCCGGTAAAGGTCCGTTCCCGTGAGGACCACTATCAACGGGTGTTTTGGGCACGCATCGGCGAATCGCGCGACGGCGTCGGCCGAGCGCCGCGCATGCAGGGCGATCAGGCATGCGGGCGCCAGATCGCCCGCGGCGGGCCCCGGCCATTCGCTCGCCAGCGTGACATCGTAGCCGGCGCGCAGAAACCGGGACCAGCGATGAGCGGTTTGCCAGTTGCCGTTGTTGGCTTTGCGCAGCGCCGGGCTGATAATCGCAATCGTTGGCTTCGGAGGACGCATGACACTCGGCTCTGAGGGAATAGCGGCAAGACACATGGGTAAGGTCGAGCTGGCCGCGGCATTTACCGATTCGCACCGGCGAACCTGGGACGTCCTTCGGAATCTGTCGCCGTCTCAGTGGCAGGTCCGCTACGACCGCGGCATCAACCCGCCCTTGTGGGAGTATGCACACATCGCGTGGTTTACGGAGCATTGGGTCCTCAGGGCGCCGCGCCCCGGCCAGGATGGCCGCTTGAGCGCGACATTGCCTTCCACGATGGAACAGGCGGACGGCCTTTTCGATTCGATGCGCGTGGCACATCGGGATCGCTGGCATCTGGTGTTACCGTCGCATGCCGAAATACGCCAGTATGGCGCTGATGTACTGGAGCGGGTTCTTGCCGCGCTCGATGCGGCGGACGAAACGGATCGGGATCTCTATTTTTTCAGGCTTGCGTTGTTCCACGAGGACATGCACGCGGAAGCGCTGACTTACATGCGCCAGACGCTCGATTACCCGCCGCATGCGCCGCTCGTCCTGCCTGCGGTACGCTCGAACGCGGGGGCCGCAGCGGCGGGTGGGGAAACGTTCGCGATGGGGTCGCGGGCCGGAGAAGGATTCGTCTTCGACAACGAGAAGTGGGCGCATCCGGTCGATGTCCCCCCGTTCCGAATCGATCGGACGTGTGTCAGCAATGCGGCCTTCGCCCAATTCGTGGACAGCGGCGGATACCTCGACCCGCAATGGTGGTCCGCATCCGGTACTGCGTGGCTGCGACAAAGCGGCCTTGCTCATCCCGCGCGCTGGCGTCCCGCCGGCGATGCAACCGTGGCTGGCCGCCCCGGCCAATGGGAATGGCGCTGGTTCGGCGAGTGGGTGCCGCTGCCGCTCGAGTTGCCCGTATGCCATGTCAATGCCTTCGAGGCCGAAGCGTATTGCCGCTGGGCGGGCAAGCGTTTGCCGACGGAGGCGCAATGGGAATACGCGGCCACGCGTGAGCTGATCGAATGGGGTGATTCGGTGTGGGAATGGACATCCGATTCGTTTTTGCCGTACGCGGAGTTTTCCGCCGATCCCTACGAGGAATACTCGCTGCCTTGGTTCGGTAGCCATCGGTCGGTTCGCGGAGGCTCGTTCGTGACCCGCGAACGCATGCAGCATCCTCGGTATCGCAATTTCTATTTGCCGCATAGAAACGACATCTTTGCCGGATTTCGCTGCTGCGCGTGACCCGTTTGGCCGGCGGCGGGCACTGCGGCTCATTCGTCGATCATCGCCTCGATGTCCAGATGCCGCGCGTTCGCATCGCCGCGCCGCTTTACGAGCCAGATCATGGCGCAGACGAACGTGCCGAACGCGACGATGATCCATTGCACCGGCATCTTCGCCGCGAGCAACAGGGCATAGGCGCCGAGCATCAACAGCACTGCGATGTTCTGATTGAAATTCTGTACGGCAATCGAATGGCCGGCCGTCACGAGCGTCGCGCCGCGATGCTGCAAAAGAGCGTTCATCGGCACGACGAAAAAGCCCGCCAGGCCGCCGAGGCCGATCATCAGCGGATACGCGAGCAGAACGTAAAGCGGCAAGAAAGCGCTGCCCAAATGAGCGCCTGCGGAAGCAGGGAAAAGCCCTTTACCGTAGAACGCCATCGCTGCCGTCACGATGCCGGCGGCCATGCCGACCGGCAGCACGCGTAGCGAACGCACGAGGGGTACCCATGCTGCGGCGGCCGCGGCGCCTAAAGCGATGCCGATGCCCGTTGCCCCCTGCATCAGCGCGGCTTTCGACAGCGTCAGGCCGAGATTGACTGCGGCCCATTTGAGCACGAGCAACTGGAGCGTGACGGCGGCGCCCCACATCAGCGTCGTCACTGCCAGCGGGATTTGGGCCAGCTTGTCCACCCATAGCGTGTTGAAGCATTCGAGGAAGTCGGCGAGCAGTCGGCCGGGCTCGCGCAGGCGGTTCGGATACCGGGCGCCCGTATCGGGGATCCCGATGTTGACGAGCGCGGCCAGCCCGTACACCGACATGACGGCGAACATGGCGCACTGCGGCGCATGGGGTATCAACGGCAAGTGCCTGGCCGCGATAGCGTGCTCGACGTAGGCGCTGACGAGCGCGCCGCCCAGCGCGGTGCCGGCAATGGTCGAGAGCACGGTTGCCGATTCGAGCCAGGCGTTGGCCGCAACGAGCCGCTCGGCCGGCAGTAGTTCAGTGAGGATGCCGTACTTGGCGGGCGAGTAGGCCGCCGCGCCGAAACCCACCACACCATAGGCGATGATCGGATGCACGCCGGCGATCATCATTGCACAGCCGATCGCCTTGGCCGCGTTGGCCGTGAACATGACGTGGCGCTTTTGCATGGCATCGGCGAATGCGCCGACGAACGGGGCAAGCAGCACGTAGGACGCCGTGAAGAAGATTTGCAGCAAAGGCGTGACCCAACTGGCGGCACGCATGGCGGACAGCAGTGCGATCGCTGCGATGAGCAGCGCGTTATCGGCTACCGATGAGACGAACTGAGCGGCAATGATCGTGTAAAAGCCTTTCTTCATGGAGAAACGGCGACGATGGCGCGCGGATGGACAAAAACGCAAAGGGCGGCCGAAGCCGCCCCCGTTACATGACCTGACGTTGGCCTGACCGGTCCGCGCACGCGGACCGGCGCCCCGGTTCGCCGTCAGTCTTGCTGTGCTCGCCGGCTATACGGCGAGAGAATGGGCACCATCTGAGCGTAGATCTTCGGGTTGCCCGCAACGATCTCGCCGACATGGAGAAACTCCGAATCGCCCGTGTAATTGCCGACGAGTCCGCCCGCCTCTGTGATGAGCAGGCTGCCTGCTGCCATGTCCCAGGCACTGATGCCTTGCTCGAAAAAGCCGTCGAGCCGGCCCGCCGCGACGTTCGCGAGATCGAGTGCCGCCGCGCCCGGCCGGCGCAGGCCCGTGCACGAGCGCGTCATTTCAGCGAACAGGCGGCAGTAGGCTTCGAGCCGATCGTTCTCGCGAAACGGGAACCCCGTACCGATCAACGAATCGGCGAGCCGGTCGCGGCGGCCGACGCGAATGCGCCGGTCGTTCAGATAGGCGCCGCGGCCGCGCGAGGCGGTGTAAAGATCGTTGCGAGTGGGGTCGTACACGCACGCCTGGGTAACGATGCCCTTATGGGCCAACGCGATCGATACACAGTAGTAGGGCAGCCCGTGAATGAAATTCGTCGTGCCGTCGAGCGGATCGATGATCCATTGGAAATCGGATTCGTTTTCCGAGCGGCCCGATTCCTCGGCGAGAATCGCGTGATCGGGGTAGGCGGTCTTCAGCGTATCGATGATCGCCGCTTCCGCCGCCTTGTCGACCTCCGTGACGAAATCGTTGTGCTGTTTTTTGCTGACCTGGATGAGGTCGAGATCGAGCGATGCCCGGTTGATGATCTGCCCGGCGCGGCGAGCGGCCTTGACAGCGATATTGAGCATGGGATGCATGAACAGATTCCTTTTGCCGCGCGAGGCGCCGACGCCGCCGCGGATGGGGCCAAAACCGCCCGGAATGCGCGCCGGGCGCGTATTCCGTCGACGAAGACGAATTGAAGAAGAGCGGAGCGCACGCGGCCGATCGCACCATGATCGGCCCACCGCGCGCGAATAGGCGTGATTTTACCAGGAAGCGACCGCGGCGCTCCGGCGAAGACAGCCAACGCGTGAACGACCGTCTCGGGACATTCGCCGCGGCCTTGGGCGTCACATGGCGATACCATATAGCGCATCTGTCGGGCGGGCACGATGCCGCGTGTGCCGCTCGTCTCACTGGGAATCGATCGACTCATCTTGAACTCATCCAATCATCGTTCGTTGCAGGCGCCAGATATCGACCCCGCCATGGCGGGGCCGCACGGCGGCTTTACCTCTACGCTCTTCGTGCTCGTCGAGCCGAGCCATCCCGGTAACGTGGGCGCGGCGGCGCGCGCCTTGAAAACCATGGGTTTTTCGCGGCTGGTGCTCGTGGCGCCCCGCGTCGTTCATGTGAAGACGGATGCCGAAGCCATCGCGATGGCGAGCGGCGCGGACGACGTGCTCGCCTGCGCAACCATCGTTCCAACGCTTGGCGAGGCCCTGGCCGGCGTGCAGTGGTCGGTGGCGCTGACAGCGCGCTCGCGCGAGTACGGACCGCCGCAGATGGCGCCGCGTACCGCGGCAAGCGAGGCATGTCGTCATACCGCGCAAGGCGATATCGCGTTCGTCTTCGGTAACGAGCGCACCGGGCTGTCGAACGAACACGTGGAGCGCTGCAGTGCGCTCGCACATATCCCGGCGAATCCCGCCTACAGCTCGCTCAATCTTGCGCAGGCGGTTCAGGTGCTCGCCTACGAGCTGCGGCTCGCTTATCTTGGCGAGACCGTCGACGTACCGTCGGGCGAGGGGCTCGGTCCGCGCGCGGCGAGCGACGAAATCGAGCGGATGTTCGTGCATCTGGAGAATGCGCTGATTGCGCTGGAGTTTCTCGATCCGTCGAATCCCAAGAAGCTGATGTCGCGGCTGCGGCGGCTTTTCGCACGCGCGGGCCTCGAGCGTGAGGAAGTCAATATCGTGCGTGGCATCGCCAAGCACATCTTGCTCAAGACTCCGGGCCCGGGCGACTGACAGCCGCGATCGGGCGGGCTCACCGAGGCGCGCGGCGTTTCGGCAATGTCCCTGAAACAAACAGGGCGAAAAAGCGCCTCGGGCAAAAAGCGTCGGTTCCCTCTACAATCGGCCGGTCGGTCATATGCAAATCGCCGCCGGTCATATGCGCGCCTTCGCGCGCCGCGGCCGCGGCTTTTCGAGCGAGCCATTTATGTTCACGAGACTTCGCGAAGACATTGCCTCCATTCGGGAGCGGGATCCGGCCGCGCGCAGTGCCTGGGAAGTCCTCACGTGTTATCCGGGCTTGCATGCGATCGTGCTGCATCGTGTCGCGCACGTCTGCTGGCAAGCCGGACGCCGCTTGCTCGCGCGCGCCATTTCGCAGTTCGCCCGCTTTTTGACCGGCATCGAGATTCATCCAGGTGCGACGATCGGTCGACGCGTTTTCATCGACCACGGGATGGGCGTCGTCATCGGCGAGACCGCCGAGGTAGGGGACGATTGCACGATCTATCAGGGCGTCACGCTCGGCGGCACGATGCTGACCCGCGGTGCAAAACGGCATCCGACGCTCGAGCGGGGCGTCATCGTGGGCGCCGGTGCCAAGGTACTGGGTGGGTTCACTGTGGGCGCCGAAGCCAAGATCGGCTCGAATGCGGTCGTCGTCAAACCGGTGCCGGCTGGCGGTACGGCGGTTGGCAATCCGGCCCGCATCGTCGTGGCGGCCGAAGCAAGCCGTACGGGCGAATGCGCGCCTGAGCGCACCGCGTTTTGCGCCTACGGCATTACGCCGAACGCCGAGGATCCATACTCGCTCGCGCTGCATGGGCTCATCGACCACGCCGCCAAAGAAAGCCAGCGCGTCGATGAAGTCGTCGCGGCGCTCGAACGTTTGGGCGAGCGTCTGCAGGCGCTCGATGGCGCCGATGGTGCGCTATCTGAACTGCGCCGCATCTCCGCGGCGATCGAAGGCAAGGTCGCCCAACCCTGAGTGAGAGGCGGACGCGGCCAGGCCGCCTCAGTCGAGCGGCAATGCCCGAATGCCCTCGGCGTCGACGCGCAGGTAGCCGCCGCGCCGTGGGCCGTGATCGAGATCCCAGTCGGGCAGCACCCAGCGGGTGCCTTCTCTTCCCAGGTGGCACGCGGGCTTGTGCGTATGGCCATGGATCATCGTGGTGGTCCCGCTTGCCTTGAAAAGCGCCGCCACGCCCTTCGTCGTGACGTCGTAAAGCGGTGACGGCGGGCGCGTGCGGCCTGCTTCGCTCGATACGCGCATCCGCTCGGCGAGCGCCCGCCGCCATCTGAGCGGCCAGGCCAGGAACAGCAGCTGCGCGGCGCGCCAACGCGCGAGCCGACGGAACGTCTGATACTTGTGGTCGGCGGTGCACAACGCATCGCCATGGGCGAGCACGATGCGCGAGCCGAAAGCAGTCATCACGAACGGATCGGGCAGCCAGATCGCGCCGGCCGCGCGCATGAAGCGCTTGCCGAGCAGAAAATCCCGATTCCCATGCATGATGTAAAGCGCAATGCCGCGCTCGGAGAGCGTATGCAGCACCTCGGCGACGCGCGCGGCGAACGGATCGACCCTGAGCATATCGTCGCCGATCCAATACTCGAACAGATCGCCGAGCACGAAGACGGAATCCGCACTGTCCGCGGTCATGAGTATGAAGTGCTCGAAGGCGGCGACGGTACGCGGAATGTGCGGACTCAGATGCAGATCGGAGATGAACAGCAGCGGACGCGGCGCATGGCCGCGCGTATGCCCGTGCTCAGCCGGCACGGTCGATTCGTTGCTGCGGGGCGCCCCGTCTTGACGCGACGAAACGCCCGCACGGATGACGCTCGTGTTCAATCGACGACGACTGCTTTTTCGATGATGACATCGTCGACGGGGACGTCCTGATGGAAGCCCTTCGAACTCGTCTTCACCTTCTTGATCTTCTCGACGATGTCGAGTCCTTCGACGACGCGCCCGAACACCGCGTAACCCCAGCCTTGCGGCGTCGGCGACGAGTGGTTTAGGAAGTCGTTATCGTTGACGTTGATGAAGAACTGCGCAGTGGCTGAGTGCGGATCGTTCGTCCGAGCCATTGCGACGGACCCCGTCACGTTCTTCAGACCGTTGTTCGCCTCGTTGGCGATCGGTGCATCGGTCGGCTTTTGCTTCATGCCCGGTTCGAAGCCGCCGCCCTGGATCATGAATCCGTCGATCACGCGGTGAAAGACCGTGTTGTCGTAGTGTCCCTTCTTCACGTAGGTGAGAAAGTTCTCGACAGTCTTCGGCGCTTTTTCGGCATCGAGTTCGAGCTTGATGACGCCGTGGTTCGTGTGCAATTCGACCATGATGAATTCCTTCGCTTGAAAAGTGCCGCGCGGCGACCTGCCGGCGGCGGGTGGAGCGTTATTTCGAAACGACGCTTGCCGACTCGATGACGATCGGTTTTTGCGGCACATCCGCCATCGGGCCGCGCGTCGTGGTGGGAGTGGCCTCGATTTTCTTCACGACGTCCATGCCCGAGACGACCTTGCCGAAGACGGCGTAGCCGTTGCCATCCGGTTTCGGATAGTCGAGCCCGTCGTTGTCGACCGTATTGATGAAAAACTGAGCGGTGGCCGAGTTCGGATCGCTCGTGCGCGCCATCGCAATCGTTCCCGTCGCGTTCTTCAGACCGTTGCGGCTTTCGAGCGGGATCGGCGCACGCGTCGGTTTTTCCTGATAGGCGGTGGTGAAGCCGCCGCCTTGAATCATGAAGCCGCGAATCACGCGGTGGAAGATCGTGCCGCTGTACTGGCCGGATTTGACGTAGTCGAGAAAGTTCGCGACCGTCTTCGGCGCCTTGTCGGGATAGAGTTCGACGCGGATATCGCCCTCGCTCGTCTTCAACAGCACTTGCGGGTGCGCGGCGGAAGAAGCCGTTTGCGCGAGCGCGGGCGCACTCGCGATCAGAGCGGCGCTGCCTAGCGCCAACCAGAAGCGTTTCATGAGCATCCTCATGCGTGGAAAAAAGAAATACCGCGCTCAGTTCGACGGCGCGATGTAAGGGGCGGGCGCAAACGGGCTCGGGGAACCCGTCGTGAGCGGAGGGGCGTCGGGTGCCGCGATCGTCGACGCGGGGACCGCCGTTGCCGCGGCGCGCGCTATCGGCTTTTTCGCGGCGCGCGGGGCGACGATGCGTTCGATATCGGCAAGGCGCGCGTTCGTTGCGCCGCTCGTGCGGCCGAGCCGTTGCGCGCGCTTGTAAGCTTCGGCCGACATTCGCAGATAGAGATCGCCCAGGTTCTCGTAGGCAAGTCCATACCCGGGATTCGCCTTGACGGCCGTTTCGAGCGCGACGCGCGCGTCGTCGTAGCGACCCGCTTTCGCGTAGAGCGCCGCGAGATTGTTGTAAGGCTCCGGCAGTTCGGGGTATGCCTGAGTGAGCTCGACGAATTGCTCGATGGCTTCGCTATCGCGATTCAAACGTGCGAGTACGGTGCCGCGTTTGAATTTTGCTTGCGCGTCGCGCGGATTCGATGCGATTCGCGTATCGAGCTCGGAGAGGGCCGCATTCCAATTTTGCGCCGCGATGGACGCGTCGGCTTGCGGCGTCTCGTCGCGCGTCGCGTGCGTGGTTTGCGCATGCGACGCCGTGGCCGGCAATACCGCGAGAGCAACGCCGAAGAAGGCGATGGCGGCGAGGGCCGCGATGCGCTCGGTGCGGCCGCTTGAAGGTTTCATAGGCTGAGGTCGAGATGTTATACTCCGGCCCATTCTAACAAAACGTTTGCTCGTTTCCTCGAACGGGCGAACGGTCTTCCGCCAGTCGTGGTCGTCCTTGCCCCGATCGCAGTCTGATCGCGGCGCCGAGCGGTCACCCGCCCGCCGCGCCGCCTGCGCGTCGCCCATCTCGCGGGGATGGCTCGGGGCTCGCTCATCGTCTCTATGGAATCACTGCGCATCTACAACACGCTCGCGCGTGACAAGCAAGCTTTCGTGCCGCGCCGTGCAGGCGAAGTACGAATGTACGTCTGCGGGATGACGGTCTACGACTACTGTCATGTCGGACACGCGCGCGTGATGGTGGTGTTCGATATCGTGCAACGCTGGTTGCGCACGCTCGGATTTCGCGTGACTTATGTTCGCAACATCACCGACATCGACGACAAAATCATTCGGCGCGCAGTCGAAAACGGCGAACCGATCAAAGCGTTGACCGACCGCTTCATCGCGGCGATGCACGAGGACGCCGATGCGCTCGGCGTCGCGCGCCCCGATCTCGAGCCGCGCGCGACCGATCACATTGCGCAGATGCTCGGCATGATCGAGAAGCTCGAGGCCAATGGCTATGCGTATCGCGCGAAGGATGGCGACGTCAATTACGCGGTGCGCAAGTTCGCACGTTACGGCGCATTGTCGGGCAAGTCTCTCGAAGATCTGCGCGCGGGCGAGCGTGTTGCCGCGAACGAAGCGAAAGACGATCCGCTCGATTTCGCGCTGTGGAAACGTGCGAAGCCCGAAGAGCCGGCGGATTCCAGCTGGGATTCGGCGTACGGGCGCGGGCGCCCCGGGTGGCACATCGAATGTTCGGCCATGAGTTGCACGCTGCTCGGCGAACACTTCGATCTGCACGGCGGCGGTCAGGATCTGCAGTTTCCGCACCACGAGAACGAAATCGCGCAAAGCGAGGGCGCCACCGGGCAGACGTTCGTCAACTACTGGATGCACAACGGGTTCGTTCAGATCGACAACGAGAAGATGTCGAAGTCGCTCGGCAACTTCTTTACGATTCGCGATGTTTTGGCGAAGTACGATCCCGAAGTCGTACGGTTTTTCATCGTGCGCGCGCACTATCGTTCGCCGCTGAATTACAGCGACGTGCACCTCGACGATGCGCGTGCCGCGCTCACGCGCCTTTACACGGCATTGAAGGACGTGAGTCCCGATGGGGCGCCGCTCGACTGGCATGAAGATCATGCAGCGCGGTTCCGCGCGGCCATGAATGACGACTTCAATACGCCGGTGGCCGTTGCCGTGCTCTTCGAGCTTGCGAACGTCGTCAATCGCACGCGCGACGCGGCGCTTGCACGGCAATTGCGCGAGCTCGCGCAAACGGTCGGGCTGCTCGGCCGCGAACCGCGCGTATTCCTGCAGCAGGCGGCGGGCGGTGTTGGACTTGATTTGGACGAAGCGGCAATCGCGGCGAAGATCGCCGAACGTGCCGCTGCGAAGCAGGCGAAAAAGTATGCCGAGGCAGACCGGATTCGGGCCGAGTTGCTCGACGCCGGGGTTGCGCTTGAGGACAAACCGGGCGGGATCACCGAGTGGCGCCGCGTATGAACGTGCATTGCGCGAAGCGCTAACCGACTCGTCAGGCAGGAGGCATGATGACAACGGCCAGGAAGGCGCCGGTCAAACGCGGCGTGACAGTGAAGCGCGCGTCGAAAGATGTGTCGAAGACGGCGGCGAAGCCGAAGGCACCCGCTGCACGCGGCGCGCGCGCAAAACCCAACGGTGCGTTGACCGAGGAAGGCGGCGTTCAGGCTTTCGAGCGTGGCATCGACGACGGCGGTGAGATCGTGCGCAAGACGCGCGCGGGTACGAGCGCTCAGGCGTCGGTGCCGGTCCAGATAGCCGGGCTCGAGCCCGCTGTGACCCGCCCCGCGTATTGGGACCGCGCGTGTGCCGATCTCGTCAAGCGCGATCGGATTCTCAAGCGCTTGATTCCGAAGTTCGGCCCGGTGCATCTGATCAACGGCAGCGATCCATTCGTCACGCTCGCGCGTGCCGTGGTCGGGCAGCAAATTTCGGTGCCCGCCGCTCAAGCCGTCTGGCGGCGCATCGAACTCGCATGCCCGAAACTCGCTCCGCAACAGTTCACCCGCCTCGGGCACGAAAAGCTGACCGGATGCGGGCTGTCGAAGCGCAAATCCGAATATCTGATCGATCTCGCGCAGCACTTCGTGTCCGGTGCCCTGCACGTCGACAAATGGATGTCGATGGAGGACGAAGCCGTCATTGCGGAGCTCACGCAGATTCGTGGCATCGGCCGATGGACCGCCGAGATGTTTCTCATCTTCAATTTGTCGCGCCCGGACGTTTTACCGCTCGACGACCTCGGACTCATTCGCGCGATCAGCGTCAACTATTTCAGCGGCGAGCCCGTCACGCGCAGCGAAGCACGCGAAGTGGCGGCCAATTGGGAGCCATGGCGTACCGTCGCGACCTGGTACATGTGGCGCAGCCTCGACGCTACGCCTGAGTCATAAAAAGCTATCGACGGTTGGTTTCGATAGATTCGAACGATTTTGACGTGGACGGTGGCGGTTAGAATACGCGCTGCCGAAAGCCCCCAGGATTGAGACCTATGAAAACGACGTTTCTGGATTTCGAACAGCCCATCGCAGAGCTCGAAGCCAAGATTGAAGAATTACGCTTCGTGCAAGACGATTCGGCTGTCGACATCTCGGAAGAAATCGAGCGGCTCTCGAAGAAGAGCCAGCAACTGACCAAAGACCTCTACGCCAATCTGACACCCTGGCAGGTTTCGCAGATTGCGCGGCATCCGCAGCGCCCTTATACGCTCGATTACGTCAACGAGCTTTTCACCGATTTTCACGAACTGCACGGCGATCGCGCGTTCGCGGACGATCAATCGATCGTCGGTGGTCTGGCGCGTTTCAACGGTCACCCATGCATGATCATCGGCCATCAGAAGGGGCGCGATACGAAGGAGCGCGCTGCGCGCAACTTCGGTATGCCGCGGCCCGAAGGCTATCGTAAGGCCGAACGGCTGATGCGTCTTGCCGAGAAGTTCGGACTCCCGCTTTTCACGTTCATCGATACACCGGGCGCTTATCCCGGCGTCGGTGCCGAAGAGCGCGGACAGTCCGAAGCGATCGGCCGCAATCTGTATGTGATGGCGGAGCTGAAGGTGCCCGTGATCGCAACGGTGATTGGGGAAGGCGGCTCGGGCGGCGCGTTGGCGATCGCCGTTGCCGACAGCGTGCTCATGCTGCAGTTCTCGACCTATTCCGTCATTTCGCCGGAAGGCTGCGCGTCGATCCTTTGGAAGAGCGCGGCGAAGGCGCCCGAGGCGGCAGAAGCGCTCGGCTTGACGGCGCACCGGCTCAAAGCGCTCGGGCTCATCGACAAAATCGTCAACGAGCCGCTGGGCGGCGCGCATCGCGATGTGAAGGGCATGGCGGCATTCCTGCGCCGCGCGCTCGCCGATTCGCTGCGGCAGTTCCAGGGCATGAGCGTTGCGGACCTGCGCGAACGCCGCTACGATCGGCTGATGGCGTATGGCAAATTCAAGGAGACGACGCCCGGCGCTTGAGTCGCGCATCGTCATGACATTCCGTTTCGAGCGCGTGCGAGCCGCGCGCCTTTCCGACTGAGCCCGTGACTTCTCTCGTCGATCCCGCCGCCGAGCGCATCGTTCTGGATGCGCTCGGCGGTGTGCTTTCGACCGTGCCGGGCGACGCGGCGATCGGTATCGCATTCAGCGGAGGCCTCGATTCCACGGTGCTGCTGGATGCGGCCGTGCGTGTGGCGGGTCCACAGCGCTGCATCGCGTTGCATGTTCATCACGGCCTGAGCCCGAATGCGGATCGGTGGCTTGCGCATTGCGAGAGCACCGCGCGCGCGCTCGGTGCCGGTTTCGACGCCACCTATGTCGAAGTGCGTCGGCGGCCCGGAGAGAGTCTCGAAGCGGCTGCGCGCGATGCGCGCTATCGCGCGCTCGACGCCCTGTGTGCGCTGCATCGCGTATCGATGTTGTGGCTTGCGCATCATGCCGACGATCAGGCGGAGACGGTGCTGCTGCAATTGTTGCGGGGCGCGGGGGTGGCGGGGCTGGCGGCGATGGCGCCGCATCGCCTTGAAGGGACGGCGACGATCGGGCGTGCGCGTCCTTTTCTTGCATTGCTGCGCGCGCAGCTCGAACGCTATGCGCGTTCGCGCGAGCTGCGCTGGGTCGAGGACGAATCGAATGCGGACACACGCTATGCGCGCAATGCGCTGCGTCACGATGTCATTCCGGCGCTGACCGTACATTTCCCGGGTTTTCGTGATGCGCTCGCGAGAACGGCTTCGCATGCGGCGAGCGCGCAACGACTGCTCGACGATCTCGCGCAGATCGATCTGAAGGCAATCGGAAAGGACGACGGGCGCTCGCTTTCCAGGCGCGCGCTGCTGGCGCTCGACGGCGCCCGGGCGGCGAATGCGATGCGCTGGTGGATGCGTGTGAGTGGGCTGCCCATACCGTCGGCGGCGCGGTTGAGCGAAATGCTGCGGCAATTGCGCGAGGCGCGCGCCGAGCACGCCATGCGCATCGAGCATGCGGGCTCGCGGCTGCGGCTTTATCGCGATGCCATCTACTGGGAAAGCGGCGAACCGGGCGTTCATGTCGAGGGGCAGGCGAGCGCATCGATCAAAGAGACGTGCGAGCTCGTGTGGCGAAACGACGAAGTCTGGCGCTTGCCTCAGTGGCGGGGCACGCTTGTGTTCGAGCCGGTTCCTGCGGGAGAGGCCGGAATCGACACCGTGCCCGAGGCGCTGCTCGCCAGCGCGCCGCTGACAGCTCGGCCGCGCACCGGGGGAGAGCGCATGCGCCGTGCGCCCGGCGCGCCCGCCCGTACGCTCAAGAATCTCTTTCAGGAGGCGGGCGTGCCGGCCTGGCAACGCGACGTGCCGCTCATTTATCTCGGAGAGCGGCTGTTGTTCGTCCCGAACCTCGGCATCAACGGCGCATTCGCGACGGCGCCCGGCGCGTCGGCGAGCGAGCGGGGTGGGCCGCGCCGGCGGCTCGAGTGGCGCGCCGATCTGCTCATTGCCTGAGCGTGCAGCGGGCCGCCGCCGCGCTCGCGCTTGTCTTTTATGCCCTGATCTAGTACGCTCGAACGCTTGTCCGCCCCGCTTTTGCACCCGCTTTTTGCAGTCAGTGCGCTTTCACGCGAACGCTGCATTTTGCCGTGCGGCGGCGCGCGCGGCGCGTCGTGCCCCCCAACCCGGTGTGTGCACTTCGGGTCTGCCGCGCGGCCCGGCGTACAACAACGCCACTCTCCACCGCCATCTTTCGTCGTCGTCGAGCGCTCACGAGGCCGCGTGACCGAACGGCATGTTCGCGGGTGCATCTTGGGGCGCGTCGGCGCGATTTCTCTTCTAGTTCAGAACGACAATGGCACTCATCGTACATAAATACGGCGGCACTTCGATGGGCTCGGTGGAGCGCATCAAGAACGTTGCCAAGCGCGTCGCGAAATGGCGGCAGGCGGGCCACAAGTTGGTCGTCGTGCCTTCGGCCATGTCCGGCGAAACGAATCGCCTCCTTGCGCTTGCCAAGGAAATCTCGAGCCAGCCCGATCCGCGGGAGCTCGACGTCATCGCCGCGACTGGCGAGCAAGTCAGCGTGGGATTGTTGTCGATCGCGCTTCAGGAAGCGGGCGTCGACGCCGTCAGTTATGCGGGCTGGCAGGTTCCTGTCAGAACGGACAGCGCATTCACGAAGGCGCGCATCAGCGAGATCGACAGCGAGCGCATCATGCGCGATCTCGATGCGGGCAAGGTCGTCGTGATCACGGGCTTTCAGGGCGTCGATCCAGAAGGTCATATCACGACGCTCGGCCGCGGCGGGTCGGACACGTCGGCGGTGGCGATCGCCGCGGCGCTGGAAGCCGACGAGTGCCTGATTTTCACCGACGTGGACGGGGTCTATACGACGGATCCGCGCGTGGTCGAAGAAGCGCGCCGCCTCGACCGTGTGACGTTCGAAGAAATGCTGGAAATGGCTAGCCTGGGCTCGAAGGTACTGCAGATCCGCTCGGTCGAGTTCGCCGGCAAGTACCGTGTCAAGACGCGCGTACTGTCCAGCCTGACCGATCCGATGATCGCGCTCGAAGAGGAAATGAACTCGGGCACGCTGATTACTTTTGAAGAAGACGAGACCATGGAAAAAGCAGTCATCTCCGGAATCGCGTTTCAGCGCGATGAGGCCCGCATTGCGGTGCGGGGTGTGCCCGACAAGCCGGGCATCGCATATCAGATTCTCGGCCCGGTGGCGGATGCGAACATCGACGTCGACATGATCATTCAGAACCAGAGCGTGCAGGGCAAGACCGATTTCACGTTCACGGTGCCGCGTAATGAGTATCAACGCGCGATGGATATCCTCACCAATAGCGTGAAGGGACATATAAGCGCTGAGGAAGTCGTCGGCGATCCGAAGGTGTCGAAGGTTTCGGTGGTGGGCGTGGGCATGCGCTCGCACGTCGGCATCGCGAGCAAGATGTTCCGTACGCTGGCGGAAGAGGGCATCAATATCCAGATGATCGCGACTTCCGAAATCAAGATTTCGGTGCTCATCGACGAGAAGTACATGGAACTCGCCGTGCGCGCGCTTCATAAGGCGTTCGAACTCGATCAAATCTAAGGGCGTGCTGTGCGAATGAGCCCGGTTGCGGCCGGGCGGCGATGGGTCGTTGGATGGTCATGGGCAGCGTTGCGGTGCTCAAAAGCGATGCGGAAAAAAGTGCATCGTAAAAATTGACCGATTCCGTTGTTCCCGCTATCATCTTGGACTCGTTGCGCTGCCTCCCGGCGCTAACGAACAGTTTGGGAGACGTGGCCGAGAGGTCGAAGGCACTCCCCTGCTAAGGGAGCATCTGGGCCAAAACCTGGATCGAGGGTTCGAATCCCTCCGTCTCCGCCATAAGCGGTGACAAAGCCCCGCGAGTTCTCGGACTCGCGGGGCTTTTCATTTTGGCCTCCATCGGAGGAAATAGGCTGTTCGCTGTCAACCTTAGCGCGTCCGTCACGCGACTAAAGGCTGAAATGCCGGGTTGAACCAAAAGTACCGACGTTATTCGTCGTTCACCGTCGCCGAATGTCCTCAGCTCCGACGAGCGAAGACTCTTCGCTATGCAGAGGTTGGAGCGCAACTTGGACGATGTCCGCCATGGCTTGGCCGAGCACCACATGCTGATCGGCGTCGAGGTGAATCCCGTCTCGGTGGCTCGTCGTCGTCACCGTCCCTGCGTCGAAAATCATGCAGCCGTGCGATCTTGCGATATCGCCGTACGCCTCTGCCAAGCCGACGCACCGGCCTTCGCTGCCGAGGAACTTTGGCATGACGGGCCCATCGGGCACCCTGATAGCTGGCGGCACGACGATCAGCGCGGGGGGCACGGGCATGCCGGGTTCTATAGGAGCACAGCGTATAGAATCGATCAATGCGCCCATGCCTTCTGCCGAATGCCATGCAGTGTTTTCGTGGACCGTCTGGAAATCGTTGGTGCCGAGCATCACGATCACCAAGTCGAGAGGCGAGTGCATTTCGATCACTTGCTCAATGCCTACGATGCCGTTGCGTCCGGGCTTGAAGGGATCGTCCCATGCTGTCCTGCGGCCGTTCAGGCAATTCTCGAACACGCGTGCTGCGACTCCTCGCACTCGTAGGGTGTTTTCCATCACGCCGGGCCAGCGCGCGTCGAACGGCAGGCGCTGACGGGTTCCGGGAACAATGCCCCAGGATAGCGAGTCGGCGTACACCAGAATCTGTTTCATATCGATTGCAGCCGGACAAAGGAGCATGGGTGCGCCGGTTTTCAATAAACCATCTTCATGAGTTCGAGGGCCAGGATTCCACTCACTGCCGCCATGGCAGCGATCGGGGCACTCATTGAGACGCCAAGCCAGATCGTCGCAAACGGCGCATTTGCGAGCCAGCCACCCCAATTCCGGCTGAACCCCGCCCCCAATAGCAAGTAGCGTTGCATGATCTGTCTCCTGGTCTACTGGACCTCGTCGGCACGGGAGCGAGAAGAGCGCTTCGAGTATCGTGTTAATCAGTCACGCGTCTCTTCTGTTTATCTTGCCTTCGATGTCGGCGCATACCTGCATGAGCTGATCGAAGGTTGCAGGGTCGCCGAGCAATATTGCGTCATCCAACATGGCGCCGTAGTCGTCGGCAAGGGCTTTGCGCGCATCTCCTTCGGGAACGAGCCGTAGCTGTCCCTGCGCTGAGTTGGTGTAGTCGATGACCGTGCCGTTAGCGTCTTTCTCGATGAAGAAGATGGACTTGTGCTGGGCGACCATGGTCGAGACAGCGCGGTCGGACTCGACTTCGTCGAAGTACGCACTGCGCGCAATCGCAGCGAGATCGTGCCAATGCCGGGCATAGCGTTCGCCACGGATACGGCCTTGTGCGCAGTACACATGCGCTGCAGTCGCTTTCTCCCAGAAAGTCCGGGCGAGGCTCATGACCAGCGGTGAAGCTGTTGGAAACGACACCTCAGGTACATGTCCGTCGATGTCGCACGTGATCGGCATGATCTGATGCGGTTCTCCAGTAGCACGGGCGCCAAATTCCAGCGTGACTACCGGTGCCACATAGCCAGTCCCCTCTGCGAGGGGAGGGTAACGCACGAATAACTTGTCGTTTTCTGGCCCGCCAAGCTCAACCTGTGCATCTAGGCCATCGTGTTCCAGCGATGCCTGAATGACGGGTTGGACGTTCGTTCTGATCCAATTCGGAAGCCGGTGGCGTACGGCTTGAGTCCATTTACTGGCTCGGCTGCGGCTGGATGGCAGTTCGTCACCGTCGCCAATCAGATCCGGTATCAGCTTGCGAATATCGTAGGTCAGGTCAATGTCTTCGGAGAAGCGATCGATGATCTTGTAGGCCTTGGATAGGGAGGTACCGCCTTTGAAGGTGAGGTCGGCGGACAAGGGCGACTCGAAGAGCGCGCGCAGTGTCCACACGACCCATACATCCTTTTCAAGCAGGTGCGCAGGACGTCCCGTTTGATCGCGCGCGTATTCCAGTGCTTCGCGCCGATCGTCCGCGCTAAGACCGAAGAAGTACTCAGCCATGCGCAGCTTCCTGACCGATGGCCTGAGCCATCCACGACGGCAGGATAGCCCGGGCAGACGTCAGCGTTTGCCATTCCGTTGCGGGAAGGGTGCGGTGCAGTGCCGCTAGAGATCTGCCGGCATGTGTCGGCCCCATCCAGGCCAGCGCGCGCACCGCGGCGCCGGCGGCCCCGTTACCCAGCGCCAGCATCCAGCGGGGGGCGTGTTTGACCAGCAACTCCGAGCGTCCGAGCTTCAGCTTCCGGGTACGCCCCGACGTCACGTAGACCTCCCGCGTCGGCACCTGCTGGGTCAGGCCGAGTGCGTTCGCAGCACTGGCGCCGTGCGGGGCGATGGTTTCGCCGCTTTGCTCGGCCATGGCTTTCACGACCTTCCCCGGCGCAGGGGCGCGCGAGCCGAACCGGCTGGAGACGGGGGCGACATAGGTGCCGCGCGCCACGCGCATAAGCTTGCCGGCCTTGCTGAGGCGCGAAAACGCCTGGTCGACCGCAACGCGGCTTCCCAGATGCAGGAATTCCTTCGGCGACAGCACGCCGCCCTCGGGGAGAGACCGGGCGTGGAGCAGGATGGTTTCGGGGAGCGTGTTCATGGATACCTCACGTGTAAGGAATTATACACAGTTTCTGACATCAGGCATCAAGGCCGCGGCGCAGGCTGGGGCAACGGCCCAGGCGCTTTTCGCCGGGCTTCGATGCGACGGGCGATTAAAATTTGTTGACGATATCAACGATGGGTTGATTGCCATCGCGGCTTCGTAGCAGTCTCGTGGGAACAATGGCGCCAGCCGCCTGGATCTGCCGATCCACCCAAGCTGGTGGGATCGCCACGGTGGCCAAATTCGCGTTCGGCCGCGAGAGACATCCACGCGCGCGTCTGTTCGTCAGGGAGTCCGGTGGACGCAGGGTTGGCGATGCCAGGTTTTGAGCGATGCGATGACTACTTGCTGGCTACGGCCTCGGAACCACGAGACTGCCAACCGCCGCCGAGTGCCTTGAAGGCCGCGACTGCTGCACGTGCTGATTCCGTCTGCGCCTGTGCTCGCTCATCGGAGGCGCGTAGCAAGCTCTCATCGGCTTGCAGCACTTCGATCAGGCTGACGACGCCTTTCTGATAGGCGGCGAACGAGGCCGTTCGCGCACGGCTCAGCGAGTCGACGCCCTGAGCCAGGATAGCCGCCTGATCTTCGCGCTTGACGAGTGCCGAAAAAGCATTCTCCACGTCCTCGGTCGCGTGCAGTGCGGCAAGCCGATACGCCGCCCTCGGCCTTCTGGCCCTTGGCCTGGTCGATCTGCGCATTGATGCGGCCGAAGTCGAACAGACGCCAGCGCAGGCCGAACACGCCGGCCGCTTGATTGGCACCGCTTGTGAACAGGTTGCCACTGGCCACGGAGGTCGCGCTGCCGATCAGCCCACTCAGCGAGAGCTTGGGGTAGTACTCGGCGATGGCGGCGCCAATACGCGCATTGGATGCTGCGAGGCGGCGCTCGGCAACGATGAGGTCGGGGCGGCGTCTGAGCAGTTCGCCCGGCGACCCCGTGGCCGCGATCTGCGGGGCGACCGGGATGTCGCGCGTTTCCATCAGTTCGGCGCGGTGCGTGCCGGGTTGCGCGCCCATCATGACGTCGAGTGCGTTCATCGCTGCGTCCAGGCCCGTTTCGAGCACCGGCACCGAGGCCCGGACCTGAGCAAGCGCGCCTTCAGCCTGCTTGACCTGGAGTTCGGCCGCCAATCCTTTGCCATACAGAAGATTGATCGTTGAAAGCAGGTCTTGCTGAGTTTGCACTTGCCGCTGCGCCACGTTCAGACGGGCTTGCAGGCCACGGATGGTGATATAGATGTCGGCGGTTTGGGCGGCCACCGCCAATCGAGTGGCCGCTGCGCCGGCTTCCGAAGCCTGGTAGTCGGCAAGCGCCGCTTCCCGTCCGCGACGCAGGCCCCCGAACACGTCCACCTCCCAACTGGCGGTGAGATCGGCTTCGTATTGGTTGCCGTGGCGATCAAAACCGGGCGTCGAATTCAAGATCCGGCCCAGCGGCGTTTCGACGGATTGGTAAACTCTCGCGGCCTGACCGCTGACATTGGCGGAGGGAAGCAACGCGGCATTCGCTGCGCCAAGTCCGGCGCGTGCCTGCGCGACGCGAGCGGCGGCCTGCGCGAGGTCGAGATTCTGGTCCAATGCAAGCGCGACGAATCGCGTCAGTTGCGGATCCCCGAAACCCGTCCACCATGTCGTCAGATCGGCACTCGCAGCCGCGTGCCGGTGCTCGACCGAGGCTTGGCCTTGGAACTGCTCCGGCATGGATACGTCAGGCCGGACGTAGTCGGGGCCGACCGCGCACCCCGTCAAGAGGCCGGCGGCGATGTACAAAGCAACGATGTGTCTGGGCAGCATGAGGATTTCGCTCGCAATGATGTGATGGTGACTATAATACAAAAAAGTCACTAGTTGTTACTTCCTGACGTTGGCAATAAGCTGGAGCTATGAAAAAAGCAATCCCTTCCCCCGTTCGTGGCCCGGCCGACCACGAGGTGCGCAATCAGATCGTGGCGGCTGCCACCGAGCACTTCAGCCGGTATGGCTACGAGAAAACGACCGTCTCCGACCTCGCCAAGGCGATCGGCTTCTCGAAGGCGTACATCTACAAGTTCTTCGAGTCCAAGCAGGCGATCGGCGAAATGATCTGTGCGAACTGCCTGAGCCAGATCGAAGCCGAGGTCAGGGCGGCTGTGGCGGAGGCCGAGCTGCCGCCCGAGAAGCTGCGGCGCATGTTCAAGGTCTCCACTCAGGCGAGCCTTCGCCTGTTTTTCCAGGACCGCAAGCTTTACGAGATCGCGGCATCGGCGGCCACTGAACAGTGGCAGGCCGTGCGTGCGTATGAGGAGCGCGTCCAGCAGTTGCTTCAGGACGTCCTGCAAGAGGGCAGGCAGAGTGGGGACTTCGAGCGCAAAACGCCCCTGGATGAGACTGCCATGGCGATTTACCTCGTTCTGCGACCGTACCTCAATCCGCTACTGCTGCAGCACAGTTTCGATTACACGGATACGGCGCCGGCGCACCTGTCGAGCCTCGTCCTTCGCAGTCTGTCCCCTTGAAACTTCGGTGTGACTATTGACTAATTTGGTCACTTGAACAACAATGAAAGCCGTCATCACTTCGCCGATGAGACTTTCATGCGCTCCCGCCGCCTGGTTTCCTTTGTCGTTTGTGCCTTGCCGTTTGCGCTCGTCGCTTGCGGCGGTAAGGCCCCCTCAGATCCGCGCACCGAGGTGCCGCTCGTGCGTTCCGCGATCGTTCAGAACGCGACCGCCGCATCGCGTTCGTTTACGGGAACCGTAGCCGCACGAGTGCAGAGCGACCTCGGGTTCCGGGTGTCGGGCAAGGTGCTCGAGCGGCTGGTGGATGCGGGGCAGACCGTCAAACGTGGCCAGCCGCTCATGCGCATCGATCCCGTCGATCTGAAGCTGGCCGCGCAGGCTCAGCAGGAGGCAGTTGCGGCCGCGCGAGCCCGAGCGCTGCAGACGGCGGGCGATGAAGCTCGTTACCGCGATCTGCGCGGTACCGGCGCGATATCGGCTTCGGCCTACGACCAGGTCAAGTCGGCGGCGGATGCGGCCAAAGCCCAGCTCAGTGCCGCCGAAGCGCAAGCCGACGTGGCACGTAACGCGACCCGATATGCCGAGCTGGTGGCGGACGCGGATGGTGTCGTCATGGAAACGCTGGCCGAACCGGGTCAAGTCGTCGCAGCGGGGCAGACCGTGGTGCGCTTGGCTCACGCCGGACGTCGCGAGGCCGTCATCCAGTTGCCCGAAACGTTGCGCCCCGAGATCGGTTCAGTGGCGCATGCGACACTCTTCGGCACGCAAGGCGTAAGCGTCCCGGCTACGCTTCGCCAACTCTCCGATACTGCGGATCGCCTCACGCGCACGTTCGAGGCGCGGTATGTCCTGCAAGGAGAACTGGCCAACGCGCCGTTGGGCGCCACGGTGACGATCGAGATTCCGGATGCGCGCTCGTCCGTGCAAGGTGGGTTGAAGGTGCCGATGGGTGCCCTGTTCGACGCGGGCAAGGGACCGGGAGTGTGGGTCATCGACAGCAACCCGGCCAAGGTGTCCTGGCGGCCGGTTTCGATCCAGCATCTGGATGACGACAGCGCACGCGTCATCGGTCAAGTCCAGCCGGGCGACAGGATCGTCGCGCTCGGCGCACATCTGCTGCACGAAGGCGAGCGGATTCGGGTGGCAGGCCAAGCCGTTGCCGCGGCGACTGAAGGAGTCCGTCCGTGAGCACAGGCCGTTTCAACCTGTCGGCGCTCGCCGTGCGCGAGCGCGCCATCACCTTGTTCCTCATCTGCCTGATTTCGCTGGCGGGACTCGTTTCGTTCTTCAAGCTGGGTCGCGCGGAGGATCCCGCCTTTACGGTCAAGGTGATGACGATCATCACCGCGTGGCCGGGAGCCACCGCTCAGGAAATGCAGGATCAGGTTGCCGAGAAGATCGAAAAGCGCATGCAGGAGTTGCGCTGGTACGACCGGACCGAAACCTACACGCGACCCGGGCTGGCCTTCACGACCTTGACGTTGCTCGACAGCACGCCGCCTTCGCAAGTGCAGGAGGAGTTCTACCAAGCCCGGAAAAAAGTCGGCGACGAGCTCGCCAATCTTCCGCCAGGCGTGATCGGCCCCATGGTCAACGACGAATACGCCGATGTCACCTTTGCGCTGTTCGCGCTCAAGGCCAAGGGCGAACCGCAGCGCCTGCTGGTACGCGATGCCGAGACGTTGCGCCAACGGTTGTTGCATGTGCCGGGCGTGAAGAAGGTCAACATCATCGGCGAGCAGGCGGAGCGAATCTACGTTCAGTTTTCGCATGAGCGTCTGGCCACATTGGGTGTCAGTCCGCAGGACGTGTTCGCCGCGCTCAACGGCCAGAACGCCCTGACGCCGGCCGGCTCGATCGAGACCAAGGGCCCCGATGTGGTCGTTCGTTTGGACGGCGCCTTCGACGCATTGCAGAAGATCCGCGACACACCGGTCGTGGCACAAGGTCGCACGCTGAAGCTGTCGGATATTGCCACCGTCAGCCGTGGCTACGAAGATCCCGCGACATTCATGATCCGCAACAACGGCGAGCCGGCCTTGCTGTTGGGCATCGTCATGCGCGACGGCTGGAATGGACTCGACCTCGGCAAGGCATTGGACGCGGAGGTGGGCACCATCAACGCCGGATTGCCGCTCGGCATGAGCCTGAGCAAGGTGACGGACCAGGCCGTGAACATCAAGTCGGCGGTCGACGAGTTCATGATCAAGTTCTTCGCCGCATTGCTGGTGGTCATGTTGGTGAGCTTCGTCAGCATGGGTTGGCGCGTGGGTGTCGTCGTCGCTGCGGCGGTACCGCTGACGCTGGCGGCCGTCTTCATGGTAATGGCGGCGACGGGCAAGAATTTCGATCGCATCACCCTCGGGTCCCTGATTCTGGCGCTGGGTTTGCTGGTGGACGACGCGATCATCGCCATCGAAATGATGGTGGTGAAAATGGAGGAGGGTTACGACCGCGTGACCGCTTCCGCCTATGCTTGGAGCCATACCGCGGCACCGATGCTCTCGGGCACGCTCGTGACGGCCGTCGGCTTCATGCCCAACGGCTTCGCCCGATCCACGGCTGGCGAGTACACCAGCAACATGTTCTGGATCGTTGGTATTGCACTGATCGCGTCATGGGTCGTCGCCGTGGTTTTCACACCCTACTTGGGCGTCAAGCTCCTGCCCGACTTCAAGAAAGTCGAAGGAGGCCACAACGCGATCTACGACACGCCGCGCTACAACCGTTTCCGTCGGTTGCTGGGGCGGGTGATTGCGCGCAAATGGCTGGTCGCCGGTTCGGTCGTGGGCCTCTTCGTGTTGTCTATCGGCGGTATGGCGGTCGTGAAAAAGCAGTTCTTCCCGATTTCCGATCGCCCCGAAGTGCTCGTCGAAGTGCAGATGCCCTATGGCATGTCGATCATGCAAACGAGCGCCGCCACGGCGAAGGTGGAAGCTTGGCTTGCCAAACAAAAGGAAGCCAAGATCGTCACGGCCTACGTGGGTCAGGGTGCACCACGCTTCTATTTGGCGATGGGTCCGGAGCTGCCCGATCCGTCGTTTGCCAAGATCGTGGTGCGCACGGACAGTCAGGATGAGCGCGAGGCGTTGAAGCAGCGATTGCGACAAGCCATCGCTGACGGTCTGGCCTCCGAAGCGCGCGTGCGCGTGACGCAACTCGTATTCGGTCCGTATTCGCCGTTCCCCGTTGCGTACCGCGTCACGGGTCCCGATCCGGACAAGCTGCGCGATATTGCGGCTCGAGTTGAGCACGTGATGAATGCCAGCCCGATGATGCGCACGGTCAACGCTGACTGGGGCACGCGCACGCCCAGCCTGCACTTCACGTTGCAGCAGGACCGATTGCAGGCCGTGGGACTGAGCTCCAGCGCCGTGGCGCAGCAGCTGCAATTCCTGCTGACCGGCGTTCCTGTCACTACCGTACGTGAGGACATTCGTACGGTGCAAGTTATCGCCCGCTCGGCCGGCGACACCCGCTTGGACCCGGCCAAAATAGGTGACTTCACATTGGCGGGCGCCAACGGGCAGCGCATCCCGCTGTCCCAAGTAGGCAAGATCGAAGTGCGCATGGAGGAGCCGATCATGCGGCGGCGCGACCGTATGCCGACGATCACCGTGCGCGGCGATATCGCCGATGGGCTGCAGCCGCCGGATGTATCGGCGGCGATCACGAAACAGCTTCAGCCCATCGTCGACAAGCTGCCGAGCGGGTATCGCATCGAGCAGGCGGGCTCGATCGAGGAGTCGGGCAAAGCGACGAAAGCCATGTTGCCGCTCTTTCCGATCATGCTGGCGATTACGTTGCTCATCATCATCTTTCAGGTGCGCTCCATCTCCGCGATGGTCATGGTGTTCCTGACCAGCCCGCTGGGGCTGATCGGTGTGGTGCCGACGCTGATTTTGTTCCGCCAACCGTTCGGCATCAATGCGTTGGTCGGCTTGATTGCGCTCTCGGGCATCCTGATGCGCAACACACTGATTCTGATCGGGCAGATCCGCGAGAACGAACAGGCGGGCTTGGATCCCTTTCACTCAGTCGTCGAAGCCACCGTGCAGCGAGCGCGACCGGTGGTCCTGACAGCATTGGCAGCGATTCTGGCCTTTATCCCGCTGACTCATTCGGTGTTCTGGGGAACCCTCGCGTACACCCTGATCGGCGGCACGTTGGCCGGGACGGTTTTGACGCTGATGTTCCTGCCGGCCATGTATTCGATCTGGTTCAAGATCGGGCCGGGCGGTACGACTGATCGGCGGACAGGTCCGCACGAACACGCGCAGCCTGTGAAAGAGGTGCTCGATGACGAGTTCGCGGCCAAGTCATGAACCTCGAATACAAGACCCCGCCGGGCGGCTGATCCGCGCTTTATCCTCATTCACCTGCTAGAAGAGAACTGCTATGTCGAATTCCAAAGTGATCGTTGTGACCGGCGTGTCATCCGGTATCGGACGCGCTACCGCGGAAAAGTTCGTCAAACGGGGGTGCCAAGTATTCGGCACAGTACGCAACCCTGCAAACGCACAGCCCATAGCGGGTGTTGTGCTGATCGAAATGGATATTCGTGACGACACGTCGGTTCAACGTGGATTCGCGGCCATCATCGCCCAAGCCGGGCGCATCGACGTACTGATCAATAGCGCGGGCGTGACCTTGCTCGGCGCGACTGAGGAAACATCGGTTGCCGAGGCTCACGCGCTGTTCGATACCAACGTTTTTGGGGTTTTGCGCACGACACAAGCGGTGCTGCCGCATATGCGCGCGCAGCGCGAGGGAAGAATCGTCAACATCAGCTCTGTGCTTGGCTTTCTTCCGGCTCCGTACATGGGGCTCTATTCGGCTTCCAAGCATGCCGTCGAGGGAATGTCGGAGACGTTGGATCACGAGGTACGCAAGTTCGGAGTCCGCGTGGTGCTCGTCGAGCCTTCTTATACGAAGACCAATCTCGATCTCAATGCGCCCCATGCTGCATCCAAGCTCGCAGCCTACGACGATGAGCGCGCTGCCGCCTCCCGCGCGATTCAAAAAAGCGTCAGTGAGGCGCCACAGCCCGATGGTGTCGCAACCACGATTGTCGATGCCGCGTTGGGCGAATGGAGAATGCGGCGCACGCCGAAAGGCCAAGCTTCTCTCGTGAGAAACAAAATTCGTGCGTGTTGTTTCAGGCCGGGGCGGTTTCGCGCTCAAGCCGGAAACCGAGTGACTTGGCGCGCCGTTTCAGGGCGGCAAGGCTGCGCTGCTGTTGCTGCTCCTCGTAGTGCTGCTGGCCCTGATCGACGAAGGCCTCGCCGCGCGTGAGCATGAAGTACACCATACGCGCGAGCTTGTGGGCGACCGCGGTATTGGCGCGAGGCTTGTCCATGCGCGCGCACAAGCGGCGGTAGAATGCGCCCAGTGCCGAGTCGTTGCG
>NZ_JAAAYE010000005.1 GCF_013282575.1 Paraburkholderia sp. NMBU_R16
TGCAACATGCGCCGCGCGTCAATCAACAAACGCTTGTCAGCGTCAATCAACATCGGCATCATCAACCTCGCCGCGACATTCTCATCTTGTTTGTCGCGCGTCTCTCATCCAGATTGTCGCGCCACACAACCATGCAAAACGGCCGATCGTCGATGCCGGCCTCCCGCTCGCGGGCAATGTCATAAAGCTTTTGCTTCGCGCAAAACGCCACCTCATCGTCGAAGTCGAGCTGGTTCGTTCGAACACATGTGCCCGCGTCGATCACCGAGCTCATGTTGTGATACCAGCTTGGCCGAACATCGGGTTGGTCCCAATCCGGCACCCAGCCGAAATCCGCGGGATAGATGTCGGTCGTCAGGCGTTCCTCGAAACCATGAAGCTGATCGGGGCCGCAAAAATGCATCTTCCCAGAGAGTACCGTGCGGTAGCCGGCAGCCCTCAGATAGTGTGCGAAGGTCAAGGTCTGGGCGGGTAATTCGGCTGCGTTGTCGAATGCGCCGATCGCCGATGGCAGCTTCCCGGCCATGAACGCGAAGCGCGACGGCGCGCACAGCGGGCTCGCGCAATAGGCCGATTCGAAGACGACGCCCTCGCGGGCAAGCGTATCGATATGCGGCGTTTTCGTGAGTCGATGTCCATAGGCGCCCAACGCGAAGGGCGTCAGTTGATCGGCCATCAGGACGAGCAAATTCGGTTGAGTGGCTTGCATTGTCGATCGATGCGGATTCGATGGTTCGATTAGTCAGGAGTCCGTGGTAGACGGCGCTTGGCCGCGCAAAACGCACCGAGCCTGCAGCATGCGAAATGCGCGACGTCGAATCCACTATTGCGCTTCAATATGCGCTTGAGAAGCGCTGGCGCGTTATGTGCTCATAAGGTGGGCTTATGGCTGCGAGCCTCCGACTGTGCTCACCGAGGGCTGGCTGTCGAGGCTCAAACGGGAATGTTTACGCCGGTCAGCTTTTCGCAGACCTCGATCAGACGATCCCCTGCCGCAACGTCGCGAGCGCGCCGCACGACCCGCGCGTTCCCTACGCGCTCGCCGCGCATTTCCATCAAACCTTGGGGGCCGTAGTAGCCGCCGCTGACGGCTGCGTCGGAGGTTGCCGCGAAAAGCGTCGGCAGCGCGCCGGCGTAGTCGCTATTGAAAAAAAGTCCGATGAGCCTGCCGACCATCCCGCGTGCCGCACGCTCGACGGCCGGCCGATCCGAGCCGCGAAAGAGATTGGTGTTCGCCACGCCCGGGTGCACGGCAATCGACATGATGGAACGTTGCGCCGCGCTCAACCGCCTGGCGAGCGCGAGCGCAAAGATCAGATCGGCGAGCTTCGATTGACGGTAGGCCACCATCGGCGAATACGATCGCTTCGATTGAAGATCGTCGAACGCTAGACGTCCGCCCTTATGTGCGATCGATGCGACGGTCACGATGCGAGGTGGCTCGCTGGCCTGCGCCGCGGCCTGCTCGATCGCTGGAAAAAGCAACGCGGTCAATGCGAAATGCCCGAGGACATTGACACCGAATTGAAGTTCGAAGCCGTCGGCAGTCGTGCACCGGCGGCGCGGCGCCATGACACCGGCGTTATTGACGAGTACGTGCAAGGGGCGCTGTCGCGCGAGTTCGACGCGGGCGAACGCCCGCACCGATGCCAGCGACGCGAGATCGACGATCGCGATCTCGACGTCGGCGGCGGGTATTTCGGCTCGAATTGCGCTTGCCGCGCGCTCGGCGCGCTGCAGGTCGCGGCAAGCAAGCACGACCTGTGCGCCCTTGCGCGCCAGCACGCGCGCCGCCTGATATCCGATGCCGCTGTTTGCACCGGTAATCAGGACGCGTTTGCCGCTCTGCTCGGGGATGTCGGAGACGGTCCAGGACTGGGCGGTATTCATCGGCGCTCCCGTTATTCGTACAGATTCGCATCGAAGACTAACACTGGAAACGGAAATTCCAATGACCCGCCCTCACTGGCTTGCAGGCGACGCGCGTTCGTTGGCAAGGCGTTACCCCGATATATTGCTTACCGATATTTTATCGACGAACGAGTCTGTATGGTTTCGCCAAAAATGACTGGTTGCTTTTCGTAGTAATGGGAAATTATTCCCCGACCAAACACGACGACTTCCGTTATTAATACGCACGCCATACAACATTTGCATATTGCGCTCTGTTTTGCTAGGTTAAACCTCAGAAGAACAACATCCGAATGCCGACTGCTCGTAAAAAAAATGCGGGACGTGATCGGGTTGATTACCGAGGGCTCGGCATGCCCATACACCGCTTGGCACAAATCGAATTACCGGATTCCGGACTGGAGGGTTTCGTGCTCGATTCCGACGACGGCGCTTTTCTCGCGCTCAGCGCACCGCAACTGGAAATGTGGTTCGCACAACAGTTGGAACCCGATAATCCGTTGATCGACAACCGCGTCTATGTCGATATCTGCGGGCCTGTCGACCGGGCTGTATTCGATGAAACGCTGCACCGCCTGATCGGAGAAACCGAAGCTTTGCATCTGCGTTTTGTCGAGACGCCGGCAGGTCCCAAGCAATACGTGGGGAGCCCGCCGTCCCCGTCGCTCTCGTTCGTCGACGTATCTCGGGAGCCCAACCCGTTCGGCGCAGCTCGCCGGCACATGCTCAGCGCGGCAGCCGTGGCTTACGATCTGTCGGCGGGGCCGCTGTTCAGTCAGATGCTCTTCAAGCTCGATGACGCGCACCATGTCTGGTATCAGCGCTATCATCACAGTGTCCTCGACGGCGCCAGCATCCCCATTCTGATTCGTCGCGCCGCGCAGATCTATTCAGCGCTGCTGCATGGCGAGCCTGTGCCTGCATCGCAGTTCGGCACGGTCCGCTCGATCCTCGAAGACGATGCGCAATATCGCCAATCGGTGCGTTTCGAAACGGATCGAAGTTATTGGAGCGGCTACATAGCCGATCTGCCACGCCCGGAAACTGTGGCGGGCGTTCCCGCCGACCGAAGCGGGGACTTTCGGCGCGCTTCGGTTCCTTTTCCCCGGGATGCGGCTCTACTGTTGCGCGAAGTCGAACCGCGCGTCGGCAAATGGCCGCTGCTGATGACCGCAGTCGTGGCCGCCTATCTGTTCCGGATCACGAACGGACGCGCAACGGTTTTCGATTTTCCTGTATCGGCACGCCCCAAAGACGCCCGCCTCACGCCCGGCATGTTCGCTAACGTCGTGCCGCTTCGACTTGCGATGAGCAATGCCGATACGCTCGAGACGCTGACGCAGCGAGCAAGCGCCGAAGTCTTCCGGCACCTGAAACATCAACAGTTTCGAGGCAAGGACATTCGCCGCATGCAAGATGGCGATACAGGCCCGATTTTTGGGCCGCGCATCAACATCATTCCATTCGACGATGAATGGCATTTCGGCGGCAGTCCTGCGACCTTGCACTCGCTCGCCAATGGTCTCGTGCACGATCTCGCGGTGACGCTGATCGGCACACCGGGCAAGGCCGGCTGCATGCTGCACGTCGACGGCAACGCGCGCCTTTATGACGATGCCGGGATCGCATCGCACCAGCAACGGCTTCTCAAGTTCATCGACCGGATGCTCGTCGATCCGGCGCGACCCATCGAACGTATCGGGCTCGTCGACGATGACGAACACCGCTTGCAGATCGCGACCTGGAACGCGACGCGCGCGCCCTATCCCGCGCATCTTTGCATGCAGCAACTCGTGCAAGCGCAGGCAGAGAGAACGCCTGATGCCGTTGCCGTGTTCGCCGAAGCGCAGCGGTTGTCGTACGCCGAGCTCAACGCACGCGCCAATCAGCTCGCCCGTCACTTGACGAGCCGTGCTGCCTTACATCCCGACACGCCCATCGCCCTGTGCACGCATCGCAGCCCGGCGATGGTCGTCGCAATGCTCGCCGTGCTCAAGGCCGGCGCGGCTTATGTGCCTATCGACCCGACGTCGCCGCCTGCGCGCATCGCGCATATCGTGCGGGACGCCGACCCGGCACTCGCACTCGTCGACCGTGACACCTACCGCACGGTGCATGCCGCATGCTCTGCGTTCGGCGATCCGTCCCGTTCCCTCGACATCATGGAGATCGATCTCGCGTCGCCGCCCTGGGCGCACCTGCCGGCCGACAATATCCGCGCAGAAGACGTCGGCGTCGACGCTTCGCATCTCGCCTACATCATCTATACGTCCGGTTCGACGGGTACCCCCAAGGGCGTCATGGTCGAGCACCGGCAACTTCTGAATCTCGTGTCCTGGCACATCGGCCGCTTCGAGCTGCGTCCAGGGTTGCAGGTTCCCTGTACCGCAGGCCTAGCCTTCGATGCCTGTACATGGGAAATCTGGCCGACCCTCGCCAGCGGCGCGTCTCTGCTGTTACCGCCATCCGACGTCCGCGACGATGCCCTCGCCCTACTTCATTGGTGGCGCCATCAATCGATCGAATGCGCGTTCCTCGTCACACCGTTGGCGCTGCTCGCCATTCGAACCGGGCTGCCCCCGAGCTTGCGCCGCCTGCTCATCGGCGGAGAGCGCCTCGCGCAGTGGCCCGAACACCTGCCTGCCGCCGTCGAACTCGTCAACAACTATGGGCCCACCGAGGCCACCGTGGTCGCCACTTCGGGCGCGCTGTCGCCCGCCGATTCTGTCCATCCGATCGGGCGTCCCATCGCCAATACGCGGATCTATCTCCTCGACGAGCGACAACGCCCGGTGCCGATCGGCTCACCGGGCGAGCTCTATATCGGCGGCGCCAGCGTCGCGCGCGGCTATCTGAATCGTCCCGAACTCACCGCCGAGCGCTTCGTGCCCGATCCGTTCGCGCGCGCGGCCGGCGAGTCCGGCGCGCGCATGTATCGCACCGGCGACCTCGCGCGCTATCTGCCCGACGGCCGGCTCGTGTTCCTCGGGCGCAACGACGATCAGTTGAAGATCCGCGGCTTTCGCGTCGAACCGGCCGAGATCGAAGCCCAACTGCTCGCACACCCCGATGTACGCGAAGCCGTCGTGGTGGCCCGCGAAGACGGGGACGACCGGGTGCGTCTGGTCGGCTATCTGTCGTTGCACGAAGCGGCCGCCCACGGCTTCGACGCAGGAGAACGCGTGGGCGCGCTGCGCGCTCATCTCGTCGAGCGGCTGCCCGAATACATGCTGCCCGCGGCTTTCGTCGTACTCGAGAAGATGCCGCTCACCGCGAACGGGAAAGTCGATCGGCGCGCGCTGCCCGCGCCCACCGAAGACGCCTATGGGCTCGAACGCTACGAGCCGCCGCAAGGCGAGATCGAAATCGCCCTTGCGCGGTTGTGGGCCGAACTGCTCGATGTGACTCGGGTCGGCCGCCATGACAACTTCTTTTCGCTCGGCGGCCACTCGCTGCTCGCCGTGCAACTGATCGAGCGGTTGAGACAAACCGGCATTGGCCTTCCGATCCGCGCGCTGTTTCAGCACCCCACTCCCGCCGGGCTCGCAAAGGCGCTCGCGGAGTCGCAACAGGTGACTGTGCCGGAGAACCGGATCGCCCCCGGCACGGCGACGATCACCCCCGATCTGCTCCCGCTCGTTTCGCTCGCGCAAGCCGAGATCGATCGCATCGTGTCGGGCGTGCCCGGAGGCGCGGCGAACGTTCAGGACATCTATCCACTTTCGCCATTGCAAGAGGGCATCCTCTTTCATCATCTTCTGAGCACGCAGGGCGATCCGTACCTGCTGACGGCACGCATGATCTTCGCGGACCGCGCGACGCTCGACCGCTATCTCGGCGCCATCCAGCAGATCGTCGATCGACATGACATCTTGCGCACCGCATTCGTTTGGGAAGCAATCGACATCCCGGTGCAAGTCGTCTATCGGCACGCAAACGTTGCGGTCACGGAGCTTACACTCGATCCGGCCGCCGGCCCGATCGGCGAGCAGCTACAGCGGCGCTTCAATGCCGATCGTCATCGCATGGACCTCTCGCGGGCGCCTTTGTTGCACTTCGTCGTCGCGCGCGAACCCGATGCACGGTGGCATGTGCTCATGGCGCTGCACCACATGGTTGGCGATCACACCACGCTTGCCATTCTTCACGACGAGGTGAAAGCGCTCATGAGCGATCGGTCGGCCAGTCTGGCCGAGCCTTTGCCCTATAGAAACCTGGTGGCGCAGGCGCGCTTGGGCGTGCCGCCCGACGCTCACGGGGCATTCTTTCGCGAAATGCTCGGCAGCGTCGATACGCCGACTCTGCCGTTCGGGCTCACAGGCGTGCACGGCGAATCGGCCACCATTGCCGAAGCGCGCAGAATGATCGCGCCGTCCGTCAATGAGCGCTTGCGCTCGCAGGCGCGGCGGCTCGGCGTGAGCCTCGCGACGCTGTGCCATCTGGCATGGGCTGCCGTACTCGCACGCACGGCCGCGCAGCAGCGCGTCGTGTTCGGCACTGTGCTCTTCGGGCGCATGGCGGCCGGCGCGGGCGCCGATCGCGCGATGGGGCTTTTCATCAACACGCTGCCGTTGTGTGTCGATATAGACGATACGGACGTGGAAGCAGCCGCACGCGAAGTGCAATTGCGTCTTGCGGCACTGCTCGCCCACGAGCATGCGTCGCTCGCACTCGCGCAGCGGTGCAGCAACGTTGGATCGAACGCGCCGCTTTTCAGCGCGCTGCTCAACTACCGGCACAACGCGCTGCCGCCCGGGCACGATACCGCGCTGGCAGGCGTCGAGTTCGTCAGCGGCGAGGAGCGGACCAACTATCCGGTCACGCTGTCGGTCGAGGATTACGGTGACGCTTTGGCGGTGACGGTTCAGGTCGTCGACGCGCTATCGCCGGGACGCATCTGCGCCTACATGCAGCGCGCCCTCGAACAGTTGGCCGATGCGCTTGAACATCGTTCGTCTATTGCCGTTTCCCAATTGGACGTGCTGCCGAGCGACGAACGCCGGTTGCTGCTCGATACATGGAATGCCACGCGGGCCGAATTCCCCGCTCACCTATGCCTGCACGAACTCGTCGAGCAGCAGGTCCGTCGTACGCCCGACGCCACGGCCGTGCTCGTGGGCGGTCAGCGCCTCTCGTACGCCGAACTGAACACCCGTGCCAACCGCCTCGCCCGCCATCTGATACGCCACGGCGTGCGCCCCGATGTGCGCGTCGCCCTCTGCCTGCAGCGCAGCGCCTCGATGGCAATCGCCCTGCTCGCCGTGCTCAAAGCCGGCGGCGCTTATGTGCCCCTCGATCCCGATTACCCCGCCGCCCGCCTCGCCCACATCCTGCGCGATGCCAACCCTTGCCTGCTGCTCGTCGACCGCCGCGGCCGTGACGTACTCGCCGGCTTGCTCGACGAGCCCGGCTTCGCGCCATTGCCCCTCATCGAACTCGGCGACGACCGCCCGCACGAGGCGCCCTGGGCCGCGCTGCCCGGCGAGAACCTCCCGCCTCGCACGCTCGGGCTGCAGCCAACCCATCTCGCTTACGTCATCTATACGTCCGGCTCCACCGGCATGCCCAAGGGCGTGCAAAACGAGCATCGCGCCCTCGTCAACCGCCTCGTCTGGATGCAGCGCGCCTATCGCCTCCAATCCGACGACGTCGTCCTCCAGAAAACCCCTTTCAGCTTCGACGTCTCCGTCTGGGAGTTCTTCTGGACCCTCTCGGCTGGCGCCACCTTGCTCATGGCCGAGCCCGGCATGCACCGCGATGCCGACTACCTCGCCTCGCTCATCGCCTCCGCGCGCGTCACCACCGCCCACTTCGTGCCCTCCATGTTGAGCGGCTTTCTCGATGCCGCCCGCGCCGCCCAATGCACCTCGTTGCGGCGCATCGTCTGCAGCGGCGAGGCCTTGCCCGCCGCCACCGTGCACCGCCTCAAGCAAGTGCTGCCCAGCACCGCACTGCACAACCTCTACGGCCCCACCGAAGCCGCCATCGACGTCACCGCCTGGAGCTGCCCCGCAACGTTCGATGACGATACCGTGCCCATCGGCAAGCCCATCGACAATCTGCGCATCTATCTGCTCGATGCCCGTCAGCAGCCGGTCGCGCTCGGCGCCGTGGGCGAGCTCTATATCGGCGGCGTGGGCGTGGCGCGCGGCTACCTGAACCGGCCCGAGCTCAATGCCGAACGATTCCTGCCCGATCCGTTCGCGCGCGCCGCCGGCGAGCCCGACGCGCGCATGTATCGCACCGGCGACCTCGCACGCTACGCGCCCGACGGCAACATCGTGTTTCTCGGGCGCAACGACGAGCAGCTCAAGATCCGCGGCTTTCGCATCGAGCCCGCCGAGATCGAGACGCAGCTCGCAGCACACGAGTCGGTGCGCGAGGCCGTCGTCATCGCACGCGAGAATGCCGCACACGAAAAGCGTCTGATCGCCTATGTCACGCTGCGACACGATGCCCGTGACGATGCCCTGACCGTTGACAGTGCCGATCTGCCGCATCGGCTGCGCCAGCACCTCCAACGGCGGCTGCCCGACTACATGATCCCGGCCGCGTTCGTCACGCTCGCCGCGTTACCCCTCACACCCAACGGCAAACTCGATCGCAAGGCCTTGCCCGCCCCTTCCGATGAAGCCATCGCGCACGCGCGGTACGAACCGCCTTCGGGTGAAACCGAATGCGCGATCGCGCGTGTCTGGCAGGGATTGCTCGGCGTGCACCGCATCGGCCGCCACGACAACTTCTTCGAATTGGGTGGCCATTCGATTCTCGCGGTCCGCATGATCTCGCGGCTCGCCGCCGAGACGGAAAAGACCGTGACGCTACGCGCCGTCTTCGATGCGCCGACCGTCGCCACGCTCGCTACGCTCGTCGACTCGAGCGAGACGCTTGCCGCCGATACGCATCTCACCGCGATCGATCGCGACGGAGCATTGCCGCTCTCGTTCGCCGAGGAGCGCGTGCTCGCAGTCGAGGCGGACAGTGCGCGAGCCACGATGCTCAACGCGTCTCGCCTTTTCAGCCTCAGGGGCGCGATACGTCCGGAATGTATCGAGGATGCGCTCAAGCATGTCGTCGATCGTCACGAGGTGTTGCGCACGCACTATCGCCGCGAGGCGTCAACCGGCGCGTTTTCGGCTGTGATCGGTCCTTCCGAAAGCTGGCGGATGACCGTGCATGCATCCCCGGGCGGCAGGAACGACGCGATGCGTCTGGCGCAAAGGAAAGCAGCACGGCAGCCGGATTGCTTCACCGGGCCCGTATTCGGTGCCACGCTCTTTCCGTCATCGGCCGAACATGCCGTCCTCGTGCTGTCGATCCATCACATCGTCATGGATGCCGCTTCGTGGGCCATCGTTTGGCGGGAATTCGTCGAAGCATACGAGCGATTCGCCGCCGGATTCGCGCCACAGCGGACGCCGCTGACAACGCAATATCGGGACTATGCGGCATGGGAACGCCGGCAACGCGATACCGCGCGCCTCGAACACCTGCGTCGTGCGTGGCGCGAGCGCTTGGCCGGCGCGCCGGTGCGTACGGACTTGCCGTTCGATCGCCCGCGTCCGGCCGTCATGTCCGAGAAGGCCGGATCCATCGAACGGATGCTTTCCCCCGAGCTCGTGCGTCAGGTCAGGCACTGCGCGGCATCGGAGCACGTCACGCCGTTTCTCGTGCTGGAGACGACGTTCGCTATTCTGGCGGCTCAGCTATCGAAAAGCCGTGAAGTCGTCATCGGCACGGTGACGGAGGGTCGCCGTCACCGCGATGTCGAAGACATGGTCGGCCTGTTCGTCAACACCATTGCGTTGCGCCACCGGATCGATGGCCACACGACGCTTTCCGATCATTTGGCATCGGCAGCGAGGGAACTCGTCTCGGCGTTGGAAGTCAGCGAGCTGCCGTTCGCCGATATCGTGGCCGCCATCAACCCGCCGCGTGCGCCCTCGCACGACCCGGTCTTTCAGTTGTTCTGCCAGTTTCAGCATGGGACCGGTGCACCCCGGACCCATGTCGGTGGCATGGAGATCGAGGCGGTTGCACGCGAAGAGGTGGGCAGAGGCGCCGACATCGCCATCGTGTTTCAGGAAATGAATGACGCGGTGCGCCTCGACCTGACATACAGCGCGGACCTGTTCGATCCAACGACAGTCGACGCACTGGTGACGCTTTATCTGTGCTGGCTATCCGATTCCATTCAGGCGCCGCACGCAGCCATACAAGAACGATGGCACCAAACTATCGAAAGTGTCCTGGCATCGCCCGACAACAAGGATGCCAACAGGTTGTTCGCACAACGATCCACCGAGCCTGGCGCGTGGTACGCGTTCTCGCCCGCCCAACAGGCTGTGTGGCTGCAAGAGCAGTCCGCACCGCGCAACAGCCCGTTTTTCTCGGTAGCAGCGATGCGCTATCCGCCCACGATAGACCGTGAGCGGCTTGCGACTGCCGCCCGCGCGCTCATCGCCCAAAATCAATCGTTTTGGCTTCAATGGGACAGCAGCGGACTGCAGCGCGAGGCACCCGAACCGACAACGTGTTTCGAACGATTCGTGGACCCGTCGTCGCCCATCTATGAGCAAGCCTGCGAGGCGGTGATCGACTGGCATCGTCGGTTGAACGGCGCACATACGAGCCGCATCGGCTCGGTCGCGCTCTTCGAGTGGCAAAGCGAAGTTCTCGTCGCGCTGCGTTCGCATCATGTGCAAAACGACGGTTGGTCGGCGATCAAGTCCTTCGAGCGGATCGCGGAGAACTATGCGGTGCTCGAGCGCAATGGCACGCAGCGCTTCGAGATGGATCGCTTATTCCTCGACACCCTCAAAATCGAAGATCGTTATCTGGCTTCTCCCGCCCACGCCCGCGATGCGGCGTTCTGGGCTGAGCGGTGTCGGGCTGTCGAGGGGCCACCGCTCGTCACTTTGCTCGCCGATCGACCGCATGCGACGCAGGTTGGCGCCGACATCCGATCCATCCGCAAGACGTTGCCGAACGCCGCATGGGCAGCGCTCGCGCGCACGGCCGAGGCGTTCGGTGCATCTCCGGGCGAGTGTCTGACCGCCATCAGTGCACTGTATCTGAGCGGCGTGCGAAGCACGGCAATCGGCGTGTCTTTTCTCAATCGGACGAAGGAGTCGCTCGATGTCTCGGGGCAATTCGCCAAAGTGATTCCGCTTCACGTCAGCTTCGAAGCTCCGAACGATCTAGTGGGCGCAGCACTGCGGCACGCATGCCACGCGTTTCGCGACTCGCTGCGCCATGGCCGCTATCCGTATGGCGAGATGATCCGGCAGGCTGGCCTTGCGCCGCGCGCCATCGACATCAGCGTGAACACGCTGTTTTTACGACACGCGATCGAAATCGATGGCAGGCCCGCACCAATGCGTTGGCTCTCGGGCCCCGAACCCGGCCTCTCGTTCCTCTTTACGCAGTTCGGGCGGACAGCGGCGGTGGATCTCGAATTGCGTTTCAATAGTGCCTTGTTCGAGACGGCGACGGTTTCGCGGCACGCCGATAGGCTGCTTCAATTCATCGAGCGCGCCTGCGAAGACCTCGATCGACCCGTGCAGGCCGTCGAGTTGACGACGAGCGACGAACGCCGGTTGCTGCTCGATACATGGAATGCCACGCGGGCCGAATTCCCCGCTCACCTATGCCTGCACGAACTCGTCGAGCAGCAGGTCCGTCGTACGCCCGACGCCACGGCCGTGCTCGTGGGCGGTCAGCGCCTCTCGTACGCCGAACTGAACACCCGTGCCAACCGCCTCGCCCGCCATCTGATACGCCACGGCGTGCGCCCCGATGTGCGCGTCGCCCTCTGCCTGCAGCGCAGCGCCTCGATGGCAATCGCCCTGCTCGCCGTGCTCAAAGCCGGCGGCGCTTATGTGCCCCTCGATCCCGATTACCCCGCCGCCCGCCTCGCCCACATCCTGCGCGATGCCAACCCTTGCCTGCTGCTCGTCGACCGCCGCGGCCGTGACGTACTCGCCGGCTTGCTCGACGAGCCCGGCTTCGCGCCATTGCCCCTCATCGAACTCGGCGACGACCGCCCGCACGAGGCGCCCTGGGCCGCGCTGCCCGGCGAGAACCTCCCGCCTCGCACGCTCGGGCTGCAGCCAACCCATCTCGCTTACGTCATCTATACGTCCGGCTCCACCGGCATGCCCAAGGGCGTGCAAAACGAGCATCGCGCCCTCGTCAACCGCCTCGTCTGGATGCAGCGCGCCTATCGCCTCCAATCCGACGACGTCGTCCTCCAGAAAACCCCTTTCAGCTTCGACGTCTCCGTCTGGGAGTTCTTCTGGACCCTCTCGGCTGGCGCCACCTTGCTCATGGCCGAGCCCGGCATGCACCGCGATGCCGACTACCTCGCCTCGCTCATCGCCTCCGCGCGCGTCACCACCGCCCACTTCGTGCCCTCCATGTTGAGCGGCTTTCTCGATGCCGCCCGCGCCGCCCAATGCACCTCGTTGCGGCGCATCGTCTGCAGCGGCGAGGCCTTGCCCGCCGCCACCGTGCACCGCCTCAAGCAAGTGCTGCCCAGCACCGCACTGCACAACCTCTACGGCCCCACCGAAGCCGCCATCGACGTCACCGCCTGGAGCTGCCCCGCAACGTTCGATGACGATACCGTGCCCATCGGCAAGCCCATCGACAATCTGCGCATCTATCTGCTCGATGCCCGTCAGCAGCCGGTCGCGCTCGGCGCCGTGGGCGAGCTCTATATCGGCGGCGTGGGCGTGGCGCGCGGCTACCTGAACCGGCCCGAGCTCAATGCCGAACGATTCCTGCCCGATCCGTTCGCGCGCGCCGCCGGCGAGCCCGACGCGCGCATGTATCGCACCGGCGACCTCGCACGCTACGCGCCCGACGGCAACATCGTGTTTCTCGGGCGCAACGACGAGCAGCTCAAGATCCGCGGCTTTCGCATCGAGCCCGCCGAGATCGAGACGCAGCTCGCAGCACACGAGTCGGTGCGCGAGGCCGTCGTCATCGCACGCGAGAATGCCGCACACGAAAAGCGTCTGATCGCCTATGTCACGCTGCGACACGATGCCCGTGACGATGCCCTGACCGTTGACAGTGCCGATCTGCCGCATCGGCTGCGCCAGCACCTCCAACGGCGGCTGCCCGACTACATGATCCCGGCCGCGTTCGTCACGCTCGCCGCGTTACCCCTCACACCCAACGGCAAACTCGATCGCAAGGCCTTGCCCGCCCCTTCCGACGAAGCGCTGGCACACGCCCCTGACGAAGCACCGCAAGGTGCGCTCGAAACTGCGCTGGCCGCGCTTTGGCGGGAATTGCTCGGTGTATCGCGCATCGGCCGACACGACAACTTCTTTTCGCTGGGCGGTCATTCCCTCGTCGCCGTGCGCATGCTCAATCGCTTGCCGGCGTCGATCGGTACCGAAGTCCCTCTTTCATTGCTCTTCGAGCATCCGACGCTCGGGGACTTTGCGAGCGCGGTGTCGGGCGTGCTGGCCGAAGCAGGCCCCGAAGCGTTGCCGGAAATCGCGCCTGTCTCTCGCGATGCATCGCTCGCGCTTTCATTCGCTCAGCAGCGTCTGTGGTTCCTGGCCCAACTGGAAGGGGAAAGTACGACGTATCACGTTCCTCTGATGCTGAGACTCCAGGGCCGGCTCGACCGTGCGGCCTGGCGCCGCGCGCTCGACACGATCTGGTTGTGGCACGAGGCACTCCGCACGGTCTTTCCGGCTGAGGATGGGCGCCCTGTCGCGCGTCTGCCGCATCGCGAAGACGGCATGCCATGGCGCGAAGACGATCTTTCGACGCTCCCCGCTGCACGCACCCGCCGCGAGGAAATATGCCGCGAAGAAGCCACGCGAGCGTTCGACCTCGCGCAAGGGCCGCTCGTGCGAGCGCGATTGATCCGGCTCGCCTCCGATGAACATGTCTTCATGCTGGTTCAGCACCATATCGTGACTGACGGATGGTCGATCCGCGTACTCGTCGAGGCGCTGTGCGAACTCTACCGCGCGGCCGTTACCGACGCCGATCTGCCCGCTCCACCGCGCATTCAGTACCGCGACTACGTGGCGTGGCAGCGCCAGTGGCTTACCGAGGAGCGCCTCGCTCACGAGGCGCGGTACTGGCGTGTCAGGCTTGCCGACGCACCGGTGTCGCTCGATCTGCCGACCGATCGTCCTAGACCGGTGCGCCAGCGCTTCGAAGCGGGACACGTGCCGATCCGCCTCGACGCAGCGACGACGCTTGCGGTGCGGCAGCTCGCGCAGGCGCACGGCGTGACGCTATTCATGCTCTTCGCCGCGGCCTGGGCCATCGTGCTTGCGCGCCTGTCAGGACAGAGCGATCTCGTCATCGGCACACCGACGGCCAATCGTCCACGCCCCGAACTCGAATCGCTCGCGGGGCTCTTCGTCAATACCGTGGCGCTGCGCATCGATTTATCGGGAGAGCCCGCCGTCGCGGACTTGCTCGCGCGCGTGCGCGATACCGTGCTCGCGGCACACGCGCATCAAAATCTGCCGTTCGAACAAGTCGTCGAAATCGTCCGTCCGCCGCGCCGGCTCGATCGCACGCCCGTATTTCAAGTCATGATGGCGTGGCAGGAGATCGATATCGGAACGCTTGCATTGCCGAATCTCTCGCTTGCGCCCGTGGCCGGCAGCTTCGAGCGTGCCAAGTTCGACCTGGAGCTTGACCTGGGCGACAACGGACAAACGATTTCCGGTGCGCTGCGTTATGCGAGCGCGTTGTTTGACGAAGCCACCATCGCACGTCATTGCGACTATCTGCTTGCGGTGGTGCAAGGCATGATGAGCAATGCTCGGCAGCCGGTCTCGCGGATTGCGATAGTGGGCGAAGCCGAGCGCCGCTTGTTACTCGAAACCTGGAACGCGACACGCCATGAGGAAAGTGCCCCTGGCGGACAATCACCGTATCCGACCCAGCTTTGCATGCACCAGCTCGTTGAAGCTCAGGCCGCTCGGACGCCCGACGCCCCCGCCATACTCGCGGATGATCTGCGCCTGTCCTACGCCGAGCTCAATGCACGCGCCAATCGGCTTGCCCATCATTTGCGCGAGCTGGGCATTCAACCCGACGGCATCGTGGCGCTGTGTGCCCGGCGCAGCGCCTCGCTGGTCGTCGCCATGCTCGCGATCCTCAAGGCCGGCGGCGCCTATCTGCCCATCGATCCCGCCACACCAGTCACGCGCATCGCTCATATGCTGACCGACGCGCGGCCGGCCGCCGTGCTCGTCGATCGAGACTCGCGAGAGGCGGTGAGTCATGCGCGCGCGATTTCGACAGGCGGCGATTCGTCAGGCGTCCCGGTCATCGTCGAGTTGGACGCGCCCCAGCCTCCGTGGATACATCAGTCGATCGACAACCCGGGCGCAGACGCGCGCACGGAGCGCCCGCTTCCCGAGCATCTTGCCTATATCGTCTACACCTCCGGCTCCACCGGCACGCCCAAGGGCGTCATGATCGAGCATCGCCAGCTCGTCAATCTAGTGTGTTGGCATACTGCGCGCTTCGAGTTGCGGCCAGGCTCGCGCGTTCCCTGCACCGCCGGCCTCGCTTTCGACGCGTGCACCTGGGAAATCTGGCCCGCGCTAGCGAGCGGGGCCGCCTTGCTGCTGCCCCCGCGGCGAGTGCACGACGATGCGCTCGCGCTGGTTCACTGGTGGCGCGCTCAACCGATCGAATGCGGGTTTCTCGTGACGCCCTTGGCTCTCCTGGCCATTCAGGCCGGTCTGCCACCGAGTTTGCGACGGTTGCTCATAGGCGGCGAGCATCTCACTCACGTTCCGGCCGAACTCCCTCCGACCGTTGAACTCGTCAACAATTATGGGCCGACGGAAACTACCGTCGTTGCGACATCGGGTACCGTCTCGCGCTCCGATGCCGTGCACACCATTGGCCGACCCATCGCGAATACGCGCGCGTATCTGCTCGACGAAGCGGGGGAACCGGTGCCAATCGGCGCGCCCGGCGAACTCTATATCGGCGGTCTCGGCGTGGCCCGCGGCTATTTGAACCGGCCTGAACTCAACGCCGAGCGCTTCCTCCCCGATCCGTTCGCGCGCGCCGCCGGCTCGGCCGATGCAAGGATGTTTCGCACCGGCGACCTCGCGCGCTATCTGCCAGACGGCAGACTCGTGTTCCTCGGCCGCAACGACGATCAACTCAAGATTCGCGGCTTTCGCGTGGAACCGGGGGAGATCGAAGCGCAGTTGCTCGCGCACCCACTCATGCGCGAAGCGGTTGTGCTGGCACACGAAAGCGACGGCGAACCTTCGCGGCTCGTTGCCTATGTAGCGATGCAGCGTGGCAGCGCGGCATCCCACCCCGACGGCCGAACTGGTATCGGTCCCGAATCCGACGACACGCACGCCGGGCAAGCGCCAGCAGCAGCGGGAGCCGCGCAGTTCGTCGATATGCTGCGCACTCATCTCGCGCAGCGCCTGCCTGAGTACATGGTGCCGGCGGCATTCGTCGTGCTCGATACGCTGCCGCTGACGGTCAATGGCAAGATCGATCGGCGCGCCCTGCCCGCGCCAACCGAACATGCTTACGCGATCGCACGCTACGAGTCGCCTGAAGGCAAAACGGAAGTCACGCTTGCAGGCCTGTGGGCCGAACTGTTGGGTTTGCCGCGCGTTGGACGGCGCGACAACTTCTTCTCGCTTGGCGGCCACTCGCTCCTAGCCGTTCAGATGCTTGCCGAAGTCAAAAAGCGACTGGGAATCGAGGCTTCCATCCGTGCCCTGTTCGAAGCCCCGACCGTCGTGCAATTCGCCGAGCGACTCGGCACCCAACCGGCTTCCGATGCGCTGGCCGTTCTGCTTCCATTGCAGCGCAGGGGCACCGGCGCGCCGCTCTTTTGTATCCACCCTGCGGGCGGCTTCAGCTGGCCTTATATCTCGCTCGCTCGCAACATTTCCGACCGGCCCGTCTACGCGCTGCAGTCGCCGGGGCTTTGCGATCCCGAGCACGAAGCCGTATCGATCGAAGCGATGGCCGCGGACTATATCGCGCACGTCCGCACCATCCAGCCGAGGGGACCGTATCACTTACTGGGTTGGTCGCTCGGCTGCCATATCGCACATGCCATGGCGACACAGCTGCAGGCGCTGGGGGAAGACGTCGCTCGACTCGTCATGCTCGACGGATATCCCATCGGCCATGACGAAGCCTTGCCTACGCCCAGTGACGAACAGGTTATCGAAGTGTTGAACCACGCCCTTGCGGATAGCACGTCGAGCAACGGCACGGCTAACGTCGACCTTGCGCCGCTGCCCACGCAATCGGGCCCGCTCGTTTCGATGCTCGGCGAACGTGCATTCGGCGCCGTCTTGCGGCAATTCAAGCGCGCGCCGGCGTTGGCGGGCGCTTATCGGCCACAGGTCTATTGCGGCAACGTGCTGTTCTTCCGGGCCGCGGTGCGCCCGCCGGAGGAACGGGTACCTCGATCGCCGGCCGCTTGGCAGCCTTATGTGAGAGGCAGCATCGTCGAGCACGATGTCGCGTGCCGGCACGAAGCGATGATGCAAAAGAATTTCGCGGATGTAATCGGCCACGTGCTTGCGGGGTTGCTGAACGACGTCACTCCAACGGAAATCCATCCCTGAACGCTTGCCGCAAGAAGTCGGTAAAGCACTTGACCGCGCGTGCGACCTGTACGCCGTGCGGACGCACCACGTGCAGTTGCGAAGCGAACGCGCCCACCGGGCGCCAGTTATTCAACAGCACGGAGAGCTTGCCCGCTTGCAAGGCGGATTGCGCGGTGAAGTCCGGCAGCAGCGCAATGCCGAGATGCTCGAGCGCGGCATCACGCAATACCTCGCTGTTATTCGCCGAAACCGGTCCATTCACCGTCACATTGACGCGCGAATTCTCGTTGCGCCTGCCGACTTTCTCGAAAGACCACACGCCCGAACCCACGGGGCGCGGATAGTAAAGGCAATCATGCTGCGCAAGATCGGCAGGGGCCCGCGGCCTGCCGCGCCGCTCGAGGTATGCGTGCGTCGCAACGATCACGGAGCGCGTATCGCAGAGCTTCCAGGCCACATGGGTATCGGGCACGTTCGCGCTATGGCGGATGGCAAGATCGAAACCCTCGCTCGCAATCGAGGTAAGCCGATCGGATAACTCGAGTTGCACCCTCACCTCCGGATACGCGCGCGAGAACTCGGCGAGGCGCGGCACGAGTTGCTGGCGCGCGAAGGCGACCGGCACAGTCACGCGCACCGTCCCACGCACCGCATCGGCCAGCTCGCGCACGCTCGCAAACGTCGCGGCGATGCGCTCGAAGTCCTCACGTGTGTCGTCGACGAGCCGCCTGCCCGCTTCGGTGAAACGCACACTGCGGGTGGTGCGCTGCACCAATACCACCCCCGCTGCCCGCTCGAGCTCCGCGATGCGCTGGCTGACCGCCGCCTTGCTGACCCCGAGCCGAGCTGCTGCCGCCGTGTAGGTACCCTGCGACGCCAGCACGTTGAGCCAATGCAAGTGGGTCCAGAGCGCCTCGATCTTTTGCGTATCCATATATGGAATCCCGTAGCACGCCGATAAGCGTGCCGATGATAGCACCGCGTCGCGCTATGTTTTACGCATCGCTCATTGATTGTTCGCCAAATAAAACAATCAATTCAGTTGGAGATGCTTTGCACGCGGTCCCCGCATTCGTACACTGTGAGCATCAACCAACCCGCGAGGAGACGAAATGCAGCCCTATGCCGATTCCGCAGACGTGATTCACTTCATTGGCGGTAAAACCGAGCGTGGCGCGGGCGATCGCACGCAGGCAGTCTTCAATCCGGCGACAGGCGCGGTGGCCCGCCGCCTCGTCCTCGGCACGGCATCCGACGTCGACGCCGCCGTGGCGAGCGCGAAAGCCGCGTTCCCGGGCTGGCGCGACACGCCGCCGATCCGGCGAGCGCGTGTGCTCCTGCGCTTTCTCGAGCTCATGAACCTTCACAAGGACGAACTCGCGGCCATCATCGTCGCTGAACACGGGAAGGTCTTCTCCGACGCACAGGGTGAAGTCGCGCGCGGCATCGACGTGATCGAATTCGCTGCGGGGATCCCGCAACTGCTGAAGGGCGACTACACGGAGCAGGTCTCCCGCGGCATCGACAACTGGACCGTGCGGCAACCGCTCGGTGTCGTTGCCGGCATTACGCCCTTCAACTTCCCATGCATGGTCCCCTGCTGGATGTTCCCCGTCGCGTTGGCCGCCGGCTGCTCGTTCATTCTGAAGCCGAGCGAGCGCGACCCGTCGGCATCGCTTTTCATGGCGCGTCTGCTGAAGGAAGCGGGTCTGCCCGACGGCGTGTTCAACGTCGTGCAGGGTGACAAGGTGGTGGTGGATGCGCTGCTCGCGCACCGGGACGTGAAGGCGGTCAGCTTCGTCGGCTCCACTCCGATCGCCAACTACATCTACGAAACCGGGGCCAAGCACGGCAAACGCGTGCAGGCGCTGGGCGGTGCGAAGAACCATCTGGTCGTGATGCCGGATGCCGACATCGATCAAACGGTGGACGCATTGATCGGCGCGGGCTACGGTTCGGCCGGCGAGCGCTGCATGGCGATCTCGGTCGCCGTGCTGGTCGGCGAGGTAGCAGACAAGATCGTGCCGCGCCTTGCCGAGCGCGCGCGCAAGCTCGTCGTGAAGAACGGCATGGAGCCCGACGCCGAAATGGGGCCGATCGTGACCCAGCAGGCACTCGAGCGCATCGAAGGCTATATCGCGACGGGCATCGAAGAAGGCGCGACGCTCGTCGTCGACGGCCGCGGCCTGAAGGTACCGGGCCACGAAAACGGCTTCTTCACGGGCGGAACGCTGTTCGACCATGTCACCCCCGAGATGCGCATCTATCGCGAGGAAATCTTCGGCCCCGTACTGGCGTGCGTGCGCGTGAAGGACTTCGCCGAAGCCGTGCAACTGATCAACGACCATGAGTTCGGCAACGGCGTGGCATGTTTCACGCGCGACGGCAACGTGGCCCGCGAGTTCGGCCGGCAAATCGAAGTGGGCATGGTCGGGATCAACGTACCGATTCCCGTGCCGATGGCCTGGCACGGGTTCGGCGGTTGGAAACGAAGCCTGTTCGGCGACATGCACGCCTATGGCGAGGAAGGCGTGCGTTTCTATACGAAACAAAAATCGATCATGCAGCGCTGGCCCGAAAGCACGGAGAAGGGCGCGGAATTCTCGATGCCTGTCGCGAAGTAAGCCCGCAACGCGTCGCCGCGCGTTGGATTCGCGCGGCGACGACACGATTGCCCGGAAGCCGGAAACTCCCTAATATCGGAGGGGATCGCCCTACTCGCTTCGTACTCCTTCGCTTTTTGACACCGTTTGTTATCCGACCGCGGTCGGAGGCCGGCATGAACGATCGATTTCGTCGCCCCGACAGCTTGCCGCCCATGCAGGCGGTCTTCGTGTTCGAAGCGGCGGCTCGCTTGTCGAGCTTCACCGCCGCTGCGCGCGAGCTCGGTTCGACCCAGCCCGCCGTGAGTCAGCGTATCGTTCAACTCGAAACCGATCTCGGGGTCCCGCTCTTCGAGCGCAGCCATCGCGGCGTGAGATTGACCGCCGACGGCGTCCACCTTTTCGAGGCCGTGAAGAAGAGCCTCGACGAAATCCGGCATGCCGCCGCGGATATCCGAATCCGCACGGCGCATGGCACGCTCACGATCCTGACCGACTTCGGTTTCGCGACCTACTGGCTCATGCCGCGTCTGGCCGAGTTCAAGCGCGCGGTACCCGGCGTCAACGTCAAGATCGTCACGTCGCAAGAAGGCTTCGATCCGGAGCGGGATCGCGCCGACATCGCTATTGCTTTCGGCTCGGGAGATTGGTCGCCTTATCGCTCGACCCGCCTTTTCCCGGAACAGGTGACGCCTGTTTGCACGCCGGCCTTTCGAAATGCGCACCCGCAAATAGCGAGCCCCGCGGACCTTCGCGCACTGCCGCTGCTGCATCTGCAGGCGACGCACCCTGAACGCTGGCTCGACTGGAAAGGCTGGTTTGCCGCGCATGGCCTCGGCGCGCCGCCGGAAGACCAGGGCATGACCTTCAACAGCTACGCGCTCGTGATCCATGCCGCGCTCTCGCATCAAGGCGTGGCGCTCGGCTGGGTGCCGCTTATCGACGAGTTGGTTGCAAAGGGACAACTCGTGCGCCTGGCCGAGCCCCCCGTGGTCACCGAGCGCGGCTACTTTCTCGTCTGTCCGGCGGCCCGCCCCGAAGCGCCGGCGGCACCCGCATTCCGGCGGTGGCTTTTCGCCGCCTGCGGCTGCGCCGCAAACGCCCCGCCCTATTGACGGGCCGATACCAACGGGACGGCGGTTCGGTTCTATCCCGCACTCCTTTCACCTGATTTACTTCGGCATGCTACGCGCCGCACCCGCATTCCACCGCGGCAGCTCGCGCATTTCCCAATGAGATTCAGAGGCCACGCGCATGCCATCGACCGATCGCACTCATCAGTTCATTTTGACGCTCGATTGCCCCAGCGCCGCGGGGCAGGTCGCCTCCGTCGTGGGGCTGCTCGACAAGCATCAAGGTTACGTCGACGAATTGACCGTCTTCGACGACGACAGCAGCGAGCACTTTTTCATGCGCTGTGTCTTTCACGGCGCACGCCGCGATGGGGGACCGCTCGACATCGATTCTTTAAAAACCGAGTTCGCGCCGATTGCCGACCGGTTTCGGATGCAATGGGCCATCCACGACGCCAACATGCGGCCGAAGGTGCTCCTCATGGTATCCAAGCTCGAACACTGTCTCGCGGACCTGCTGTTCCGCTGGCGCATGGGCGAGTTGAAGATGGATATCGTCGCGGTGGCTTCGAATCATGCCACGCTCGAACCCATGGCGCGGCAGCACGGCCTCCCGTTTCATCACCTGCCGATTACGCCCGAAACGAAGGCGCAGCAAGAGGCACGGATTCTCGATCTCTTCGATACGAGCGGTGCCGAGCTCATGGTGCTTGCGCGCTATATGCAGATTCTCTCGGGCGAAACCAGTCGCAAGCTTGCCGGACGCGCGATCAACATCCACCACTCGTTCTTACCGGGCTTCAAGGGCGCCAAGCCTTATCATCAAGCTCATGCGCGCGGCGTGAAACTAATCGGCGCAACCGCGCATTTCGTTACCGACGATCTCGACGAAGGGCCAATCATCGAACAAGTCGTTGAGCGGGTCGACCACTCGCACCGGCCCGAGCAGTTGCTTGCGGTGGGCCGGGATGTCGAGTGCATCACGCTCGCACGTGCCGTCAAGGCATTCATCGAGCGGCGGGTGTTCATCAATGGCGATCGGACCGTCGTCTTGCAGTGAGAGAAATCGAACGCGCGCGGCTACGCGATCGGTTTCGAACAGCCGAGCGAGTTAACGGGTGCCCGCAACCGGAGCCTCTGACAGTACGTCGTAGGATGCTGGCGCATTTTTTGTCGATGGGCGCTCCCACCTGCGCGACATGCGGTTGATCCGGTCGCGACACGGCGCTTCGACGAACCGATACACGACGTGCGCAAGAAGGATTGAGCCCACGAGATAGACAGCGGTCGTGGCCAGAACGGCTGCGAGCGGACGAGGGTGGAGTCCTGCGAGGGGAGCGAAGAGCGGGCCGAGCAGATCCGCGTGCACGAGGTACAGCGAATACGATACCTTGCCAAGCGACTGCCACATCGGACGGTGAAAGAATCGTGCGGCGTGTCCTTCATCGGACGCTACGGCCGCGATCAGGAACGCAAAGACGACCGGTGCGGCAAATGCAAGACCGCGGACCGAGCCCGCGAGATTCATGTAGACAAGCGCGGCAGCGGCGACAACGAGCTGTGCATGTCCTCGAGATAAAGCACGCACTATGCGCGTGTCGCGGTATTCGGCGAGCAGTGCACCGAGAAAGAATCCGGCGACACACCGCGCCCAACCGAATCGGAAGGTAAGCTCGAGGCATCGACCGTGATGCAAACAGTCGTCTTGTAGCGCCGAAGCCCAGACGCATGTCGCCCAGGCAGAAAGCGCACACACCGCCAGGATCGCCGCACGGTGTCGTCCCCTTGCGAGTACGCAGATCGCCGCGAACATCAGATAGACATAGAATTCGTCCGAGGACGACCAGCTCGCAAAGTCTCCGACGAGACGATCGAACAAATTGAACCCGTGAACCATCGTCAGGTTTGCCGCGAGCTCGGTCAGGGGCGGCAGCCCGACAGGGTGCGCCGAGAGAATCCAGGCGACGAGGTTCCAGTCTGCGATGTACAGCATCAGCCCCACTAAATGGACGGGCCATAAGCGGCCGAGCCGCCGGACCACGAACGCGGGGAGATCGGCGATGTGCTGCAACCGCGAGCCGTAGGTCGCGCAGATGACGAATCCGCTCAATACAAAGAAGAGATCGACAGCCAGGTAACTATTGTCGAGTATCGGCGGCTGCGATATTTTGGCATGGAAGAGCACGACAAGAAGCGCCGCGAGGCCGCGCATACCTTCCAGGCTTTTTATCGGGCGGTTCATCAGCGACCTTGTGCCGTGTCAAATGCCGACCGAGGGCAAAGCGCCTGTTATGGCTGCGCATCGACACGGAGCCCCGTCGAAACGACATGCCCCCGATCTCAATCCCCGTGTGCTCGCATAGTTACGTGGAAAGTCGCGAGATAACGTGTGGGACGCCACATAAAAACTGACCTTTTGCGCTTTCCCGATACAGAACCCCAAGCCTCAAAAAGATCGCGCCCGGCATCGATCGACGATGCCGGGCGCTCAGTCGCTTTCGAGGGATGATCGATTACTGCGAACCTGCCACCCACTCGTTGATCCGGTCCTGGTGCGCGGCGATCCACGTGTTCGCCGCATCCTGCGGCTTCGCACCGTTTTGCGTAGCCAGCATCACGCTATCGATTTCGCCGGGTTTCCACTGGAACTTCTTCAGGAACGCCACGACAGGAGGCGCCTTCTTCTCGAGCGCCGGATTGACGACGTTATCGACGTGCTCCGCTCCGCCGAATACCTTCTTCGGGTCCTCGAGGAACTTCAGCTTCCACTTCGCGAACATCCAGTGCGGCGCCCAACCCGTCACGATCACCGGCTTCTTCGCGTTTTCCGAGCGAGCCAGCTCGGCCGTCATCGCGCTGCCCGAGCTCGGCATCAGCGTGTAGTTGAGGCCGTAGTTCTTGATCGCTTCCTGTGTCTTGCGCATCACGCCCGCGCCCGCGTCGATGCCGACGATGCGGCCACCGAACGCATCCTTCTCCGTGTTGAGATCGTCGATGCTGTTCGCCTTGGCATAAGCGGGAACGATCAGGCCGATCTTCGCATCGTTGAAGTTCGGGCCGAGATCCTCCACTTTGCCCTTGAACTCGTCCCAATAGGAACCGTGCGTGACCGGCAACCAGGCGGACAGCGTCGCATCGAGATCGCCGCGCGCCACACCCTGCCACATGATGCCCGCTGCCACCGGCACGAGCTGTACCGGATAACCGAGCCGCTTTTCGATGACTTGCGCGGCAACGTTGGACGTTGCGACGCTGTCGTCCCATCCTTCGACGTATCCGATCTTGATCGTCGGCTTGCTATCGGCCGACGCCGAAAACGCCGTACAGGCGAGACCGGCTCCAACGATAGCCGTCAGCACCAATTGCTTGATAAGTTTCATGTTCAGGTCTCCTGATCGTCGAGATCAGCGCATCCAAGGAGTCTCTAGAGTGCGCAGCCATTAAAAAGCGGTAGTCACGTTTTCCGACACCGTCTTGTCCGTAAACGACGTTTCTTTTATTTATCGATGACGAGATCCGTCAGAGGTTTACTACAGCACAGCAAAACCATGCCCTGGTCGATTTCGCGCTGACGAATTCCACCATTGTGCTTCATGTCCACTTGCCCCGATACGAGCTTGACCTTGCATGTACCGCACATGCCTTGGGTGCAGGAGGAGGGCAAGCGCACGCCGGCCTGGCGTGCCGCGTCGAGTACGTGTTGATCGGCCGGGCATTCGATTTCGCGTCGGCTCTTCGCAAAGGAAACGGCAAAACGCTCGCCGACGGGCGCCGCATCGGACACGGCCGGCGATGCTGCGATGGCATCCAGTTCGGGCGCCACCGTTTCCTCGAACGAAAAACTCTCTTCGTGATACCGGCTGCGATCGAACCCGGCATCCGCCAGCATCTTGCGCACAGCCTCCATATACGGCGCCGGTCCGCAAGTGAAGATTTCGCGCTCCATGAAATCGGGAGCGATGAGCGAGAGCAGCGGCAAGGTCAGAAAGCCGGTGACACCCGACCAATTGCTTCGTTGTCCTATCCGTTCGCAGACGAACGCAGTCCGGAAATGTCGGTGGTTCGATGCGATCAGATCGAGCTCGCGCGCGAAGATGATGTCGTCGGGCGTCCTCGCGCTATGCAGAAAAACGATGTCCCGGTCTTCGCCCAGTTCGTGGTGGGTACGGCTCATCGACATGAGCGGCGTAATGCCTGACCCCGCGGAGAGAAACAAATACTTGCCCGACGGGCGCCGCGCGCAGGTGAACGCGCCAGCAGGCCCCAATACGCGCACGGTGTCGCCGGCGCGCAGATTGTCATGCAGCCAGTTCGACACCTTGCCGCCCGGCACACGCTTGACCGTGATCGAGATCGTATGGGGTCGCGTGGGTGCCGAAGAAATCGTGTAACAGCGATTGATCGTTTCGCCGTCGATTTCGAGTTCGAGCGTCACGAACTGCCCGGGCTCGAAGACGAACGTCCGCCCTTCCCGCGACATGAAGAAAAAGCTCTTCACGTCATGCGTTTCCTCGCGTACCTGGCAGCACACGAGCGTTTCCTCGTCGTCGCTCGTCCACCGCTCACCCAGCCGGCTCCAGAACGCGGGCCGCGTGAGCCGGCTCTCGCCGGGCTCCAACATTTGCGCGTCTCGCATCATCGTATGCCTCGCTTCCATTCCCTTTCGGATGTTTTCCGTTGTCCGTTATGCCGCGATCCCGGCACGCAGACGTCGCACGTACCAATCGCTGAACTTCTCGACGAGGCCTTCGGTGAAGGGCGAGTAAGGCCCCGGCTCGTAAGCGCTGCTGCCGATGCCCCGCTGCGAATACTCAACCAGCGTACGGTCCTGATCGTTAGTCGCGTTCCAGACGGCCGTCAGGTTCTCGATGTCGTAATCGACGCCTTCGACGGCATCCTTGTGCACGAGCCATTTCGTACGCACGAGCGTCTTGCCGGCCGACAGCGGAATCACCGTGAAGGCAACGATGTGATCGCTCATGAAGTGATTCCATGAGTTCGGCTGCGTCCAGAACGAAAGGCCGCCCAGATCGGCGCGCTTGAACTCGCCGAGCAGCTTCTTGCTGGCCACCTTCGCATCGAGCGTCTGCGATTCGCCGCTGCGGTCCAGCGGCAGCCGCTGGGTCCGGAAGCCTGTCACATCGGACAGACGTTCGATTTCGACCGACGGCAAATTCATCGCTTCCCATTGCGCCGCGCGTTCCTGACAGGCGCGCTCGAACGCCGCCATCCCTTCCGCATTCGACGGCGACGGCTGATATCCGAAACCGTATTCGTAAAGCGAGATCGTCAGCTCGGGATGGTTTGCCACGCAGTGATAGCACTCGCGATTGTTCTCCATCGTGAGCTTCCAATTGCCGTCTTCGACCAGGTCCACCTGAACCGCAATCTTGCAGTTGGGCAAGTCGTGCGGAAGCAAATAAGGCTCCATCGCCGCGCGCATCACTTCGAAGTCGCCCGGAGGCTCGTCGGCGAGGCAGATGAAAATGAGGCCCGCGAGGTTCTGCAATGCGACTGGCTTGAGACTATGCTTGCAACGGTCGAACTTCTCGCCCATGTGCTCGGCGAACATCAGCTCGCCGGTCAAGTTGTAAGTCCAGCTGTGGTAGGGACAGACGATATTACCCACCGCGCCCTTTTCCTCGTTGCACAGGCGCGCCCCGCGATGGCGGCACACGTTGTGAAAGGCGCGAATCGCCATGTCGTCGTCGCGCACGATCAGCACCGACTCGCCTGCCAGTTCGACCGTGACATAGTCTCCCGGCTCGGGGATATCGGGCTCCACGGCAACCTGAATCCAGTGTTTGCGGAAAATCGCGTCCATATCGAGCGCGAAGATCTCCTCGCTTCGGTAAAACGGCGCCTCCAGGCTGTAGCCTGGCTTGCGTCGTTCCACGAGTTCGCGAATGGCTGCCGATACGTTCATGTCTACTCCGGATTCGTGACGTCCTGGTTCCAAAACACATTCCACTTGCTCGACGATGCGGCCCGGTGATGGATCCGCCGCCGTCGATTCAGTAATCGATGAGTCGATGCTCGCGCAAATAACTGAGGATGACTTGCGCTTTTTCGACCGAACTCCCCTCAATTACGACGTTTCCGCCGCGGCTTTCGGTAGTCGTCGCCATCAGCATCCGCGAATGGCCCGAACGCTTCTCGCTCGCCACGAGCTTGCGCGGCTTGCGTTCCGTCGGCGCAACCGACCAATACGGCGCATCGACGTCCTTGCGCGACGCGGGCGGGCCCTGCACGATCGTGCCGTCGGGCACGCGCGCATAGGCATAGCGCGGCTTGACGTTCGCTTGAGGATGGATAGCGACGACGCAAGGCAACGCGGCCGCTACCCGCCGGCGCACGCCCTTTGGCATGAACTGCGTGACTGTCGCAAAACCGTCGCCGAGTGTGACATCGAGCGCGGAGCCGACGAACGTGTAGCCAAGCTGCGCCGCCAGCTGGTAGGGCAGCATCCCGGTGTCATAGGCCCCTTCCGCGCGCGTACCGGTCAGCACGAGCGAAACGCCCCGCAGCCGCTCGGCCAGCGCCGGTATCGGATCGTCGCCGTCGAGTCCCGACGCGCAGTCGATGACCTCGATCCGTCGCGCGCCGAGCGCCAGATAATCGGTTAGCGCTGGATTCGACGCGTCGCCCGCATGGAGCACTTCGACCGAGCAGCCGTTGGTTTGCTCGAGTCCGCGCGCAATTTCGAGCGCGGCCGCGTCGTTGCGGCTATAACAAGGCGCCGCGCTGACGCGATGCCTGCCGACCGAGACGAGCACCGCAATGCGTGCGTCATTCATCGCTGCGTTCATGCGGCTACTCCTTCGTTGAGCGTCGCCCGTACGGACGCCGTGCCCGGCGCCGGCTGCGCGGCGCGCGCGGCCGTTACGGCTTCGGTCAGCGCGGCGATGGTCGCCTGCGCGTCGCCGACGAGCGTCAGGTCGGCGCGCTTCGCGATTGGCGCGCTGGCGTCGAGGTTCACGGCAATCACGTGGCGGCAGTCTTTGATCCCTTGCAGATGCTGTACCGCGCCGGAGATTCCGAAAGCGATATAGACGCTCGCACTGACCGTCTTGCCCGTTGCGCCGACTTGCTTGTCGCGCGTGAAATAACCGTTGTCGACGGCCACGCGACTGGCGCCTATCGCCGCGCCGAACGCACTTGCGAGCGCCCCGAAAGCCGCGATATCGGTCACCCCGTTACCTGCGGAGACGATGAAGTCCGCCTCCTCGAGTGCGACGTCGGCCGCATCGAGCTGAACCGTGCCGAGGTCGCGATAGACCTCGTCGCGCGTATCGACGATGGATTCGGCCGTCGATCCAGCGGGCGGTTGGACGCGCTCGCCGGCGCCAACGAATGGAAGCTTCGAAGAGACGGCGTCCGCAGCGAGCAGCACCACATCGGGCCATGCACGCGACGCGAATTGTCGTTGAGCGTCGAGGTAAACACCCACGTGCGACGCATCGATTTCCACTACTTGCGTGGCGATGCTCGCCCCCGATAGCGCCGCATAGAGGCGTCCCAGATCGCCGTCTCCGGTGGCGTTATCGGGCATCAGGACATGCGCCGGCGAGAACGCGGCAACGCACGCCTTCAGCGCGGCAACGGCGCGATCGGGCGCGAAAACGGGACGGCCCAGCGCGGGCAATTCGATGGCTTTATCCGCGCCCAGTTCGGCGGCATCGTCGGTCAGCTCACCGAACACGACGAGTACGACTTCAGTACGCGCATCGGCAACGATCGCGGCGGCGGCCACGGCCTGCCGTGCATGGTCGTCGAGCGCACCCCGGTCGCTATGCGCGGCAACGAGCAACACGCGCCCGGCTTGCTCCACGGTGCGGCGCGGCTTCTCGCGCTCGCCATGTGCGCCCAAACGGGGCAGATCGTCCACCGCGGCGCCCGCGACGTGCTCCTGTCCCAGCGTGATGCGGCGCAGCCCCGACGACGCAATGACGAACGGCCGGCGCGGATCGATACGTTTGATCGGATTCATCGTCTTCACTCCAGCGCCGCTGCAACGAGTTCGGCTACATCGAGCACCTCGGGCCGCGGACCGACCACGCCCTCGAGCATCGCCGTGCAATTCGGACAGCCGACGGCCACGATCTCGGCACCTACCTCGCGCGCATCGGCCATCCGCAAATCGGGAATACGTGCCTTGCCCGGGATGTCGGTGAGCGGCGCGCCGCCGCCACCTCCGCAGCAGCGCCCGCGCATACCATGGCGCTCCATCTCCACGACTTTGATGCCGATCGATTTGAGGGCGCGGCGCGGTGCTTCGGTCTCGCCGTTGTAGCGCCCGAGATAGCACGGATCGTGATAGGTGATCCGCTTGTCCGCGAGCGCGGCCGATGCTTTCGGCGACAATTTCCCCGATTGCACGAGTTCGGCGAGGAGGCTCGTATGATGCTGAACCGTATAACGCGTACCGAGCGCGCGGTATTCGTTGCGCAAGCTGTGCATGACGTGCGGATCGGCCGTGACGATGCGTTTGAAGTTCAACCCATCGAGCGTTGCGATCAGGCGTTTGGCCATCCGCTGGAAGGTTGCCTCATCGCCGAGGCGGCGGGCGACGTCGCCGGTGTCCGTTTCGTTGGGCCCCAGCACGGCGTAATCGATGCCCGCCCGGTTCAGCACTTTGACCAAAGCGCGCAGCGTGCGCTGATAGCGCATGTCGAACGCGCCTTCGCCCGCAACGAGCAATACGTCGACAGGCTTGCCCCGCTCCGCGATGCGCGCGTTCAAGTCGACGGCCCAGTCGTAGCGCGCCGCGATATCGTAGCCGCCGGCACTGCCCGTCTCGCGCAGATTGGCGAGGACTTCGGGCGCCTTGCCCGGCAGGTCGCCCTCGGTGAGCGTGCGATTGCGGCGCATATCGACGATTGCGTCGACGTGCTCGATCAGCATCGGGCATTCCTGAACGCAGGCGCGGCATGTCGTGCAGGACCAAAGCGTATCGGCTTCGATCAAACCCGAAACGATCGGCAGCTCGGGCTGGCCGCCATGCTTGCCGAGCGCGATGCCCGGGGTGGGGCTCCCCGCATAAGCGGCGTCCGTGCCGCCCACCATGCCAGTGACCAGGTCTTGAATCAGCTTCTTCGGATTGAGCGGCTGTCCTGCCGCAAACGCTGGGCACGCCGCTTCGCATTTGCCGCATTGGACACATGCATCGAAGCTCAAAAGCTGGTTCCAGCGGAATTCGACGGGCTTGCCGACGCCGTACTCGCGAGCATCGAGTTCCGGCATCTTGAGCGCCGTCGGTGGCACAGCGCCGGGTTGGTCAGTTTGTCCCGCACCGGCACGGAAGCGTTCCTGACGCGGGTGGAAGGCGAGATGAAGAAGGCCCGCGAGCGCGTGCTTCATCGGCCCGCCGCGCGCCGCACCGACCGTCATCGCAAAGGCGCCGATCGCGATCAGGGCTGCGATGATGACAGCGACGAAGCCCGATGCTGCCGCGCTCGGCACGACGGCGAGCAACGTCAACCCGAGCGCGAAGGAGCCGAGCAGCCAGGGCAGCGTATTCCACGGCCCGCGCGAAAGCCTGGCCGGCATCGCACGTTGGTCGCGCCGGCGACGCCAGACGAAGACAGCACCGATCAACATCGTCACGGCGGCCACGCCGATGAGCTTGTCGAGCCACGGCGAGTAAATCGCGAGCCCGTAGTTGACGAAGACGAGCGCGAGCGCCGCGATGGCCCCCCCGGCCGTCGCCACGTGCGTCTTCGCGATGTAGGGATCGCGTGCGACGACGTGATGCAGATCGACGAAGTACCGCTTGGGAATGGTAAAGAGATTGGCCACCCCGAATGCACCGGCCGGCGTTGCGCGCCCCACGCGCCAATATGCGGCGCGGCGCGCGAGCGCGTAGGCGAGGCCGGCCATCGAGAGCCACAGCAACCCTGTGATGACGAACGCCGGGCTCATGATCAGAAGTCCTTGCAAAGACGAAGCGAATCGTAGATTGCACCATGGATGTTATGCATCGAGATGCAGTCGCCCACGCGGAAGAGCAAAAACCGGCCATTGCCGAGTTCCTCCGAGAGGCACGGCTGCGGCTCGGCCGCGAACAACTTGTGCACGTCGATCTGCCCGCGGTTCAGCGATTCGGGTTTCAGCTTCCAATACAGTCCATCGTTGGGCGTGCTGCCATTCTCGATCACGACCTGATCGACGGCGCGCTCCTCCTGCTCCTCGGTGTACTCGTTTCGGAGCACGGCGATTTTTTTGCCGTCTTCCTCATACACGCGATCGAGCCAATAGTTCGGCGTATGGATCACGCCCTCCGCATAGAGGCGCCGATAGAAAATCGGGAACGTGGTGCCGCCGCAATCGTCGGCCACTTTCACATCGGGCGTCACGATCTCGACTTTCGAGCCGCGGCTCGCCATGAAATCCGCTACCCCCGCACCGGCATGTGTGCTGACCCCGTCGTAGACGAGTACGTTCTTCATCGGCTCCACACGACCGGAAAGGATGTCCCACGAACTCACGGCGAGACCTTGCGCGACACCCCAGTCCTGCACCTGATCGGAGAATGCGCGGCCACCCGTGGCCAGCACGATGATGTCGGGCTTTTCCGCCATGATCGCCTTCTCGTCGGCCTCGACGCCGAGACGCCTGTCGACGCCCAGACGTTTCGTCTCCATGTCGAACCATCGGACGATGCCGGCCATCTGCTCGCGCTGCGGCGCCTTCGAAGCGAGGACGATCTGACCACCGACTTCCGTATGCTTTTCGAACAGCACCACGTCGTGGCCGCGCGAGCGGGCAACACGTGCCGCTTCGAGACCCGCGGGACCGGCACCGACCACCACCACCTTGCGGCGCGGACCGCGCGACTTCTCGATGACGTGCGGCATCGTCGCTTCGCGCGAAGTTGCGGCGTTCTGCACGCACAGCACGTCCAGGCCGTTGTACTGGCGGTCGATGCAATAGTTGGCGCCGACGCATTGCTTGATCTCGTCTTCGCGGCCGTCCCGGATTTTGATGACCATATGCGGGTCGGCAATTTGGGCACGCGTCATGCCGACGAGATCGATCATGCCCGAGGCGAGCAGCCGCTCGGCCTGTCCCGCATCGCGGATGCTTTGCGCGTGCATGACCGGAATATCGACGACCGACTTGATGCCTGCGGCCAGATGCACGAACGGCTCGGGCGGCAGCGCCATCGGCGGCATGCAGTTGGCGAGCGTATTGTGGGTATCGGCACCGGAGCCGATGACGCCGAGGTAATCAATGAGCCCTGTCTCGGACATCGCCTGGGCGATTTCCTTCAGTTGCTCGTGATCGAGGCCGTCTTCATGGAATTCGTCACCGCACATGCGCAGACCGACGACGAAGTCCGGCCCGACTGCTTCGCGCACCGCGTTCAGCACCTCGACACCGAAGCGCAGGCGGTTTTGCAGACTACCGCCCCATTCGTCGGTGCGAAAATTCGTACGCGGGCTCCAGAACTGGTCGATCAAGTGCTGGTGCGCCGCCGAGATTTCGATGCCGTCCATCCCCGCATCCTTCACGCGCTTCGCGGCGCTCGCGAAGTCGGCGATGATCCGGCGGATTTCTTCCACCTCGATGATCTTGGCGTTGCCGCGGTGCACAGGCTCGCGCACGCCGGAGGGCGACATCAGATGGGGCCAGTGTTCACCGTGGAACGCGGAGCGGCGCCCCATGTGCGTCGCCTGGATCATGATCTTGGCGCCGTGACGATGCATCGCCTCGGCCAGTCGCGACAGCGGATCGACGATGCGGTCGGTCGACAGGTTGACGGATTTCCACCAACCCTGCGGGCTGTCGATCGATACCGGACTCGACCCGCCGCACACCGCCAGACCGACGCCGCCTTTCGCTTTCTCCTCGTAGTACCGGATATAGCGGTCGCCGGGCAATCCGCCCGGCTCGGCGTAAACCTCCGCATGTGCCGTGCTAACGATGCGATTGCGCAGCGTCAGCTTGTTCAGCGTCATCGGTTTGAACAAATGGGGGTAGCGCATTTCGATCGACCTCGAATCTATTTCCTTGAGCGGCCTTCGTCGTGTCAGACGAGCGGCGACACTTCGAAGACGCAATGCGCGTGGCCCTCGCCCGCGCATCGCACTTCCTGCGATATCGAACGCGGCCCGCGAGAAGCGGCCTCGGCGGTATCGTTGACCCAATCCATCGCGCCCGCGAACCAGCCGGCAAACATGTAGCAGAGCTTGCCGTGCTTGTTGGGCTGAGCGAGAACGAACGACGAGTTCCTCAGTTCGATGCGCGCCCGTGCCGCTTTCGGATCCGCCTCGACGATGCTGAAGAGTCCCCAGCCGCGCTGCGACAACCGCTTCAGGTAGTGCTCGAAGACGGCCATGCCCGAAAGGCCGTGCTGCTTCGCTTCCTTGTCGCACCAGTGGTAGGCCGACTTGTAACCGGCCTTGTAGAGGATGTCGGCATACGCCTCGCGGCCCAACGCCTCTTCCACGGCAACGTGGTTGTTCGTGAAGAAATGGCGCGGCACATAAAGCATCGGCAGCGCGTCCGTGGTCCAGACACCGGTTTCGGGATCGACGTCGATCGGCAGTTGCGGTTGCATGATTGGCCTGTTGCTGTGTTGTGGGTGGATGTTCGATTCGGATGCCCGGGCGGTCTATGCGCCCCAAACGTCGCGGAAAACGCGCACCCAGTTCTCGCCCATGATCTTGCGGATGCGCGTCTCGCTCCAGCCCGCGCGCTCCATGGCAGCGGTCAGGTTCGGAAACTCGCCGATGGTCCGGATTCCCTCCGGATTGACGACCTTGCCGAAATTCGTGAGGCGGCGGTAACGGCCCTTGTCATGCGTGAGCCAATCGAAGAAATCGACGCTGTAGCCCTGCGTGAAGTCGGTGCCGATCCCCACGGCGTCCTCGCCGACCAGATTGACGACATAGTCGATGGCTTCGATGTAATCGTCGATCGTCGCCTCGATGCCGCGCTTCAGGAACGGCGCGAACATCGTCACCCCGACGAACCCGCCGGCGTCCGCGATCTCTTTCAGTTGCGCATCGCTCTTGTTGCGCGGGTGCTCCTTGAGCCCCGAGGGCAGACAGTGCGAGTAGCACACCGGCTTTTTCGAAAAAGCGATCGCTTCCGAAGAGGTATTCCCGCCGACGTGCGACAGATCGACCATGATGCCGACGCGGTTCATTTCGGTAATGACTTCGCGGCCGAAGTCCGAGAGGCCGCCGTCGCGCTCGTAGCATCCCGTACCGACGAGGTTTTGCGTGTTGTAGCAAAGCTGCACGACGCGTACGCCCATATCCGCGAACGCCTCGACATAGGCGAGGTTGTCCTCGAACGCATGCGCGTTCTGAAAGCCGAGGATGATCCCCGTCTTGCCTTCTTTCTTCGCGCGCAGAATGTCGTCTGTCGTCCGCACGAGCGTCAGCAGTTCGCCGTTGTCGCGAATCTGCTTTTTCATCGAGCCGATGTTGTCGACGGTCTTCGTGAAGTTTTCCCAGACCGAAACCGTGCAATTGGCGGCCGTGATGCCGCCTTTATGCATGTCTTCGAAGACCGAGCGTTCGAACTTCGAAATGTTCAGACCGTCGATGATGATGCTGTCTTGATGCAGTGTGCTCATTTATCGCTCCAGCGTGGGTCGATCGTCGCGTTCGTCGGTTTTGCAGCCCGGTTTCAATAGATCGGGAAGCGCTCGCACAGCGCGAAAATCTCGCGCCGCACGCGTTGTTCCGTCTCCGCATGGCCTTCCGGATGTTGCCTGAGCGCATCGAGCACTTCGAGAATCAGCCGCCCGACCAGCTCGAACTCGGCCACGCCGAAGCCACGCGATGTACCGGCCGGCGTGCCGAGCCGCACGCCCGAGGTCACCGTCGGCTTTTCGGTATCGAACGGAATGCCGTTCTTGTTGCAGGTGATGCCGGCCCGCTCGAGCGCCGTCTCGACTTGCGTACCCTTCAAGCCCTTGGGGCGCAGATCGACGAGCAGCAGGTGGTTGTCCGTTCCGCCCGTGACGAGATCGACCCCGCCTTCGCGCAACACGGCGCCGAGCGCCTGCGCATTCTCGAGTACGTTACCGATATAGGTCTTGAAGCCCGGCTGGAGCGCCTCGCCGAACGCGACGGCTTTGCCTGCGATCACGTGCATGAGCGGGCCGCCTTGCAGTCCCGGGAACACCGCTGAATTGATCTTCTTGGCGATATCCTCGTCGTTCGTCAACACGAAGCCGCCGCGCGGGCCGCGCAGTGTCTTGTGCGTGGTCGACGTGACGACGTGCGCATGCTCGATCGGGTTCGGGTGCCGCCCGGCCGCGATGATGCCGGCGATATGCGCCATATCCACCATCAATTTAGCGCCGACGGCGTCCGCGATAGCGCGAAAGCGTGGGAAATCGAGCACGCGCGGATAGGCCGAAAAGCCCGCGATGATCAGGCTCGGCTTATGTTCGTGCGCAAGCGCTTCGATACGGTCATAGTCGATGCGCAGCGATTCGCGGTCCACGCCGTACTGCACTGCGTTGAACCACTTGCCCGAGAGCGCCGGCTTCGCGCCGTGCGTCAGATGCCCGCCCGCGTCGAGCGACATGCCGAGCACCGTGTCGCTCGGCTTGGCGAGCGCGAGCATGACCGCGCCGTTGGCCTGCGCGCCCGAGTGCGGCTGGACGTTGGCGTAGCCGGCGTTGAACAGTTGCTTGACGCGATCGATGGCGAGCGTCTCGATGTCGTCGGCGAACTCGCAGCCGCCGTAATAGCGCTTGCCGGGATAGCCTTCCGCATACTTGTTGGTCAGCACCGAACCTTGCGCTTCGAGCACGGCTCGCGACACGATGTTTTCCGATGCGATCAGCTCGACTTGCGACTGTTGCCGCTCGAGTTCCTTGAGGATCGCACCGCGCACGGGCGCATCGCGCTCGGCGAGTGACTGGCTGAAAAACGTCTGAGTATTCGACATTGTTCTATCCGTGATGGGTCCGACGCGGCACCCGCTCGCGGGGCCGCCACGGACATGCGTTGGCGACGGCTCTATTCTTCTCGTTCGCCTTCACCCCGGATTGACGAATTCAGACGCGTTCTTTGCCTTTTCCGACACGTTCGTCTGTTTTGGACAAGTCGCGCCGTGGCCGGCTGGCATACGGCGTTCCCGCACCGTGTCGCGTCCGCCTTGCCCGAAACGGGGGCGAAACGGGCACGCTTGCAGTGCAAGGCTGAGGCTGCCGGATGGATGAAATGTGCGCCCGCATTAGGGTTAGGCCGTATGGCATGCTTGTTGCCCTGGAACCCAAAATGAGATGCCGAGGCTCCCCCAATCGGCCGCGCTATCCCGGATTCAAGGAACGTCACCATGTCCCCCCAGCGTACTGCGTCGCTCGCGAACTTCGCGTTCATGGCGCTGCCGAACTTCACGATGATCGCGTTCTCGAATGCGATCGAAGTTCTGCGGATGGCCAACTATCTGAGCGGCCAGACGCTTTATCGATGGTCCGTCGTCAGCCCCGACGGCGGCCCCGTGATGGCCAGTAACGGGCTCTCAGTCATGACGCAGCCGATCGCTTCGCTGCAGGAACAACCCGACATCGTCTTCGTCTGCGGCGGCGTCGACGTGCAACGCGCAACCGATCATGCCCATCTTTCCGCGCTGCGGCGCTTCGCTCACTCGGGCATCGCGCTCGGCAGCCTCTGCACCGGCACCTATGCCTTGGCGCGCTCGGGCCTGCTCGATGGCTACGCTTGCGCGATCCATTGGGAAAACATGTCGGCGCTCAAAGAGGAATTCCCCAATACGCGGTTTCTGAAGGAGCTGTTCGTCATCGATCGAGACCGTGTCACCTGCACGGGCGGTGTCGCGCCGCTCGACATGATGCTGCATCTGATCGCCCCGCGTATCGGTACGGCGCGCGTGACGCAAATCGCCGAGCAGTTCATCGTCGAACACGTGCGCGATACGAGCGCGCAGCAGCGTATGCCGCTCGTGGCGCGGCTCGGCTCCGCGAATAAATCGCTCTTCGAAGTCATTGCGCTGATGGAGAGCAATATCGAAGAGCCGCTTTCGCGCGAGGAGCTCGCGCGGCTGGCGAACATGTCACAGCGGCAATTGCAACGGCTCTTTCGCGAGCACCTCGGGATGACGCCGACGCATTACTATCTGACGCTGCGTCTGCGACGCGCCCGCGAACTTCTGCTGCAAACCGATATGTCGATCATGCACATCACGATGGCATGCGGCTTCCAATCGGCCTGCCATTTCAGCAAGAGCTATCGCGACGCGTTCGGCACCGCGCCGACACGCGAGCGGCGCAAGCAAGTCGCCCCGCTTGCGCGCGGCAACGCGCCGGCCAGTACCGCCTTGGCACGCGATACGGTCATGCACTGACGTTGCCCACCGCAAGCGCATCGCGCAAGGCCGCTGCCAGCCGCGCCGCTTCCTGCGCCGTTGCAACGTTCGTGAATCCCATCAGCAAGCCCTCCTGTTTCGCCTCCCCGAGGTAGCGCGGCGACAGCGCCTGGCAACTGAGCCCGGCACGTTGCGCACGTCTGGCGAGCGTTTCGTCGCTCGCCCTCCCCGCAAAGCGGGCCACGAGATGCATGCCGCCGCGCGCGAGATCGATCGTCACTCGCGCGCCGAAGGCGTCGGTCAATGCGGCGGCCAACAGTGCGCGGCGGTTGGCATAAAGCGCGCGCATTTTCTTCAGATGCCGCGAGAAATGCCCGTTGTCGATAAAGTCCGCCACGATGGCCTGGGTCACTCGCGCAACGTAGTTCGGCCAGATCTGCACGGACGCCGAGAACTGCTCGGTCAGCCCCTCGGGCAATACGAGGTAGCCGAGCGACAGCCCGGGGAACAAGACCTTCGAGAAACTGCCGGCATAGATGACGCGATCGGTCGTATCGCGGCTTTTCAATGCGGGCAGGGGCGGCCCGTGATAGTGGAATTCGCCGTCGTAATCGTCTTCCACGATCCACGCTTCATGACGCGATGCCCAATCGAGCAATTGCAGCCGGCGCGGCATCGACATCGATACGCCAAGCGGTGCCTGGTGAGACGGCGTGACGACCGCCAGCCGCGCCTTCGGTGCTTCGCGAACGCCTTCGGCACTCACGAGTCCCTCATCGTCGACCGGCACCGCGCACGGGATCGCTCCCGCGCGTTCCAGCAGCGTTCGCGTCGGCGGATAACACGGATTCTCGACCCAGACGCGATCGCGCTGACGCAACAGCGTTTGCACGATCAGTGCGAGGGAAGCGCGGTAGCCCCCCGTCACGAGAACCTGCTCGGGGCGGCAAGGCACGCCGCGCGATACGAGCAGATAGGCCGCGATGGCCTGCCGCAACGGCAGGTACCCGCGCGGATCGCCGTAGGAGAGCTCGGGCGGAGAACTCGCGCGAATGCGTCTCGTCGCGAGGCGCGACCACAGTTTGCGCGGAAAGGCGTCGAGCGCGGGAATGCCAAGCTGCAACGGCAGCGGCGGCTCGGGGCTCGCGGCCATCGCGCCGGGGTCCACCGGCAGCCGGGCGTTGGCCGTCGCCTTCGCCGGCTGCCGTGCCGGCTGCTGCGCGAGATGGGGCGAGACGATGGTGCCGGCAGGGCCGCGCGCGAGCACGTAGCCCTCGCCAGCCAGCCGCTGATAGGCCGACTCCACCGTCCCTCGCGCGACACCGAGCTCGCTGGCCAGCGCGCGCGCCGACGCTAGCCGAGCGCCGGGTCGTAGCAGGTGCGCGTCGATTGCGTGACGCAAGCGGTCGTAGATTTGCTGCGACAACGCGATGCGCCGGTCGATGGGGCCGATCTTCAATGGTGGAGAAGGCTCTTTCATGGACTAGTCGTTTCGAGCGTTTTTGGCACTTTTCGGTGGGACATGATACGGCCACACTGCGAGGAACCGTCAACGTCGTTCGTCAACGTCGTCCGTCAATCTCATCCGATCCGGGAGCGCTTCTCATGAGTACGACACTCTTTCTGGCAGGCGCCGCCGGTGCCATTGGCAGCGCGCTCGTTCCGTTGCTCGTCGATTCGGGCTACACCGTGTATGGCACGACCCGCAAGCGAGAGCGTGCGGGCGAGATCGAGGCGATGGGCGCACAGCCTGTCATTGTCGATGTCTTCGATGCCACCGCGCTCGCACGCGAGATGCAGCGCATCGCCCCGGCGATCGTCGTGCATCAGTTGACCGACTTGCCGCCTGGCCTCGACCCCGCCCGCATGGCGGACGCCGTGACACGCAACGCGCGCATTCGCGACGAAGGCACGGCGAATCTCGTCGCGGCGGCCCGCGCGGCCGGATGCCGACGATTCATTGCGCAAAGCATAGCGTGGGCGTATGCCTCGGGGCCGACGCCTCACGTCGAAACGTCGCCGCTCGATCTCGGTGCCGAGGGTGCCCGGGCGATCACGGTATACGGCGTGGCAGCACTCGAAGCGCGCGCGCTGAACGAGGCCGATCCGCGTTGGAAGGGAGCGGTTTTGCGCTACGGCAATCTCTACGGGCCGCGCACGGGCTTCGACGAGCCCACCGGGGCGAGCCCGGTCCATGTCGAAGCCGCCGCGTGGGCCGTCGTGCTGGCCCTGAGAAGCGAGGCGACCGGTGTGTTCAACATCACCGGGAATGGCGCGTTGGCCAGTAACGAAAAGGCCAAGCGCGTGCTCGGGTGGGATCCTGCGTTACGCCTTGCGCCGCTGATTGACAGCGGTTTGGAGTAACTAGCCTTTCGGCGTGCTGACGATGAGTTCGCGCACTCCCGCGTCGCATTACGTCAGCGGCTATCGTCCTTCGCGGGCCGTGGCACAGATCATCGCCACGCCCGCCTCCGCTGTCGCTCGCAACGTGCTGCGCTTGTCCCCCGCGCGAGAGCGCAACGCGAGCGTATGAAGAATGGCCGAGGCGAGTTTAGAAAGTATCTTGGGATCGGTCGCATCGTCCAATTCCCCCTCTTCCTGCGCGCGGCGAATGCGCGCTTCGAACGACTTGTCGAACGTCAGCAGTCCTTTGCCGAGCACATTGCGCACTTCTTCGTCGTTGACGGCCTCGACCGCGGCTGTCCCAATCAGAAAACAGCCTTGCGCCGCACCGTCCGCCTCGAAGTAAAGCGCGAGCGCCAGATCGTAGATACGCATGAGCGCTTCGCGCAGAGGTAGGGGCGCGGCCAATTCGCGATCCATCGCTTCGCGATTCGCGGCGACATAACGTTCGAGCGTTGCAAGATACAGCGCCCGCTTATCGCCGAATGCACCGTACAGGCTCGGGCGGTTCATGCCCGTCGCCTCGCTCAGGTCGTCGAGCGTCGTTGCGCTATAGCCCTTTTTCCAGAACGTATTGAGCGCCTGCCGCAGCGCTTCGTCGGCATCGTATGCACGCGGGCGCCCGCGCGGGCGCTTCGGTTCTCGCTCGTCTTTTTGTACCATTTGAAACAAAATCCTTGACCACAAATATTTATGTGCAATATAGTACAAAAACAAACAAACGAGGAGGAAAGAGGAATGGAATTGTATTTTTCGCCGCTCGCGTGTTCGATGGCCACCCGCATTGCGTTTTACGAAGCGGGCTATGAAGCCACCTACATTCAGGTCGACACGAAGCGCAAGCAGCTCGAGAACGGCAGCGATTTTTTTTCGCTCAATCCGATGGGCCAAGTGCCGGTGCTGCGTACGGACGAGGGCGAGTTGCTCACCGAAAACACAGCGATCCTGCCGTACGTCTCCGATCGGTTTCCGCACGCACAGTTGGCGCCGGTGGGCAGCTTCCAGCGCGCACGTCTGCAGCAATGGCTAGGTTTCATCAGCACGGAACTGCATAGGGCGCTCTTCATACCGCTGCTCGACCCGAACGCCGGCGACGAAGTGAAGCGCTATTCCCGCGAGAAGATGGACATCCGCATGAATCTCTTGGCCGCCCGCTTTGCCGAGCACGAATGGCTGCTCGACGCATTCAGCGTGGCGGATGCATATCTCGCCGTCGTGCTCAACTGGGCGCGCTACTGCGATATCGATATCGGTCAATGGCCCACCATCGCAGCCTATTTCAAGCGGGTAACCGCGCGCCCCGCTGTCGCGCGGGCAATGAGCGAGGAATTCGCGCTATACCGCGAACAAGTCGAGCGGGAAAAGGAAAGGGCCAACGCAACGCGTGCTTGAAGCGCACGAAGGCAAGGAAGCCAAGCGCGATGGAGCGCACGCAAACGCCGGACTGCGCGCCTGCCGGCTCCATCGCTTGCTGGTGTCGGCGTCAAGCCGCCTTCAGGATGCCATGCGGATCGATCACGTATTTGCGCGGCGCGCCGCCGTCGAATTTGCGATAACCCTCAGGTGCCTGATCGAGGGAGATCACCGTGACATTGACGATCTTGGCGATCGGCAGCTTGTCCCAGAGGATCGCCTGCATCAGATTGCGGTTGTACTTCATGACCGGCGTCTGGCCCGTATGGAACGAATGGGACTTCGCCCAGCCCAGTCCAAAACGCAAGCTCAAACTGCCGCGGCGCGCAGCGGCATCGGCCGAACCCGGATCGTCCGTCACATAAAGCCCCGGAATGCCGATCGCGCCCGCCGCACGCGTGATTTCCATCAGCGAATTGAGTACGGTGGCGGGTGCCTCGTCGCCGTGCGCGCTACCGTGCCCATGCGCCTCGAAGCCCACGCAATCGACGGCGCAATCCACTTCCGGCTTGCCGAGTATGGCCGCGATCTGCTCGCCAAGCGTCGCATCCAGCGACAAATCCACCGTCTCGAACCCCATCTCCCGCGCATGCGCGAGACGTTCGGCGTTCATATCGCCGACGATCGTGCACGCAGCCCCGAGCAGTCGCGCCGACGCGGCCGCCGCCATACCCACGGGGCCCGCCCCGGCGATATACACGGTAGAGCCCGGCTTCACACCGGCGGTAACGGCGCCGTGATAGCCGGTCGGCAAAATATCGGACAAGCAGGTGAGATCGCGAATCTTGGACAACGCCTGATCGCGGTCGGGAAATTTCAGCAGATTGAAGTCGGCGTACGGCACGAGCACATACTCGGCCTGCCCGCCGATCCATCCGCCCATGTCGACATAGCCATACGCGCCGCCGGCGCGCGAAGGGTTGACGTTCAGACACACGCCCGTGTGTTGATCCTTGCACATCGGACAGCGCCCGCAGGCGACATTGAACGGGACGGAAACGAGATCGCCGATCGATAGCGTCTCGACGTCACGGCCGATTTCGACGACCTCACCCGTAATCTCATGCCCGAGTACGAGACCGACGGGCGCTGTCGTGCGTCCGCGCACCATGTGCTGATCGGAGCCGCAGATGTTCGTGCTGACCACCTTCAAGATCACGCCGTGCTGGATCGAGCGGCCGCTCGGGTCCACCATCTTCGGGTAATCGATCGACTGCACGTCGACTTTGCCCGGCCCCATATACACCACACCTCGGTTGCTGCTCATCGTAAGCGTCTCCATGTCTTCGAAGAAATTTCGCGCGCGGCTCCATCAGACCGGCCGCGCACGGTGTCCCACGCGTTGCAGCGTAGTCCTCAATGCGCCGCGGCGATCCATCCAAACGCGACATGTCTTTGCCGGAACCCGACATGCCCATCCCGATGAGTCCCTTATCGATTGAACGCGTGGCGCAAAACGCCTATCGTGGAAGCCTTCGCGGCCCACCGTCACCGTTCGTTGGAGGTTCATTCGATGGCCCAGTCTTCCGTCTACGGCCTGAAGCAGCTCTATATCGACGGCACCTATTGCGATGCCACCAGCGGCACGACGTTCGATACATTCGATCCCGCCACCGGCGCGCACCTTGCCACCGTCCAGCAAGCGAGTCAGGCCGATATCGACCGAGCCGTTGCCGCCGCGCGCGAAGGGCAGCGCCAATGGGCCGCGCTCGGCGCCATGGCGCGCTCGCGTATCCTCAGGCGTGCCGTCGAAATTCTGCGTGCGCGCAACGATGCGCTCGCGGAGCTCGAAATGCGCGACACGGGCAAGCCGATCGCGGAGACGCGCAGCGTCGATATCGTCACCGGTGCCGACGTCATCGAGTACTACGCCGGTCTTGCGCCCGCGCTCGAAGGCACGCAAATCCCGCTGCGCGAAGACTCCTTCGTCTACACGCGCCGTGAGCCGCTCGGCGTATGCGCCGGTATCGGCGCATGGAACTACCCCATACAGATCGCCTGCTGGAAATCGGCGCCCGCGCTTGCAGCCGGCAATGCAATGATCTTCAAGCCGAGCGAAGTGACGCCGCTTTCGGCGCTGGAACTGGCCGCCATCTACACGGAAGCTGGCGTGCCGCCCGGTGTCTTCAACGTCGTGCAAGGCGACGGTCGCGTCGGTGCCATGCTCGCGATGCACGAGGGCATCGCCAAAGTCTCGTTCACGGGCGGCGTGGAAACGGGGAAAAAGGTCATGTCGGTTGCAGGCGCATCGTCGCTCAAGGACGTGACGATGGAGCTCGGCGGAAAATCGCCGTTGATCGTTTTCGACGATGCGGACCTCGCGCGTGCCGCCGATATCGCGGTCACCGCCAATTTCTTCAGCGCGGGCCAGGTCTGTACGAACGGTACGCGCGTGTTCGTGCATCGCTCGGTCAAGACCGAATTCGAGACGCTCGTGGCCGAGCGTGTCCAGCGCATCCGCATCGGCAAACCGTCCGATCCGCAGACGAATTTCGGCCCGCTCGCCAGCGCGGCCCAGCTCGACAAGGTGCTCGGCTATATCGAAAGCGGCAAGCGCGAGGGCGCGCGGCTCGTGGCAGGCGGGATGCGGCTCGTCGACGGCGATTTCGCGCAGGGGCAGTACGTGGCGCCGACGGTCTTTGCCGATTGCCGCGACGACATGCGCATCGTGCGCGAGGAGATTTTCGGCCCCGTCATGTGTCTGCTCGATTTCGACGACGAAACGCAGGTCATCGCCCGCGCGAACGCGACACACTTCGGCCTCGCCGCCGGCGTCGTCACCGAAAGCCTTGCACGCGCGCATCGCACGATCCACCGGCTCGAAGCCGGTATCTGCTGGATCAATACATGGGGGGAATCGCCGGCCGAAATGCCCGTGGGCGGATACAAGCAATCGGGCATTGGCCGCGAAAACGGTTTGACCACGCTCGAGCACTACACGCAGATCAAATCGGTTCAGGTCGAACTCGGGCCGTACCGGCCTGCCTTTTGAAAGGGGATGCGCTTGAACACCAGCGAATTCGACTACATCGTGATTGGCGCCGGCTCGGCCGGCAATGTGCTGGCCACACGGCTGACCGAGGATGCCGATGTGAGCGTGCTGCTGCTCGAAGCGGGCGGTCCGGACTACCGCTTCGACTTCAGCACGCAGATGCCGGCCGCGCTCGCCTATCCGCTGCAAGGACGCCGCTACAACTGGGCCTATGAAACGGAGCCTGAGCCGCATATGAACCACCGCCGAATGGAGTGCGGGCGCGGCAAAGGCCTGGGCGGCTCGTCGTTGATCAATGGCATGTGCTATATCCGCGGCAATGCGCTCGATTACGACGGGTGGGCCCAGATAAAAGGCCTCGAGGATTGGACCTATCTCGATTGCCTGCCCTACTTCAAGAAGGCCGAGACGCGCGACGTGGGACCCAACGCGTATCACGGCGGCGACGGTCCCGTTCACGTCACGACGAGCAAGCCCGGCAACAACCCGCTTTTCGGAGCGATGGTGGAAGCCGGCGTGCAAGCCGGTTATCCGCGCACCGACGATCTGAACGGTTATCGGCAGGAAGGCTTCGGCCCGATGGATCGCACTGTCACGGCGCACGGCCGCCGTGCCAGCACGGCACGCGGCTATCTCGATCAGGCACGCGAGCGGCCGAACCTCACGATCGTCACCCATGCGTTGACCGATCGCATTCTGTTCTCGGGCAAGCGGGCGGTTGGGGTCGCTTACTGGCATCGCGACTCGGAGGTCAAAGCGCATGCACGCCGTGAGGTGTTGCTGTGTTCAGGCGCCATCGCTTCGCCGCAGATCTTGCAACGCTCGGGCGTCGGTCCCGGCGAATGGCTGCGCGAGCTCGAGATTCCTGTCGTGCTCGATCTGCCGGGCGTCGGCCGCAATTTGCAGGACCATCTGGAGATGTATCTGCAATACGAGTGCAAGGAACCCGTATCGCTCTATCCGGCGCTCAAGTGGTACAACCAGCCCGCCATCGGGCTCGAATGGCTCGCGAAAGGCACGGGCCTCGGGGCCAGCAATCACTTCGAGGCCGGCGGATTCATTCGCACGCGCGACGACGATCTTTGGCCGAACATTCAATATCATTTCCTGCCGATAGCGATCAATTACAACGGCTCGAATGCTATCGACATGCATGGCTTTCAAGCGCATGTCGGCTCGATGCGCTCGCCGAGCCGCGGGAGAGTGAAGCTACGGTCGCGCGATCCGCGCGCTCATCCGAGCATCTTGTTCAACTACATGGCGGAGCCGCTCGATTGGCGCGAGTTTCGTGATGCTATCCGGATCACACGTGAAATCATCGCGCAACCCGCGCTCGATCGGTACCGCGGACGCGAGCTGAGTCCGGGTGCCGATCTAAAGAGCGACCGGGAACTCGATGCGTTCGTTCGCTCACGTGCTGAAACCGCGTTTCATCCGTCGTGCTCATGCCCAATGGGGTATGACGGGATGGCGGTCGTCGATACCGAAGCCCGCGTGCATGGTATCGATGGTTTGCGTGTCGTCGATGCGTCGATCATGCCGATCATCACGACAGGCAATCTGAACGCACCGACGATCATGCTGGCCGAGAAAATCGCCGACAAGATTCGCGCACGCAAGCCGCTGGCGCGCGCCGATGTGCCTTACTATGTCGCGAAAGGGACGCCGGCATGCCAGCGTGGCACGAAACTGGCTGGTACGGTCGACGTCTGAACGTCCAGGAGATTTCAACGTGCCCAATCGTCTCGCCTGTCGTCTCGCGCTCATTGGCGCGAGCATCGTATGGGGCCTGTCGGCCATGCCTGCAGGTGCCCAACAAGCTGCCTCGATGCCTGGCATGGATATGTCGCATGCGGCGGGCACGACGCCCGGCGGTTCCAGCGATGCCTCCTCGCAGGCTTTCAGGGATGCCGATCAGAAAATGATGCAGAACATGAATTCGCCGAGTTATACCGGCGATGCGGACAAGGACTTCGTCTCGCATATGATTCCGCACCATCAAGGGGCAATCGACATGGCTCAGGTCGAGCTCAAGTATGGGAAAGATCCCATATTGCGGCGCCTGGCTCATCAGATCATCAAGGCGCAGCAGGACGAAATCAAGCTCATGCAGCGTTGGCAGGAGAAACGGGCTCAGTAGTGCGGCAGGACTGGGGTAACGCCCGCGGCACGTACTCACGCATGCGCAACTCGGGTTGTCAGCTCGAGGCCCAGCGCTTTCATTACCGACAGCATTGTTTTCAGCGTCGGATTGCCTCGCTCACTGAAGGAACGATAGAGCTGCTCGCGCGAAAGCCCCGTTTGCCCTGCGATCTGCGCCATGCCCTTCGCTCGGGCCACCACACCCAGCGCATGCGCGATGTAGCCTGCATCGTTCGTCTCGAATGCCGCAGCCATGAACTCCGCCATCGCTGCTTCACTGCCTAGATCCTCCGCCGGATCATAGACTGTCAATTTTTCGGCCATTTCACTCTCCCAACTCGTTCAACAAACGCTTGGCTAACTCGATGTCCTTCGCTTGGCCGTTCTTTGTGCCGCCGCACAATAAAATGACAATCGTATTGCCCCGTCTATGGAAGTAGATGCGGTAGCCCGGCCCATAGTGAAGGCGCAACTCGCAAACCCCTTGTCCGACCGACTGCGCATCCCCGTGTGTCCGTAAGCCAAACGGTCCAACCGCGACGCGATCAGCGCCCGGGCGCGCTCGTCCTTCAGCCGCAAGCGCCACCGTCGAAAGGTTTCGGTTTCCCTAAGCTCGCTTATCGTAAGGCATATTGTATTTTACAAACTACTCACCGATCAAGAGGAGTTAAATAGTGATGCCGCCCCGAGAACGCGCACCGTGGTAGTCCAGATATAAGAAGAAGTAACGTTGATCGCTGAGGCGCCGAACACTGCGGCAAGGGCAGCCTGGTAAGGGGGCATCCAAAGGGGCGCGCGCTCGAACCGCTTTCGAGCGATGTAGCAGAAGCGACGGACGATCGGTACGCCACGGCGACGGAGCGAGTCGGGGTGGCTAGCAGGCTATGGAATCTACCTGCTTCGACATCGAATTCCCTCGCCGGTTGAGCGAACTTCCCAGGTAGGGCCGAATCAAAAAACGCCACAATCGACGGAAAGATCGATCGGGGCGTTTTGCCAGCGGGCCTGAAGCCGCCGTTCAAGCCGTCTTCAACTGCTCTCCCACGGGTAACTTCCGTATCCGCTTGCCCGTTGCGGCGAAAATCGCATTCGTCAAAGCCGGCGCGAGCGCCGACGTGCCCGGCTCGCCGATACCACCCGGCGCTTCGCCGCTCTTCACGATATGCACCACGATCTCCGGCGTTTCATTGAGCCGCAATACACGATAGTCCGTGAAATTGCTCTGCTCGACCCGGCCATCCTTGATCGTGATTTCGCTATAAAGCGCACCGGTGATACCGAAGACGACACCGCCTTGTATCTGCGCTTCGATCGTCCTCGGATTGACGGCCATGCCGCAATCGACGGCACATACGACGCGGTCCACCTTCACCGCGCCGCCCTCGACCGTCACCTCCGCCACCATGCTCAAATAGCTGCCGAAGGCGTGCATGACCGATACGCCGCGCCCCTTTCCTTTCGGCATCGCGCTGCCCCAACCGGCCTCGCGCGTGGCAACCTGCAACACGTGCGCGGCACGCGGCGCATCGCCTAGCAAATCGAGCCGATACTTCACCGGGTCGATGCCCGCATGTACGGCAAGTTCGTCGATGAAGCTTTCGACGACGAACGTGCCGCGCGTCGCGCCGACGCCGCGCCAGAACGCGGTCGGAATAGGACCGGGCTCCTCCCGCACATAATCGACGAGTTGATTCGGCAGGCTATAAGGCAGTTCGGCCGCCACTTCGACCGCATCAGGATCGACGCCGTTCTTTACGACTGCCGGCGCGAAGCGTGCCAGGATCGACGAGCCCACCACCCGATGCTGCCAGGCTATGGGCTTGCCGTTCGCGTCGAGGCCGGCAGATATTCGATCGTAGTAGCAAGGCCGATACATGTCGTGCTGGACGTCTTCCTCTCGGGTCCAGACGACCTTGACCGGCGAATCGACGGCCTTGCCGATCTTCAACGCCTGCACGATCGCGTCGACCTCAAGCCTTCTGCCGAAACCGCCGCCGAGCAAATGGTTATGGACGGCCACCTTTTCGGGGGGCAGCCCGGTCACCTTGGCGCCCGCGGCGCGAGCGATGGTCGGAACCTGCGTACCCACCCAGATATCGCAACGATCGGCGCGCACGTGCACCGTGCAGTTGATGGGCTCCATCGTGGCATGCGCGAGCAGCGGTTGCTCATAGACCGCATCGATGCGCGCCTTGGCCTCGCCGAACGCTTTGCCGACGTCCCCTTCCTTGCGGGCGACAGCGCCGTCGCGCCGCGACGCTTCCGCAAGATCGGTAAAAATCTTCTGAGTCGATAGCGTCGCAGCCTGTCCGCCGTTCCACTTGATGTCGAGGGCAGCAACGCCTTGCTTCGCAGCCCAGGTATGCGCCGCGACAACGGCAACTGCGTTGTCGAGCTTCACCACCTGATGCACTCCGGGCACTTGCTTGGCACGCGTATCGTCAACGCTCTCCATCGTGCCGCCGAACACGGGGCAATTGACGATCGCCGCGTAGACCATGCCGGGCAGGCGCACGTCGAAGCCGAACAGCGCAGTACCATCCACTTTTTGCGCCGAATCGAGCCGGTCCGTGGGCTTGCCGATCAGTTCGAAGTCCTTGGGATCCTTGAGCGGGACAGTGGTCGGCAACGGCAGCTTCGCCGCGGCATCGACGAGTTTGCCGTAGGCGATACGCCGTCCGCTCGGCGTGTGCACGACTTCACCGGCGCGCGCCGTGCATGAAGCCGGATCGACGCGCCATTGCCGCGCCGCGGCCGAGACAAGTAATGCGCGCGCCGTGGCACCCGCTTGGCGCATCGGCTGCCATGCGAAGCGAATCGAGGTCGAGCCGCCGGTGATCTGCCCGCCTCCCAGCAACGGATCGCCATACAGCTTGTCGTCGGGCGGCGCATGATCGAGCGTCACTTGCTGCAACGGCACCGCCAGTTCCTCGGCGATCAGCATGGGAATCGAGGTATAGACGCCCTGCCCCATCTCCACCTTGGGCATCACGAGCGTCACGCGGCTTTCGCGGTCGATGCGGATGAACGCATTCGGCGCGAACGTGCCGGGCGCTGCGACTTCGGAAGCCTGCCCTTCGACGGCGGATCGGCGCGCATGCGCGCCACGGTCGGTCGCAGCATCGGCTCGTACGCTGAAACCGAGCAGCAGTCCGCCGCCGGCGGCTGCACCGAGCGTCATGCCGAACTTGAGAAACGTCCGGCGTGAGACGGCGGAGCCGGCCGGCTCATTGGCAAGATCGGGCGCCCCAGCGGCACTTGCCTCCACGCTGTGGGCGAGATCGAAGAGTCCTTTCGACATCTCACGCCTCCCCTGCCGCGTGCTTCACGGCCGCGCGAATGCGGTTGTAGGTGCCGCAACGACACAGGTTGCCCGCCATCGCCGCGTCGATATCGGCGTCGCTCGGCTTCGGGTTTTGCGCGAGCAGCGAGGCGGCCGACATCACCTGCCCCGACTGGCAATAACCGCATTGGACGACATCGAGATCGCGCCAGGCTTCCTGCACCTTGCGCCCTGCCGGCGTGGCGCCGACGGCTTCGATCGTCGTGATTTTCTTGCCGGCGACGGCCGACACCGGCAGCACGCACGAGCGCACCGCGGCCCCATCGAGATGGACCGTGCACGCACCGCACTGAGCGATGCCGCAACCGAACTTCGTGCCGGTCAGTCCCACGACGTCGCGCAGTACCCACAGGAGCGGCATATCGTCCGGCACGTCGAGCGTGTGGACCTTTCCGTTGATCGTCAGTGTCGCCATGCTCAGTCCTTTCTTATTGTCTCAATGAGTCGATATCGATCACGAAGCGGTATTTCACATCGCTTTTCAACATCCGGCCGTAAGCTTCGTTGATCTGCTGCATCGGAATCATTTCGATGTCCGAGGTAATGCCATGCTGACCGCAAAAATCGAGCATCTCCTGCGTTTCGGCGATTCCCCCGATCAGCGAACCAGCCAGCCGACGGCGCTTCATGATCAGGCTGAACACTTGCGGCGACGGATGATCGTGCTCGGGTGCGCCGACCAGCGTCATCGTCCCATCGCGCTTGAGCAATGCGATGAACGGATTCAAATCGTGTTGCGCGGCAACTGTATTGATCAATAGATCGAAGCTGTTCGCATGTTTGGCCATCGCCTCCGGGTCCTTCGAGATGACGACCTCGTCCGCGCCCAGCCGCTTGCCGTCTTCGACCTTCGACGCCGACGTCGTGAAAAGTACCACGTGCGCGCCCATTGCGTGCGCAAGCTTCACACCCATGTGCCCGAGGCCGCCGAGACCGACGATGCCGACTTTCTTGCCGGGGCTGGCGCCCCAGGTGCGCAACGGTGAGTAGGTCGTGATGCCCGCGCACAACAGCGGTGCAACGGCAGCCGGGTCGAGGTTGTCGGGCACGCGCAGCACGAACGCTTCGTCGACGACGAGGTTCGTCGAATAGCCACCGTAGGTCGTTTCACCTGTTACGCGGTCCGTGCCGTTGTAGGTGGCGACGAAGCCGTTCTCGCAGTATTGCTCGAGGCCTTCCTGGCAGCTCGCGCAGGTGCGGCACGAATCGACGAGACAGCCTACACCGACGAGATCGCCCGTCTTGTAGCGGGTGACGGCTGGTCCGACGTCCATCACACGTCCGACGATCTCATGGCCCGGCACGACGGGATAGATGCTGTTACTCCATTCGTTGCGTGCCTGGTGCAGGTCCGAGTGGCACACGCCGCAGAACATCACTTCGATATGCACGTCGTACTCGCGCAGACCGCGACGCTCCAATTCGAACGGCGCGAGCGGCGATTGTGCGTTCTGGGCTGCGTAGGCGTGAGTCTTGTACATGGTCGCTCCTGTCATGCGGTTAAGCAAAATGCGGTATCGCATCGAGCCTCACATCCTAGGCAGCGGTCGTGCCCCGCGGAATACCTGAACCTCTTGAAGCCTTGCCTGTTTCTCTTGGCAAGCAGCAAAACCGCGCCGTTGGTGGTAGATTTCGAGCCTGTTCCTCTTGCCAGGCCGCACCCCGGACATGACGCATTCTTTTTCGGAAACCGCTCGTGTGGACATCGACGCGTCGCAGGCACGCGTCGTCGAATTGCTGGGCCGGCTCGCGCCGGCCGAAGGCATCGTGCCTTCGTCGATCGAAGGCGTAAAGCTGATGCGCGTGAACCATCGCTGCCCGCGCATACCGGTCCTGTACGACCCGAGCATCGTCATCGTCTGCCAAGGACGGAAACGAGGCTTCCTGGGCGCTCAGACGTTCGTCTACGACCCGCAGCATTATCTCGTGATGGCCGTGCCGCTGCCGTTCGAATGCGAGACCGAAGCGACGCCCGACGAACCGCTGCTGGCCGTCAAGATTCAGATGGATCTCGCTGTCGTTGCCGAGTTGCTGATTGCGCTGAACGACTCGCGCGGTCCCATCCAGGGCGAGCCTCGCGCGTTTTACGCCACCCCGCTCGAAAGGCCGCTCGCCGATGCGGTATTGCGGCTCGTGGAAGCGCTGGCCTCGCCTGCCGATGCCCCGATTCTCGGCCCGGGCATCGTGCGCGAGATCTGCTATCGCGTGCTGACAGGCCCGCAAGGCGATGTCATTCGCGTCGCGCTGACGCATCAGCATCATTTCGGCCGTATTGCGAAGGCTTTACGCCGCATTCATTCGGATTACCAGAACAATCTCGATGTCGAAATGCTCGCACGCGAGGCAGGCATGAGCCTCGCGGTGTTCCATGCGCAGTTCAAGGCCGTAACGGCCACTTCGCCGATGCAGTATGTGAAGACCACGCGCCTGCACCATGCGCGTTTGCTGATGGCGCAAGACGGGCTCAACGTCAGCGCGGCGGCGGCACACGTCGGCTATGAAAGTGCCTCGCAGTTCAGCCGTGAATTCAAGCGGCTTTTTGGCGTCACGCCCGCCGACGAGGCGCGGCGTGTGCGCGCGGCGGTCGGCTCGCCGCCGCCCGTCGCGCCTTTACGCAGCCAGTATGTGACGGCGGAATGAGCAAGCGTTGCGGTTTCCGCTCGGGCCTTCGTTATCGCAGCGCATCGCCGAAGCGATATTCGTAGCTCAATTCGTCGAGCTTTGTCTTGAGCGCGCCATCGAGTGGACGATCCGCCGCCGCGATGGAATCGTTCAACTGTTCGGGGCGGCTGGCGCCGATGATCGCCGAGGTGATCGCGGGATTGGCGAGTACCCAACCGACGGCTGCGGTCACGGGCGACAGCCCGGCCTCAGCCGTCGTTTTACAGAATGCGTCGACCGTTTCGAATTCGCGCTCGTGCCAGTAGCGCTCCTGATACATCGCACCGGCCGTGCCGAGCGTGAAGCGCCCTTCGGGAGGCGTTGCACCGCGCTTGTGCTTGCCGGTCAACAGCCCGCCGGCCAGCGGGTTGTAGGGAATCACGCCCAGCCCTTCTTCTTCGGCTAGCGGCAGCAGTTCGCGCTCGATCTGGCGGAAGAGCAGATTGTAGCGAGGCTGCACGGATACGAAGCGCGCCAGCCCGAGGGTCTCGGCACGCCCCAATGCACGCGCGAGCCGATAGGCCAGAAAATTCGAAACGCCGATATAGCGTGCGCGGCCTGAGCGCACGATCGTATCGAGCGCCTCGAGCGTTTCGTCGACGGGGGTTTCGCGATCGTCGGAATGCAGTTGGTAGAGGTCGACGTAATCGGTGCCGAGCCGATGCAGCGAGGCATCGATGGCGTCCAGCAGGTGTTTGCGCGATGCGCCCTGATCCCACGGCGACGGACCCATCTTGCCGACGGCCTTCGTGGCGAGGATGAAGCGTTGGCGCTTGCCTTTCAGCCAGCGTCCGACGATTTCCTCGGTGGCACCGACGCGGGAGTCGCCACCGCCGAGGGGATAGACGTCAGCCGTATCGAAGAAGGTGATGCCCGCATCTGCAGCGGTCTGCATGATGCGGCCGGACGTCGCTTCATCGGTCTGAAAGCCGAATGTCATCGTGCCTAGACACAGGCGCGAGACCGTCAGGCCGGTACGGCCGAGCTTGCGGTATTCCATGAGGTTCCTCCGGGAGTCGAGCGCTGGGGGAGCAGAGGACAAAGGATAACCGGCCTCGTGAATGCTTGCTTCGGACGCGCATTTCGTTGCGAGCGGCGCTCGTAAGCCAAATCAATCACTAGCCCGCAGACATCACGGCATCCATTGGATCCAGATGCATTCGTGTTTGTGTGTCATCGAACGAGCGGAGCGCTCCCTATCAGCACGGACTCTCCCTCATAGCCAGGTCCGACTTCAATCTTTTAACGAACCCTCCGATCGTCCGAAATTGCGAAAAAGACCGTTGACAAGCGGCGATAGTTCGTACACTCGCCTCAAGCTTTCGACATAAAGGTTGCCAAAAGCACGTCTTTGAAAAGGTGATTCGACATGGTGACAAAAGTATGCGAAACACGCGTTGGAAACGTATTGGCTGGCTGGAATCATTTGACAGGAATCGGGCCTACCCAAATTCGCAGTGCTTCGGGCGCTCGAATACAAACCGCGTCCGGAGAATGGCGTGACGACTACATTATGGGCTGGGGTTCGTGCCTGCTAGGCCACGATAGCTACATTATCAAGGAGTCAATCAGTCAAGCCTTGTCGAGTGGATTTCTCCAGCAATATGAAACAGAAACGCACCAGCTGTTAAGCGAACGCTTCTGCGCTGCAGTTCCCTGTGCGGAAAAGCTTCGCCTTGTTAATTCCGGGTTAGAGGCGACTATGTATGCGACTCGAGTGGCTCGAGCTGTAACCGGAAAAAGATTGATCGTAAAATTCGAAGGCCACTTTCACGGCCTAAACGATACTCTCAGCTGGAATATCGACTCCTCCCCACGGAGCGGCGCAGCGTTCGCGAGCGGCGACCTTGAACGTTTACCCGGCACGATTGGAATCCCAGATGAGCTAGGGCAATTGACTGTACCGGTCCCATGGAATGATCTAAGCTCCATTCAGGCAGTCTTCCAATCCCACGCCCGAGATATCGCAGGGATTATCCTGGAACCCATAGCCCTAAACATCGGATGCGTCAAGCCTGACGAGCAATTTCTACAAGAACTACGCGCACTTGCGACTGAGCACGGCGCATTATTGATATTCGATGAAATATTGACCGGATTTCGAGGCAATATCGGCGGAGCACAAAAGGACTATAACGTAACGCCCGACATCGTAACATACGGTAAGGCATTCGGCTGCGGTATACCAATTGCCGGAATCGCAGGCAAATCTGAATTTATGGATGTGATCGCGCCGCGCGGGCCCCGTGCAAATTAGCGGGACAAATACAGGACGATATCTTTCAGTCTGCGCAACGCTATCAGTTCTGCAGCATCTGGAAGACGGAGCCATACATCGATACATCAACTCATTGGAACTTCGGCTCAAGACTGGCTTGAATGAAATATTTACTAGACACGGCATTCCGTGCCATATAGACGGTTACGGCGGCCGAATTGGAGTTCACATCGGAACCGTAGACCGGCCTCGCTCGATGAAGGACATCGAGCAAATTTATCCTGTCAACTTCGCTCGAAAATTGTTTCGTGCTCTATCAACGGAATATGGCCTGTATGGATTCTTGATGCCTCTCGCGTATTGCCCTGAGCCAATCACATTATCGTCGGCACATACCCCTCAAATGATTGACGATGCATGTGACTGGCTGGATACCGCACTCAAGAAGCTTGATTATCATGCCAATTGACGACTATCAAAGCGTTATCGTGCGCCGCTTCATAAATTCTGATATAGCAGCAGCACTGGAACTGATCTCGCAGATCGGTTCACCTGACGATCTTGCACGTGCAGCGCGCGAACAATTCACCCGCGAACTGGACGCCCCACATGACGAAGAAGTTAGATTTGTCGCGATCTATCGAAGCATGGTTGTCGGCACGATGGGGTGTGGTCCAGGGCCGCTACCGTCAAAACAAGCCCTATGGGCAGACTGGTTAGTTGTTGACCGCAACCACCGCCGAAGAAAGATTGCCTCGCTGCTTTATGAAAAGGTCGAAGAATTTGCATCAATTCGCAAAAAAACCTACCTCTGCTTGGATATTGGCAACATAGACAACGAGCGCGCCGCATTTACTTTTCATCTCCGCAATGGATTTCAGATAGTAGGGCAGCTACCAGACTATTGGGGAGAGCTCGAGCATCTAAACATAATGGCAAAACGCCTCACTCCTATGGATCGACGCCAATGATTGTCTTGAATGGAGCTAACGAACTAAGGCCATTGGCCATGGCCTACCGAGCCAGCGGCCTCACCGTAGGACTTTGTCACGGCTGTTTCGATATCGTTCACTTTGGGCACATACATCATCTGCGCCAAGCCAGTTCGCTTGTAGATCGACTTCTAGTGTCGATCACAGCTGACGAGTTCATCGATAAGGGCCCCGATCGCCCGATATTTTCAGAGCGCATTCGAGCAGAAATTGTTGCATCCATTCGATACTGTGATCATGTAATCGTGAACCGCTCCGCAACAGCCGAGCTGATTATTTCCGCTATCCAACCGGATATGTTTTTCAAAGGGGCCGACTACCGCTCGGGTAGTGACCCGAGAGTTCGCGCGGAGCGTGTGCTCGTCGAAAGCGCAGGTGGACGCCTGATTTTTACCGACGACGCGGTGATGGATTCAACATCTCGGATCGCACGGGCGATCATGTCCAAAGGAGAGTAATCAATGGAAGATAGAGATCAAACACTCCTATTGCTCGATCTCGACGGCACATTGATCGACACTCCCCACTATCAAGCTTGGGACTACGCCGCACGTCAGTTCGGTGTCGATGATCTTAGCTACGCAGAATACGTCGCTTACATCGCTGGAAGGCCCCGTCTGGAAGGCGCGTCTCGGCTCATAGAGTTGAAGAGAAACTGTCGTCGCGTAGATACGCGCCGCCCACAAGATAGCTGGGTATTGGCAGAGTCCAAGCAAGCCGAGTTCTTGCGGCTGTCTGAAGACACTCGACTCTTCGATGATGCACTCCGACTGCTGCACCGACTAGAGACATCGCAGCTGCGAGTCCGTTTTTACACCGCTTCCGAGAACGCAGCTCGACTGTTCACAACTGCGTTGCGTAGATCCGGGAAATCGCTTTGCCCACAACAGTCGGTGGTGCAGCAACAGGAAGGCCAGACGCGAGGGGAGCTGTTTCTGCAACTTGCCGGCGAAAGTGCAGCGGCCGCGGTAACGCTTGTCGACGATGCGCCACATGCAGTTGATGCCGCTTGTGCCATCGGCCTGAGCGCGTATCAGATTCGCAGAAGTCCATTCCAGCCGCCCCCCACTCATTCGGGTGCACGCATTCTTCCGTCACTGGACTGCATTCCTGTGCCGATCAACGTCACTGTAGGGGGTTTAAAATGACAGAGCATGCATGCATCCTTGTAACAGGCGGCACCGGATATGTTGGCGCGCGGCTAGTGCCTAAACTACTGGCGAGCGGCTATCGCGTAAGGGTCCTGGACGCCCAGTTCTTCCCGAACGGACTTAACCGATTCCTCGGTGACACTCGCTTGGAGTTGGTCCGAGGAGATATCCGCGATCAAGCGATCGTTGAGCGCGCCCTGAGTGGAATCAACGCCGTCATACATCTTGCCGCGGTAGCAAACGACCCCAGCTTTAATACGGATCCGGCGCTGAGTCGATCAATAAACTTCGATTGCCTTCCGTATCTAGTAAAAACCGCAAAACGCCTGGGTTGCCAACGCTTCATTTATGCGTCCTCAGCCAGCGTCTATGGCATCAATAACGAACCCATTGTCGATGAGAATCAACCGTGTTTGCCTATCACTGACTACAACCGATACAAAGCGGAAGGAGAAAAAATTCTTTTCGACATAACGGGCCCGTCTTTCGAAACAGTCGCAGTTCGGGCCGCAACCGTTTGCGGCTGGTCGCCAAGGCAGCGTTTAGACTTGACCGTTAACATCCTCACAGCCAACGCACTCGCAAACGGAAAAATTACGGTCTTTGGCGGTCAACAGTACCGGCCCAACGTTCACATCAACGATCTTTGCAGGATATACACACTACTTGTCCAACGGGAATCGCTGGGTAGTCTCTGCGGACGAGCGGTCAACGTTGGTCAGGAGAATCACTCAGTGGCCGATATCGCGATGCAGGTCAAAGGCATTGTCGATAGCTACTACAATGCGAACATACCGATCGCAACGGCAGCCTCCGATGACGTTCGGTCTTATAGACTCGATTCGAGCCTTGTGCGGCGAGAGCTTGACTTCCAGTTTGTCCATACCATCCGCGACGCAGTTCTGGAAATATGTGAGCAATGGCAATCAGGATGGTTCAACGACAGTAGGAACATTCTGACGGATCCTCGCTACCACAACCTCTTAAACATCCAATCTGCTGACTGGTCTTTCGCTTCGTCCGTGAGTTGCCCATGCTAATCGTTTCTTGCGGTAAAAAAAGCGAACAAGTGACGGACCTGCGTCCGGCATCATGTGCATTTGTTTCATGTGTGACGACGTTGGCCAATGCTCTCATCGGCGTACGTCCACACGTTCCGGGCGCAACCGAGCGAGCTCAGCGAGTACAACTGCTAGCAAATGGGGTATATGCAGCCGGTGTGGGAGTGTCGCGCGAAATTGTGTCGCTGCCCGCGCCGCGAATTCTCCGGATCTACGACGTCGAGACCGGAGAGTCCGCGCGTCCTCAAGCAGGAGTAACGGGCAAAGTCACGCTCCGTCTCGATAGCGCATCCGTTACGAGCACGGAGTACTTGCATGTTGGTCAGCAAGCGTTCGAATTGATCGTGCGGCAGTTTGTAAATGTACCCGGCCGCCCGGAAGTCTCGATGGTCATAGAGCTGCAACAGACAAATAGCGAGGTTAGCGAACCGCGTCGACTGCGACTGGACTATGGGATCGATACATCGGCGGTCAATGAATATCTCGGCACCTTCTCACAGCTAACGGCTCGCCATTATGACGTCGAGCGGTGCGAATGCGGCCGTGACGGTTTCAGCGCTCTTCTCGTTACAGAAGAACATCGATTGTGCTATGACGTCAACATTCAACGGTTACCGACGTCCACCAGCGTTGTCAAGGCATGGCAGCATTCGGACTGCGGCTGCACCATTTCTACGACCTTCGACTTCTCTACCGAGCGCCATCATCGATTAGTCGCGCAGTGGCAAGTGCGTTCGAGATTCGCCCAATCGGGGTTAGGCATGCCAGCAATGGCACCCAACTTCTCAACGATCGAAAGCGAGCATCTAGCCCGATGGAAAAATTTATGGGGTAACCATAACGTTTCAATCAGTGCAAATGGCGATCCAGTTGAAATAGGGATGAAATATTGCATTTTTCAATTATTGCAACATGGCATCGACTCGCACTATCACCCACACGGATTTATTTCTCCAGCACGAGGACTAACCAGCACCTATCATTCAGGATCCACATTTTTCGATACTGAGCTTCATAAATGCATATTTTGGATCTGGAACGACCCGCGCGTAGCCCGATCGATGATAGATTATCGTTATAATCATATTGAGAAAGCGATCGAATTCGCTATGTCAACAGGCTTTTCCGGGGCCCGCTATCCCGAGGCATCAAACGACCGCGGATCGGAAAACGGGCCCCACTATATCCTGTCATATCCGCATCGAGCATTGAAAAGAGAATGGAGCGTCGAGGAAGTTCTACACATCTCTGCGGATGTCTGCTACGCCCTAAATAGGTACTGGATGGCAACAGGTGATGACGCGTATATGAATTTTAGAGGCAGCAGAATCGCCATCGAATGCGCCAGATTTTCTGCCTCCGTATTTACTTGGTCAAACGATAAGCAAGCCTACGTCACGAAGCGCATAATGGGCCCGGACGAATATCACTACCACGTTGACAACAGCTTCTTCACGAACTATCTCCTAAAATGGTGCCTCGAATTTACCCTTTCACTAGTCGATCAGGGGTTTATTCGCGACGCGACAATAAGTGAGATTGCGCACTGGAGGGCAATCATCAAGGATGTATACCTACCATGGATGAACGTTGACGGCGTGTTGATTCCGGAGGAATTTGATGGATACGCGATGCTACCCGAAACAGGCCTTAGACTTGCGAAGATGAGTGGGCCAAGATTTTTGAACGAAAGGGAGAAAGAATCGTCTGAAAAATTAGAGAACTTCGATACCAAGCTTGTAAAGCAGGCGGATATTATCCTACTCATGTCGCTCTTCCCCGACGATTTTTCGCATGAGGTCAAGCAAGCGGCATTCAAGTTCTATGAACCCCGTACGGTCCACGAATCGTCGCTTAGCCATGGTCCTCATGCGGTAGTCGCCGCAGACATCGGCGCAACTGAGGCGTGCGCCTTATTCATAACGCGCGCGAGCCGCTATAACCTGGACTTCATGCCGGTCACGGACTACAGCAATGGTCTGCACCTTTCCGCGTACGCAGGTGCATGGCAGGGGCTCGTTGAGGGGCTTGCCGGACTTCGTGTCGATGGGAACCGGCTCTTTTTCCGGCCACAGTTGCCGGGACACTGGAATTCATACCGGTTCGCCCTCCATTTTCGAGGGCAACAGATTAGGATCACGGTTCCCGCAAATGACGTAATTTGCATTGACTCCGAGGGCGACAAATTCCCTGTCAAACGTCACTCCGATGGCCGAGTCTACATTTGCGGTGAGCCGGAATGACTTCACTAGCCAAACGCGTCTCAATCTATCGCGACGCGCTACATTTCCAGTCATTTCGGAAGTTGTTGATCGGTCAAGGACTGTCCATGGCAGGCGACGCAATCTGTTTGGCAGCTCTGCCCATTGCCATAATTCGCGCTGGCTTCGGCGGCGAGACTTTAGGTTTTATCCTAGCTGCGGTTGGAATCGGCACGGTCATCGGTGCTGTCGCTGGAGGCATGCTGGCAGACAGAAGGTCCCCAAAGCGGGTCCTTATAGCCACAGACATTGCGAGAGGCACGGCGCAACTTATGGTCGTCGCGCTTATAGCATCTGGCTGCCCATCGTGGAGCTTAGTGCTAGCCTATCTTGCATTCGGTATTGGCATCGGCGTCTCCCGCCCATGCACCCAGGTTCTCCTCGTAAACCTGCTACCGAAGCAGGCCTTGGTTGCAGGTAACGGAGCAATCAACTTTATCGACAATTTCGTCGCGGTGATCTTTCCTGCCACCCTAGGAATCCTGATCATTTTGTGGGACCCAGTATGGGGAGTGCTGATCGACGGCATCACCTTCTTCGCAGCGGCCATTTTCACCGCGTTGCTACCTAACGAGACCAAACTTCAATCCGAGGATGAATTTTCAATTCGCGAAGCACTGAACGGAGTAGCAGTCGTCACGCGCAACCCCGAGCTGCTACTCGGTTTCGCCGCTACCGTGGTCGTGAATGTCCTGTGCTTCCCAGTCTTTCTGGTCGTAGCTCCATATGCGGTGACCGAACGCTTTAGCGATGCGATGTGGGGCGTTTGTCTCGCCGCCTCAGGCCTCGGCGCGTGTATTGGATCTATAGTCACCGTACTCGCTTCGGGCCATCGACACCTGCCGTTGCTGACGCTGGGGTGCGGCCTCTTTCTTGGGAGCGCCATGGCCTTGCTGGGAATGGGTGGCTTCGCCTGGATGGCTGTCTTGGGAGCAACGTTTGTCGGGTTCGTCGAGGCATCATGGCTCACTGGCTGGGCAACCGCGATGCAAACGCTTTCTCCTGAGAAAGATCTCGGTAAAGTCGTAGCGGTCGACACGCTCATTACCAGCGGAGCGCACCCGTTCATCTATCTCGGTGGCGGCCTCGTCGGTGAAGCAGTTGGTTATTCACATGCACTGATAATCGCTGCCGTCATTAGTACAATCGGAACCGTCACGATTGGTCTGCTTACGACTAGTCGAAAAAGGCGAGGAAAGGCCAAATGATCCAATGCAACAACGTCGAAGAACAAGCGCGAGATCTGTCTGGACTCATCTTCGAGCGATGGCGCCATGTCCTCACGGAAGGAGAATTCGTGCTCGGCAGTGAAGTATCTCAGTTCGAAACGTGGATGTCGAATCGGTGCGGCGGGGCCTTTGCCGTATCAATGAACTCCGGTACCGACGCTCTGATTCTCGCGCTGCGCGGCCTAGGAATAGGGCCTGGCGACGAGGTCATCACCTGCTCGAATACGTTCGTGGCAACCGTCGGAGCGATAGTTGCCATCGGCGCGCAGCCTGTACTTGCCGATGTCGGGGAAGACGAACTCGTTAACGTTGATACGATTGCACCGCTTCTAAATGACCGCACAAGGGCGGTTATACCGGTTCATCTCCGGGGACGGCCGGCAGACATCGACTCCATCTTGACGCTGTGCCGCGCCCGCGACGGCATAGCCGTGATCGAAGATTGTGCCCAAGCGATCGGGACTACGATCAGAGGTCGTCAAGTTGGGACTTCTAGCGATGCGGCGGCGTTCTCACTACACCCATTGAAAACACTCGGCGGATTGGGAGACGGCGGCGTTCTCGTCACGACCAGCGCAAAACTCGCGGCCTATGCAAGAAATGCTCGAAATCACGGCTTAGCGACTCGCAACGAATCCGTCATGTTTGGAATTAACTCACGCCTTGACTCGTTGCAGGCCGCTGCGCTGAATGTCAAAGCTCAACGCCTTGATCAATGGCTGCACCGCAGAAGGGAAATCGCTGCCTTCTACGATGAAAGGCTTGTAGAGACCGCAACAGGAATCGATCTAGCAAAAGGAAAACGCGGGAGTTCTTACTATCACTACGTCGTGAAATCAGGGCAGCGCGAGAAACTTCAAGAGTATCTCTCCAAGCATGGCATTCACACATCAGTCCACTATCCAACACCCGTTCACTACCAAAAAGCATGGAGATCGACTCAGCCATCCGTCGTACTTCCTACCACCGAGCGATTGGCACGCGAGATCCTAACGATTCCATGTCATCACCATCTTTCGGACGGTGATGTCGAAAAAATCGCGCTGGCAATTCGACGATTCGACTCTGCCTAGGCGTGCCTATCGGCATTGCTGTGCGTTGACCGTCAATTAGAGCATGCGTAGACCGGCCCCAACTACTGAACCAAGACCGACCATTGCCCTTACGCGACAACGGCAATGCCCCTGTCAAGCGTTGACGGACAAGTGACTCGAAACGCCACATACATCGTGGCGCTATCGTGCATATCATCCGCCGTCGGCACGGACGTGACCCAAGGCCTCGAAGTAGTGGCCCGACGCACATACTGAAGAGGCTTTTGACGGCGGAATGCCCCTCGCGAGGCGCCGAATGCCGTGATAATCGATTATCAGGACTACGACTAGGAATTGCGTTATGAGCCGTATCTTCAATCCGCCGCATCTTGGCGCCACGCTACGCGAAGATATATTGCCAGCACTCGGCCTGACCGTAACCCAGGCCGCGCAGCAACTCGGTGTCACGCGTTCCGCGCTTTCGCGCGTGCTCAATGAGCACGCCGCGATCTCCCCTGAAATGGCGTTGCGCATCGAAGCGTGGCTTGGCGTCGAACGAGGGGGCCGCGCCGACGTCTGGCTGGCCGGACAGACCGCCTATGATCTTTGGCAGGCACGTAAGAAAAGTGGCAAGCTGCACGTCAAGCATGCGCCCGCTGAGCCGGCACACTGACAGCAATTGGCCGGGGTAAGAATCGACTTGAAAACTTCGATCGGCGAAACATGAAACTTCGCTCTTCTTCGATCGGCCCTGGCCGCCCACCACCCAGAGCCGATCGCCCGCCTCAAATCAACAACGGCGCCGCGGCATCGAGCATGATGCGGCAGAAGTAGTCGGCAAAACTGCGGCGCACCACGATCTCATAGCTGTCGCTACCCAGCGGCACGAGCACTACCGAAGCCTTGAAATAATGGCTCTGCGCACATTGCCCCCGCGCCAATACACGCGGATGAAGATCGAGCGGACAGCCGCGCGCCAGCACGTCGCGTACATGCGTTCCACTCGCTTCCAATACCGTGTAGCCGCTCCCCACATCGACAGCCGCAGCAAACAGCCCCTGAAACGCGGCACCGAGCTTCGCTTCGAGCTGACCCACCCGCGGCTCGATCGAGCGAACGAGCCATTCGTCCGGACCCAACCAAAGGATGTCGCACTCGCTCGCCTGCGCAACCGTATTCGGCTTCACAGGCAAGCCCGCGCCAAGCACGCTTTGCACGGCATTCATGAACGCCGGATCGCGTGCATCGCCACGGACGTTCACGAGCTCCAGAAACGGCCGCTCGCGCAGTCGAAATACATTCGATTGCTTGACCTGACTCGCCGCAAGAAGCTCCTGCACGCCGACGAGCGGAGATTCGAGCCGTCCCTGGCCGCCGAGCGTCGCCGCATTGCCTTTCGTCTCATTCCACATGCTGACGCACTCCTTCGGTGTCATAGAACACGGGGCTCGATATCGTCGCGTCGACGGTGCGCCCGTTCAAATCGATCGTCACTTTTTGCCCCATCTTGCCCAACCCGCCCTTCACGACCGCCAGCGCAATCGAGCGCTTCAGAATCGGGCTGTAATAGCTGGACGTGACGTGCCCCAGCATCGGCACCGGCTCTGCTGCAACGGTATTCGCCGGCGGCGTCCTCATACCCGGGGCCAGAATCTGCCCGCCTTCGGGCAACACGCAGGCAGGATCGTCGGTCAACAGTCCCACGAGTTGCTTGCGCCCTTCCTTCGCGGTGTCGGACCGGGTCAGCGACCGCTTGCCCAGACAGTCTTTCGTCTTCGCAACAAGACCGCCCATACCCAGATCGAACGGAGTGATCGACCCGTCAGTGTCCTGCCCGACGATGATGTAGCCCTTCTCCGCACGCAGTACGTGCATCGTTTCCGTGCCGTACGGCGTAATGCCGAACTCCGCACCGGCCTCCATCAGCGCTTCCCAGACCGCGCGCCCCGCATTGGCCGGCACGTTGACTTCGTAGGCAAGCTCGCCGGAGAAGCTGATTCGCATGATGCGCGCCTTCACATCGGCCACCGTGCCATCGCGGTAGCTCATGAACGGGAACGCATCGTTTGCGAAATCCACATCGCGGCAAACCTTTTGCAGCACCTTGCGGCTCTTCGGCCCCACGACGGCAAACGTGGCCCAGTGGTCCGTGACCGAAGCCAGCCGCACCTTCATGTCGGGCCATTCGGTCTGCAGCCATCGCTCGAGCCAGGTCAATACCCGCGCGGCGCCGCCCGTCGTCGTCGTCATCATGTAGTGCTGATCGCCCAGACGAACGGTCACGCCATCGTCGAACACCATGCCGTTTTCATCGAGCATGAGGCCGTAGCGGCATTTGCCCACTTCGAGCTTCGACCACGGATTCGTATACACCCAGTTCAGCAGCTTCGCCGCATCGGGGCCCTGGATATCGATCTTGCCAAGCGTGGACGCATCGAGAATGCCGACGCCCGTTCGCACCGCGAGACATTCGCGCGCAACGGCAGCGTGCAGATCTTCGCCCGCTTTCGGGTAATACCAAGGCCGCTTCCAGTTGCCGACATCCTCGAACGCCGCACCGTTCTCCACGTGCCATTCGTGAATGCAGGTCTTACGGATGGGATCGATGAAATCCCCGATCTCCCGGCCGGCGATCGCACCGAACGTCACGGGCGTGTAGTTGGGGCGGAACGTCGTCGTGCCCGTCTCGGGAATCGTCTTGCCGAGCGCGCTCGCGAGAATCGCCATGCCGTTGATGTTGCCGAGCTTGCCTTGATCGGTGCCGAACCCCATCGCCGTATAACGCTTCACGTGTTCGACCGATTCGAAGCCTTCGCGTGCGGCCAGCAGAATGTCGGCCGCCGACACGTCGTTCTGGAAATCGACGAACTGCTTGGGCCCACGTGCAGCGCGCTCGTGAGAGCCGACGAGCCACAGCGGCATCAGCGGCGCCTCTTTGATATCAGCCACTTGCGGAGCAGGCGGACGCACAGCCTTGAATCCCAGCGATTGCGCGGCTTCGAGACCGGCATCGAGCGCCAGACGCACGCCGCGCGCAAGACTGAATTCGCCCGATGCGGCACCGACGCTCACTTCGGGCTGGACAGCCTTGCCCGGCACGAAGCAGGACTTCTCGTCGTTCCAATGCGCCTTACCGCCCGACTGCGCGAAAAGATGCAGCACGGGGCTCCAGCCGCCCGACATCGCAACGAGGTCGCAAGAGAGCGTCTCTTGCCGCGAGCCGACGACGCCCCTGTCGAACGTGGCGATTTCGACTGACGACACGCGGCGCTTGCCGTTCGCCACGGTAACGACGGCGCCGCTTTTCACGGCGATGCCATGACGCCGCGCGGCGGCGGGCAGTGCACCGTCGCTCGATGCCCGCGGATCGACAACCGTGACCTTCGCACCGCTCGCTTTCAAATCGAGCGCGCACTGATATCCGTCATCGTTGTTCGTGAAGACGACGGCCTCGCGCCCGGGGAGCACGCCATATCGATGCACATAAGTGGACACGGCCGATGCGAGCATGATGCCCGGCAAATCGTTGTTGCCGAATACGAGCGGACGCTCGTGCGCACCTGTCGCGAGAATGACGCGCTTGGCGCGAATCTTCCAGACGAGCTCGCGCGTGCCTTTGCGCAACGAAACCGGCAGATGATCGGTCAGATGCTGCACGACCGTCACGAGGTTGTGGTCCTGATAGCCGAACGCGGTACTGCGTGTGAGAATTTTCACGTCGGGCATCTGCGCGAGCGCCGACTCGATCTTCTCGGCCCATTGCAGCCCGGGTCGGCCGTCGATTTGCGCGCGACAAGACAGCAGGCTGCCGCCGAGTTCGCGCTGGTCGTCGACGAGAATGACGCGCGCACCGGCCAGCCCAGCCGCATGCGCCGCGGCCAAGCCCGACGGACCGCCGCCGACGACGAGCACGTCGCAGTGCGCAAAGCACTTGTCGTAGCGGTCCGCGTCGGGCGTGTCGGGCGCCTTTCCGAGACCCGCGGCCTCGCGAATCTTTTCTTCGTACTTCGGCCACCATTTGCGCGGCCACATGAACGTCTTGTAATAGAAGCCCGCGGGAATGAAGCGCGCGATCTTCTGATTGATCGCCATGCGGTCGTCCTCGATCGAAGGCTCCGCATTCACGCTGCGCGCGACGAGTCCCTGGTACAGCTCGATTTCGGTCGCGCGGGCATTCGGCACGGTATAGGCGCCGCGTTCGAGCTGCACGATGGCATTCGGCTCTTCCACGCCCGCCGTCACGATGCCGCGCGGGCGATGGTACTTCCAGCTTCGCGCAACGAAATGCACGCCATTGGCGAGCAGCGCCGATGCGAGCGTATCGCCCTGATAGCCCTGGTAGGTACGGCCGTTGAACGTGAACGTCAACGGAATGGCGCGATTGATCCGCCCCCCGGCGCCGAGTCGGTCTTTCTGGCTGCTCATGATTGCGTGCCCTGTTGTTTGCCGTTGTGCTCCGCCCGCTCGGGGGTGGCCCCGTCGAACGTTTCATATCCCTGAATCGCGTACGTCACCGTATCGCGCGTTGCCTTGAACCACCGCCGGCAGCCTTGCGCATGAAGCCATTGCTCGCGATGCACGCCGCGCGTGTTGTGCCGCATGAAGAGGTAGTCTCCCCACTCGCGGTCGGACAATTTCTCGGGCTCGAGCGGACGCACGATGTCGGCCTCGCCGCCGCAGGAGAATTCGGATTCGGCACGCGGGCCGCACCAGGGGCATTCGATCATCAACATGGTTGGTCTCTCTCCAGTGCGTTCAGTGGGCCACGGCGGCAGCGCCGTGCTCGTCGATCAGATGGCCGGTGTAGAACCGGTCGAGCGAAAACGGCGCGTTGATCGGATGCGGCGCATCGTTGGCGATCGTGTGCGCAAACACCCATCCCGAACCTGGCGTCGCCTTGAACCCGCCCGTTCCCCATCCGCAATTGAAATAGAGCCCTTTGACGTCGGTCTTGCTGATGATCGGGCAGGCATCGGGCGACACATCGACGATGCCGCCCCACTGCCGATTCATCCGCACGCGCGAAAACACGGGGAACATCTCGACGATGGCTTGCAACGTGCCTTCGATCACATGGAAGCTGCCACGTTGGCCGAAACCGCTGTATTGATCGATGCCGGCGCCGATGACGAGGTCGCCTTTGTCGGACTGGCTGATGTAGGCGTGTACGGCGTTGGACATGACCACCGTATTGACGACCGGCTTGATCGGCTCTGAAACGAGCGCCTGCAACGGGTGGCTTTCGATCGGCAGACGGATACCGGCCATATCGGCGAGCGTCGTCGTATTGCCGGCGGCCACTACCGCGACCTTCTTCGCTTTGATGAAGCCCTTTACCGTTTCGACGCCGACGACGGCACCGCCATCGCGTCGAATACCCGTCGCCTGGCAGTTCTGAATGATGTCGACGCCATGCGAATCCGCGCCGCGCGCGAAACCCCAGGCCACCGCATCGTGACGCGCGACGCCGCCGCGCCGCTGAAACGATGCGCCGAGCACCGGGTAGCGGGCGTTCAGATTGATCGTCGGCTCGATTTCCTTGATTTGCTCGGGCGTCAGATATTCGGCATCGACGCCGTTGAGCCGGTTGGCATCGACGCGCCGTTGCGTGTCGCGCACGTCCTGAAGCGTATGCGCGAGGTTCATGACGCCGCGCTGACTGAACATGACGTTGTAGTTGAGGTCCTGCGAGAGGCCCTCCCAGAGCTTCATCGCCTTTTCGTAGAGCGCAGCCGACTCGTCCCACAGGTAGTTCGAACGAATGATCGTGGTATTGCGCGCGGTGTTGCCGCCGCCGAGCCATCCCTTCTCGAGCACGGCGACATTACGCACGCCGTGCTCCTTCGCGAGGTAATAGGCGGTGGCGAGACCATGACCGCCGCCGCCGACGATCACCACGTCGTATTCGCGCTTCGGCTCGGGACTGCGCCATTGGCGCTCCCAGTTCTCGTGATACGACAATCCGTTGCGCACCAGACTGAATAGGGAAAAGCGGCTCATAGCGGTCGTCCTTGCGGTGTTCTTAACATTCGATGACGTTGACGGCCAGCCCGCCGCGCGACGTCTCCTTGTACTTCGTCTTCATGTCCGCGCCCGTTTCGCGCATCGTCTTGATGACCGAGTCGAGCGACACGTAATGGTCTCCGTCTCCCTTGAGCGCCATGCGCGATGCGTTCAGCGCCTTGATGGCGCCCATGGCGTTGCGCTCGATGCAGGGAATCTGCACGAGACCGCCCACCGGATCGCAGGTCATCCCGAGGTTGTGCTCCATGCCGATTTCGGCGGCATTCTCGACCTGACGCGGCGTGCCGCCCATGACGGCGGCGAGCGCGGCGGCCGCCATCGAGCAAGCGACGCCGACTTCGCCCTGACAGCCGACTTCCGCGCCGGAGATCGAAGCCGTTTCCTTGTAGATGATGCCGATGGCCGCGGCCGTCAGCAGAAAATCGACAATGCCGTCCTCGTTCGCGCCGGGCACGAACTTGACGTAGTAGTGCAACACGGCCGGGATCACGCCTGCCGCACCGTTGGTCGGTGCCGTGACGACGCGCCCGCCCGCCGCGTTTTCTTCGTTCACGGCCATCGCGTAGAGATTGACCCAGTCGAGCATCGAAAGCGGGTCGCGCAGGCATTCCTCCGAGCGCGCCCGCAGGTGCTTCGAAAGCTCGGCAGCGCGACGCTTGACGCGCATCGGTCCGGGCAGCTCCCCCTCGGTGCGGCAACCGCGCTCGACGCACGCGGCCATCGTGCGCCAGATCGCGAGCAGCCCTTCGCGCACCTGAGCCGCATCGCGCGAAGCACACTCGTTTTTCATTGCCACTTGCGCAATCGAAAGCCCGTTTTCGCTGCATGCGCGCAGCAAATCGGCCCCCGTGCGAAACGGATAGGGCACGGATGCACCGCTGCTGACACCGTTGACGCGGTCGCCGTCGCGATTGACCACGAAGCCGCCGCCAACCGAGTAATACTCTTTTTCGACGAGCAACTGACCGAGCTCGTCGAACGCCTGAAAACGCATGCCGTTCGAATGGACGACGTTCGTACCGGTCATGAGCCGGCGATAAAACGCGATGTCTTCCTTTTCATCGAAGCGGATGGGCGTCTGACCCAGCAGTTGCAGCGATTTTTCGCGCCGGATATGAGCGAGCCGGGGCTCGATCAGATCGGGGTCGATCGCATCGGGCAGATGACCCTCGAGCCCGAGCAGTACGGCCTTGTCCGTACCGTGGCCCTTGCCTGTCGCGCCGAGCGAGCCGTAGAGTTCGACCTTCACGCGGCGCACGAAGCCGAGCAGATTCGCATCCTCGACATGCGAGACGAACCGGCACGCGGCGATCATGGGACCGACCGTATGGGAGCTCGAAGGCCCGATACCGATCTTGAAGAGATCGAAAACACTGACGTTCATGGGGACGGCCTCGATTGACGAATTGACGTCTCGTGAGATGGTGCGGCGCCGCATCCTCTGGCGTGATGCCGTTGCAGCGTACGATTACCGATGGACGCCAGTACACCAAAGCGTAGAATTCGCCGATAGAACAAAAGCGGCATCGCTGTGGGATACCGTCGCCAAACCTACCCGCGCGGGCCCCCGTTATGCGCGTAAGTGATAATTTGCGGCGGAAAACCACAAATGGGCACCCGGCGCCACGCGTCGCGCGATGCCCTTCCAGGCGGCTGGCGCCGCCGCATCGTCTTTTTGCATTGGCAACATGAACGCAGTCGAACCGTCACCGCCGATTACCTCCGCCATACCGAAGGAACGCATCCGTTTCGGCATCGTCCTGCTGCCGAATTTCACGCTGACGGCATTCTCGGGCTTCGTCGACATGCTGCGCCTGTCCGCCGACGACAGCGATTTCAGCAAGCCCGTGCGCTGCGCCTGGAGCGTCGTCGGCAGAACGCTTGCGCCGGTGCGCGCGAGCTGCGGTATCCAGGTGACGCCGTGGGAAACCTATGAGGAGTCCGAACCGTTCGACTACGTCGTCGTCGTCGGTGGGCTGCTGCATTCGGGACCGCACGCCGACGACGACACGCTCGAGTTCATTCGACGCGCGGCGAACCGCGGCGCGACGGTCGTCGGCATCTGCACCGGCGTCTTCGCGCTGATGCGCGCGGGCGTGCTGGATGGCTACCGTACATGCGTCAGCTGGTTTCACTACTGGGATTTCATCGAGCGGTTTCCGTCCGCCGATACGAACCTGCTCGTAGCCGACAGGCTGTTCGTCATCGATCGCCGGCGCGTGACGTGCTCGGGCGGCCGCGCATCGATCGACGTCGCCGCGGCCATTCTGCTGCGTCACTTCGATCATGCGACGGTGCAGAAGGCGTTACGGATCTTGCTCGTCGGAGAAATGCAGAAGGGCAATGCGCCGCAACCCCATCCGCCGGGGCTCGCGCCCGCGACGCATCCGAAGGTCAAGCGTGCGATCTTGTTGATGGAGCAGCACGTCGGGCGCACCCTGCCGCTCGAGGAGCTGGCGTGCAAGCTCGATTTGTCGCCGCGTCAGCTCGAACGACTCTTCAAGGCTGAAACAGGTAAGAGCCCTCAGACGTTCGCCAAGCATGTGCGGCTACGCACGGCCGCATGGCTGCTGACGAGTTCCGACCGAACGGTCGCCGATATTGCATCGAGCTGCGGGTTCTCCGATGCGTCGCATCTGGGGCGCGAGTTCCGCAAGCAATTCGGCGTGCCGCCCGTGACCTATCGTGAGCGGCAAGCGGGGCTGTCGAAGCAGGAAGAATTCGCGCTGATCGACGGTGAGCCTTTGCCCGACGATGACGATTGACCGGCCAGCCGGAATTGTCGAGCGTTTCGCACCCGCCGTGACTGACCCGCCTTGACGCTGGTGTCGGCCACGGCACCCGATATCGCCCCGATCGGGCATCAATGCGAGGCGATGTAAGACTTCACCGCAGCGAGCCCATCCTTCCCGTCGAACGTCGTCACGCCCGAGAGCCATTGATCGAGCACCTTCGGGTTCTGCTTCAACCAAGCTGTCGCGGCCTTCGTCGGATCTTCCTTGTTCATGATCGGCACCATCACGTGGTTTTCGACATCCGTCGTGAACTTCAGATTCGATACGAGCTTCGCCGCGTTGGGACAACGCGCCGCATAGTCGGGCGGCGTGGCGGTGAAAACCTTCGCCTCGCCGTAGTTCGGCCCGAACACATCGTCGCCGCCGCTCAGATAGTCGATCTTCATCTGCACGTTCATCGGGTGAGGCTCCCAACCGAGAAAAACGATCCACTGCTTATGGCGGACCGCCTTGTTCACCTCGACGAGCATGCCAGCCTCGCTCGATTCGACGAGCTTGAATTTGCCGAGCCCATACTGATTACCCTTGATCATCTTTTCGATGAGGGCATTGCCGTCGTTGCCCGGCTCGATGCCGTATATCTTGCCATCGAGCTTGTCGGCATACTTTTGAATATCGGCAAACGTCTTGAGACCGCCGTTATAGACGTATTCCGGGACGGCAAGCGTATATTTCGCACCGGTCAGATTGGGGCTCGCCAGCACCTTGATCTGCCCAGCCTTGACGAACGGCGCGACGATGGGATCCATCGTGGGCGACCAGTAGCCGAGAAACACGTCGATCTGCTTGCTTTTGATGCCGGTAAAGGTGATCGGCACCGAAGCGATCGTCTTCATCGGGTGGTAGCCGAGCCCCTCGAAAACTGTCGAGGCCAAGCCCGTCGTTGCCGCAATGTCGGTCCACCCCACATCCGCAAAACGCACGTTGCGGCACGCCGCCGGGTCCGTCGCATAAGCGGACGTCGATAGCGCCGCGGCGGCCACTACATAACCGGCTTTCATCCACACCTGCTTCATCGCGATCATCCTCAGTTCCCTGCCTTGTTTTTTGCTGATTACAGGATCGACACTTCGCCGGACAAGGCAAAGCATCGTACGGACTACCAATCGATTCAAAACAAACCCGCTTCGTTAATGCTCACGCCGGCGCTCGCGGCTCGGCGCATACCCGAACTGCGAGCGATAAGCCTTGCTGAAGTGGCACGGAGACTGGAAACCGCATATCGACGTGACATGCGCAATCGACGCATCGGTCGTGCGCAGCAGCTCGCGAGCACGGCGAAGGCGAAGCGACAAATAGTAGTGAGTCGGCGACACGTCGAGATAGAGCTTGAACATGCGCTGCAGATGGCGCTGCGAGAGCCTGACGAGCCGTGACAGTTCATCGAGGGAAAGCGGCTCTTCGATGTTCGCCTCCATGAGCCGCACGACTTCGACGAGCTCCGCCCGCGAAAAACCGATGCGCGCATCGACCGGAATCGGCTGATGGTCCGAAGCGCTGCGGATGCGCTCCAGGATGAACTGCGCCGACACCTGCGCAGCCAGGTTCTGCCCGTGCCGCCGCCCCACGAGGTGGAGCATCAGATCGAGCGGCGCCGTACCGCCGGTGCAGGTGAGGCGATCGCGATCGATGACGAACAGCTCGTCGGTGAACCTCACGCGTGGGAACTCGCGATGCAGGGAGGACATATCCTCCCAGTGCACGGTGCACCGGTAATCGTCGAGCAGCCCCGCGCTCATCAGAGCGTAAGCGCCGGTGCACAGCGCGCCGAGCGGCACATCGCGCGAAGCGAGATAAGCAAGCAGGCTGCGCACGCGCAGATCCACCCCCTCGCGAATCTGCGTGCCGCCGCAAACAATCAGTACATCGGGCACGCCCGCCGTTTCGAGCGTGCATGTCGGCGTCACGGTGACGCCGTTGCTGGCGGGCACCGGAACACCGTCCGGCGAAATCACCGACCACCGGTAGTGGTCGGCCCGGCTGACGTAGTTCGTCATCCTGAGCACCTCGACGGCGCTCGTAAACGCAATCATCGAGAAGTTCGGCAAAGTCAGGAAGCCGAAATGTTCGGTCCTGGTCTTCGCCGCTTCGCCCGCTGCAAGGACGGCCGACGCCATATGTGCCTCGCGTCAGCTTTGAGCGGCCGGCTGCTGTGCCGAGCGCACGCGCATTACATTGCGAAGCCCCTTGAAGCGCTGCGTCTGCACGACGCCGGGCATGCGTCCGAAGCTCTCCGTGATACGGTCGAGAACGATCGCAAGCAGCACGACCGACAAACCGCTTTCGAACCCGAGCCCGATATCGAGCCGCTGAATACTCGCCAGCACATCGTTGCCGAGTCCGCCCGCACCCACCATCGAAGCGATGATCACCATCGAGAGCGCCATCATGATCGTCTGATTGACGCCTTGCATGATCGATGGCAACGCATTCGGAAACTGCACCTTGTAGAGCAGTTGCCACGGCGTGCAGCCGAACGCCTGCCCCGCCTCGACGATCTCGCGATTGACGTGCCGGATACCGAGGCTCGTCAGACGCACGGCGGGCGGCATCGCAAAGATGACCGTCGATAGAATCCCCGGTACGCGTCCCAGGCCAAACAGCATGGCCGCGGGAATCAGGTAGACGAACGCCGGCATCGTCTGCATGAGGTCGAGGATCGGCCGCACGACGAGCGCCACATGCTTGCTCTTGGCGGTCCAGATGCCGAGCGGAATCCCGATGACGAGGCTGATGATCGTCGACGAAAGCGTCAGACCGAGCGTAACCACGGTCTGATCCCAGAACCCTGTGGCGTAGATGAGCAACAGCGATAACGTCGTGAACAGCGCAAAGCGCCAGCCCACGCGCCACAGCCCGACGCCAATGAAAATCGCCATCAGCGCCCACATCGGTATGGCCTGCAGCCCATGCTCGACGAGCGCCGCCAGCGATTCGATCGCCCGGCCGATCGCATCGAATGTGTTGCTGTCGTGATCGAGCAGATAGTGGACCGAGTGGTCCACCCAACTTCCGAGCGGAATGAGTTCAGACATGGGAACCTCGCATACGCGTGAGAGCTTGAAGAACGACGGCGCGATCGACCGAGCCGCAGTAGCAGCCGTCGTCGTCCACGACAGGCAGCGCGCGCGCATGCGCGACGACGCGCGAGACGACCTGATCGAGCGTCGCCGCGCGTGAGATGCATTCGACCTGCCCGACATCGGAGGAAGCCTGGCCGAGCGCATCGCGCGTGACGAACCCACGGAACTTGCGCTCGCCGTCGAGCACGAACGCGTAGTCGGCGCTGCCATTCAGAGAGGCCGCGACGCCCGCCGCATCGAGGTGCCGCACGAGCGGCACGGCGTCTGTCTGCATGAGATCGCCCGCGGTCAGGTAGCGACTCGTATCGACGCCATCGAAAAACGCGCGCACATACTCATCCGCCGGATTGCTGATGATTTCCTGCGGCGTGCCGAGCTGTACGAGGCGGCCGCCTTCCATGATCGCAATCCGATTGCCGATCCTGAGCGCTTCCTCGAGATCGTGCGAAACGAACAGGATCGTGCGCCGCTGGTCCTTTTGCAGCTGCAGCAGGACGTTCTGCATTTCCTTGCGCTTGAGCGGATCGAGCGCCGAAAACGCCTCGTCCATGATCATCAGCGAAGGATTGACGGCGAGCGCGCGTGCGAGCCCGACCCGTTGCTGCATCCCCCCCGAAAGCTCGGAGGGCAGCTTATGCGCAAACGGCGCGAGCCCCACCTGTTCGAGCACCGCCATCGCGCGCGCCTCGCGCACCTTGCGCTTTTCGCCGGCGACTTCGAGGCCGAAGGCCGCGTTGGCGAGCACGGTGCGCTGCGGCATCAGCGCGAACGACTGGAACACCATGCTCATGTCGCGCCGGCGCAGTGCCGTCAGCTCCGAGCGCTTCACGGCCGCGATGTCGCGTCCGTCGACGAGCACCTTGCCCGCCGTCGGATCGACAAGCCGATTGATCAGGCGAATCAGCGTGGATTTCCCGGAACCCGAGAGCCCCATCAGGACGAAGATCTCGCCCTCCGGAACCTCGAACGACACGTCGTGCACGCCGACCACCTGCCCTGTGCGCGCAAAGATCTCGTCTTTCGTCGCGCCCTGAGCCAGCATGTCGATCGCTTGCTTCGGGTTGCTGCCGAACACCTTGCAGAGCCCTTCGACGACCACCTTCGGTGAACTCATTTTCTCCGTCTCCTTGCGGCAGGCGCGTGCCTGCACAGTCTGCATACATAGTTGCCAGAAAAATCCCCGGCTAGCCGACGAATTCCGACGCACGCTTGCGAAAATGCGACACGGGCCGGAAAGCCGCCGATCCCGACGCGGTTCCGCGTCGTTTCATGCCAAAATGGCCCCGTTTTTTGGCAAGTTCCTGTTCCAGGAAGACATTACGCAAGCCATGTCAGACAAGCCGCGCCATCGCGCCCCCCCGGGTCGTGCGATGCCTCACGGGAGCCGCATCGGGCGCATGAGGTTCAGGCCGCGCCTCGCCGCCACACTTTGCGCATCGGTGCTGGCAGCCGGCTGCGCGACGCTCGCCGCAACGGATCCGAATGCGCTATGGCAGATCGTTCACTTCGATTGCACTGCCGCCGCGCGTTCGAGCGGCCGCACCGGCCTGTGCGCCGCTGTCGATCTCGATCAGCATTTCGCCATCCTCAAGGATCGCAGCGGCATTGCCCAACACCTGCTGATCCCGACCGAGCGCGTTTCAGGCATCGAGAGCCCCGCCCTGTTGGCACCGGATGCCCCCAACTACTGGGCCGACGCATGGCAGGCGCGCAGTTACGTGCAAGCTTCGCTCGTAAAAGCACATCGGCACGCGCTCGCCGACGATCAACTGGGACTCGAGATCAACTCCACGTATCGCCGTTCGCAAAACCAGTTGCACATCCACATCGACTGCATGAGCGCCTCGGCGAGCGCCGCGCTCGCCAAGCATCGATACGACGTTGCCGAGCGCTGGACATGGGACACGATCGATGGCTTGCGTTATCGAGTGATGCACATCGACGGGCCCGCGCTCACCGTCGATCCCTTCGACATCGTCGAGCGCGATCGACCGGGCGCGATGGCGATGCAAACGATTCTCGTCACGGGAGCCGGCCCGTGGGCGCAGCGCGACGGGTGGCTGATCGTGAACAGCGCCACCGATGCGGAAGGCGGAACAGGCTCCGCCGAAGTCCTGCTCGATCATCGCTGCGAAGCCGCGGGCACGGCATAAGGTCACGGAGATCACACCACCCTCCCGCTCGCACAAACATCGCCCGCGCCAGGTCGCAATGAGACCATTTCATGTCGCCTTTATTCACGTGACCTGGAATATGGACTTGTAAGTTGCGGTAATCGTCGCCTTTGCACTACTTGCCTGACTCGCGACGACTTGCTGCCGCATCTTCCCAACCTCCAGAGACAGAAGCGATGAAAAAACGACTGAATGCAGCGGCGTTCACGGGCGCCGCGCTCGCGATCGCATGCCTGCCCGCTGCAAGCTATGCGCAAAGCAGCGTCACGCTCTACGGCATCATCGATGCCGGCATCACCTGGGTCAACAATACGGGCGGCTCACATGTCGTCAAGTTCGATGACGGTATCTCCTATGGTAATCGCTGGGGCATCAAAGGCCAGGAAGATCTTGGCGGCGGGCTTTCGGCCGTCTTCGTACTCGAAAGCGGCTTCCACGTCGGCAACGGCCAGCTGGGATTCGGCGGCGCCGAATTCGGCCGCCAGGCTTATGTAGGACTGCAGAACAGTTGGGGCACCGTTTCCCTCGGCAATCAGCTCGATATGACAGGCGAAATGGTGGCGCTTTACAACGTCTCGGCGTGGGCCAGCGGCTATGCGATCCACCAAGGCGACTTCGATCGTTTCAATATCGATCGTTTGCCGAATTCGGTCAAATTTCTCTCGAACGAATTCAGCGGCTTCAAGTTCGGCGGCATGTATTCGTTTGGCAACGTGGCCGGCAACTTTCATCAGGACAGTGCATGGAGCGTCGGCGCGCATTATGCGAACGGCCCCTTCACGATCGGCACCGCCTATACGCAGCTCAACAATCCGCACGGCATCTATGCGTTCGATCCTTATGCGATGATCGGCACGCATACGTTCCTGGGACGACCGACCGTCAGCGTCGATCCCGCAACCGGCGCCATCACGGACCTTTTTTCGAGCAGCTCGTTCCCCGTGGAGAAACAGGGCACGTTCGGCATCGGCGCGAGCTATCTGATCGGCAACGTCACGCTGATGGGCAACTACAGCTACACGCAGATCAAGGGAGTCGGCACGACATCTCACATGCACGTGGGTGAAGGCGGTGCGAGCTGGCAGGTCACTCCGGCATTCAGCGCGGTGGGCGGTTATCAATACACGTCGTTCGAAGGCCACCACTGGAATCAGGTGTCGGCAGGTCTGCACTACTTGCTCTCGAAGCGGACCGATGTCTACATCTCCGGCGATTGGCTGAAAGCATCGAGCGGCGTGGATTCCGTGATCGGCTATAGCTTCACACCCTCCACGACGACGACGCAAGCCGACGTGCGAATCGGCATGCGGCACTCGTTCTGAACTCCATCACGGAGAGGCGCTGCGCCGCCTCTCCCTCCCGCTATCCGTCCCGCTTAATTATTCGACCGATGTGCCGACATCCTGGATAGACGGCCATGTACGGTCTCGATCGCATCCGATGGGATGAGATCGAATCATTCAAACATCAAAAGGGGACAAGGTGAAGTTCACACATTCGATCGCGTTCAAGATCAGCGTTGCCTCCGGCTTTGCGTTGGCGGTAACGGTAGCGTTATTGACCACGGTAGGCGCGCTGAACGTTCGCCATCAGGCAATCGATGCTTTCGAGCAATCGAGCAGTGCGCGAATCAAGCAAGCCGATGAATCGCTGGACGGGCTTTTCCGCGAAGTCGAGCAAAATCTGACGTACCTGGTGAACACGGTTCAATTGCAGTCCGCCGATAACACCATAGTCGATTACATGACGCACAGCGATACGATGACGCCCGAGTCCAACGGCCCCGTCGAACGATCGATCTACGCGTTGCTGAAGGCCTTCGGCGACAGCCACCCCAATATGCGCTACCTCGATATCGGGACGAAATGGGGCGGCTATGTACAGTGGCCGGTCGAAAGCTTCAACGGGGCACACTACGACCCACGCGTGAGACCGTGGTATCAGCTTGCGATGACCGCACCCGATCGCGTCGTCAGACCGGCGCCCTATCTCAATGCGGCGGCCTCGGGCGGTGCAATCATTTCGTTCGCGCGCGTCGTGAAGAATCCGCAAGGAGAAGTCATCGGCGCGCTCGAGGGCGACATTACGCTCGACGGCTTCGCCAAGCTCACGAACGCCATCCGTTTCGGCGAGACAGGCTACCTGATCGTCGTGGACAACAACGGCAAAATCCTCGTCGACCCTCGAGACAAATCGCACGAGTTCAAGGACATGAAGGCGCTCGGCGAAGGTTACCGCCAACTCGCCACCGCGAGCGATGGTCTCGCGACGATCGACATGAACGGCACGTCGTATCGCGCGTACGTCTATACCTCGCCCCGAAACGGATGGAAGTATTTCGCGCTGATTCCAAGCGCTGAAATGATGGCGGCCGCCAATCGGCTCACCGCGATGCTGATCGGCGTCGGTCTGCTGGTGCTCGCGGGAGCACTCGCCGTAACGATTGCGCTCGGACGCCGGATGACGTCGCCCTTGCGCACGCTGGCGGGCTCGATGTACGAGATTGCATCGGGCGATGGCGACATGACGCGTCGCCTGCCGCTCGTCAGCAAGGACGAGGTGGGACACCTCGCGACCCAGTTCAACGCTTTCGTCGAGAAACTGCATGGCGTGCTCGTCAAAGTGATGGCAAGCAGCCGCCACTTCGAACTCGCCGCCAACGAAGTGTCCGCCGGCAACGGCGACCTGTCGGCGCGCACGGAACAACAGGCCGCCTCGATTCAACAGACCGCCGCAACGATGGAGGAACTCGCGAACACCGTGCGTGGTACGGCCGAGCAGGCGAAAAACGTCAACGAAGTCGCAACGAACGCGGTCCAGACCGCCCGCCGCGGCAATGAAGCCGTGTCGAGCGCCGCGCGGACGATGGATGTCGCGGTCGAGCAATCGGGGCGGATCGTCGGCATCGTCGCCATGATCGAAAGCATCGCTTTCCAGACCAATATCCTGGCGTTGAACGCGGCGGTTGAATCCGCGCGTGCGGGCGAAAGCGGCCGCGGATTTGCCGTCGTCGCGTCGGAAGTGCGCAATCTGGCACAGCGATCGACGAGCGCCGCGAAGGAGATCAAGGACCTGCTGGAATCGTCGGTGAACAACGTGAGAACGGGAGCCGAGCAGGTCAACCTCGCCGGCCGGACGATCTCGGAACTGACCGACGCGATAGCGAATGTCGCGACGATCACGACCGAGATTTCCGCATCGGCCCGCGAACAGAGCCATTCGATCGACGAGGTGAATCAGGCCGTCTCGCTCATGGATCAATCGACGCAACAAAACGCCGCGCTGGTCGAGCAGATCGCGGCCGCCTCCGCATCCCTGAGCGAGCAAGGCCGCGAGCTGCATACCACCGTGGGGTTCTTCAGGCTCGATTGAGGGCGTCGTCGAGTCGAGAGTCGGCATTCCGGATCTTTCGACGGACGAATGACATCGATGTCGTACACGCATGTCGAACAAACGGGGGTTCGCTAGAGGGCAGGTCTTACCGCGTCGACAAAGCCCCCAATTCGTCGCTGTGCTCGCGGGGGCTGCCGCTGTGCGCGCGGCGGTCCTGGCGCGGACTTGTCCCGAACCGCTCGCGGTATCTACGTGAAAAGTGCGACGGCGATTCGAAGCCGCACGCGACGCACACCGATGTGACGCTCATGTCGGTCTGCTGAAGCAACTCGCGCGCACGGTCTAGACGCATTTGCAGATAAAAGTGTGTGGGCGTGTCGCGCAGTGCGGCGCCAAAAAGACGTTCGAGCTGCCGGCGCGTCACGCCCACTTCAGCCGCCAGCTCGGCCGGCGTCAGCGGCTCCTCCATGTTCTGCTCCATCGCGCCGATCGCCTGAATCAACTTGGCATTGTGAATGCCATACCGTACGGCGATCTCCATGCGCTGATGATCGGAGCGCCGGCGAATGCGCGAGACGACGAACTGCTCGGACACCGCAGCCGCCAATGCCGCTCCGTGCCGACGCCCGATCAGATCGAGCATCATGTCGATGGACGCGGTTCCGCCCGCGCAGGTGATCCTCCGCATATCGACAGCGAAGAGTTCATCGCCGGCAAGCAATGACGGATACCGCTCGCGAAAAGCGCCTAGTGCTTCCCAATGCAGCGTCAGGCGATCCGACCTGCCGAAGAGACCGGCTTCGGCAATCACGAAGCTGCCTGTATCGATGCCGCCCAGCGTCACGCCGTCGCGATCGAGCCGCCTGAGCCATTCGCCCAGCGCTCGCGTATAGCAGGCGAGCGGTTCGAACCCCGCCACGATGAATACGATGGCCGCTTTCGTGGCCTCGGGCGCGTCGAATGCAGCTTTTGCGTTGAGGGAAATCCCGTTGCTTGCCGCAACGGGCGCCCCGTCCAAACTGAGGATATGCCACCGGTAAAGCTCGCCGCGCAGACGATTCGCGACACGCAGCGGCTCGACGGCCGACATGAAGCCGATCGCCGAAAAGCCGGGTAGCAACAGGAACGAGATGTCTTCTGGCATGAACGGCAGGCAAGCAGCGGCGACAAGGAACCCATATTACTCCGGCGCCCGCGTTCATATGGAGTTTCGGGGAGCGTCTCGACGCCGCCCCGATGCATGAAGTACGGTTTTCCCCCGATAGTCGCTGGCAGGCAAGAAGGGGTCGCTGCGAATCGCTTTTCGCACAATATGGGCTTGTACTTTTACCCCACGCAATCGATGACGAACCGACAACGCGCTGAGCATCGCATCATGTCGATCTGCGGGCGCGCCAAACCGACGAAAGGGGAACCCATGAATGTCCGCTTCAAGCTGTTTTCGGCGTGTCTCGCGTGCACCTTGGCGATTCCCGCCTTCGCTCGAGACCCGGCCGGCTGCCGCGCAGTCCATCTCGTCGACATCGGCTGGACCGACATCACATCGACGACCGCGCTCGCATCGACGGTATTCGAGGGGCTCGGCTATCGGCCCGCTACCACCGTGGCATCGGTGCCGATCTCGCTGGCCGGTCTGAAGAACAAGCAGATCGACGTGTCGCTGGGTTACTGGTGGCCCATACAGGAAAAGGCTGTCGATCCGTTCGTCGAGGCAAAGGAGATCCAGGTCTTGCAGCCACCCAACCTCTCGGGCGCGAAGACGACGCTGGCAGTCCCGAATTATGAGTACGAGGCGGGGCTAAGGACTTTTGCCGACATCGCGAAGCACCGCCAGGAGCTCGACGGCAAGATCTACGGCATCGAGCCGGGCAGCAGCGCGAACGCAAAAATTCAAAAGATGATCGATACGAACCAGTTCGGGCTCGGCGGATTCAAGCTCGTCGAATCGAGCGAGGCCGGCATGCTCGTGACGGTGCACCGCGCGATCCGCGACAAGAAGTGGGTCGTATTCCTCGGGTGGGAACCGCATCCGATGAACATCGAGATGCAGATGAACTATCTCGCGGGCGGCGACGAAGTGTTCGGTCCCAACTACGGCGAAGCACGCGTCTATACGATGACTTCGTCCGACTATCTTGCACGCTGCCCCAACGCGGGCAAGCTCGTATCGAACCTGCGGTTCTCGACGCAACTCGAGAACCAGGTCATGCAGGCCGTCATGGCGAAAGAAAAGCCCGCCGATGCCGCGAAAGCCTATCTGCGCCAGCACCCTCAGGTACTCGACCGCTGGCTCGAGGGCGTCACGACCTATGACGGGAAAGACGGGTTGGCGGCCGTCAAGTCGCACCTCGGCTTGTAAGTCGCAAAACGGCCCGCTTCCAGGCCCCGAGCTCATTCGTACTCCGAATCACTTTGAAAGGATCCACCACATGAATCGCGAAGTCATCGTGACATGCGCGGTGACGGGGGCCGGCGACACGGTCGGCAAACATCCCGCCATTCCCGTCACGCCGAAAGAGATCGCCGACGCGGCGATCGAAGCCGCCCGAGCCGGAGCCACGGTCGCACACTGCCACGTGCGCGACCCGCGCACCGGCCGCGGCAGCCGCGATCCCGCACTGTATCGGGAGGTCGTCGATCGGATACGCAGCGCCGACACGGACATCATCATCAACCTGACGGCGGGCATGGGCGGCGACCTGGAAATTGGCGCGGGCGAAGATCCGATGCTTTTCGGCGCCGGCACAGACCTCGTTGGCGGCCTCACGCGCCTCGCGCACGTCGAGACATTGCTGCCCGAAATCTGCACGCTCGATTGCGGCACACTCAATTTCGGCGACGGCGATTACGTCTATGTATCGACGCCTGCTCAACTGCGTGCCGGCGCCAAGCGAATTCAAGAGCTTGGCGTAAAACCCGAACTCGAGATTTTCGACACGGGACACCTCTGGTTCGCCAAGCAGTTGCTCGAGGAGGGGTTGCTGGACGCCCCGCCGCTGTTTCAGCTCTGCCTTGGCATTCCATGGGGCGCGCCCGCCGACACGACGACGATGAAAGCGATGGTCGACAACCTGCCGGCCGGTGCGATGTGGGCCGGTTTTGGCATCGGCCGGATGCAGATGCCCATGGTCGCGCAGGCAATGTTGCTCGGCGGTCATGTGCGCGTCGGACTCGAGGACAACCTTTGGCTCGACCGGGGCGTGCCTGCCTCGAACGGATCGCTCGTACAACGGGCATGCGAAATCGTCGAGCGGCTCGGTGCGCGCGTGCTCACGCCGGCCGAGGGCCGCCGCAAACTCGGCTTACCCGCGCGCGGCGAGCGGCTTCTCGAGCGGCGTGCGATCGAGCAATTGGCGTAAATCGAATCAATACACAGGATCATCATCCATGGCTGTCAATGTCGATATCAGAACTTTCGCGGCGATCGGCACGGGCGTGATCGGCAGCGGCTGGGTAGCGCGCGCCCTCGCAAACGGACTCGATGTGGTGGCGTGGGACCCCGCCCCCGGAGCCGAACGCACGCTGCGCGACAATATTGCCAACGCATGGCCGGCACTCGAACGCGCCGGCGTCAAACCCGGCGCGTCGCCGGTACGGTTGCGCTTCGTCCGTACGATCGAGGCCTGCGTGGCCGACGCCGACTTCATTCAGGAAAGCGCGCCGGAGCGCGATGAACTCAAACGCTCGCTGCACGGACAGATCAGCCGTGCCGCGCGTCCCGACGCAATCATCGCATCCTCGACATCGGGCCTGCTACCTAGCGATTTCTACGCGGATGCCGTCGATCCGGGGCGCTGCGTCGTCGGGCATCCGTTCAATCCCGTCTATCTGTTGCCGCTCGTCGAGGTCTTGGGCGGGCGGCAGACTGCGCCCGCCACGATCGACGCGGCCATGCTGATCTATCGCTCGCTCGGCATGCGCCCGTTGCAGGTGCGCAAGGAAGTGCCGGGCTTCATTGCCGACCGGTTGCTGGAAGCGCTATGGCGCGAAGCACTGCACCTCGTCAACGAAGGTGTGGCAACGACCGGCGAAATCGACGATGCTATCCGTTTCGGCGCGGGTATTCGCTGGTCTTTCATGGGCACGTTCCTGACCTATACGTTGGCCGGCGGCGATGCGGGCATGCGCCATTTCATGCAGCAATTCGGACCGGCACTCGAGTTGCCCTGGACTAAGCTCGCTGCGCCGGCGCTGACGGACGAATTGGTCGATCGCGTCGTCTCCGGCACCGCCGAGCAGGTCGGCACGCGTTCGATCAAAGCGCTGGAACGGTATCGCGACGAGTGCATTACGAACGTCCTCTCAGCCGTTGCGGATGCCAAGGCGAAGCACGGATTGCGTTTCGACGAATGACGAGGAGGCAAGCGCTGTCATGCAGGTCCCTATCCCGCCGGTGGAATACCGGGACGTCGTACGCCGCGAATGGGTCGACTACAACGGCCATTTGCGCGATGCGTTCTATATGCTGCTTTTCAGCTATGCGTCGGATGCACTGCTCGATGCGATCGGCCTCGACGATGTGCAGCGAACGGCTCGTCATCGCTCCGTCTATACCCTCGAGGCACATATCAGCTACCTGCATGAGGTGAAAGAGGGCGCATCGGTGCGTGTAGCGGTGGGTGTGCTCGCACATGATCGCAAACGCCTGCACGTCGGCTTCGAGATGTTCGCCGAAGGCCGGTCCGACCCGGTGGCCGCCGGCGAGCAGATGCTGTTGCACGTCGATACGCTCGGGCCGCGCGCCGCGCCGTTCGACGAGGATGTCCTCGAACGCGTCCGTACACTGGCGTCGGCCCGGACTTCCCTACCGATACCCTGGTATGTCGGCCGGGTCATCGGTCTGACAGCCAAGACCGACTCGTAGCAGCGGCGTCTCCCGCCGCCGCTACGACTGCGGCACGTGTAGTCCGCGCTGCCGCAACCATTCGCTGTTGAACAAGCGCGCGAAATAGAGGCTGCCGCGATCGCACAGCAGAGTCACGATCGTATGGCCAGGCCCCATTTCGCGTGCCACCTGCACGGCCGCCGCCACATTGATCCCGGTCGATCCACCGACGAAAAGACCTTCTTCTCGCAGCAGGCGATAAACCATCGTGACGCAAGTTTGGTCGTCGATACGCACGGCGTCGTCGATTGGCGTGCCTTCGAGGTTGGCTGTCACGCGACTCGAACCGATACCTTCGGTGATCGAGCTGCCTTCGCTTTTGATTTCTCCGCTTTTGACGAAGTGGTAGAGCCCGCTTCCATACGGATCGGCCAATACCGTTTTCACCTCCGGCTTGCGCTCTTTGAGGGACCGCGCCACGCCCGCCAATGTGCCGCCCGTGCCGGTCGCGCACACGAACGCGTCGACTCGGCCATCCGTATCGCGCCAGATCTCCGGGCCCGTCGTTTCATAGTGCGCCTGACGATTGACGAGATTGTCGAACTGGTTCGCCCAGATCGCGTTATCCGTTTCCTGCGCCAGGCGGCCCGCGATTTTCTGATAGTTGTTCGCATCCTTGTACGGCGCGGCTGGCACGGGCCGCACGTCCGCACCTAACACCCGCAATAGATCCATCTTCTCCTGCGACTGCGTTTCGGGAATCACAATGACGCAGCGATAGCCACGGGCCGCGCAGATGTGCGCGAGGCCGATGCCGGTGTTGCCGGCGGTACCTTCGATCACAGTGCCGCCGGGGCTCAACGTCCCGCGGCGCTCGGCATCCTCGATGATGTAGCGGGCCGCCCGGTCCTTGACCGAACCGCCCGGATTCATGAATTCCGCTTTGCCGAGAATCTCGCATCCGGTCTCGGCACTGAGTTTGCCAAGGCGCAGCAGTGGCGTATTGCCGATTGCACCGATAAAACCATCGAGCGCGGGCATGATCCCTCCCTTCGCCGTTCACATGCAGGACGGTTTTAGTATAGGCCGATCCAGCATAAACAGATCGGTATGTATCAATACAAGTTCGCCCGACAAAACACCCGATAAGTTTCAATTAGGCTATATTCCACGCATCAAAGATTGGAAAAAATAAATCGGAGACCGCCCCTTACCACCACGACTTCACGTCAGCATGGAAACGAGTTCGGCCATTCTCGAGCCGGGTTCGATTTAAAACGTTTTCAGTCTATTCGGTTACAGAAGGTTTGCCTTGGCAGCATCCTCTTTTGCCGGAAATATGCGTATACGGGGGATCGGCGAATAGCCGATCGAAAACGTCAGCCTGTACCACCGCGACCTTCACGACGAAAGGGATGCTCGATCAACCCATCGTCGGGGGTCATTTTGAACATCAGCACTCGGGAAAACATCGTCTTCGAATTGATCGCGAAAGGCCTTACCGATCGCGAAGTTGCCAATCAACTTTCGATTTCGATCGCGACTGCACGTAAACATCGTGAAAACTTGCTGGGTAAATTCCATTTCACGAAGTCGTCTCAACTCGCTACGCATTACTTTCGGCTCAATCGTGACGCCCTCAAAAAAACGATGATTTGCGGCTGACCGTTGTTTGCACGCCTCGCGAGCGGGAAATATTAAGGCTTCTCGCGGCCGGCCTCAGCGACAAACAGGCGGCACGAGCGCTCTCGATCAGCGATATGACCGCGCGCAAGCATCGAGCCAATCTGCTGCGAAAAACCGGCGCTCCCAACGTCTGTGCATTGATTTTCATGGCGGCGGCGGCCGGATGGCTCGACGACCTTTTGCAGCCGCCGGAATCTTCTTGATTGCGATGTACCGCATTTGCCGTATGGAGCCGGCGAAGCTGCACTCGCACAATCGGCTCGTCGATTGTTCAGATGATTCGCCCAATAGGTGCCAACGGCGCCCGGGTTGTTTCATCCGCGATCGGCACGTGACCGGCGCACGCACTCCATTCGACTTACGCGCCGGACCATTCCGCTCTCTATCGAGGATTCCGAAATGACTTACGTACATCCTGCTTTTGCCGGCGTAGTGCCGCATATGCCGTACGTGCACGTTCATCAGCTGGCGGCGATGCCGCAGGCCGTCGCCCCGCAATCCATGGCGCCGCAAACGGTTGCGCCCATGGCCTATGCACCGCAAGGCATTTTCAGCGGCATCGTCGGCGCGCTCGCGCCGACCGTAGGTCAAGCCGTGGGCGGTCTTTTGGGCGATCCCAGCGCAGGCAGGGCCATCGGCAATGTGGCAGGGCATATCGCCAGCTTTCTGCCGTTCGCCGTCGAGCCGCAAACGGCCTTCGCACCGCAAGCCGCCTTTGCGCCGCAGACCGCCTTCGCTCCCCAGGCGGCCTTTGCACCTCAAGGCGTCTTCGGGAACATCGCAGGTGCGCTGGCCCCGACGGTCGGCAACGCATTGGGCAGCGCACTCGGCAACGGCGCACTCGGCCAGCAAATCGGTAACGTCGCCGGGCATTTCGCGCAGTTCCTGCCGTTTTCGGTCCAGCCTCAACAGGCCTTCGCGCCTCAAGGCGTCTTCGGCAACATCGCAGGCGCGCTGGCCCCGACGGTCGGCAACGCATTGGGCAGCGCACTCGGCAACGGCGCACTCGGCCAGCAAATCGGTAACGTTGCCGGGCATCTCGCGCAGTTCCTGCCGTTTTCGGTGCAGCCGCAACAAGCCACCCTCATGCCACAGGGCGCCTTCGGCAACATCGCGAGCGCGGTCGCTCCGACGGTCGGCAGCGCATTGGGCAATGCGTTGGGCAACGCGGCCCTCGGCCAACAGATCGGCGATCTCGCGGGACACTTCGCACGCTTTCTGCCCTTTTCGGCACAACCTCAATCAGCCCCGCTCATGCCGCAAGGGCTGATCGGCAACATCGCCGGAGGCCTTGCATCGATGCTGCCGTTCGCGGCGCAGCCGATGGCGGTGCCGATGCACGTGTCCGCTCTCGGAACCCTGCACTGACACGCAACGGGAAGCCCCTTGCTGTCGCGCCGGCCACATGCGCGGCAGCACGCCCCTCATGACGGACGGACGAACTTACCGGCTTTGCCGCCGCGTTCGTCCGTCGATCGATGCGTCGTTCTCACGGCGACGCGAAGGAGACTGCAATGGACAAGGACAAAAAGCCGGCCGCGCCGAAATCCGCGGCCGAAGGCGACACCGATTCGACGCCGAAGACCTCGCCTGCCGCCGCGGCAGGAAACGCCGCCGTCCCGGTAGCCGGCGGCAAGCGCCAGTACCTGATTGCGCCACGCCGTGGCGTACTGGCGAGGCAAGCCGCCGTAACGCCGATGTCCGCCGGCGACATGAGCAATGCGATAGACCGCCTGCCCGGTGTCGAAGTCGTTCGGGTCCTGGCCGGCCACAAGAATGCGCGCATGATGTCGGCGCGCCCCGACGAAGCGACCGACACGTACGTGGTCAAGGTCGATCCTACCCACGCGCAGATCCTGCAGGCGACCGCGCCGCCCGAGATGATCGTCGAAGAGGACCATTCGCTCGGCTACGGCCGCAAGCCCGACGCCGACGCCGGCGCGCAACTGAACCCGCAATCGGCGTTCTCGTCGGCCGCGCTCAGACAGGTGACCATTCGTGTGCTGGGCACGGACGACGCACCCGTCGCCAACGCCGTAGTCGAGGTCGCCGCCGACGGATTTCCGGCCAAAGGCACGACGAACGCACACGGAGAAGTCACGCTGACGCTCGTACAAATGAGCAACGGGCCGGTGCAGTCGCTCTCGGTTCGGCCCGCGCATACGTATTGGAACAGCTATCTCGTCGGACCGTCGCTCGCGAGCGATCAGGCCAACATCGTGAAGCTGACGCCTTTATGGCTTCCAAACCGCAACGTGCCGCCGTTCGCACCGCTCGGCTGGGGACAGCGGATCATGGGACTCGACGAATCGCCGACCACGGCAAGCGGAGCGGGCGTGCGCGTGGCCATCATCGATTCCGGCGCGGACACCTCGCATCCGTTGCTCAGCCATATCCTGCGCGGCGCTGACATGACCAATGAGCAGGACCCGGCCACGTGGAAGACCGATGTGATCGGCCACGGCTCGCATTGTGCCGGCGTCATCGCCGCACGCATCGGTGAGCAGGCGAAAACCGAGAGTATCGCCATGCGCGGCTTCGCCCCCGATGCCGAGATTCACGTGCTGAAAGTCTTTCCGAGCGGCCAATACAGCACGCTCATCGAAGCGCTCGACTACTGCATCAATCACGATATCGATGTCGTCAACATGAGTCTCGGCGCGCCGCAGCCTTCGCTTGCGGTCGAACAAAAGCTCATCGAAGCGGTACAAAGCGGCGTCGCTTGTATCGTCGCCGCCGGCAACTCCGGCGGCCCCGTCCAATATCCGGCGGCCTCGCCCTACGTACTCGCCGTTTCGGCGTTGGGGCTGCACCGGGAACTACCGCCGAGCGCCTGGGAACAGACGCAGGTCATCGCGCAAACGCTGACTGCCGACGGGCTCTTCTCGCCGACGTTCTCGTGTCATGGGCCGCAGATCGGCGTGTGCGGCCCGGGCGTCGGGATCGTGTCGACGGTACCGGGTGCGGCCTTCAATCCGGAGTCCGGCACCTCGATGGCAGCGCCTCACATCACCGGTCTCGCGGCACTGCTGCTGAGCGATCCGCATCTTGCCGGCTATCTCGGTCCGAGGGGACCGCAACGCGTCGCCGCGCTCTTTCAATTGATCCGGATGATCTGCACACCCGTTTCGGCGAACGATCCATCGAACCGCTTCGGCGCGGGTCTACCGAGATTGCAAAACATTCGCCGGCTGCTGCCACAGGTCTACCGGTAAGGACGCGACGCACGCTCGAGGCGCGAGCGCACGCCGCGAGTATGGCGACGGCGCCGCGCACCGGTATCAAAACGACAGGAGAACATCGACATGTCGACGCTATCGCACTGGAGAATCCGGCCGGCCGCACTGGTCGCGGCGATCGGCCTCGTTTCGATCGGCGCCCATGCGCAAAGCTGGACGCTCGCACTTTCGTGGAAAGCAGGATCGTGCGACGAGAACAACGGGAGTACCGCCTGCATCGCCCAGGCGGCGAAGAGCGCCGCGTCCGGCGGCGCCGATGCGGACGCGGGTGCCCCGCCTCCGATGCTCAAAGCAATCGCGCTGCGGGCGGATCGCGTCGATTGCGATGCGACCGCGCTCGCCGCCGACAGCCTGCCTACCGGCGTCGAACGCTATCTGTCGTCGGCGAGCCGCAATTCGTTGCAACAGCGCTGGAGCCACTATGGCAGTTGCAGCGGGTATACGCCGGCAGGCTACTTCACGGAGATCGCGGCCATGGCGCGTGCCGTCGGCCGTACGAACCTCGGACAGTATCTCGCGCAGCATGCCGGCAAACGCGTGCCGCTCGATGAACTGAAAGATGCGCAGTTGCATGACTTCTTCTTCGGCGCCGATAAAGCCATTCAGTTCTACTGCGCGCCAGACGGGCGCCTCGCCGAAGTGCGTTACACGCTACGCGACTGGTCCGACATGTTCGTGTACCGCGACCGGGGCAGCCTGCTCGTGCCTACACCCGGCGGAAACTGCGGCGACGAGGTCATTCTCTAGCAGCGACCAATAGAAGACGCCCGCAACGTCCCCAAGCAACAGGAGACCTCATCATGTGTGCTGTCCGAATCGGTGTGCAATACCCCTCGCCCAAGATCGGTTTCGATCAAGGCATTCGAGGCATGCCGGCCGGTGCCGCGGTTGCGCCGGCCGCGCCTAGGCACGCGCTGATCGCGCAACTGCAAACGGAGTGCGACGCGATGGCTCGCTACGCGCTCCGGCACGGCATGGCGATCGCCCCGGAGCTCGTGGCGCAACTGTCGCCGCTGCTCGCCATCGATCCCGAGTCGGCGAGCGCTTCGACGAACGGCGCCGAAGGCATCGGTAACGGCGCGGCTTCGTCCGCGCAGACTCCGCTATGCCACGCGCTCGCCACGATTCACCGGCGCCTCGCAATCGCGATTTCACCGGCCACGCCACAAGCCGTCGCACTGCTTGATAACGAGCGTCGGCGCCAACGCTTTTCCTGGCTGGGACCCGTGCCGCTGATTCGCACGCTGACGGTCTGCGCGCTGTCATTCCTGTTCGCGGTGATCGCCATGTCGCTGCCGCCCGAGGTCTCGGCGGCGAACATCGACCGGGGATTCCTCGACTCGTCCGGCATGCCGCTGTTGTTGAATGCGCTCTTTCTGCTGTCGTGCGCCGGCCTCGGCGCGTCGTTCGCCACGCTCTTTCAAGCGCATCGATACGTGGCGAACGCCACGTACGACCCGCAATACGACGCGTCGTACGGCGCACGCCTGATACTCGGCATCATCGCCGGGTTGATTCTAGTGGAGATCCTGCCTTCTCATCTCTACGACAGCGGCAGCATGCGCAGCTTCGGCAAGCCGGCACTCGCCATGCTGGGCGGATTCTCCGCGACTGCCGTGCATCGGCTGCTGCATCGGCTCGTCGAAACGCTCGAGACGCTCGTGCGTGGCGACCCGCGGCCGGCTGCGGAGGCCGCCTTCGAGGCGCGACGCGCGCAGGCGGCGACCGAGCGCGTCCAATGGAAAGGCGAACTCGCTGCGGAATTGCTCGAACTTCAACAATCGCTCGAGGGCGGCATGCCGGCGGAAGCGATCAAGCAGCGGCTGGCGAGCTTCACGCGCAACATTCTGCATCCCGACGCACCGAAGCCCGCCGCAAGCGCCGCGGCCGAGTCCAGTCAGAAGGAGTAAGCCATGCTCTTCGTCTATAACTGGCCGTCATCGATCATGGGACTCTTCGTCGTCACACTGACGCTGATCGTCGCGCTGGGCGGCTATGCCTTCTTTCGCCGCGTCGTGCGCGTGCGTCCCGCGCCCGAAGAGCAATCGATGACGATTGCGATGGTCTCCGTCATCACCACGATCAACTCGCTGCTGATTGCGTTCGCCGCCATCAACGTGTGGGGAGCCTACTCGGACGCAGCCCACAACGTCGACCTCGAAGCCACGACGGCCGGCGAGCTCGCGCGCGATCTCGCTGCATTCGGCGAGCCGACCGCGGGGCAGGCAGTCGATGCGCTCCATGCCTATCTCGATGGCGTCGTGCGTTTCGAATGGCCGAAGATGCAGCAAGAAGCAGCCGGCGATCCTCAGTCGGAAGCGCGTTTCGACACGCTCTTCGACAAGGTCAACCGGATTCAGCCGCGCGACGAACGGCAGCGCGCGCTGCTCGGCGAGGTGCTCAAGCGCGTCAACGAGCTGGCCAAACTGCGCGATCAGCGCCTGCTGACGCTCGATGTCGCCATGCCGGCGACGCTGTGGGCGGTCATGCTGATTGCGAGCGCCGTCTCGTTTCTGCTGCTCTATACGCTGCCCGGCACGATGTTCAACGTCGCGTTGATCGCCGCGTGGGCTCTGACGCTCGGGCTCGCATTCTTTTTCGTGCTGGCCGTCGACCGGCCCTTCGCGGGCCGGGTCAGCGTGGGGCCCGAGCCGCTGGCGCGTCTGGTGCAAGCGCTGAATGCCCACGCGCAACCTACGATCGGAGTCGATCATGACACGCGATGACTTCCTGGCTGCGGCACAACTATCGGACACGCTCGTCGAGCAATGGTACGCGCCCATCCGTGCCGCGTTCGACGAGTTCGATATCTCGACGCCGGCGCGCCTGGCCGCCTTCATCGCCCAGGCAGGCCACGAAACACTCGGCTTCACCCTCACCCGCGAGCTGTGGGGGCCGACGGCGGCTCAGCTCGCCTACGAGCCGCCCTCGCCAAAAGCAGCCGAACTCGGCAATGTGCGACCCGGCGATGGGCGGAGGTTCCGCGGTCGAGGATTGCTTCAGATCACGGGGCGAGCGAACTATGCAGCCTGCGGCCACGCGCTCGGCATCGACCTCGAGACGCAGCCCGAGCAGCTCGAGCAAGCGCTCGCCGCGGCCCGCGCTTCCGCATGGTGGTGGCATGGGCATGGTTGCAGCGCCCTCGCGGATAGCGGCGATTTCGTCGCGCTAACCAAGCGGATCAACGGCGGCGTCAACGGACTCGTCGACCGGCAACGCCGGTGGGAAGTCGCGAAAGCCGCGTTCGGTATCTGAGCATGCGCCAAGCGCATCGATGCGGGATCGATCCATTCCATAGGAGAACTAACCATGAAGCGCTCCATCGACATGAGAAAGCACATCATTGCGAGCGGACTCGTCGCCATCGCCGGCGCGCTCGGCTGCATGCCGCGCATCGTGGCCGCCGAAATCAAATGCAAAAGCGTCGCGGTCACCGAGGCGGGTACCAAGACCGTCGGCTCGGTCAAATTGACTCGATTACGCAGCGAAGACGGTTTCGATCATGTCATCGGAAACATGTGCCAACCGGACTGGACTCATGCCGACGATTACTGGCGCTACGGCGAGTACTATCCCTTGCACGACGGGCCGACGCACCAGAGAGAAGATGCGGACAAGTTCGTCAAGACACGTCCGCGGCCCCCCGCCATGCAACGCTATGTGTGCTGGGACGCCGGTGCCGACGGCAACAAGCCGTACGCTCCGGCGCGCATCGTGGGCGCGTTCGCGTACGAACAGGCGTCGACCCACACAGCGGGCGATACGCCGGGCGGCATCGTCAAGGATGTCCAGCTCCATGTGCTGTGTGTTCCCCCCGAAAGACGCGGGGAGCAGGACACACAGCATCGGCCCGCGAACTGGGGCATACAGACGCTGAACGCGGCAGTACGCCACGCCACCGCAAGTCTACTCTCGGATCAGCAGCGGATTCGGTTCAGCTTGCGGTCGCATGCTAAAGCGACGGGGTTCTACGAGCGGCTCGACATGTCATGCACCGAGGACACCGCCTCCGATGGCCAGCCAACGAAGACATTCTCGCGCACGCTCGCCAAGAACGAAGCGATCGAGCGGCGCAAGGCCATCTACTACGACGACTATCAGGGCACCTGTCACCGCGTTCACTTCGGGTGCGCGGATCGCGAGGTCTATCTATCGCTGCTCCATCACGCCAACGAAGGCGAGGACGGGCTTGTCGACGAACAAAACGCCGGGGATCACAACTGCGGTTCCGATTCGCCACCCATCGAGGTGAAAGCCGTACTCGAGGCACTGCGCGGAGCGCATTGAGAGCGGCGATCGAGACGGGTCGTCAAAGCGCTCCGAAGCGAGCGCCCCGTGCGGCGGCCCGCCTTCGATTGCGCGCACACATACGGCCTTTCGCGCTCGCGCGGGGGGCTTCGCCGTCAGGCGGTACAGTGCCGCATCAACGCTGTTGCGTCGTGGGCCGACAACCCAGCTGCACCACGGAGTCCTCAATGCCACGCATTCCCGCACAAGCTCCCCACTCCGCGTGCACGAGCCTATCGCAGGAGAACCCCCGTTTCGCGACACGCGATCATCCGTCGGGAGTCGCGCGTCGGCACGAGTTCCAAGGCTTGGGTCCGCCGGAGCAGATCGCGAGCGGTACGCCGCCGAGCCGACTTGCCAAAGGCGGCTTCGGCTTACGCCGCCTGCGGGCACAATACGCTCGTGACGCCCAACGCCACGGCGATGAGCGTGCGTCGCCATCGCCAGGAAACAGACACCAACGGAAGCCTGACGCGCCTGAGGTTCGCCGTCTTCCGCCTGTGCAGCGGGAAATCAAGGCAATCGGGCCCTCGATATGGGACACTTCCCGACCGTCGGTGAAAGTCGGCGGCTTTGTCGTGGTCGGAACGCCGGAAGAGGTTCAGCAGGTCGTGAATGCCCTCGACTACATCGAGCAGGTGCCGCAGGTGCGCGAAGTCGTTCGCCGCGTCGAATACGGCAAGCGCCGGCTGACGATCATGGTCGATCCCCACGGGCCAACCGAGTACGGCTTTCCTCGCATGATCCGCTGGAACCCGAGAATGGGCGTGCTTTACGAAGGTGGCATTCTCAGCCCGGCACTGCAGTTGGGGCACGAGTTTTCGCATGCGACGCGCCGTAGGCCCGAACCCAACGATCAAGCCGAGTTGGCCGAGGAGATGAAGGCCGTCGAATTCGAGAACCTCATTGCCCGCTATCACGGCGAGCCGGTACGCACGACCTACGATGGTGAAGCGTGCGTCGTCAGTGGTCCGCTCGACTCGTTCGTTGTGCCTTCGACCGCCAAGGAAATGTCTACATCGGGCCGCTCGACGCAAGCCGACGAGGTTGCGGCCGGCCAAGCGCCCGGCACGCCACCAACGAGCGACAGCGTCGCAGCGGCGCCGCGACATGTGACGCTCGGTTTCTCCGGCTCTGCATTGACATCTGTCGACGAAGCCCGCCAACAAATCCTCGGCGGGCTCGAACAGGTTGGCGCCGCAAAAGCTTTATTGCTGCAAGCGCAGGCGCAGCTCGATCAAACCATGGCCCGGCTCGCCGCGGTACCCGACGATCCATGGCATGACGGTATCGTGACGATGCATGCGCTGATCGGTACAACGGAGCAGACCGTAAACGAAGCATACGCAATGCTCGAACCGGCGTTGCGCGGTTCAAGCTATAAGTCGGAAGCGGTGCAACAAGGCGAGACCCTGTTGCTCAGGGTGGGGGAGATCCGGCAGCACTGCATGCAGGTGACGGCCGCGCTGGCGATGTCGGGCCACGTTCCTCCGTCGCAGATCTCGCCGCACCTGCCGATGATCGGCGAATATCTGCGGCAACAGTTGGAATTGCTCGAAGCGACGGCGCGCTACTACACGCAATATCTGCCCAGGCTCTAGCCGCCGTCAGCCCCCCGTCTCCATGACAAGCAGCTGCGCTCCGTCGGCCACCTGATCGCCGACGCCATACAGCACCTCCGAGACCTTCCCAGCGGCGGGCGCGCCGATCGTATGTTCCATCTTCATGGCCTCCATGACGATCAGCGGTGCGCCTTTTTCCACAACGGCGCCCGCCTCGACGAGCACCGCGATCACCTTGCCCGGCATCGGGGCAGTCAAGCGCCCCTCGCCGTGCTCGGCATCCGCCGCATGCGCTAGCAGGTTCGTCCACTCGAACGCGAGCGATGTACCGAAGCAAAAGACATGGAACGTATCGCCATCGATAAAAACCCGGCCCGTCGTTCGAACGTCGCCAATGCGTACCCCGTAGCCGTGAGGCTGCGCCTCGCGCCACCAGTCGAAGGGCTCTGTCCATCGTTCATGCTCGAGTGCGCGAACGGAACCATCGCGGGTATAGACGACCTTGCAAGGCGCATCGTCTTCGATCGCACGCCATTCGATCGTCTGTCGATAGCCGCCGTTCAGACGCCAATGCGATAGCGCATCCCAGACAGATGCGCCATGCGCGGTGCCGCCTTCGCGCGTCAGCAGCGCTGCGCAAGCAAGCGCCAGCGCTTCCTTGAACGGCTTCTCGGTGCGAGCGAACAGCGCATCGTGGTGACGCTCGATGAGGCCCGTATCGAGTTCAGCCGAGGCGAACGGCGGACACGTCACGATGCGCCGCAGGAATTCGATATTCGTTTGCGGGCCGACCGCTTCGCAGGCTTGCAATGCGCGGTCCATACGCGCAAGCGCCTCGTCCCGGCTCGCGCCGTGTACGATCACCTTCGCGATCATCGGGTCGTAAAACGGCGTGATCGTATCGCCTTCGCGCACGCCGCTATCGATGCGCACTGCCGCGCGCCGCGGCTCGCCGATCGTGAACTCGACGCTTGCCGGCATCCGCAGATACTTGAGTGTGCCCGTCGAAGGCAAAAAGCCGCGCGCCGGATTCTCCGCATAAACGCGCGCTTCGATGGCGTGACCATCGACCTTCAACTGGTCCTGCCGCAATGGCAGCGGCTCTCCGGCCGCCACGCGCAACTGCCATTCGACCAGATCGAGCCCCGTCACCATTTCGGTAACGGGATGCTCGACCTGCAGGCGCGTGTTCATCTCCATGAAGTAGAACGCCGTGCCGGTCATGATGAACTCGACGGTGCCGGCGCCCACGTACGACACCGCGCGCGCCGCCGCGACGGCAGCTTCGCCCATCGCTCGACGAACGTCCGCCTCGAGCCCCGGCGCGGGCGCTTCCTCGAGTACTTTCTGGTGACGCCGCTGCACCGAGCAATCGCGATCGAACAGGTAGACCGCACCGCCGTGGCGATCGGCGAATACCTGCACCTCGACGTGCCGAGGTCGAAGCAGGTATTTCTCGATGAGAATGCGATCGTTGCCGAAGCTGCTCGCCGCCTCGCGCTTGCATGACGCGAGCGCGGCCGCGAAATCCTCGTGCTTGTCCACTACACGCATCCCCTTGCCGCCACCGCCCGCGCTCGCCTTCAGCAGGACGGGATAGCCGATCGCATCGGCCTCGCGGCGCAATCGTTCGGGGTCCTGATCGTCGCCGTGGTAGCCGGGCACGAGCGGAACCGCCGCCGATTGCATCAGCGCTTTGGCCGCGGCCTTCGATCCCATGGCCGCGATGGCCGACACCGGCGGCCCGATGAAGACGATCCCGGCGGCTTCGCAGGCTTCGGCGAATGCTTCGTTCTCCGAAAGAAATCCATAGCCGGGATGAATGGCCTGCGCGCCCGTCTTCAGCGCGGCATCGATGATCCGCTCGATGCGCAGATAGCTTTCGGCCGCCGGCGAGGCACCGATATGCACCGCTTCGTCGCATGCGGCGACATGCTTCGCACTGGCATCGGCGTCCGAATACACGGCGACGCTCGCCACGCCGAGCCGGCGGCAGGTCGCCGCGACACGACAGGCAATCTCGCCGCGGTTCGCAATCAGGATCTTGTTGAACATGTGAGGTCTCGCAATGGGAGTGCGCGTCGCGCCGCCGTGTCTTGCCGGATCGTGGATCAATCGCGCCAGGCCGGCGCCCGCTTCTCGAGGAACGCGGCCACCCCTTCGCGGCCTTCGTCGCTCGCCCGAATGGCGGCAATGCGCGCGGCCGTATCGTCGATCAGCACTTCGTCCAGTACGTGGCCCGCGACATCCTGCACGAGCCGTTTCGATTCGCGCACGGCCTGGGGGCCATTCGCGCAGAGCGTGGCGGCGAGCTTTTGCACAGCGGCATCGAGCGCATCGGCCGGCACGGCTTCGTGAACGAGCCCGAACCGGCAGGCAGCCGCGCACTCGAACGGCTCCGCCGTCGTGAAATAGCGGCGGCAGGCACGCTCGCCGAGCGCCCGGATAACGTACGGTGAAATAGTCGCGGCAATCAATCCCAAGCGCGCTTCGGACAGGCAAAAGCGTGCCGTCTCGACGGCGACGACGATGTCGCACGCAGCGACGAGCCCCACGCCGCCCGCATACGCATCGCCAGACACGCGTGCGATGACCGGTTTCGTCGAGCGATAGACGGCTGCCAGCATGTCGGCGAGCCGCCGCGCGTCGGCGCGATTCTCCTCGTCGGAGAACGACGCCATCTTTTTCATCCAGTTCAGATCGGCGCCCGCGCAAAATGCCGGACCGTTGGCCGCGAGCACGATCGCTCGCACATCGTCGCGCGTCTGTAGACGCGAAAACACATCGGTCAGCTCGGCGATCATCGTCTCGTTGAATGCGTTGCGCACTTCCGGGCGAGCGAGCGTCACCGTCGCGACGTGCCCGGAAATCGCTAGCTCAAGCGTGCTGTATTGCATCGAGGGCTCCTCGTCCGTTCGTTTCGAAGTCCGCTTCTTTTCGATTGCGGATCACATCCGGAACACGCCGAAGCGCGTGTCGCCGATCGGTGCATTCATCGCCGCCGATAGGCCGAGACCCAGCACGTCGCGCGTTTGAGCCGGATCGATCACACCGTCGTCCCAAAGACGCGCGCTCGCGTAATAGGGATGTCCCTGGTGTTCGTACTGGTCGCGAATCGGTTTCTTGAACGCTTCTTCCTCGTCGGCGCTCCACGTGCCGCCCTTCGCTTCGATACCGTCGCGCTTGACCGTCGCCAGCACCGACGCGGCCTGCTCGCCGCCCATGACGGAGATGCGCGCGTTGGGCCACATCCAGAGAAACCGCGGCGAGTAGGCTCGCCCGCACATGCCGTAGTTGCCCGCACCGAACGAGCCGCCGATGATGACCGTGAACTTCGGCACGTTGGCCGTCGCGACCGCCGTGACCATCTTGGCACCGTTGCGCGCAATTCCTTCGTTCTCGTACTTGCGCCCGACCATGAAGCCTGTGATGTTCTGCAAGAACACGAGCGGAATCTTGCGCTGACAGCAAAGCTCGATGAAATGCGTGCCCTTGAGCGCGGACTCCGAGAACAGAATGCCGTTGTTCGCCACGATGCCGACCGGATGGCCCCAGATATGGGCGAAGCCCGTGACGAGCGTCGTGCCGTAGCGCGCCTTGAACTCGTCGAATTCGGAATCGTCGACGACGCGCGCGATGATCTCGCGAATGTCGAACGGTTTGCGTGTATCCACCGGAATGACGCCGTAGATGCTCTTTGCGTCGTAGCGCGGCGGCTTCGGTTCACGCAGTGCGATGGGCGGTACCTTCACGCGGTTGAGCTTGCCGACGATGCTCCGCGCGAGCGCGAGCGCGTGCGCGTCGTTTTGCGCGAGATGATCGACGACACCCGACAGACGCGTATGGACATCGCCGCCGCCCAGATCTTCCGCGCTGACCTCCTCGCCCGTGGCCGCCTTCACGAGCGGCGGCCCGCCGAGGAAGATCGTGCCTTGATTCTTGACGATGATCGATTCGTCGCTCATTGCGGGCACATATGCGCCACCCGCCGTGCACGAGCCCATCACCACCGCGATCTGTGCGATACCAGCCGCCGACAGATTGGCCTGGTTGTAGAAAATGCGCCCGAAATGATCGCGATCGGGGAATACGTCGTCCTGGTTCGGCAGATTGGCGCCGCCCGAGTCGACGAGGTAGACGCACGGCAACCGGTTTTCGGCGGCGATCTCCTGCGCGCGCACATGCTTCTTGACCGTCATCGGGTAGTAAGTGCCGCCTTTGACGGTCGCATCGTTGCAGACGATCACGCATTCCTGCTGTGCGATGCGGCCGATGCCGGTAATGATGCCGGCTCCGGGTGCCGCATCGTGATACATGCCGAAGGCCGCGAGCTGCGAAAACTCGAGAAACGGCGTACCGGGGTCGAGCAGTTGCGCGATGCGATCGCGCGGCAGGAGCTTCCCGCGCGACACGTGCTTGTCGCGCGCCGCGGCCCCGCCACCCAATGCAAGATGCGCCACTTTCTGCTGCAAATCGGCAACGAGCGCTTCGAGCGCCGCGGCGTTGGCGCGGAATTCGTCGGAGCGCGGATTCAGCTTGCTTTCGATGATCGGCATGAGGGGAATACTCCGTTCGCGGCGCGAATGTCGGGATGCGTCAGGCGGTTTCGGCAAAAAGCTCGCGGCCGATCAACATGCGGCGCACCTCGCTCGTGCCCGCGCCGATTTCATAAAGCTTTGCGTCGCGCCAAAGCCGGCCGACCGGATACTCGTTGATATAGCCGTTGCCGCCGAGGATCTGGATCGCCTCGCCGGCCATCCATGTCGCTTTCTCCGCGGTATAGAGAATGACGCCCGCGCAATCCTTGCGAACTTGACGTACGTGTTCCTTGCCGAGCGTATCGAGCTGACGGCCCACGGCGTACAGATACGCACGGCAGGCTTGCAGCGTCGTGTACATGTCCGCGACCTTGCCCTGAATCAGTTGAAATTCGCCGATCGCCTGACCGAATTGCTTGCGATCGTGAATATACGGAACGACGGCATCCATACAGGCAAGCATGATGCCCGTCGGACCGCCGGCCAGCACGGCGCGTTCGTAATCGAGGCCGCTCATCAGCACGTTCACGCCGCCGTTCAGACGGCCGAGGATGTTTTCTTCGGGGACCTCGACATCCACGAAGACGAGCTCGCCCGTATGCGAGCCACGCATGCCGAGCTTGTCGAGCTTTTGCGCCACCGAGAAGCCCTTCATGCCTTTTTCGACGATGAACGCCGTGATGCCGCGAGAACCGGCTTCGATATCGGTCTTGGCATAGACGACGAGCGTGTCGGAATCGGGACCGTTCGTGATCCACATCTTCGTGCCGTTCAGCACATAACGGTCGCCGCGCTTGTCCGCGCGCAGCTTCATGCTGACGACGTCCGACCCGGCGTTGGGCTCGCTCATCGCCAACGCGCCGACGTGCTCGCCGGAAACGAGCTTCGGCAGGTATTTTTGCTTTTGCGCTTCGGTACCGTTGCGGTGAATCTGATTGACGCACAGATTCGAATGAGCGCCATACGAGAGCCCCACCGACGCCGAGGCGCGCGAGATCTCCTCCATCGCGACCATATGTGCCACGTAGCCCATGTTCGCGCCGCCGTATTCCTCGGAGACCGTCATGCCGAGCACGCCAAGTTCGCCGAACTTGCGCCAGAGGTCCATTGGAAATTGATCGGTGCGATCCACCTCGGCCGCACGCGGGGCGATCTCCTTCGCGGCGAAGTTGGCCAGCGTATCGCGCAGCATGTCGATTTCTTCGCCGAGCGCGAACTGCAATCCAGGCACGTTGCTCATGATGCCTCCCGCTGGGCCGCTCCAAGGGAGGCATCCGCCCCCTCGGGGGGCGGCGAACGAAAGAGAGCGTGGGGGTCGTTCATTCAGCTTCTCCAGTCTGGGCGGCGTCGTACGCCGCCTTGGTCGGGCAAGAGGCGCGGATCGCGCACTCGATCACCGCGCATTTCACGCCACATTTACGTAAGCGTCAATAGGTTTTTCTGAGTGGTACTCACTTTTCCTCACAGACCGTCTACCATAGGCAGCACAGTGCTATCATCGCGATCATCGCACCTCCGAAGGGGGAGGACTTGAACCAGACTCAAACAATGGACGAATGGACGATCTGAAGGTCGAAGCTGGCGGTACACGGCGTCAGCCGTCCGGACGCAAGTCGCAGCAACGCGTGAAGGACATCCTTCAGGCGGGGCGAGAGGTGTTTTCTGAAAAGGGGTACGAGCGCACGACGACGGCGGAAATCGCACAACGCGTCGGCGTCTCCGAGGCCACCGTCTTCAGCTACTTTCGCGGCAAACGCGAATTGTGCGTGCGCGTCATTTCCGATTGGTACGACGAGATCATCGCGGCCATTGAAACGGGGCTGCCGCGCAACGGCACGACGCGCCAGCAGTTCGCCTTCATCGTGCGCATGCATGTGCGGCTCATGCTGGTGCACGGCACGGGTCTTTGCTCGCTCGTGCTCTCGGAGGGGCGCACGAAGCATCACGCGCTCGGCGACGAGTTGACTGGGCTGCAGCGGCGCTATACGGCGCCGCTCATGCGCGTTCTCGCGCATGGGCAGCAAGCGGGACACATCCGCACCGATATGCCGCTTCGGCTCATGCGCTCGTTCGTATTCGGCCCGATGGAGCATGTGCTTTGGGACGCGACGCTCGCACACCGTGGCGCGGATATCGACGCGACGGCCGAACAGCTCGTCGACGTGCTCTGGACTGCGCTGCAGCCGCCGCAGCCGGACGTGACCGCGCTGAGCCGGCTCAAGGAAGATCTCGACGATGCGATGCGTCGTTTCGAAGCGTCCACAGTCATGGCGAGACGCATGCCGAAATCGCCCGGCAACGGCAGGCGCGCGAGCAAGAAGGCAACGACCGAACAGTGAGGGCGTGGCAGGTCAACAGATGCTTGCCGCGTCCGGGGCACGGGCGGTATCGTTGGCGCACCGTTCCCTTTGGCTCGACAAGCCGATGACTACCGTTCTCACGCGCGAGCTCGCCTCGACATTCGCCAAGCTGGCCCTCGCCCATCTGACGCGCGAGTACCCCAACAAGCTGACGCATTCGCTTGCCGGTCCTGAAGACGTTCGCACGCCGCGTCAGCTGCATCCGATTTTTTATGGCAGCTACGATTGGCATTCGTGCGTACACGGGTATTGGATGCTGCTGCGGTTGGTGACGCGTTTTCCCGATTTACCCGAGGCGCCGGCGGTCAAAGCCGTCGTTGACGCCCATTTCACCGATGCGAACGTCGCGGGCGAGCTCGCCTATCTGAGCCTTCCTCACAATCTCGGATTCGAACGTCCGTACGGCTGGGCGTGGCTGCTCGCGCTCGCCGGCCACCTTCATGCGATGCGGGGGGGCGACGCCGCGCGTTGGTCGCGCACGATTGCACCGATGACCGATGCCTTTGTCGAGCGTTTCGAAGTGTTTTTGCCCAAAGCGAGCTATCCGGTGCGCGTGGGCACGCATTTCAACACGGCATTTGCGCTTTCACTGGCGCTCGATTTTGCGCGCACGACCGGGCGTTCGAAGTTTGCCGAGTTGATCGTCGATACGGCGAAACGATGGTATGCGAACGACGCGGCTTGCCAGGCGTGGGAGCCCGGCGGCGACGATTTTCTTTCGCCCTCGCTGGTGGAAGCGCAATTGATGCAACGCGCACTGCACGCCGCGGAGTTCGAACGTTGGCTCGATCGGTTCCTGCCGCGACTGCGGGAGGGCGAGCCTGCCACATTGTTCATCCCCGCGACGGTGACCGATCGAAGCGACGGCAAGATCGCTCATCTGGATGGACTGAATCTGAGTCGAGCGTGGTGTCAGCGGTCGATTGCGCAAGCGCTTTTGCCTGCCGATGTGCGCCGCGCGCGGCTCGAAGATGCGGCCGAGCGACATTTGCAAGCGGCGCTCGCCCATGTGGCCGGCGATTACATGGGCGAGCATTGGCTCGCGACGTTCGCGCTGCTGGCGCTCGAAGCTGGCTCTGTTCCCTGAGCCTTAAGGCATTTTTAAGGTTCCCTTCCTAATCTCATTGCGCACGCGTTTCCGAGCCAGAGGGGGTCGACGCGAAACGCGAATAGGCCCAGGCGCGTGCAACGGCAAACTTCGTTCTCTCTCCGATAATGGGGTGCAGCCATGTTCTCAACTTGCATTCGCTCACTCGGCGCCGCTTGCCTGCTCGGCGCAGTGCCGCTGCTGGCACAAGCGACCGAACCCGAAACGTTCTCGATGCCGGCTCCGCTCAGCGCGCAAATCCGGCATGACGGCTTCTCGATGCAGCGCATCAAGGCGGGAAGCTCGATCAACGGCAAAACCGGCACGTCGACGTTGTTCGGTCCTGAGATCTTGCCCAATTGGCAGCCGAAATCCGGGGAAGCCGCGACGCGGCGGCTCGAGGGAAACCGTTTCGAATTTCGTTGAGCGAATGGCTCCGCCAAGCGGTGCTCGGCGAGAACGCGGCGTTACTCGATACGCTCGCCGCACACCGCTTTCATGACTGCTCGGTCGCTATTCTCAAGTCAGCGAGCGTAGCGCCAGATCGACTACATCGGCCAACTGGGCTTCGTCATCGACCACCTTGCTCATGACGCGCAACCCCTGTGTCACACACAGCAGGTAACGGCCGACCTCGCCTTCATCCAGCGACGGGTCGAATTCGCCCGCCGCCTGACCGCGGATCACCGCCGCGGTCAGCAGCGTCGTCGTGCGCCGGTGGAACGACTCGATCTTTTCGCGCAGTTCGGCATCGTCGGCCTGCATTTCGAGCGTTGTGTTCGTGATGAAGCAACTGCGCTGCCCCGAGAGCGCATTCGTGATTTTCGCGTAGTGCAGCAGGGCCTCGCGCAGCGACTCCGTTGCCGATCCCCCGGCGCTCAGGCGCTCGGCCAAACGCGCGATGACTCCCTCGGAGTAATGGTCGACTGCCGCCAGCAAAAGGCCGTGCTTGTCGCCGAAGACTCCGTACAGACTGCCTCGCAGCACGCCGGTGGCTTCGCAAAGATCGTCGATCGAAGTCGCGTGGTAGCCGTGGTTCCAAAACGTCCGGCTCGCGCGATCGAGCACCTCGTCGACGTCGAATTCACGTGGCCGGCCTCGCGCTGCGCGCGGCTCGTTGCCGGATTTGCGGGATCGTATAGCGTTAGTCATGCGGCGATAATATGACCCATCAGTCAATAATTCAAGCCGCAAAGCCATCGCCGCGAAGATGAAGCGGAGGCGCCGCGCCGGCCCGGCACTCACGCCAGGCCGGCGCCCCCGCTACAACACCGCCGCTACGCGCACATCTGACTTGTCCGCCGACGCGACGATCTTGCCGCCCACCCGACTGAACGTGATCGTGACGGTCTTGCGACCCACACGGAGGTTGCCCACTTCGAGCCAGTCGATTCCCTCGGGCAATGCTGGCTGTTCGATCAGGATCTGCTCGCGCTGCGCATCGATCGTCAGGCCCAGACAGGCCTCCAGCATCATGAACGGCGCGCCGGCCGCCCATGCCTGCGGGAGGCAGGCCACGGGATAGGCCGTGGGCGGCTCGCCGCGCTGACGCATGAAGCCGCAAAACAGCTCGGGCAATCGCATATCGAAGTTCACTGCCGCCTCGAACAGCGCCTGCAGCAAGCGCACCGCCGCCGGTTTGTCGCCGTAGCGTGCGAGCCCGCGCGCGCATAACGCGTTGTCGTGCGGCCAGACGGAGCCGTTGTGATACGACATCGGGTTGAAACGCGGCTGATTCGCGGCCAGCGTACGCACGCCCCAACCGGTATGAAACTGCGTCGATTCCAGCTTGCTTGCCACCGCCTCGCCCCGCTCGCGCGACGGCAGCCCGAATGCAAGCAGGTGACCGGCATTCGAAGCCAGCACGCGACACAATTCGCCATGACCGTCGAGCGCTATGCCGTAAAAGTTCGCCTCGGGCATCCAGAACAGCGCTTCGACGCGCTCACGCAAGGTTTCCGAGCGTGCGGCATAACGCGCCGCCGCATCGACGAGCCCGCGCCGTGCGGCAAGCTTTGCCATCGTGTCGAAAGCGGCGCAGGCGTAGGCCTGAACCTCGACGAGTGCGATCGGCCCGTCCGGCATCCGTCCATCGGCATGGAACACCGAATCGTGGCTGTCCTTCCATCCTTGATTCGCCAACCCGCGATCGGAGGTGGACTGGTAATCGACGAGTCCGTGCGGATTTCTATCGCAGACGCCGGCCACCCACTGCGCGGCTCGCTCGAGCGCGGGCCACAGTTCGTCGATGAACGCCTCGTCAGCCGTACGCGCGAAATACGCGCCGGCCAGCACGACGAAAAGCGGTGTGGTGTCGACACCCCCGTAGTAAAGCGCAAACGGCACCTCGCCGGTTCCAGCCATTTCGCTCTTGCGCATCTCGTGCATGATCTTGCCCGCCGATGCGTCGCGAAAGGCGGAATCCTCGCGCGCCTGATATTCGGCCAGAAAGCGCAGTACACCGCGCGCCAGCCACGGCTGCAGCCAAAGCATCTGCAGCGAGGTCACGATCGCATCGCGTCCGAATGGCGTCGAAAACCACGGGATACCGGCGTAAGGATAAGGGCCAGTCGGCAAATCGGTCGTCAGCAGGCCGAGGTCCGCAAACGAACGCTCGAGCCATCCGTTGAAAAGCGGGTTGCTCGTCCGGATGCGGGCCGTCGCCCGGCGCCGCTCGCGCATCGACAAGTGCGCGCTTGCAAGTGCCGCGCGCACGGCGGCACGGCCCACGCGCGGGCGCACGGCATCGATTTGCGTCAGATGCGCCGGATGGCGGCTGTGCGGCGGCTGTGCGACCTGCGCGCCCGGTGGCTCGGAACAGGTGGCCGCCGCGAGCTTGTGCGCATCGACCGCGACCGACAAATAAATCGACACACAGGCCTGCGCCGAGAGCGTGATCGAGTAATCGGCCCGATCCTGCGCAAGCTGATCGGGCTGCGGTGCGAATGCAATTCGAACGGAGCGCTCGACGCAATCGAGACCGGTATAGCTGAGCCGCACTTCGTCGCGACCCACGACAGGGGCCGCAATGGTGCCTCGCTTCGGCCGCGAGAGCCCACGCACCTCGAACATATCCTTGAAGTCGCAGCCGAATGAGATCGACAACGGCACGACCGCCTCGGTCGAGCCGTAATTGGTGAGCGTAATCGCTTCGTAAAGCACCGTACCGGCGAGTACGCGCATGCGCTCGACGTGTATGACGCCTTCAGGCGTGAACTCGCCGCCCACCGGCGGCAGCGGCCGGTTCGTCAGGTGTGCCGTAAACGAAGTGTTGTCACTGCTGACATTGCCTGAGAGCAGCGAAGGCGCCCGCCCGCCGAAGGTCAGGCGAAGCTGCGAAAGTGTGCGGGTGTCGTTGACGAAAAGGCCGTCGTCGAAACCGTTGACGTCGCCCAATGGGTCGTTGACGACGAAAGCGTCGCCCGATTTCAGTACGTATTGGCTCGTGCGTGCGACGTAAGGGTGCTCGGGGGCAATGAACGCGCCGTCGGGCTGATGTTCGGTCGGACCGCCCGCTCGTGTCACTAAATCCGGAACTTCGGTATCCAGCATCGTGTGGCTCCTGACGTTGGCTCTTCTCGATTGTAGAAAGCGATACGCGAAGGCAAAGAACAAATGTGGGATGGCGTGCCGGCTCCGCCGTGCCGCAAGAGCGGTGCCCGCTAGACTATGCCTGCTCGCGGATGAACGCCTCGACGTGTCGATTGAATGCGGCAGGGTGCGCGAGGTTCATGCCATGCGAGGCACCGCGGATCGTGTGACGCCGCGTATCCGGCAGCCAGTCGACGAACGCGGCAACGTTGCGACGAAACAGCTCGGGACTCTTTTCTCCGTCGATCAGCAACGTCGGGCATACGACCTGCGCGGCCGCATCACGAGTGTACGCCGGCAAGGGGTCGGCGAACTGGCGCGGCAAAGTATCGGCATTGTCCATCGCCATCGTCCTGAAGGCCGGGGTGCTCTTCGCCCACGAGCCGACGCGGCTGACGGAATCGACGAACAGCTCCAGGCCCGCCTCGACTTCGCCGGCCTCGATCAGCATCGCCGCATGCGCGCGCAGCGCGTTGACGGTCTCGGGCAGAATCGCGAGCGCCTGTCCCGGCGTCTGCAGCGGGCCGCCGGGATCGGCGAGCGTCAGCGTACGCAGGCGCTCGGGGTACCGCAATGCGAAATGAAACGCGACGCAACCGCCGCGCGAATGCGCGACCATGTGGGCCGGGCCCGCGCCGAGCTTGTCGATGAACTCGGCGAGCTCGTCCGCGTGACGGCTCCAGCTGAAAGGCACCGTGCCGGGCAGCCCGCCCAGCGGCCAGTAGTGCGTGAGGCTCACCGCCACGCATCGAAAGTGACCGGACAATCCGGCGAGCTGCGGCTGCCAATAACGGTAATCGCATAGCGAGCCATGCACGAAGAGAAGCAGTTCGCCGGTGCCGCGTTCGACGTAAGGCATGCGCAAGCCGCTGCCAAGTTCGATGAAACGCAGATCGGAAGCGGGTGCGAGCATGGAGGGACGGGAGGACATTGGCGCTGGCATCCGCATCAGTTGTCGAAGCGCAGCTCGAGCGATGCATCGCAGCCTGCGGCGAGCACGGTGCCGGCGCCCTCGGCGATGACGGCGTTCTGTCCGAACGTCACTTGCCCGTCGACGCGACTGTCGGCGCGGTAGGCGCTCATCGTATCCGTAGGCTCGTGAGGCCATCGCGGATCGGGGGCGCCGCTGAGTTGATCGATCGTCGGAATGGGGCAGCGCGTGCACGGCTTGACGAACTGCAATCCAATCGCGCCGGCAGCCGTCTCGATCCGCAGCGTATCGATGTAGTCCTCCTCATACGCCTCGATGCCGCTCAGCACGAGATTGGGCCGGAAGCGATTCATCGGGATGGCATCGACGCCTTTCTTCGCGAGCCGCGCGTTGAGATCGTCGAGCGACGCCTGGCCGATCACGAGCAGCGGGTAGCCGTCTGCAAAACGAAGCGGTGCGACCGTGTCTCCGGTCCAGTCGCGGTTCGCGATGCGTTGCGCGGCCGGATCGAACCGTACGAGCCTCAATGATGCGCCGAGGAACGCCGAGAACCACTGCGCTGCCTCGCCGCCCACATCGAGCGCGTTCAACGTGCTGCGCCAGACGGTGACTTCGATGCGTTCGGCATCGGACAGTACCGCTGCGTCCAACGGCGTACGAAACGGCGCTCGACCCGGCGCCCGAACGACGAGCTCGCCGCCCGCGAACTCCGGCTCGATCAGCGCCATACGCGGCATCGTCCGCTGCGTCACGAACCGGCCGCTGGTATCGACGAGCATCCAATGCCGGTCGTATTCGAGCCCGTGCGCAAACATGCGCGCCTCGTCGAGCGCAATGCCCGCGCAGGATTTGATGGGATAAACGTTGATCTGGCTGATCGTTGCCATGGATGGGTGTCTGCCTGGCCGCAATGCCGGTGAAAGCGGCGATGGTAACACCGCCGCGAAGCACTAGACTAAGCCGGCCCCCGTCGCGTGCGGCGCGCGGAGCACCCGTGCGCGGGCTCCGGCAACCTGTAGCGGGATCAGCCGAACGAGGCGGCGTCGACGCAACTCGCGGCCGCGCTTGCTCCGCGTACGGCACAGGTGAGCGGCTCGTGAGCGACGCGCACGGCGAGCCCGGTTTCCTCGGCAAGCCGCTTATCGAGGTTGGCGAGCAGCGCGCCGCCACCCGTGAGGACCATTCCGCTATGGGCGATATCGGTGACGAGTTCGGGCGGCGCGTTTTCGAGCGCGAGCTTGATCGCGTCGACCACCGGGCGAAGCGGTGCGGCCAGGGCTTCCGCGACATCGTGGTTCGATAGCTCGATCGTGCGCGGCAGACCGTCGACGAGGCTGCGGCCGATCGCGCGCGCCCGTTCTGTCGGCACATCGAGCGTCGCGGAGCCGATCGTCTTTTTGACATGCTCGGCCGTTTGGTCGCCCAGCACGACGCCGTAGAGGCTACGGACGTACGACACGATCGCGGCATCGAATTGATCGCCCCCGATACGCACGAAGCCTTGATAAGCGACACCGCCGAGCGACACCACAGCCACCTCGGTGGTTCCCCCGCCCATGTCCACGACCATCGATCCGCGCGCCTCCCCGACGGGCAAGCCGGCTCCGACGGCGGCGGCGAGCGATTCGTCGATGAGGCTGACCTTCGCGGCGCCGGCGGCGAGCGCCGCCTCGCGAATCGCGCGCCGCTCGACCTGCGTCGCGGAGCACGGCACACAGATCGTGAATTCGGCGCGAAGGCCGAAAACGGAGCGCAACCGGGCCATCTCGACGAACTCGCGGAACATGTGTTCGGCAGCGGCAAAGTCTGCGATCACGCCATGCCGCATCGGTCGGATGGCCTCGAGATTCGTGGGCGAACGACCGAGCAGTTGCTTGGCCTCCTCGCCCACGGCCGCCACCCGGCCCGCGCCCGGGCTCGGCGTCTTCTGAAAGCACACCACCGACGGCTGATTCAGTACGATGCCCTTGCCGTGCATATAGATCAACGTGTTGGCGGTTCCCAGATCCACGGCAACGGGCCTGGGCAGCAGACGGCGGAAAATGTGATGCGACATCGTTGACTCTCTCATAGAGTGACAACAACGGCAGGCGAGTCTTCCAGCGGCAAAATTCGAGTCGCGCACGTTGTGCCGGGTAGGGTTCACCCGACAATCGCTTTACGGCAGCGGTATGTGAGACCTTTAGGGTCGATTGCGCTTTTTCTTGTTGTGCAAAGCAGCAGCATCTTTACAAGTAACCATTCCCCGATATGCTCGTACCTTTGTGCGTGCGCCGCAGGCACGCGCCCGGGGCGCATGGCATTCTTATCGACTCCTCTTGGCCTAATTCGTCTGACGCATATCTCATGCGCACACTGTTTCGCCGCCTGCTCGTCCTTTTTTGCGTGCTTCGGTATGGCGCACGGCTCGTGCTTGCGGCCGCGCCGCGCGATCACGAGCTACGCTGGATCGTCGCGCTCGCCGCCCGTGTCCACGCGGCGCCCAGCGGGCGAGCGGCGCTGCATCGCGCCTTGCCTCAGCTCGGGCCGCTCGTGAGCGCCTATGCGGCAGGCGTGGCCGCCCAACCCGGACGGATGTTACAGACCGTCCATGACATGCTCGATGCCGTTGGCCGCATGCAGACGGAATTGAACACCCCTCTCACTGGGCAAGAAGCGCGAACCGCATTGCGAGCGGCAATCGGCCGGCCGCTCGAAGAGGTGTTCGCCGCTTTCGATGCAACGCCGCTCGAGAGCGGGCTCGCCGTTCAGGTTCACGCCGCCCGCTTGCGGGCAACCGATAGTGCACGCGCAGAAGCAGATGTCGTCGTCAAGTTGCTGCGCGTCCGTCAGGTCCAGCAGATCGGGGACGACCTGGCGGTACTGCAATGGCTCGCGCGTTTCGCGGAACGCTTTTTCCCCGCTGCGCGCGAGCTGCGTCTGCGCGCGTTGGGCGAATCGCTTGCAGCCGACATCGCGCGCCGCTTCGATTTGCCCATGGAAGCGGCGAATCTTTCGCAGACGGGCCGTCACTTCAGCAACGACACGCGCCTGGCCGTTCCCAACGTTGTCTGGCCGCTCAGCACCGATCGCATGCTCGTGATCGAACGCATTGCCACCCTGCCTCTCATCGATCTGGACGATTTGCGCCGGCATGGCGTGAATCTCGAACAGCTCGCCGAGAACACCGTCGCCATTGCAGTCGAACAAGCATTCGAGCACGGCTTCTTTCATGCAGCACTCACCGCCGAGCGCGCGCGTGTCAGCATCGAACCGGCGACGCTCGGGCGGCTCGTCCTCGCGGACTGCACGATCATGTCGAGCCTGACCGAACCGGAGCGGGAATTCTTCGTGCATGGGGCGACGGCGTTCTTCAAACGCGATTACGGCCGCGCTGCCGAGTTGCATCACCATGCGGGACACGTCGAACCTCATGCACGGACAGAGCGGCTCGAAGGCGAATTGCGCACGCGCAGCGAACCGCAATTCGCCTTGCCCGGCCGCAAACGGATGGCTGCGGGGTTGCTTCGCCATCTGCTGGAAGCGGTCGAACCGTTCGGTGGCGGCACGCCCTCGTCGCTGAAACTCGCAAGCGATTCTCTCGCGCGCGCCGAGACGCTCGCGCGCGCGCTCGCCCCCGCGCTCGATACCTGGAGCATCGCCGAAGATGCCCTGGCCGCGCTCGCGCGCAAAGACTCCGATCACCGCGGATGGATGAAACGTCTTTCGCGCGAATTCCCGCACTTGGCGTCGATCGTGCCGCGATTGCCGCTCATGTTGGCGCACCGGCTCGAGCATATCCAGCAGCGAGGCGAAACGACAGCCCCGGCCGCGTGGCTCGAAAGCCTGCGGCGCGAGCAACGGCGCACGCGTCGCCTGCTGTGGGTGTGTGCGGTGTTCGGCGTCGTGCTGGGGGCAGTGCTGACCTGGCTGCCGCATTGGCCCTGACAGCAGCGCGAGCACCCGTTGGTACTCTGCCCGGGCAGTTGACCGCTCGTCTGAAGTTGGCTCAATCGGCCGTATCGGCTGCGTCGGGCATCTTCGCCCGTACGTCCGGCCGCGGCGGCGGCGCCCAGGCCGGACGAGTCCGACTACCCGAATCGACGACGACCAGATAGCGGCCAGCCCACGGCATCGCTTCGCGCTCCGGCGACAACACGCGAACCACGTCGCCCGAATCGGCGAGCGCTTCGTAATCGGCATCGAGCACGCCATAGCGGTCCAAAAACGCATCGAGCGAACCGGGAATGCGCACGCACCCCTTCGAATGGCGAATGCCGAGCAACGGTTCCAGCTTATCGGGATCTGTCGCGTGCATTTGAAAACGCATCGGCGAAACACCGCCTTTGCCCCATCCGCGTTCGCCATCCGTCCAGCCGAAATCGAAGATACGCATGCCGCGCGCACCATATCCGCGGATGCCGTTTTCGTTCATCGTGCCCTCCGCTCGATAGTCCATGTTTCGCGGACTATGCTCGAACACGCCGAGCGGCGTCACGAAATGTTCATAACGCCCGGGCAGGCCCGTTGCGACGGGCGACGCCCCGAGCATGCGCCAACTCTCGGACGGATTACCGCGGAAATAGATGAAAAGCGCCTGCACATTGGGGGCGCGGTCCACCAGCACGACATATTGCTTCGACAGTCCACCCAGGCCATGAGCCGCAAGCTGTTGCTGCAAGCGCGTGCCGTAGGCGCGTCGAGCAGCGTCGGGTACGTTCAGGCGGCGTGTCACTTCACGCTCGAAGACATCGGCAAGGTGCAATGCACCGCGCGGATCGAGCGCCGCTACAATTGCGGCGTTACGAGTTGCGGCGCTCGCCGCGGCGGCGGCTGATGCGGCTGATGCGGCTGATGCGGCTGATGCAGTCGATGCAGCCGATGCAGCCGATGCAGCCGATGCAGCCGATGCAGAGGATACCGAAGCGCCCGATGCGCGGGTTTGCATGGCGGGGGCTGCAAATACCGCCCCCGCCATGCCTGCCACGACGATCGCCATTGCCGACACCCCGAACACGCGCCGAAGCGAGGTCGCGTGTCGAAGCACAGCCTGTCCACACGCCTGCCATGGCCCGGACGGGCGTGTCCCGCGGCCGTGACTACGCTTTGCGACGCGCCTGAAGCGAGCGGATACGCTCCATCGCGGGTTTGTCGGCTGTCGTCCTGTCATAGAGTTTGGCGAGATCGGCCTTGAGCGCAGTGCGGGAACCGCCGTCGAGATAGACCATGTGACCCGACGGGTAAAACGTGGCCGACAAGTTCTCGCGAACCTTCTTGTCGAGTAGCGGCATGACCTGCAAATCGATGACCGTCTGATAGAACGGCGTAACGAAATCGTAGACACCGTTGGCCGATAGTACCTTCAGGTCGACGTTCAATGCCATGACTGCCGCAAGGTCGCCGGCCGTATAGAGAATGACGTTGCCTTTGCCGTCGATGCCCTTTTGCGCGCCGGTCGGATCGGTATGCTTGAAATCCCAATGCTTGAACGTCTGGTCATTGAGGTCGGTGAAGGCGGAAGTCGACGTGTATTTCAGCTGCTCGTTCAGATACGTGTTCCACATCGTCGTGTAGACACCCGAGACGGCCGTCATGGTCGGATCGTTGCCGCCCGAGTTCGGATCGACCTGGCCGGCAATGCCCGTGTCGATGCCGGTCACGCGACCGTCGTAGGCGCCCAACGCCTGCCCCTTCGCCTTGAGCAGCGAGGTCAGAAAGAGCGAATTGCCTCGGCTGTCGTAGCCCGCGATATCGAGCCCCCATGCAATCAGCGTCGCCTTGTCGATGCCCGTGTACTGCGAGAGTTTCTCGACGACGGCGTCGTCGGTCTGCGGGAATTTACGCAGTGCCGAGAGGTAATCGGTGCGCGCGAACTGGGCGACTTCCTCGAGAAAATCGACGAGATTCGTCGGCGTCGGGCTCACGCCTAGCCGTTTGTGGTACCAGGCATCGGCCGCTGCCGTCGGCAATGCACCAACGGGGTTGCCGGCCTGTGCGTAATCGAGAATCGACGATTGCAGTGTGACGCCGTTCAGATCGACGCCGTCTTCATGCAGCAGATAAGCCAGCACGCAACTGCGCGCGGTGCCGTACGATTCGCCGAACAGATATTTCGGCGAATTCCATCGCTGGTTCTTCGTCAGATACCGCTTGATGAATTGCTTGATGGACCGTGCATCCTGATCGACGCCCCAGAACTCCTTGTTCGTATGCGGAGCGACGGCTGCCGAATAACCGGTACCGACAGGGTTGATGAAAACCAGATCGCTTTTGTCGAGCAGACTGTCGGAATTGTCCTCGAGTTGATAGGGCGCCGGCGGCGTGAAGTTCGGCATCGACGTCTTGATACGTTTGGGCGCAAACGATCCCAACAGGACGAAGACCGATGAGGAGCCCGGACCGCCGTTATAGAAGAATGTCACCGGCCGCGATTCCTCCGACTGGCCGTCTTCGGTAAAAGCCACGTAGAACATCTTCGCGTTCGGCTGCGAGGTGCTCTCGTCGACGGTGACGAGGTGGCCGGCCGTCGCCGTGTAGGCGAGCGAGCGCCCGCCGAGCATGATCGTGTGGTGGGTGACGGCAGCGGCTTCCGTGGTATCGGAGACGGAGTCGTCAGGGCCATTGCCGTAGGCGACGGAATCGAAAAACGGCTCATCCTCGCCTGCAGAACCGCCGAGGTGCAACGGACGCCCCAGCGACGCTCGGCCGGACGAAGGCGTCTGGGCATTGTGGTGCGACGTTTGCGGACTTGCGGAACCGGTATCGGGGTTCATCGTGATCGCTCCATATCGAGTGAGCCGGCGCATCGCCTCGCGCGGCCGGCCATGTTGGCCAACTGTTGTCTGTCCTTGCCTGCAGATCGACTTCACGCTTCTCGCGCTGCGATGAAAAACCGTCCTTCCATCGCAGCGAAACTTGATGAATCCCGCACCGTCACGTACTGCCCGTACCGCCCAACGCCGCCGCGATTTTTTGGCCGTCCGGGCTGCCCAGCCCCGTGCAGGCATCCCAGCCACGCGCGGCCGCGAACGTACCGTTGTTGCCCTGCGTGATGTCGTGAAACGCGTCCGGATGGCTATAGAGCTTCGGCTGAACCCAGCCGACCGGTTTCGCGCGGGACGCGTTGATGCGGGCAATGAGTCCCGCGAAGAGCGGCGCGACGGCGCTCGTGCCGCCCACGACCGCCGATTGACCGGCGACGAGCACGCGGTAGCCCGTACTCGGCGAAGCGTCGGCGGCCACGTCGGGCACTCCGCGGCCGGTGAGGGAGCTCTGCGGCGAGCCGTCCGTCCGAACGACGTTCAGCCCGCGCTGCCACGTCGGCACCGGGAACCGTGCGCTGACGCCACCGCCGGTCGCGCCGCCAGCCGCTCCGTCGTTCCAGACGACTTCCTCTGCGATCGAAGCGCCGGTGCTGCCCGCGCCGCGTGCCACGACGTGCGTTCCTCCGCAGGCCAGCGCGTACTGGCTCGACGCGGGGAAATCGACGACGTCACCACTGCCCGCTTCGTCGCTCGATCCGCTGTCCCCCGAAGCCGCGCAAACGGTGACACCCAGCGCCGCGGCGTCCTTGAGCGCCTGATCGAATTGCGACAACGCTTGGGCCGTCCAGCTCGATTCGGGCGCCCCCCAGCTGATCGAAATGACGGAGGGCTTGTTTTTCGTATCGTGGATGGCCTGCTTGAGTGCAGCGACAAACCCGGCGTCGCTGTTGGGCGCGAAATACACGGCGATCTTCGCGCCGGGGGCGATTGCCCCGGCAATTTCGATATCGAGCGTCACCTCTCCATCGGGCCCGGAAGGATCGCCCGTGGGCGCATTCGCACCCGTACCCACGGCCACGGAAATCACTTGCGGGTTCGGCCGCAGTCCCAATTCTTTGAAATACTGCTCGAGGTCTGACTCGTCGTAGCCGCCGCCCAGTTCGATGACGCCGATACATTGACCGCTACCGTCGCTGCCGGACGGAAAATCATAGATCTGCGCCAGTTGCAGCGGCGTGAAGCCCGCGGTGTGCGGCGCTGCGCGGCGAGGCCCGATGGGGGGCACCGACATCCGGAAATGAGGGCGGGCCTGCGGACGATCGTCGAGACCGAGCACGGCTGTCACCACTCCGCTGAGGTCCTGCGGGATGCTCACGCTGCCGGTACGGCCGCGAAAGCCGCCCAACTCCGGATGCTCGTAATGCGCGAGCTCCACACCGAACGCTTGCTGAAAGCGCTCGACGGTGCCCTCGAGCGTGACGGCAGCAGCCGCGGCGTCTCGCTTTGCCACGCGCAGACCGTATTCTTTCGCGAACGCCTCGACCTTCGCTAGATCGTCGTCCGCTGCGCCGAACCGGGTGGCGAACGCTTCCCGCGTCAACGGCTCCTGCGTTTCGCCGCGCGCAATCTTTTGCACCGTCTGCTCCAGCGCGTGCTCGTCGCGCCGGCGCAATGTGACCACCACCTGCAGCATTTGGCCCGGATCGCATGGACCGAGACGCGTGGAACCCTCAACCGGCTCGCGATGGCTACCGACGAGCTGCTCTCTTTCTTTTGTCATGAATTGACGCTCCTCAGGAAGGATTACGTCGAAGCTCCGACCGAACCGCCCCTTCGCAGTTCCTCTCCGTTTCGGTAGGTCAGGCGCCGGTGGCCGGCATTCGTTGCCATCCGGCACCCAATCGTCGGACGAGTGCTCAAAGTGTAGTGCATGCCGTGCGGATGAGGCATCGCTTGTGCTCTCGCCTGGCCGAACGGGAGCTGGAATCGGGCGGTGCGCCGCGCCGGGCGGGCTCCGAGCAAAGATCATGCAGCCGGCATATGATGCGAAGCACCCATTTACACGAGGAACCGGGACATGTCTCTTTCCATGTATCAAGCGTCCGTGCCTGTATTCGTCCGGGGGCTGACGAACCTGCGCGCCATCCTGACCAAGGCGCGCGCCCATGCCGAGTCGAAGAAGATCGACCCTGCCGTTTTACTGGCGAGCCGCCTCTATCCCGACATGCATCCGCTCACCCGCCAAATCCAGATCGCCTCGGATGCCGCAAAGTTCTGCGTCGCGCGCCTGGCGGCTGTCGAGCCGCCGAGTTTTCCCGATTCGGAAACGACGTTCGAGGAGCTCGACGAGCGCATCGCCAAGACGATCGCCTATCTGCAGGATTTCGACGCCTCCAAGCTCGAAGGCAGCGACGAACGCATCGTCAAGCTGAACATGCGCGACGGGGTGCTCGAGTTTCCAGGGTTGAACTACCTGCTGCACTTCGCGCTGCCGAATTTTTTCTTTCATGTCACGACGGCGTACGGCATTTTGCGGCACAACGGCGTGGAGATCGGCAAGTTCGATTACCTCGGCAAGCCCGGCCGCGTCTGAAGACCGTCGAAGCGGCAAGACCCCTTCGAGCGTGGGGTTAAGACATATCGTCTAATTCCGATATATGATTCGCCTCATGGTGATCCGGCTCTTCCGCCGGATCGCGATGGGGTAACCGCTCGACATGAACATAGACATCGATGCCATTCACAAGGCGCTCGCCAACCCCGTGCGCCGCGAGATCCTGAACTGGCTCAAGGAGCCGGAAGCGAATTTTCCGGACCAGGAGCTGCCGTTCGACCACGGCGTGTGCGCCGGGCAGATCAATCTGCGTTGCGGTTTGTCGCAGTCGAGCTGCTCGGCGCATCTCGCGACGCTGCAAGGTGCGGGGCTCGTGACTGTGAAGCGCATTGGCCAGTGGTGCTTTTTCAAGCGCAACGAGCCTGTCATTCGAGCGTTTCTCGATGCCCTCGGCACGGATTTGTGAATCGACGAAACCGAAGCCGACGCGCCGACCCGCCCCAGACCTGCACGAACGTATCCGACTCAACCCAACTTGACAGGCACGCGGCCACAAGCCACGCCAAAGAAGAGGACTCCAAGCCATGCCAACACTTTTCGATCCGCTCGTCGTCGGCGATCTGACACTGCCCAACCGCATCATCATGGCGCCGCTCACGCGTCAACGCGCAGGCGCCGTCCGCGTGCCGAACGCGCTGATGGCCCAGTACTATGCCGATCGCGCATCGGCCGGACTCATCCTCAGCGAAGCCACTTCGGTGACGCCGCAAGGTGTGGGCTATGCCGCCACGCCCGGCATCTGGTCCGACGAGCAGGTGGCCGGATGGAAGCAGGTGACCGAAGCCGTGCACGCGGCCGGCGGGCGCATCTTCCTGCAGCTCTGGCATGTGGGGCGAGTCTCGCACCCCATGTTCCTGAACGGCGAGTTGCCCGTCGCGCCGAGCGCAATCGCCCCCAATGGCCATGTCAGCCTCGTGCGGCCCCAGCAGCCCTATGTCACGCCGCGCGCGCTCGAGCTCGAGGAAATCCGCGACGTCGTCGCGGCGTTTCGTAAGGGCGCCGAGAATGCGAAAGCAGCGGGTTTCGACGGCGTCGAAGTCCATGGCGCGAACGGCTACTTGCTCGACCAGTTCCTGCAAGACGGTACCAATCGCCGCACCGACGCCTATGGCGGCCCCATCGAGAATCGCGCCCGTTTGCTGCTCGAGGTTGTCGACGAATGCATCGCTGTGTGGGGCGCAAGCCGAGTTGGAGTCCATCTTGCTCCGCGCGGTGACTCCCATTCGATGAGCGACTCGAACCCGGCTGCGACATTCGGCTACGTCGCGCGCGAGCTCGGCAAGCGCGGCATTGCCTTCATCTGCGCGCGCGAAGCGCTCGGCGAGAACCGGATCGGCCCGATGCTGAAGGAGGCATTCGGCGGCGTTTACATTGCGAACGAGAAATTCACGCAGGAATCGGCCCAGCACACGCTCGACGCGGGCGAGGCGGACGCCGTAGCCTGGGGACAGCTCTTCATCGCCAATCCGGATTTGCCCGAACGCTTCAGGCTCGGCGCATCGCTGAACCAGCCGAACCCATCGACGTTCTACAGTGAAGGTCCTGCCGGCTACATCGACTACCCGTCGCTCGAAACGGCCTGATCGCGTGGTTGCCGCCGCGGTGTATGGCGGGGCGCGGTCAGCCCCGCCATGCACCGGGCGAACTCGTCGATCGCTTCTCTAGCGCTCCGCCCGGACCGGCGCCTTGGCGCCGGCACCGCTTGCGATTGGCAAGCGGTTTGAGCATCATCGAGGTCTCGTCCTTTCGCCGCCCAATTCCAGTTAGCCGCCCCAACTGACGCAAAGGAATTGCCCATGACCTCTTCCACCCCAATCGTTTCGAAGGCCATCGTCACCGGCCACACGCGCGGCCTCGGCGCCGCCTTGTCCGAGACCCTGCTCGCGCGCGGCTTCGTCGTTCTCGGTGTTTCACGAACGCGCCATACGTCCTTGGCGGCGCGTTTTCCCGATGCCGTCGAGGAAGCCGAAGTCGACCTGGCCGATACAGAAAATATCGAAGCATGGCTCGGCACAGGGGCGCTGCAACGCTTTTTGCGCGGCGCTGACCGCGTACTTCTCGTCAACAACGCGGGCACGGCCGAGCCGATCGGCCCGCTCGACGCCCCGCATGCACGCGAAGTCGGGCGCTCCGTCGTGCTGAACGTGGCAGCACCGCTGATGCTGTCATGCGCATTCGCCGAGGCAAGCAAAGACGCATCGGACCGGCGCATCGTGCATGTTTCGAGCGGCGCGGCGCGCAATGCCTATGCGGGCTGGAGCATCTACTGCGCGACGAAAGCGGCGCTCGATCACCATGCGCGAGCCGTGGCGCTCGGCAACGAGCGCGCGCTGCGCATCGCCACGATCGCGCCCGGTGTCGTCGATACGGACATGCAGGCCGCACTGCGCGAAACGGATCAGGCCGCGTTCCCCTCGCGCGACAAGTTCGTCGAACTCCAGCGCTCCGGCCAATTGGCCTCGCCGCAGCAAGTTGCCGAAAAGTTCGCCGACTACCTGCTGAGCAGCAAGTTCGGCGACGCACCGACGGTCGATCTGCGCGATTTGCCGTCGTAGTGAATCTTCGCCGATACTTTCGTTTTTCGAATGCGGGCCGCGCGAGCGCGGCTCGCCGCGGTGCGCCGCCAACAACGGAGCCTTTGCCCCATGAACCCCTCTCGCCGCACGTTCGTGATCGCCTGCATCGGTGCAGCATCCTCGCTCGGCCTGCAAGGCCGCGTGCTTGCCGCCGGCTCGGCGCCGAAGCTCGACGAAAGCGATCCGCAAGCGAAGCAATACGGTTATGTGCACGACGCCTCGAAAGTCGATGCCCGCCGCAACCCGAATTACAAGGTCGGCCAAACCTGCGCGAATTGTTCTCTCTTCAGCGGCGAATCGGGTCAGGAATCGGGAGGCTGCCTGATTTTCAGCGACAAGCAGGTTGCGGCGAAAGGATGGTGCAACCAGTACACGAACAGCTGAGCCGAAATTGAACAAGCATCCGGCTAAGGTCTCTTCCTAACGTTGCCCCCTCAAACGCGTACTGCGCCCTCACATCACAGTACGCTCGCTTCGGCCTGCGGCGCACGCGAGTGGGTCCGATACCATTCACTCGGTATTGGATCGAAGTATTCACCGAGTTGCCGAAAATAATCGTTCGCGGCGATGGGCGCGCCGTCCGCCTCGCATACCGTGCGCAGCACCAGCGCGGGTGGAGCTGCGCCGCCGGTGACCACCACCACGCCGTCGGCCTCGCGGCAGCATAGGCGCCCTGGCGTACCGCGATACGCGCGCTGCGAGAAACGGGTGGACAGCAACTTCAGCGGCCGTCCGCGGTATGCGGTGAAGGCGCTCGGGTACGGCGGCGACTGCGCGCGCACCAGATTGTGAATCTCCGAGGCGCTGCGTTGCCAGTCGATCGAACATTCGCGGGCGGTGCGTTTGTGAAAGAAAGTCGCCGCACCGGCATCCTGGGCGACGGGCTGAGCGCGCCCGGTCATGATCAGTTCGACCGCCTCCACCGCCAGCGTGCCGAATAGCGGCAGCGTACGAAAGAACAGATCGGTCGCCGTATCGTCCGGACCAACGGCGACCGACCGCTGCGCAATGATGTCGCCGAGGTCGAGCAGTTCGCTGAGTTGATGTACCGTCACGCCGACTTCGCTTTCGCCATTTGCAATCGCCCAGTTCAGCGGCGCAAATCCCCCGTAGCGCGGCAGCAAGGCATCGTGAATATTGATACCGCCAAAACGCGCAGTGCGATACACGCCCGAATCCAGCCATGTGCGCCAGTCGCTCAGGACGAACAGATCCGGCTCCAGCAGGGCACACCGCTCGAGCAGTTGCGCGGAATTCGCGCGCACGCACTCGTGCACCGGTATGAGATGGCATTTCGCGAGCGCCTGCACGGACTCGTTCCAAATGCGCTCATAAGGGTGATCGGAAGGCGGATGCGTAACGACCAGCACGACTTGGTGCCCGGCCTCGAGCAGGGCCGAAAGCGTGCGTACGCCCCAGGTCTGATAGCCCATGAACACGACGCGCGCAGGCGCGCGTGTCTTCGTGCGCCTTACCTGCGCCAACGTGCGGGCCATATCCAGCGATATCTCGTTGTCCACGCCTTGCATATTCATCTCCCCAATGCGGGATCGGTCGCGGGAACGACTGCATCGCTCCGCATGCACTCGATACTGCCGCCATCGAATATCACTTCGGCGGGCAGCGGATGCAGCCCGAATCCCATCATGCTGTGACTGAAACCGTACGCGCCGCAGCGGGGTATGACGATCAGATCACCGCAGCGTGGATCGGGAAGCTCGATCACACTGGCGAGTACATCGGCTGGCGTGGCCAGGCACCCGGCGACGTTGACGAGTCGCTGAGGCCGTCCCCCGGCATCGAGTACTGTCATCGCGCGGTTCGCGTTCGCCAGCGCCGTACGCTGCAGATGATGAATGCCGCCATCGAGCACGACCCAGCGCTCGCCGAGCGATTGCCTCACGTCGAGGATCCGGCTCGCATACCATCCGGCGTCGGCGACCAGCCAGCGGCCGATTTCGGCGATCCAGTGCGTCCGGGCCGGCTGCGCGGCGACGAGTTCGTGCAGACCGGCTGCGAAGCGCGCAAGGTCGAACGGATACGCGCCGGCCTCATAAGGGATCCCAAGCCCGCCGCCGAAATCGATTGTGTCGATCGCGCAGCCGGCCTCGCGCAGCTCGCTTGCGATGCGTGCGCTGTCGACCACACCCGCGAGCCGCTCGCCGGCGTCGATGACGTTGCTTTCGACGTTCACATGAATCCCGGACGGCAGGACGCCGGGAATGTCGGCAATGGCCCGCCACGCGGCAAGCGCGCACGCTTCGTCGACACCGAAGCGAGAGCTTGCGCCGGAGAGCGCGAGTGCACCGACTGCACGAGCCCGGCGCGGGTTGATGCGCAAGAGCACCGGCTGCCGGCGGTGATGGGAAGCCGCCCATGTGCCGATCACTCTCGCCTCATGCACCGATTCCACAACGACAAGCGCGGGTGGCCCGCCCGCCAGCCGCGCGAGCACAGCGGGCGTCTTTGCCGAGCCGGTGAAGAGCGTCCTGTCGGCGTCGATGCCGGCCTGCGCGGCGCATGCGATTTCGCCGACCGAGCTGACGTCCGCCCCGTACCCATGCGACCCCAGTTCGCGCACCACCGCAGGATGTGCATTCGCCTTCAATGCATAGTGCAACGCGACCTCGGCAGGCAGGGATTCGCGCAGCCGCACGGCGCGCTGCGCCACGATCCGCAGGTCGTATCCATAAAAGGGCGTGCCGAAACGTTCGGCAGCGCTGCGCAGCCACGCCGGGTATGCGGGTTCGGTTGTATGCGGCAAGGCTGGTCTCCCCGATAACGGCCGCTGCTTTTTGCGTATCCCGATTTGTCTGGAGAAATCGCGATACGTAGTATATAAACCAGCTACGAAATTCCAAGCACAAGCAGTCGCCGGGCGGCGGCGGGGGACCCAGCATGAAGATCGTGTTAGCGTATTCAGGCGGTCTGGACACTTCCGTTGCGCTTAAGTGGCTGCAACTCCACTACGGGGCAGAGGTCATCGCCTACTGCGCGAACCTCGGTCAGCCCGACGATTTCCCCGCGATCGAACGCAAGGCACTCGAAACCGGCGCACATCGCGCGGTCGTCGACGATGTTCGCACCGATTATCTGGAACGCTTCGTCTATCCCGCGCTGCGCGCCGGTGCGCTTTACGAGGGGCGTTATCCCATGGCCGCGCCGCTCGGTCGGCCGTTGATCGTGGAGCGTCTGGTCGAGCTCGCGCAGCGCGAAGGCGCTGACGCCATTGCGCACGGCGCGACCGGCAAAGGGAACGACCAGGTGCGCTTCTACTCCGGTGTTGCCGCACTCGATCCGCGTCTCAAGGTGATCGCGCCCGCGATCGAATGGGAATTGAAGTCGCGCGACGACGAAATCGCTTTTGCTCATGCGCATCGCATACCAGTGCAGGCCAGCGCGGCACGACCGTACAGCATGGACGGCACGCTGTGGGGCACCAGCACGGAGTGCGGTGCGATCGATGACTTCCGTTACGAAGCGCCTGCGGATGCTTACCAGATCACGCAGGATCCGCTCCACGCACCGGCGCGTCCAGACGAGCTGACGATCGGCTTCACCGAGGGGCGGCCGACGTCGTTGGACGGCACACCGCTCGCGCCGCTCGCGCTTGTTTCAAGGGTTGCCGAACTCGGCGCGAAGCATGGTGTCGGCCGCATCGACATGGTCGAAAACAGTCTGCTCGGCATCAAGTCGCGAGCGATCTATGAAAGTCCGGCGGGCACCATTTTGCATCTCGCTCATGCCGAGCTCGAGGACCTCACCCTCGATCGTGAAACACAACACTACAAGGCTGCGCTGGCGATGAAATATGCCGAGCTCGTCTACTACGGACAATGGTTTTCGCCGCTGCGCGAAGCGCTCGATGCTTTCGTCTCGAGCACGCAACGCTCGGTCAGCGGCGCGATCCGGCTGCGTCTGCACAAGGGCAGCGTATGCGTGATCGAGCGCCAGCCCGAGGCCGCGCTCTACGACTACGGACTCACTGCGCATGATGGCGCGGACCGTTTCGATCATCCGTCGGGGCAGGGCTTCGCCTACGTCTGGTCGATGCCCATGCGCATCCGCGCCCGCGTGCTCGCGGGGGACGCTCGCCCGTATCCGCCGCCTGCCGATAGACATCGCTGATATCCACTTCTAGGGTGGCCGCGTGCATGCCGGGCCTCGGCGTGCGCGGCCGCCGTCACCGCGGGGAGACTGGCATGGCAAGCAGATATGCAATCGGCCCATCGATTGGGGTCGCCCGACTCGGCAACAGTCCCGACGATTTCTATCTCGAACCGGACGCGATCGCCGCGTTGCCGATCGAATGCGACAAGCAAGGCAATGTCGTGCACGACGGCGGACGACCGCGCCGCGTCACGCAGTTCAAGGATCCCCAAGGTCGAGTCAAGCGGCAAGGCGCGTACTTCCGCGTGTTCCGCATCGATGACAGCCAGCCGGGGGGCGTGGAAGTGACGCTCGACGACCCGGATGTGGCGTCGATGCAATGGACGGTGCACCTCGCCAACAAGAAGGCGTGCTGGTACAACTTCGCCGAGCTCGAGGGCAACCTGCTGTACGGCGAACAGAACAGCTATGGCAACAAGGACGTCCCGCTGCGCAACGCGGACAAGCAAGGCACCACGGCGCGGCGCGAGCTCATTATCGACCCGGGTCCGCGCAGCTTGAGCGGACGCACGCAGCGCACGACGTTCGGCAAGGACACCGTGCCGCCAAGTTACGAGTTCGCCAGCTTTCCGAGGCCGGTGACGATCGGCGATCAGATCACCACGCTAGGCGATATGCTCACGGACCAGGCTGGCCGGCTCATCGTGCTCGGCGGCTTCGGACGCTCGGGCGGCGATCAGCCTATCTCGTCGTTCGCCGGGGCCAACACCTGGCATGACGACATCTCGGACGGCCCGGTGTCCTGCAGCATCACTTTCAAGAACGGCACGGCCATCGAACTGGAAGCATGGTGCGTCGTCGGCTCGCCAAAGTTCGCTCCGGAAATCGCGAACGTCGTCACGCTCGATGACACGATGTACGACGTTGCGGTGCGACACTTCGAGACCGAGCCGTCGATGTATTCGGGTGGCGCATACAACCCGACGTATGTGGCGAACTTCGAGCGCGACATCAAGCCGATTCTGGAACGTCCCGCCGCGTATCGTTGGGTCGCGAATGTCCCGTCGATGAACTCGCTGTCGCCGCCGATGTTCGATGCGCGCGATACCTCGACGGCCAATGCACCGCTGCGTCAGGCCTACTTCGCGCTGTTCAGGGAGCCCAGCCCGGAAAATGCGATCAGCGCGGCGAGCAATACGCTGTTCGCGCCGGGCGGCTTCCCGCTCATGCCGCTGAATTCCGGCAGCAATTCGGTCAGCAACACGATGATCGACAAGTTTCTCACCCTCACCCAAACCCAATACTTTCTGCTCGGTCAATGGGCGGCCGGCAAGTTCAGCGTCACGGCGCCCCCGCCGGTGGATACCGTTACCGCGCTGAGCCGCGGGAGCGTCGGCAACTGCGTCGGCGGGCCGTTCTGCCCAGGCATCGAGGTCACGTGGAGCACACGCAATCCGAATATCTACAACGGTGCTCTGCGCATCCGGCACCGCCATCCGCAACAGTGGTACGACGCGCACGGGCTGAATCCGGACGAGGATGAAACCGCGGCGCCGCTCGGTTGCGAACCGGGTGACCTGACCAAGCGCATGGCCATTCCATGGCAGGCGGACTTCTTTCAATGCTCGGTGCAGTACATCAATTTCACCGACCCGAATATCAACAAGAGCGACGGCATCCCGACTCCCCCCACCTACTATGCTTATTGGTGGCCGCCGCAAAGCCCCTGGGTCGTGATCACCGGTGACGAAACCGCGGCCTTGCAGTCAGCGGCGGGCACCCCAGCCGGCTTTCAGGTGCTGTACACGCGCGGTATCAACACCTTCGGACAGATGATCAGTTCGTGGCATTACATGGGCTTCATATTGAACCGAACGAGCAGCGAGTTCCGCGAGGTGTTCCCATACTTCACGGAACAGGAACGCGACCATGGTGCCTTTGTTGCGGCCGCGGTCGCGGTGGGCGATGCCAGCAACGTCGTGAGCGGCACGGATCAGAACTTCAGCAACGTCTGGTTCATGGTCCCACCGCCGCCGTCACAGGCGCCCGGCCATGGCCCTGCAACCCCCGCCGCCGTATCGTTCGCCAGTGCCCGACGCCATGGCCGCCAGGCGCTGCGAGACGACTGACGTCGCCATAGTGGGCGGCGGCCCGGCCGGTGCCGCCGCCGCACTGACACTGGCGCGCTATACCGCGCATCGCGTCACGCTCATCGAGGCGAGCGACTATGCAGGCGTGCGCATCGGCGAGACGGTGTCGGCCGGCATCGTGCCGTTGCTCGACTACCTTGGTGTCGATAGCGCATGCCTCCAGCCCGAACGACTGGTGGCAACCGCCAGCGCGGCAGCGTGGGGCACGCCCGAACTGGTCGTGCACGATGCGATCTTCAGCGCGCGCGGCGCCGGCTGGCACCTTAACCGCGCGGCGTTCGATGCCGCGCTCGCGGGCGCGGCGGCCGAAGGCGGCGCAACGCTCTTGAGCGGCATGCGCATGCGCAGAGCACATTTCGACGATGGCGTCTGGCACCTGCTGCTCGACGACGGCGTGCTCGGGGCGCGCGAGATCGTGGCCGATCAGGTCATCGATGCGACCGGCCGACGCGCGCGTTTCGCGCGCGCGGCCGGCGCGCAGCGCCGCGTGTTGGATCATCTGGTCGGGCTGGTCGCTTATATGGATCTGTCAGAGAACGACGCGTTGGGCTGCTCGACACTGGTCGAGGCGACCGATGACGGTTGGTGGTACAGCGCACCGCTACCGCACGCTCGTGCAGCGGTGGCGTTCATGACCGATGGCGATATCGTGCGCCAGCGCGAGCTGCTGAGGGCGCCGGCTTTTGCCGCGTTGTTGCGCGCGACGCAGCATACTGCCGCCCGCTTTGCCGGGCTGCCGCTGCCGGGCGCCCCACGCGCCTATCCCGCCGAGTCTCAATATTTGTCCATCTGTTCGGGGCCCGGCTGGGTCGCCGCAGGCGATGCGGCCGCGAGCTTCGATCCGCTGTCGTCGCTGGGCATTGGACACGCGATTGCCAGCGGCATCCACGCGGCGCGCATCGCCGATGAGCGAATGCGCGGCAGCGACGCGCTCGCACGCAGCTATAACGCCGACGTGGCACGCAACTTTGCGTCCTTCGCCGCGGCGCAGCGCTCGCTTTACGGGCTCGAACAGCGTTTCCGCGAACGGCCGTTCTGGGCCCGGCGCCATCGCGAGCAGGGACTGCCCGCCGCGGCCTTTCCGATCGATGATGAACATGAGACACTCGATGCGTCCGCTTTTCCTCCGACAACCTGATGTTGCAAACGGGACGAGCCGTTACGTGACAAGAATATTTTTGTAGTCTGGGATTTCGTCCCTCAGCCCTTCATGAGCAAACCCGGTAATCCTCGACAACTCGCCACTCTGCTTCAGCAAGCCGTCGCCCTGCAGCAAAACGGAGCGCTCTCCGACGCCGAAGAGATCTACCGCGAAATCCTCGCGCAGCGCCCTCGCCATTTCGATGCCCTCCAATTACTGGGCGCGCTCGCGCTGCAAACCGGCCGCATCGAGGAAGGCGCGCAACTGCTGCAACGGGCCATCGACATCGACGGGACCCAAGCGCCGCTTCATTCGAACCTCGCTTTTGCGCTCAACGCTTTGGGTCGGCCGCGCGACGCGCTCGCCAGCGCGAATCGCGCGCTGGCGCTCAAGCCCGGCTTTGCCGATGCGCTAAATAATCGCGGTATGGCGTTCGCGGCACTCGATCGTCCGGACGAGGCGCTCACGAGTTTCGACCAGGCGCTGGCCGCGAAACCGGACTTTGCGGCAGCCTGGAACAACCGCAGTTGCGCGCTGCGCGACCTCGGGCTGGCCGCCGAGGCCCTCGAGAGCTGCGATGCCGCGCTGAAACTGCGACCGAACTACGCGCAAGCCTGGAGCAATCGGGGCAACGCGCTGAGCGACCTCAATCGCCCGCACGAAGCGCAGGCAAGTTACGCGCGCGCGCTCGAACTCGCACCCGATTTTGTCGATGCCTGGAACAACCTCGGGCTGACGTTCGTCGATCTGAACCGGCATGCGGATGCGCTCGAGAGCTATGAGCGTGCGCTCGCGCTCGCGCCGGACGCCGTCGAGACACGCTGGAATCGTGCGCTGTGCCTGCTCCAACTCGGCCGACTCGACGAGGGATGGGCCGAATACGAATGGCGCTGGCGACGCAAACGTATCGCGGCGGGCTCGCGTGCGTCCGCCGCGCCACAGTGGCGCGGCGATGCGCCGCTCGATGGCAAAACCATTCTGCTTCACGCCGAACAAGGTCTCGGCGACACACTGCAGTTTTGCCGTTACGCGTCGCTCGTCGCACGACGCGGCGCACGCGTGATCCTCGAAGTGCAGCCGGAACTGATGCGGCTCTTGCGAGATCTGGATGGCGTGGCGGAGCTGATCGTGAGCGGCGCGCCGCTGCCGCGTTTCGATTACCATTGCCCGCTGCTCAGTTTGCCGCTTGCACTGCATACGACGCTCGACACCATTCCAGCGACCGTACCTTATCTGCATGCCGACCATGAAGACTCGGAGCGTTTTCGCGTTCGGGTCGACGAGGCGATGGCCGGGTCGGATTCGGGCGCATTGAAAGTCGGGCTGGTCTGGGCGGGCGGCGCTCGTGCTCATGTGCCGGAGCTGCGCAAGAACGACGCACGTCGATCGCTCGCCTTCGAACAGCTTGCGCCGATTCTCGATGTGCCTCATGTACGGTTTTTCAGCTTGCAAAAGGGTGCTGCCGCCACGCAGCTTCGAGAAGCCCAGGCCGGGCAGGGAGTGCTGCAAGCAGCGGCCCGGCGTATCGTCGATTGGACCGACGATCTGCAGGATTTCGCCGATACGGCGGCGCTCGTGGCCAACCTCGATCTCGTCATCTCGGTGGATACGTCGACCGCACATCTGGCAGGCGCGATGAACCGGCCCGTCTGGATTCTCAACCGCCTCGATACCTGTTGGCGATGGATGCTCGAGCGCGAGGACAGCCCGTGGTATCCGAGCGCGCGGCTCTTTCGCCAGCCCTCGCTCGGCGATTGGACCACCGTGCTCGCAGCCGTGGCACATGCACTGCGCGAACGCGCCACGGCTGCGTGCTGACAGGCGGCGGCTAAGCCGCCCACTGCGCAAGACGGCTACCGAGTTCGCTGCTGGCCGTCGTCATCGGCGCACGCAACTCGTTGGCCAGCAGTCCGAGTCCTGCCAGCGCGGCCTTCACAGGCGCGGGATTGGGCTCGGAACCGAGCGCCTGCAGGAGCGGCGCGAGCTCATGGAAGATGCGGCGGGCTTCGATGAGCTCGCCGCGCTCGCACGCGCGATACATCGCAACGAAACGCTCGGTCCGAACATGCGCCGCTGCCGAGATCGCACCACTGCCACCCATGCAAAGCGTGCTGAAAATCGCGTCGTCGTTACCGGCCAGCACTTGCAAGCGCCCATCGGCAATCAGCGCCCGGGTCGTCTCGGCCGAGCCCGCGCAATCCTTGATGGCCGTAATGCGAGGGTGAGCGGCGAGCGCCAGCACGGTATCGAGCTCGATGCGCACTCCGGTGCGGTGCGGAATGTCGTAGAGAAGCAGCGGCTTTTCGCTTCGATCCGCCAGCGAGGAGAAATGCTCGATGAGGGCCGCTTGCGACGGACGGATGTAATAAGGCGCCGAAATCAGCAAACCCGCGAGCGGAAGTTCATTGAGCCGCCTCACAGACTCGTGTAGTTGCAACGTTTGATTGCCTGCAATGCCCGCGACGACGGGCGAATCCCCTGCTGCGCGCAAGACTGTGTCGAGCACGGCTGCGCGCTCGTCGCTGGCGAGTGCCGCCGGCTCGCCAGTGGTGCCCAGCGCGACGAAGCCGGCAACGCCCTGCCGGCGATACCGTTCGACGAGCGACGCAAGGGCACGATGATCGACCGCACCCGCTGAAAAAGGCGTAACGAGCGGGATCCAGATACCAGAGAAATTCGACATGTTTTCTTCACCTCGATGTACTGACCGAAGAGAATCCGTCGAACGGCGAAGGGGTGGCGCAAGAAGTGAGGCGGCTAGTCGCTGTCCCGTCGATCGCCCGACGGCAACAGCGCGCCGGTCAGACGAGCAGCTGTTTTTTGGCTTTGGAAACCGCGCACGCCACCGCGTTCGCCGGCGCAAGGCGCACAGCGGACTCGTCAAAAGCGGCAAGGAAGGGGCGGCGGTCGAAATCCATTCGACGCAGTGTACAGGGGACTGCGCCATCGAATCAATCGAATGCTTGACTTCTTATCGCGGCAACGTAATATACGCAGCGCGTATAAATCATCGAGGAGCCCACGGCATGAGCGTTCCCCAGCAAGCCTTCCTACGCGACGCCATGCGCCGCCTCAACATGACGCGCGACGCGTTCGCCAGCCGCATCGGTGTCAGCCGCCGCGCACTTGACACCTGGCTACTGCCCGAGGACTCGCAGGAATCGCGCAGCATGCCCGAGATCGTCGAGCGCTTCGTCTCGGAAATCGTCGAGCGTCGGGAGCAGCTGCCAGAATATACGCAAAGTGTAGATTCTCAATCGATCGCCAGCCAGATGCTGTTCGAGGGCAAGCCGCAGCTCCTCTCGGTCGATCAGTTCTCGCGCGATGCCGTGGAGGCACTGTTTCGCGTTGCCGACATCATGCAGCCCATCGCACAGCGCAAGAAGATTTCGCGCGTGCTGGAGGGCGCCGTGCTCGGTAATCTGTTCTTCGAAGCCAGTACCCGCACGCGCGTCTCGTTCGGCGCGGCCTTTTGCCGGCTCGGGGGCACCGTGTGCGACACGACGGGTTTCACGTTCTCGTCGATGGCCAAGGGTGAATCGATCTACGATACGAGCCGCGTCATGAGCGGCTATGTCGATGCGCTCGTGGTGCGCCATCCCGAGCAAGGCTCCGTCGCCGAATTCGCACGCGCGACCAACCTGCCCGTGATCAACGGCGGCGACGGTCCGGGCGAACACCCGAGCCAGGCCTTGCTCGATCTTTATACGATCCAGCGCGAGTTCTCCCGCCTCGGAAAAATCGTGGACGGGGCGCATATCGCGCTCGTCGGCGACCTCAAATACGGGCGCACCGTGCATTCGCTCGTCAAGCTGCTCGCGCTGTATCGCGGTATCAAATTCACGCTGATTTCACCGCCGACACTCGAGCTGCCCACGCATATCGTCGAGCAGATTTCACGCAACGGGCACGTCATCGAGCAAACGCACGATCTGGCCGCAGGGCTCGCAGGCGCCGATGTCGTCTACGCGACGCGTATTCAGAAGGAGCGCTTCAAGGACGAGTCGTTCGAAGGCTATACGCCCGACTTTCAGATCAACAAGGCCCTCGTGGATGCTGTCTGCGGGCGGGATACATTGATCATGCATCCGCTGCCGCGCGACAGTCGGCCCGGCGCGAACGATCTCGCGACGGACCTCAATCACGATTCGCGGCTGGCGATCTTCCGCCAGACCGACAACGGCATTCCCGTGCGAATGGCGATTTTCGCGGTGCTGCTCGGGGTGGAGAATCAGGTGCGTCACTCGATGCGCGACGCCGCGTGGCGCCCGCCGGCCTATCTCGGCCCGGACGATGCGATCTTTCATGGCATCGATTGAGACGCCACGGATGCGCGAGGCAACCCGTTCTCCGTCCTCTGTCCGCTAATTCCGGAGCAACCCGCAAAAGGGGCCTCGCCTTGGCCCTGCGGCCTGAGAGATCGCATTCAACGCGTCCGCTCGATCCGCCACTCGAAGCATGAGAACGATATTGCGCCTCAGAAACTTCGCGAGCCGATGGCGATCGCGCTCCCGTAAGCGCTCGAGGAGCGGCAGCACCTGTTGCAGCGCCTCGCCGGTATTGAGGTGAGCCCAGTCGTTCCCGGTGCGGTACGTTTCCGCTAGCGCGTTTGTCGCCAATTGGGAGGCAAGTATCGGGAAACGGGGATGGTCGTGCAGCGCGGCTACATGTTCACATAGCAATGCGAACCGGGCTCGCAAGGGTTCGATTGCCTCAGCCACATCCGCGTCAGGAAGCTTGTATTCGGCAACCGCTCGATCGACGATTTCCACTCGCAGCGCCTTAGGCAACTCAGTTATACGGCCAAGCGCCGGCGATGCGGCGTCGAGCACTGCGCCCTGGGGGTTCGCGAACACTTGAATCTCGCTTTCGGCGTCGGCTTTGATCGTTGCGATGCGCTCTCTTACGTGCGGTAGAAGTCCGAGCGTCGCGCGACCCGTCATGGCCAACCTCGCCTGCGCGTCCAGATCCAAGTGCTGTCCGACGGCAACGGCCACCTCATAGGGCAACCGGCCATCTGGCCGCGCCGCAGCGCGCGGCGACAACCCCGAGAGCACCGCCGATCTCGACGCCGCGAAGCGGCTGCCACGCTGCCCTGGCGTATCGGCCGGAGGTTGTCCGGTGGGCGGCGAAATATCGTCGCCGGTAATACCGGACCGGCTCCTCGATATAGAGAGTCCCATGCGCTACCCAACGATGTTCGATCGCGTTCAAAGAGCCAATACTTTGAACCGGTCCGGACAATCCGCGCATGGAACGCGGCGAAAACGCTTGCCTGCACGCGAACGCCCGCGGCGCTCGGCGTGGGCTCGCTCCGGACCACGTGCGTCGCAATCCCACGCGGCCCTTCGCCAGCAGGCAGACCCCAGCCGATGAGCAATTTTTCGAGCACTTGCTATAACAGTGGGAATCGGTCGCGCGCCGCACTTCCGCCGTTCGCTATCGGGCATTCCCTTTGCTGCACACGGGGCTGGCCGATACCGTGCGGGCGCGACACGCACGCAAGCCTTGCACGCGCGCTTCAGCCAGCTTACCGGAGCCCATTGACTGCCATGTCGAAGCCCACCGCTGCTCCACCAACGTCCCCCATGACGGATCCATCCGCCACGGCGGCGACGCACGAGGCGCTCCCCAATACGGCGCGCCGCCGTTTCCTACAAACTGCCGCCGCCGCGGCAGCTGCCGGTGCCGCGCCTCGACTGCACGCGGAGGATGCCGTCATGGCGCAACCCCCTACTCCCGCATCGGACACGACACCGCGACACGCCGCCCTCGCACAGCCCGTCAAATTGACGATCAACGGTCACCCCTATCTGCTGCAACTCGAACCGCGCGTCACACTGCTCGACGCGCTGCGCGAATATGTGGGACTCACCGGCACGAAAAAAGGCTGCGACCGCGGACAGTGCGGCGCCTGCACGGTACTGGCCGGCGGCAGGCGCATCAATGCGTGCCTGGCGCTTGCCGTCATGTACGACGGCGAAGCGATCACGACAGTCGAGGGGCTCGCATCGGGCGAGACGCTGAGCCCGCTCCAACAAGCGTTCATCGAACACGACGCGTTTCAGTGCGGATATTGCACGCCGGGTCAATTGTGCTCGGCAACGGCGTTGCTCGATGAATTCAAAGCGGGCAACGCGAGCGCGGCAACGAGCGACGTCCGCACGCGCCCTGCCGAACTCACCGCGCTGGAAATTCGCGAACGCATGAGCGGCAATATCTGTCGCTGCGGCGCCTATCCGAACATCGTGGCGGCGATCGCCGCTGTGCACACCGGCCGACGCACCGGTTGAGTGCGTCGGCGAGGGAGATTCGATGGAAGCCATTTCCTACGAACGGGCATTCGACGTTGCAACGGCGCTGCGCGCGATCCGCGAACCCGGCGCGGTATTCATCGGCGGCGGCACCAATCTCGTCGACCTCATGAAGGGCGGCGTGCAAAGGCCCCTGAAGCTTGTCGATATCACCCACATCGGCGCCGGGCTCGACACCATCGGCACGCTGCCCGATGGCGGTCTGCGCATCGGCGCGCTAGTGCGCAATAGCGATGCGGCCAATCACGCGCTCGTCCGCGAGGGCTATCCGCTGTTGACCGAAGCGTTGCTGGCCGGCGCTTCAGCGCAGTTGCGCAATATGGCCACGGTCGGCGGCAATCTGATGCAGCGAACGCGTTGTCCGTACTTCTACGACACCGCGTTTCCCTCATGCAACAAGCGTCTGCCGGGTAGTGGCTGCGGCGCGATCGCTGGCCATCACCGCGGCCACGCCATTCTTGGCGCGAGCCCGCAATGCATCGCCGTCAATCCGTCGGATATGAGCGTGGCGCTGGCCGCGCTCGATGCCACCGTGCGCGTCGCGGGGCAAGACGGGGAGCGCCTGATCCCGATCTCCGAATTTCATCGGCTGCCAGGGGACCGGCCCGACATCGACACGACGCTGCGCCCGGACGAGCTGATCACTGCAGTCGAACTGCCGCCGCCCGCATTCGCACACCATGCGCACTATCTGAAGGTGCGCGACCGCGCGAGTTACGCGTTCGCGCTCGTCTCTGTGGCCGCCGGCTTACGACTCGACGGCAACGCGGTATCGACCGCCCACATCGCGCTGGGCGGCGTGGCGCACAAGCCTTGGCGCGCGACGATCGCCGAACGGATGCTGACGGGCCGGCCATTGTCCGATGCAACATTGCGCGAAGCGGCAGCGGCCGAGTTGCGCGCAGCCCACCCGCAGCGAGAAAACCGCTTCAAGGTCGCGCTGGCCGAACGCTCGATTGTGCGCGCGGTCGAGGTGGCAGCGCGCGGCGGCGACACGGGCCGCACGGGAGCCACGACATGAACATCATCGGTCAACCGCTCGATCGCACCGACGGCGTGCTCAAGGTCACGGGCCAAGCTCAGTACGCTGCGGAATTTCCAGCCGGCCGGCTCGCGCACGCCGTGCTCGTCACGAGCACGGTCGCGTGCGGCTCGGTCGCATCGATCGATTCGAGCTACGCCCGCACCCTGCCCGGCGTTCTCTACGTGATGACGTGGCAAAACGCGCCGCGTCTACCCGGCAACGGACAGCCGAAGGTTTCGCCGCCTGCGCTGCGGCGACTTTCGCTGTTGCAGGACAACGAAGTCCACTATGACAACGAGCCCATCGCCGTAGTGGTTGCCGATACGCTCGAACATGCCGTGCATGCCGCGGATCAACTGCGTGTCACGTATCGCACATCGCCTGCCTCGCTCGACTTCGCGCGGGGCAAATCGACGGGACACCCGCCCGCTTCGATGATCGGCGGTCCGGCGGACACGCAAATCGGCGATTTCAACGCCGGGCTGAAGGCCGGCAAAGTGCATATCGACGCGGTCTATACGACGCCGATGGAGCATCACAATCCAATGGAACCGCATGCCGTGCTCGCCTCGTGGGACGGGCCGCGACTCACGCTCTATGACACGACGCAAGGCGTCGCCAATGCGCAGCATGCCGTCGCCACGACGCTCGGCATACCGCCCGAGCAGGTGCACATCATTTCGCCGTTCGTCGGCGGCGGTTTCGGTTGCAAGGGTTCGGTGTGGTCGCACGTGGTCCTCTGCGCGATGGCGGCACGCGAGGTGGGCCGCCCCGTGCGTCTCGCGCTCACGCGCCCGCAGATGTTCGGGCCCGTAGGCGGCAGGCCGCGCACCGAGCAGCATATCGTTGCGGCGGCGCGCGCCGACGGCACGCTGACCGCGCTGCGCCACGATACGTTTGCGAATACCTCGAAGATCGAGGATTGGACCGAGACCTGCGGCGTCCTGACGCGCATGCTCTACAACGTGCCGAATCTCGCCACGACGCACCGGCTCGTGCCGCTGAATGTCGGCACGCCGACCTTCATGCGCGCGCCTGGCGAGGCAACCGGTTCGTTCGCGCTCGAGTGTGCGATGGACGAGCTCGCCTACGCGCTCGACATGGACCCCATCGAGCTGCGACTCAAGAATTATGCGGAAGTCTCCGCGCACGAGCATAAGCCCTGGTCCAGCAAGCAGTTGCGCGAATGCTATCGGCTCGGGGCCGAGCGCTTCGGTTGGGCGCGGCGGCCCCGCACGCCTCGCACGATGCACGCGGGCGACACGCTGATCGGCATGGGCATGGCGACGGCGACTTACCCCGCGCGACGCAGCGAAGCCTCGGCCACGGCGCAAATCCTGCCGGACGGTACCGCGAACGTCGTATCCGGCACCCAGGACATCGGCACCGGCACGTATACGGTCATGACGCAGGTGGCGGCGGACGCACTCGGCTTTCCAGTCGACCGCGTGCGTTTCGGCCTCGGCGATTCGACGCTGCCGCGCGCACCCGTGTCGGGCGGCTCGCAATCGGTCGCGAGCGTCGCACCGGCCGTTCACGAAGCCGCGAGTGCGGCACGCGCGCGGTTGATCGAGCTCGCGCGCGCAGACCGCGATTCGCCGCTTTTCGGCGTTGCGGCGGAGGAACTGACGGTCGTCGACGGCTGGGTGGTCAATCGCGCGCGGCCCACGCAGCGCGACCCCGCCGCCGCACTGATTGCCCGCGCCGGATCGCGGCCGATCGAAGCCACCGCGACGGCCCACAGCGGCGATGAGCGCGAGCACTTCGTTTTCGATTCGTTCGGCGCCGTATTCGTCGAAGCGCATGTCGATGCATCGCTCGGCACGATTCGCGTGCCCAGAGTCGTTGCCGTGTACGACGTAGGCCGGCTGCTCAACGCGAAGACCGGCCGCTCGCAATTGATCGGCGGCATCGTCTGGGGCATCGGCGCCGCGCTCGAAGAAGAGAGCGTGCTCGATGCGCGTTACGGCCGTTTCGTCAACGCCAATCTGGCCGAGTACCACGTGCCGGTCAATGCCGATATCGGCACGATCGATGTGACGGTGCTCGATGTGCCCGATACGCGGTTCAATTCACTCGGCGCCCGCGGCATCGGCGAGATCGGCATCACAGGTGTGGCAGCGGCCGTCGCCAACGCCGTCTATAACGCGACGGGCGTGCGAGTACGCGACTTGCCGATCACCCTGGACAAAGTCCTCGCACCGGCGACGGCCTGAGTCCAACCGTGGCCCGGGCTCGGCGCCTGCAAACGCGCGGCCGCACGAGTCGCTCGAGCGAGCGTCGCAAGACAGCGGCCTCGCGCTTGCCACGGTCGCTTGCCGCGGGTTGCCTCTACCGCCCTTGCCACTAGGGTTGCCGCGAGGTCTGCAGCCGCGCACAATCTAGGTCACTTTGCCACCGGACCTGCCGATGACCTATGCCTCACTTGCTACGGGATTGCTGCTTGCGGCCGGGCGCGGCACGCGCTTCGATCCGCTGGGCCAGCAAAACAAGCTCCTCGCGCCGCTCGCCGATGGCACACCTGTCGCGCGCGCGGCCGCGCACACGATGCTGACGGTATTGCCGCGCGTCATCGCGGTCGTGAGGCCCGGTGCGGAAGCGCTCGCGCATCTGCTCAACGAGGCCGGCTGCGAAGTCGTCTTTGCGATCGATGCCGAGCGCGGCATGGGCGCGAGCCTGGCGGCAGGCGTGCACGCGAGTGCCGATGCGGATGGATGGATCGTCGCTTTGGCCGATATGCCATGGATCTTGCCGGCGACCGTCGAGGCCGTGGCTCGCAAGCTTGGGGAAGGTGCGCCGATCGTCGCGCCCACTTACGAGGGGCGGCGCGGACACCCGGTCGGGTTCGGCGCGGTCCACGGAGAAGCGCTTGCCGCACTCGACGGCGACACCGGCGCCCGCGCTTTGCTTGTATCGCCAGGACTGACGACGATCGCGGTGGATGATCCCGGGGTGCTCGCCGATATCGATACACCCCAGGACTTGCGCCACAGATAGCGCGCAAGGGCAGGCTCACTTCCATGTTTGCTCAGCCGCCCATTTTCACGACGACCTTGCCGAACGCGCCACGTTCCAGATGTTGGAGCGCCTCGGGCAATTTATCGAACGAATAGACGGTATCGACGACGGGTTCGATCTTCGTCGCGTCGATCGCCCGCACGAGGGCTTCGAGCGCACGCCGATGCCCGACACCGATGCCCTGAATGACAGGCCGCGTCAGAAACGAAGGTACGCTCGGTAGCGTCATGCTGAGTTCGCCGAGCACGCCGATCAGCGAAATCCGTCCGCCTTGCCGTAGCGCGCGCAGCGACGCACCGAGGTTGTCTCCTCCCGCGAGTTCGAGGACATGATCGGCTCCGCGCCCGCCGGTCAGCTCGCGTACGACTTCGTCCCACCGGGGATGCTGCAACCGGTCGATGCCGTGCGTCGCGCCGAGCGCGAGGGCGCGCGCCAGCTTGTCGCTGCTGCTCGAGGTCACGATGACCTCGGCGCCGTGCGCTCGCGCGAGTTGCAGTCCGAACAGCGCGACACCGCCCGTCCCCTGCACCACCACCGTCTGGCCGGCGTGCAGAGCGCCTTTTTCGACGAGCGCGAACCACGCCGTCAGGCCGGCGCACGGCAGCGTACTCGCCTGGACCGCATCGAGCGAGCGCGGCGCGTGCACCGCCCAATCCTCGTGTAGAACGACGTACTCCGCCAGGACGCCAGGCAGTTTGCCGCCAATGACGCGCGCGTGGTCCGGCCAATCTCCATCGATCCAGCCCGCCCAGAAAGTTCCCATCACCTGGTCACCCTCGCGAAAGCGCGTGACTTTCTCGCCGACCGTGACGACGACGCCGGCCATATCGGAACCGGGCGTAAGCGGAAACGGCATCGAAGGCGCGCCGTCTTCGCCCGCGACGACCCCGAGGTCGCGATAGTTGAGCGATACGGCACCGATTCGGACCAGGATTTCGTTCGCGGCGGGCGTAGGTACCGGAGCTTCTTCGATGTTCAGGTGTTGCACACCCGGTTGCGCGACCACCCACTTCTGCATCATGCGACTCATAGGGACTCCTCATTACGTTGACGGAATGCGACGAGCTTAGCGACGAACAACAGGAACTAGTGGCGGCATTTTTTCCGCTCGTTGTAGACTTCATGGAACCAATAGGATATGAAACGAGGCTCACCATGACCGATCGCTTGGCGGGCATCGCCCCATTCGTGCATGCCGTGGAAGCAGGCAGCTTCGCGCTCGCCGCCGAGCGGCTGAATCTCACGCGTTCAGCGGTCGGCAAGAGCATCGCGCGGCTCGAGGAACGGCTCGGCACGCGGCTCTTTCAGCGCACCACGCGTTCGCAGAGCCTCACTGAAGATGGCGCGGCGTTTTACTCGCACTGCGCGCGTGCGCTTGCCGAACTGGAAGCCGGCGAAACTGCGCTCGCGGCCGCTCGGCACGAGCCGCAGGGGCGCCTGCATGTCGGCGTGCCGGTGCTGTTCGGGCGACGATGTGTCGCGCCGCTGCTGCTCGAGATGGCTGCGCGCTATCCGCGTCTGGAGCTGCAAATAAGCTTTACCGATCGCATCGTCGATCTCGTCGACGAAGGTGTCGATCTCGTCGTGCGCAGCGGACGGCTTTCCGATGTGCCGGCCGACCTCGTCGCGCGCAAGCTCGGCGAGCAAACCATGGTGCTCGTTGCCGCCCCTGAATATCTGGCGCGGCATGGTACGCCGCGTTGCGTCGCCGATCTGGCGCATCATCATGCGGTCGTCTATGCGAGCGGGCGCCGCGAAGCGCCATGGCCCCTTGCCGACCAGGGCGGGACGATGCGCGACATCACGATGAAGCAACGGCTGCGTTTCGACGATCTGGAGACTATCGCCGAAGCCGCCAAGGCGGCCGCCGGCATTGCGCGGCTGCCGTGCTGGTTGATCGCGGATGCTTTACGTACCGGCGAGCTCGTCAAACTGCTGACCGATACGCCCGGACCGCGCGTCGAAATGCATCTTGGGTGGCGCCGCACGCGACACCTGCCCACGCGGATGCGCGTCGCCATCGATCTGCTGATGATGCGCGTGCCGCCGATGTTGGCGATCGGAACCGGAGAGGAGGAAGACCGGGGCCACGAACGCATCGTTACCAAGGCCGGTCGGCGTAGCAGGGCGGGCCAAGCCGGCAATGCGGGACGCACGCTTCGCGCGAATAGCCTATAAAAGAGGAGGCGACGACGCCGTTCATGCCTTCGGTTTTCTCGTTCGACTTCCTCCTTTCTCGGGGCCGCTCATGAGCTACTGGATGCACACCACACCGAATCCCGATCCGCTCGCCGATCCGACGCGCGACCCGGAGGGCGAACCGCTGGTTCCGCCCCCCCCCGGCCATCACAACGACGAACCGCAACGTCCGGAAGGTCCGCCGGATAAAGATCCGGTCTGAGGCGTTGCCATTCGCATTCGCTCGGAACGCGACGAGGGCGCGAACACGAATGAGTGTCACAACACTCTCGCGCGCCCCCTATCCGTCATATCTATTGCGCTTTCCTCATCAGGGTTTCCCCGCCTGAAGTGCACCAAAAAAGTGCCGATAAGACGGTCAGGCTCGGCGTGCGCGGCTCAGGCACGTCACTGTCAACGACTCGACTGACCGGTGGAAACATAATGCGCAAGATGTCTTTGAATCAGAAGCTCGGCTCGATGGTGGCCGTGCTATGGGTAGGACTGATCCTGATCGCCATCGCGGGGGTATGGCGCTACCACGAATCGCTGCTGCAGGACCGGCGCGATCAACTGAAATCGCTCGTTCAGCAAGGCGAGAGTGTCGCCAAGCATTACTACGCGTTGTCGCAGCAACACGTGATGACGGAAGAGGAAGCCAAGAAGCAAACGCTGGAGACGCTGAAAGTCATGCGCTACGGCCAGGACGGCTACTTCTCGATCAACGACTCGAAGTCGGTGATGCTGATGCATCCGATCAAGCCGCAACTCATCGGCAAGGACTTGTCGAACTTCACCGACCCGGCCGGCAATCACCTGTTCCTCGATATCGTGAAGGTCGGAAGCCAGGAAGGCGGCGGCTTCACGAACTATCTCTGGTCGAAGCCGGGCAGCGAGGAGCCCGTGCCGAAAACATCGTATTCGCTGCGCTTCGCGCCGTGGGACATGTTCATCGTGACGGGAATGTACATGGACGACGTGAACGCCGCATTCAAGGGCGTCATCGTCCGCTGGGCGCTGATCACGGGCGTGCTCGGCGCTTTGGCAACCATCGCCATGGTGGTCGTCTTGCGCAGCGTGCGCCGCGAACTCGGCGGCGAGCTCGAGATCGCGATCGCCACGGCACGTCGCATGGCGCAAGGCGATCTGACGGTACGCGTGCCCGTGGGCAGCAACGACGACGAAAGCCTCATGGCCGCACTCGCGCAAATGCAGAAGGGTCTGGCCGATGCCGTTTCGCGCGTACGTAGCGGCGCCGAGAACATCAATGTCGGCGCGAGCGAGATCGCGGCGGGCAACACCGATCTGTCGCAGCGCACCGAACAACAGGCCGCCGCACTCGTGCAGACCGCGTCGAGCATGGACCAGATGACGTCCAACGTGAAACACAACGCGGATAGCGCGGCGCAGGCCGCGAACCTTGCGGAGCAGGCTGCCGATGTCGCGACGCGCGGCAGCAGCGTCGTCGACGATGTCGTCCGGACGATGAGCGAAATCACCTCGAGCTCGCAAAAGATCGGCGACATCATCGGCGTCATCGACGGCATCGCGTTCCAGACCAACATCCTGGCCCTCAATGCCGCGGTCGAAGCCGCGCGAGCGGGCGAGCAAGGCCGCGGCTTCGCCGTCGTCGCCTCGGAAGTGCGCAGTCTCGCGCAGCGCTCGGCAACGGCCGCGAAAGAGATCAAGGCGCTCATCGAATCGTCGACGAACACGGTCGATCAAGGCGCGGCGCTCGTCGCGAATGCTGGCTCGACCATGAGCGAGATCGTGCAATCCGTGCGGCGCGTCAACGAAATCCTCGAGGAAATCAGCCACGCCTCGCGCGAGCAAAGCGCGGGCATCGAGCAGGTCAATCGCGCGGTGGGCGAAATGGACAAGGTGACCCAGCAAAACGCGGCGCTCGTCGAAGAGGCAGCCGCTGCTGCACAGTCGCTGAAGGATCAGGCCGCGGTGTTGCGCGAAGCCATCTCCGGATTTGCGCTGCCGGCCTGACGCAGCGCGCGTTTTTCGCCCAACCGGGCCTAGCCAAGGCCGCCGCATTTGCGGCGGCCTTTTTCATTGGCGAGCTCGAATCGCTCGTTCGCCGCTGCCCTTCGGGTTCTCACAGGGCGTCGTTTTCGCCGTCCGCGCGTGCCCAGTTGCATGCGGCGTTGCCCCAATACCTTACGTTTAGCCTACAATGCTTGGCGGTTGGGGAGCTGGCAATGCCTTGGTGCTGCCTCGCTCCGTATTTGTCTGTGACGATTTCGCCCGTCTTGCTCATCGCCTGCCATTTCCCCGATGCCCCTGCTCCGCAAACGTCACGTCCCGTATGTATCGATGGAGAGAAGCGCCGTACTCGTCCCGCGTCTGCCGGCATGGCGCTCGTCGGTGGTCGTCGCGCTGTTGACGATGGGCTTCGCCACGCTCGCGGGGCGGGCGCTGTGGGTACAGATCGTCGAGCACGAATTTCACGTCGCTCAAGGCGAGAAGCGTCATCGCATCACCGTCGAGTCGGCAGGCATGCGCGGCCCGATCGTCGACCGTCATGGCGCCCTGCTCGCCGTGAGCCTGACGACCTACGAAATCTGGGTCGAGCCGCGGCGCCTGGGCAGCCCCGATCGAGCAAAGCTGGCTCGGGCACTCGGCATTGCTGCCGCCGAACTCGAGCGCCGGCTTTCGACGGAGCGCGCTTACGTGCTGCTCAAGCGTCACGTCGACGCGACGACCGCACAGGAAATCGACGAACTCGCCATCCCCGGCGTGACACGTGTCAGCGCATCGAAACGGTTTTACCCGGAAGGCGAATCCGTCGCGCACGTCGTCGGGTTCACGGATGTCGACGATGCAGGGCAGGAAGGCATCGAGCTAGCGGCCGATGCCATGCTTGCCGGCGAAACCGGCTCGCGCGACGTCATCCGCGACCGTCTCGGGCGCATCGTTTCCGAACTCGGTACACCTGTGAAACCGCGCAACGGCGGCACGGTTCGCCTCACCATCGACCGCCGCATTCAGCAGCTCGCCTACACCCAGCTGAAAGCCGCACTGACCAAGCACAATGCGCAAGCCGGCAGCGCCGTGGTGCTCGATGCGCAAAGCGGTGAAATTCTCGCACTGGCCAACGCCCCGAGCTTCGACCCGAACCGCCGGATGCACCGCGTGGGTTCAGCGCTGCGCAATCGCGCGTTGACCGATACGTTCGAGCCCGGCTCCACTGTGAAGCCGCTCGTCGTCGCGCTCGCGATGGATACGGGGCTCGCGCAGCCGGACACGCTCGTTCATACCGCGCCCGGCTATTACACGATCGGGCCGAACACGATTCACGATACGTCGAATCATGGAACCATCACCGTGGCGCAAGCGGTCTCCAAGTCGAGCAACATCGCGCTGGCGAAGCTCGCGCTGAACCTGCCGGCCGAGCGCATATGGACCATGTACCGCGACTATGGCATCGGCTACCAACCGCCGCTGCCTTTTCCTGGGGTGGCTGCGGGCAAGCTGCGGCCGTGGCAGCGCTGGCGGCCCGTCGAGCAGGCGACGATGGGCTACGGGTATGGTCTGTCCACTTCCCTATTACAGATCGCGCAAGCCTATACGGCGTTTGCCGGCGATGGCATGTTGCAGCCGGCGCGGCTGGTCGTCGCCGAGGACGACGGCACGGGAGCCGCATTCGGCGCCGCGGAAAAACGTCGCGTGACGACATCGGCCAGCGCGGCTGCCATTCGCGAGATGCTCGAAGCGGCCGCACGCACCGCACGTGTCGACGGCTATCGGGTCGGCGGCAAGACCGGCACCGCGTGGAAGCATATGGGGACTTCGTATGCGAAGGGCAAATATCGTTCGCTCTTCGTGGGGCTGGCACCCATTCACGCACCGCGAGTTGTCGTCGCGGTCATGATCGACGAACCTTCGCGCGGAGCCTATTACGGCGGGGCGGTGGCTGCGCCGGTGTTTGCGTCGATTGCGGGTGGGGTGTTGCAGTTGTTGGGGGTGCCGCCCGATGCGTAGCAGGTCAACCAACGACTGCTTTCGGACGAACGGAATGGACGACGGGAAGAACTGTTGATTTTAGATAAACAAGGACAGCAATGCTCGCCATAACATCGCCGTTATCGGAAAAATCAAAAACGTTCAAAAAAGTAAATTTCCAGAACGCACTTGACCTATATTACACCGAGCGACTTGAAAGCGCTCTGAAATCCTAATTAAGGAGACCATTACCCCAGAACACTTCACTGCAGTGCGCGTCAACATTTACCTCCAGCAGCACCTCACTCGTGCCCGCTAACAATAAGCCGGCAACGCACGATATTAATCTGCGCGCTCGAGTTCTAATATCCAACAATACTTTCGTCGGTTCGCCGTGCCGCTTTTCTGGTCATACCGCCTATAAATCGCCGACCAGATTTTTATTATTATTAAAAAAACGGGACTTCATTCTTCCGCGCTTCTCGGCCATTTCTCGAGAGACGACGATGCTTTTCTTGGAGATAAACATGAAGCACCTAGCATTGATTTCATTGGCTGCCCTGCTGGTCGCTCCCGCGGCTTGGGCCGAAACGAATCCCGCCAATGGGCCCAGCGGAGCACATTTTGCAACTGCTGAACCGGTATGCACCGTGGATCAAGCCACGCAGGACGTCAGCTGTACCGGCGCCACCATCGGGGGAGTCGGCCACACCAATGCGACAGCGATTCTGTCAGCGACCTACTCAGGCACCGTGCAGTGCACTAACCATGGCGGCCAGATCGTCGATGTGAAGACGCAGACCACGGACGCTACTTCATCGGGAAAACTGACCCCTTCCAGGAACGGGCAACTAGTCGTGCAGCCGCTCAGTGTGACGGCACCGACCACCCAGGAGTTACTAGCCTCTGCCACCTGCCCCAACGGGAACTGGACTAAGCAGTTGATAGCCGGCCCAACTCTCGCGAACTTCGTGTATACGATCACCTTCGCAGGCTTCAGCGGGCCTTATTTCAGCCTCACAGGGCCCTGATCGACTCGGCGCAGGTTTCAGCACTCGGACTGATACATGACAATGCGACGCTACCGAAAGCGTCCTGAACCATCGGGGGCGGATGGGCGTGCCGGCATCCGCTGGCACGTCTGCAATCGGCGGCGGCTGGTACCGTCATTTCGTACGGTGCCACGCCGGCTTTTCCTGAATCATCGGATGCGGGGCCATGCGACAAGACATCCATCTTGATTGCCGCGTACGGCATGTCCCACATGTACCGCGCCATTTTTTGCATGCGGGGCGAATGCTGTTGTTCAGTCTGCTGCTCACGGGATGCGGTGGTGGGGGTGCGGATTCGGCTCCGGCGTCGACGGCAGCTCCGCCGCAGGCTTCATCGGGACCGAGCACACTGGCCGTGCAAAGCGCGTCGCCAGGGGAAGAGAAATCGGCACCTTCGGCCCTGAAGGACGAAGCTGCCGTACCTTCGGTAGGGTCTGCCAGTTTTGTACAACTTAGCGCGCTCCCGCATATGTCGTCGCTGTCCGACCGTGAGAAAGCGGGGTTGCTCATGCTGTTGCCCTCCAAGTCGCCTGCGCAACGGATGGCATTGATCAACATGTATCCGAGCCTGGTCAAGCTGCCGGAGCAGCAAAAGGAGTTGTTGCTGGATCAACTGGAAAAAATCGTCCCGGTCACGGTAAGTCAGCGTCCATGACGCTTTCCGGTAGGCGGGCGTTGTGTCTCTATCGGCCCATGAACCAAAACATGGCGAGCGCTGCCGCTGCCATGGCGATCGTTGCAATCCAGCCTGTAACGCGCAGGTGCAACGGAATCACGAAGTTCCCCATGACCTTCGGATTCACCGCCATGAACATGATCAGTGCCATGATCGGCACGGACACCACGCCATTGATTACGGCGCTCCAATAAAGCGCCTTGACTGGATCGATCCGCGTAAAGCCCATTGCGAGACCGACGAGGGTCGACAGTACGATGATGGCGTAAAAGCGTTTCGCCAACCGGGGTTTCAGGGCCAGGCTATTGCGCCAATTGAACGTGCCCGCCATTGCATAAGCGGCCGATCCAGCGAGTACCGGAAGGGCGAGCAAGCCGGTACCGACGATTCCCAGACTGAAAAGGGTGAACGCGAACCGGCCTGCGATGGGCTTGAGTGCGAGAGCGGCCTGCGCCGACGTCTGGATGTCGGTTACGCCGTGTGCGTGCAGGGTGGCGGCGGTCGTCAGGATGATGAAAAAGGCGACGACATTCGAAACCCCCATCCCGATCCAGGTGTCCATCCGGATGCGACGCAAGCTGGCCGGGCCCTGCCGCGGCGCATGCTTGAGCGCACGCTGGCCCGCTTGGCCCCGCATCTCTTCGACCTCCTGCGAAGCCTGCCAGAAGAACAGGTAGGGGCTGATGGTCGTACCGAGCACCGCGACTATCGTGGTGAGGTAATCGCGTTTCCATGACAGTTGGGGAGCCAGCGTCCGCATCAACACGTTCTGCCAGGGGACTTCAACGACAAATACCGTGGCTACGTAAGCGAATAAGGCGAGCGTGAGCCACTTCAGGACGCGAACATAGCTGCGATAGGGAACGAAGACCTGCAGCACGACGGACAGCACGCCCAGCGCAACGGTGTACACGTGGGTTGGCCCCCCGACCACGAGGTTCAATGCCGCCCCCATCGCGCCAAGGTCGGCGGCGATGTTGATCGTATTGGCGACCAGGAGCAGAAGGACCGATCCATAGAGCAGCCATGCAGGATAGTGACACCTGATATTGGTTGCGAGGCCATGACCACTTACCCGGCCCAAGCGAGCGCTAATGACTTGGATCGCCACCATCAGCGGATAGGTGACGAAGGCGACCCACAGCATGTTGAAGCCGAACTGAGCTCCCGCCTGCGAATAGGTCGCAATACCGCTCGGGTCGTCGTCCGCGGCGCCCGTCACCAGTCCGGGGCCCAGCTTTTCCAGCCACGACGTCACTTCAGGATCCTGCTTGTCCGACGGGTCCATGTCGATGTCCATGTTCGCCTCTATAGGCAACAGTGATCCGTCAGCGAGCGATGCGCGACGCTGGGGCTCCGATGGATGACGTTTCCATCCGGAATGACTGACCACGTCCAAGCAATCTACAAACCAGGTCCCGGCGCGACGAGCTTCGGCGCCGCATTGCAGCATGGGTTTCGCCTTGCCTCGTGCATCCCGGATGCGTCAGCTCACATCCCAGTATGGCGGGCTTCCGAACGCATCGCGCAACCAGTCCGCCAGCGCACGCAGCTTCACTGAAGGATGCTGGCCATCTGAGTGTGCAATGTAGATGAACTCCGTTTCGGCCTGGATGCCGATATCGATGGGTATGAGGACACCGGACTTGAGCGCATCGCCCACGATGAACATGGGCAGCAATGCGATACCCAAACCGGCAATCGCCGAATCACGCATCATGTCGCCGTTATTCAGCATCAAGCCGGATCGACCGTGTACTACTGTGGTCTGGCCTTGATGCAAGAAGCGCCAATCCGCCCCTCCCCGGTTCATGTAGAAAATGCCGCGATGCCCCTCCAGTTCGGCCGGGGACGTCGGCAGGCCATGTTGGGCGACGTAGGACGGAGCCGCGACCAGTACGCGCCTGCTGGTGGCAAGCCGCCAGGCCACGAGGTAGGAATCGGGCATTGGGCCGTGCCGGATGACTGCATCGAAACCGTCCGCGCTCGCGTCCACCCGTCGGTCGTCAAGGTCCAAGGTGAGCTGGATCTCAGGATGGCGAGCGAGGAAAGGGTAAAGCGCCGGCCCCAGATGCATACGGCCAAAGGTCACGGGCGCAGAAATACGCAGCGGGCCTCTTAAGGACCCTCTGCGTTCGGCCAGATCGGCAATTGCCTCATCCACCTCCCGCGTGATGCGGATCGCCTTGGCAAGGAAGGCCTTGCCGTCTTCGGTCACTGTCAGCTTGCGGGTCGTCCGCTGCAGCAGACTCGTGCCCAGTGTCCTCTCCAACTCCACCAACCGCTCGCTGACTACAGACCTCGACACGCGCAGCCGACGTGCAGCCTCACTCAGCGAGCCGCTCTCCACCACCGACACAAAGGTAGCAATGCCCTCGAGCTTCATGATTGTTCGGATTTTCCGAAATGCTGGTGTGGGAATTGAAATCTACCCGGGCCGATTGCGCAAGCCCATACTTCTCGCATTGCAACGGGTAGCCAGCGATGGTCCGCTGCACCCCTATACAGCCCGTTACCCGGACGAGTCTTGCACCTACTTTTGAATGGAGAACCAACATGGGACGTTTGACCAACAAAGTCGCGCTCGTCACCGGCGCGAGCTCGGGCATCGGCCGCGCCACCGCTAAGTTGTTCGCCTCTGAGGGAGCCAAGGTAGTCGTCGGCGCCCGCCGCTCGAACGAATTAGCCGCGCTCGTGACAGAAATCGAAGCCGCGGGAGGTGAGGCAACCGCCCTCGCTGGCGATGTGCGTTCGGAAGACTATGCCAAAGCACTCGTCGCTGTGGCGGCAGAGAAGTACGGCCGCCTCGACGTTGCCTACAACAATGCCGGTACGCTCGGCGAAATGGGCCCGAGCGCCGGCATTTCCGAAGACGGCTGGAACGCCGCGCTCGCGACCAATCTGACCAGTGCCTTCCTTGGGGCGAAGCACCAGATTCCCGAAATGCTGAAGCAAGGTGGTGGATCCATCATTTTCACATCGACGTTCGTTGGCTACTCGTTCGCGTTTCCCGGCACTGCGGCCTACGCGGCGAGCAAAGCCGGCCTGATCGGTTTGACGCAGGCGCTCGCGGCTGAGTATGGCGCGCAGGGTGTGCGGGTCAACGCGGTGTTGCCGGGCGCCGTGGACACGGAGATGTATCGAGGCATGAACGACAGCAGCGAATCGCAGGCGTTCGTGACCGGGCTGCATGCGCTCAAGCGAGTCGCAAAACCCGAGGAACTGGCGCGTTCGGTGCTGTACCTTGCGTCGGACGATTCGTCCTTCGTGACCGGCACCGCATCACTGGTCGACGGTGGGGCATCGATTACGCGAACGTGAATAGCTGCAGAAAAGGAGCGCCATGTGAGCTTCAGTGCGACGAAACATACGTCGCATCGTCAAACGCCGGCACGGCGAAGCTTTCGCGCATGCGCCTGGCCTCTGCCGCAGGCGTCAACCCGAAAAGGCGCTTGAATTCCCGGCTGAACTGCGAAGAACTCGTGTAGCCCACGGCGTGACTGGCGGCATCGGCGCTCAGGTCCTGACGCACCATCAACAGGCGGGCCTGATGAAGGCGCGTCGACTTGATGTACTGCATCGGCGACACCTGCGTGATCGCCTTGAAGTGGCTGTGGAAGCTCGGGACGCTCATACCTGCTTCCTGAGCAAGCTGAGTCACGTTCAGCGACTGCGCATAGCAGGCGTGGATAAGGCGCAGCGATCGGGCGATTCGGCCGAACTGCCCGCGCATGGCAAGGGCCTCCCTCATCGAGCGTCCCTGCGCTCCGGTAAGCACGCGGAAGTACAGTTCGCGCAGCAGACCGTGGCCCAATACGGCGGCTTCGAGCGGCCGGTGCATCGCTTCGAGCAAGCGCAATACGGACGCATCCATGGCATCGTCCATCGGCGTCGACATCATGCTCTGCGGCGCCTGTACGCGCTCCGTGACGCCTTCGCGATCGATCTGAGCCGCGACTTCCGCAACCATGGAGAAGTCGAGGTGGAGGTATAGGGCGAGTAGCGGCCGAACTGCTTCAGCAGACGTGGCGCGGTGTGCGCGTCGTCGAGCTCGAAGGTCCGCGTCGGGCGAGTCCCAACGATCTGGCCTTGTCATTTGCCCGCGTGTCGGGCCGCAAGGTACGCGCGGAAGTCGTCGAAAGGCAGACGTGGGAAACGCCGTTCCTCGCACAGGGCATGAAGCATCCCCTAGTCGAGCTGGAGAGGGTCTTGAGGGAGCTTGAAGAACGTCCGGTCTGCAAGATGATCGGGACGCTGTGTCACTATCGCGCGTGAATCGAAGTGGCTCTGCCCTGGGCCGATCGATCGCGGCCGAATAGAATAGGCGAACGTAGAACTCAGGGAGCCATAAAGTGAGAATCGATCATCCTCCCGATTCAGGGTACCCAGGCGTATCGCTTCGACAACTCGAACGCTCGGACATCGATGATTGGTACGCGTACCTGAGACTTCCGAACGTCTATGGGCCGACGAGCTGGAACCTGAGTTCCGGCGACGATCTTATGCCGTTGTTCGATGAACTCGAATCCGCCTCTGCCGTATCGGCGCGTCGTCTTTCAATCGTCAGCGATGCTAGCGGTGAGTTGGTCGGCACGATCGGTTTCCACACCGTCTTCGAGCTCAACCGGACGGCCGAGATCGCGTATGACCTATCTCCGTCGAAGGGGCCGAGGAATCGCTCGCGCTGTCTGCGAGCGGGTTGCTGCGTGGTCATTCGAGGAATATGGATTTGTCCGCGTTCAGGGTACGGTGTTGCAAGGGAACTCCCGTTCGGCGCGGGTACTCGAGGATTGCCATTTCCGGTACGAAGGCCTCCTCCGCTCGTACCGCATGGTTCGTGGCGTGCCAAGTGACTTTGCTGTTTACTCACGTTTGGCAACAGATTAGTCGGTACTTCACGAAAGCGACCGTCGCCTTTCGCAATGCCGAGCGCCCAAACTTCATCATGATCGCAGACCGGCCCGATGTAATGCTTGCCCGCGTCACGGCCCGAACGCAAACGACCTTACTATCTGTTTTCCTTCAGCCTCGACGTTAGCAACGCATATTTTTCCGGCGAGGTATCCGCCAGCGCCGCTTCGCGAGTGGAAGGAGTATCGTCGTACGGCACCGGTTCGGGGAACTGGCTCACGGTGAGATCCCACTTTTTTCCGTCGATCAGATTGTAGAAGTGAGTGCCGCCCGAGGTACGCGTCGAGAGAATTTCACCACCAAAATGGTCCTGCACAACGAGCGCGGTGATGCTGCAATGATTCTGCGCTGGATTCGATGGTGACCAGGCGTTAGTCGGACTTGACGTGTCCGCGGACCACACGCGTGAGATGGCTCTGTACAAATCGAGGGGCGTCGAAAAGGTCTTCGGTGCGTCGGGCATTTTATTGTCCTCTTTCATTGCAGAAAATTTATTGTTCATCTCCAGCCACGCGAGCACTTCAGCCGCGTTGCGATGAGGCGGAAACACCGGATAAAAAACATGCTCGATCACGCCGTCGTTAATGACCATCGTCAAACGCTTCAACAGTGTCATGCCCATAGCGGTGAAGGTCGGCAGCGAAAGGGCCCTCGTCAACAGGAGACGGTCGTCCGACAGTAGTGGGTAGGGCAGATGCAAACGCTCGACAACCCCTCTTTGATCGGGCGTATCTTGCGTCGAGAGTCCAAAGATACAGGTTGCGCCGGCTGCCTTCATTTCGGCCGCGTGATCGCGAAAGGCACACGACTGCGGTGTACATCCCGGGGCGCCGGGGATCGACAACCACCCATCGGGCACCGGCTCGTCCGGACGTTTTTTCCGGGGGTAAGCGTAAATAACGGCGCGGCCGACGAGTCGACTCAGGTCGACCGCGTCTCCATCCGTCGAGTTCAACCGGATGCTGGGCATGCGCAGCCCCTTTAGGTGACTTGCTCCACCGTCGTCTATAGGTGCCGGCATCGTTGACCAATCGATGTTCATCGGATCTTTCACGTTTATCTCACTGGGTGAGCCGACGACTGAGGGGCGCTAACGAAAAAGCCCCGTCGTTGCCGGCGGGGCTTTTTCGCGCAAGTTGCTGAAAATGTCTAGCCTATGCACGCCCCCAACGCAGTCCCATGTGGGCATGCGCATGCTGGCGAATCGAAATTGAAAATGATGTGATGGCTTGCATGGGTAACGAGTGTGCCTTCAGTCTCCGAAATCGTCAACGAATGCATTATGTGGCGTTCGTGCTTAAAATCATGTCCGCTCGCAACCACCGCTGAGCGCCATGAGCCCCCTTAACCATTCGAACAGCGCAGAGCGCGCATGCTGACATCCTTCAGTTGCTGCGTCGCCAGTCATCTCCCTCTATGAAACGCTTTCTGCTGCCAGCCGCCCTCTTCGCTGTGTCCGCCACGCTGCACGCCGCCGACCTGCCGGCAAGCGTCGCTGCCCAGTTGCCATCGGGTTACGAGCCGATGGTGTTCCGCACAGGACCGCTGATCGAAGGCGGCCGGCGAAGCTTGCTCGTCGTCGCTCATCGGCGCGACGACTCGGCAAACAGCCCTTCGCCTCGTCCACTGCTGATCTTTGAGGAACAGGCAAGCAATCGCTACCGGCTCTCCGCGCGCAACGATACGGTTGTGCTGCGCGCCAACGACGGCGGCCAATGCGATCCGTTCGACGGCGACGACGGGCTCGCAGTCAAGGGCCGCTACTTTACGGTGCAGAACGGCGTCGCGTGCGGCGCACACTGGACCGACTTCATCACATTCCGCTACGACGCCCAGCACCGCGCATGGCTCTTCGATAGCGAGATCTTCACATCGTCCGATCCGCTCAACGGCACGCCGGACAAAACCGACGTGATGCGCGCGAAGCACACGAAGCCGGTCGCATTCGAGACTTGGCGCCCCGCGCGTTGAAGCGACGCGCTGCATGAGCAGCGCTGAGGTTGCGATGCGTAGTTCGATCCGCGCCTCACTTGGCGGATTTCATCTCATCGTGCAGGCAGTGTCGTGTCCCGGTTCTCCCAATTCAATCTGCGTTCGGTCTAGCGGGCACAGCCGATGCTGACTTGCATCGTGACACCGTGGTCGCCCACTGTGGAGCATCGCGTAAAGGCACGCGGTCGGCGACTGGAGCCATCCGTCCAGATCGGCCATCAAAATGGCGAGCGTTTCCATACGTCGCAGGCCTAGGATGGAAACCTCGTACACCGCTTCCCAGTGCTTCGGCGGAGTCAGGGTCACGCAGATGCGATCCCGCGGCTCGTCCCGATGAGCACTCCGCAAGGAGACGGCATATGAACGTAGTGAACGCAAGGATCAGACCAAGCGATCCGAAGCCCGTTGTACTGTTCGGCCAGGCCGAGCGTTCGCATTCGGGTGCAGGCTACCCCGATGCAAAGAGCAGGGCCGCACCGTCTGCGCGGGTCAAACGCCTCGCGCTTTGGGTTGCGTCGGCGAGCGCATTGGCTGTCGGGCTCATGGGTCTCGTCGTGTACGGCGGTGACCAGGTGCTCGGGATCATCCGAGCCGCGTCGCGAGCGCAACATACGGCTTGGTCCGGTCAAATCGCGCTACGGTCGTCGCCTCCCGCTCGCGCAGCCGCGGTTGCCAACGCTGAGCCCGTGCTCCCTGCGCCTTCTGTGCCTTCTGTGCCTTCTGTGCCTTCTGTGCCTTCTGTGCCTTCTGTGCCTTCTGTGCCTTCTGTGCCTTCTGTGCCTTCTGTGCCTTCTGTGCCTTCTGTGCCTTCTGTGCCTTCTGTGCCTTTGCCTTCTGTGCCTTCCGCGCCATCCGATCATCGCGCTCAACCTACTCCGGATTCGGCTGCGCCGCAGCCGGTTACACGAGGACGAGGTCAAGCAAACTATGCTGAGCCGCTGAATCGCCGCCATTCGGCGCCGCACGCGAGAGCGATTGCGCCGCATGCACCCGTGCTCACTCCAACCATACCGTCAACCGAACGAGCGTCTTCGTCCGATGGCGTAGGGAGATCATTGACACGTCCTGGCCCGGGAACTGCGATTGACAGTGCTGAATTCGACCCACCTGTGCCTTCCGCTTCGTTAGATCAACCCAGCGCACCTTCCCCGAATCCTCCTTTGCTGAAGTTCGATCAGCAACAGCTTGCAGGCGGTGACGACGCGGGCGGTTCGGGCACAGGTGGCTCGGATGCTGGCGCGGGCGGTCCTGGTGCAGGCGCAGGTGGTTTGGGTGCAGGTATAGGCGGTTCGGGCGCAGGTGGTCGGGGCGGAGTCGGTGCCGGCGCAGGCGGTACGGCTGCAGGTTCAGGCGCGACAGGTGCCGGCGCAGGCGGTGCCGGCGGTACCGGTGCAGGTGCCGGCGGTACCGGTGCGGGTGCTGGCGGTGCGGGTGCTGGCGGTGCGGGTGCTGGCGGTGCGGCTGCAGGTGCTGGCAGTGCCGGTGCCGGCGGTCACGGCGGAAGCGGTGCAGGTGCAGGTGCAGGTGGCGCAGGCGGTACTGGCGCAGGCGGTGCTGGCGCAGGCGGTACTGGCGCAGGCGGTGCCGGCGGAGGCGGTGCTGGCGCAGGCGGTGCCGGCGCAGGTGGTGCCGGCGCAGGTGGTGCCGGCGCAGGTGGTGCCGGCGCAGGCGGT
>NZ_JAAAYE010000006.1 GCF_013282575.1 Paraburkholderia sp. NMBU_R16
CCGGCCTCGGCTTCCTTCAGAAACCCGATGATTTGCTCTTCCGTAAAACGCTTCTTCATGTTCGTCTTCTTCTCCGAAAACGAACTTTACTAGGTTCTGACTGGCCCGGTTTGTTGGGGGCAGGTCAGCGCCGCCCGCCAGGGGCACGGGTGCCCGCACCGCTCGTCGCCAGACGCAAGCGAGCTGCGTTGTTGTTTCTGCTGCCCGCTTGCGCGATGTTCTGCATTTATGTGATCTACCCGATTATCAGCAGCATCGTACTCAGTCTTTACAACTGGGACGGGATGAGCGAAAAGGTTTTTGTTGGACTTGCGAACTACGGCGAATTGCTACGCACCGATACGTTCTATGTCGCATTGAAGAACAACGTCCTATGGCTCGTGCTGTTTCTGCTCGCTCCTCCGATCGGGCTCGCTTTCGCACTCTATCTCAATCAGAACGTGAAGGGTATGCGACTGATCAAGTCGCTGTTCTTCTCGCCGTTTGTGCTATCGGGAGTCGTGGTCGGACTGATCTTCAGTTGGTTCTACGATCCTGCGTTTGGATTGTTGAAGCTCATCGTGGGGCATGGCATTCCGGTTCTGGGAGACGAGCGTTACGCCACGTTCGGTGTGATCGCCGCAGCGCTGTGGCCGCAGATCCCGTTCTGCATGCTGCTGTATCTCACCAACCTCACGAGCATCAATCCTGAAATCATCGAGGCCGGCCGTATGGAGGGGGCAACGGGCTGGTCGCTTCTCTGGCACGTCGTGCTGCCTCAACTGCGTCCTGCGACGTTCCTCTCTGTCGTGCTCACCATTATCGGTGCACTCCGAAGCTTCGACTTGATCGCGGTGATGACTGGAGGAGGGCCGTTCGACAGCTCGACCGTACTGGCCTATTTCATGTACGACCAAGCCATCAAGTACTTCAGATTCGGTTATTCGGCTGCGATTGCGGTTGTGTTGTTCTCGATCATGCTGGTGTTCATCGTGTATCAGCTACGCCGGCTTCTTCACAGCGACCGATAACAAAGGAGAACGTATGTATCCCACTCCGGTGAGCCGTTGGAATCCGATAGGCCGCAAGGTTTATAAAACTTCGCTCCCGATCGCTCTCGTCATCTGGTTGCTTCCGTTGATCGCGGTCTTCATCACGTCGGTGCGCTCGACGGACGATCTCGTTCAAGGCAACTACTGGGGATGGCCCGAGAAGTTCGCGCTCATGGAAAACTATCGCGCGGTACTGTTCAACTCACCCATGCTTCATTACTTCTTGAACAGTTGCCTGATCACCGTGCCTTCGGTAGTCGGATCCATTGCGCTTGCCGCAATGGCAGGGTTTGCGCTGGCGACTTATCCCTTCAAAGGAAACAACGGCATATTAGGAATCTTCGTGGCCGGAAACTTCGTGCCGATCCAGATTCTGATGATCCCCGTTCGTCAACTGACGCTTCACCTCGGGTTATTCAACACGCTCGAAGGGCTCGTGCTGTTTCACATTTCATTCCAAACGGGGTTTTGCACGTTGTTTCTGCGAAACTTCATCAAGGAACTGCCGTATGAGCTCGTTGAAGCAGCGCGCATCGAAGGGGCCAACGAGTGGCAGTTGTTTTATCGCATCATCCTGCCGTTGATCGCACCGGCTCTGGCGGCGCTGGCCATTCTCGTGTTTACGTTCGTCTGGAACGACTACTTCTGGGCACTGTGCTTGACACAGGGAGATGACGTAGCGCCCATCACGGTGGGAGTCGCCGCGCTCAAGGGGCAGTGGACGACCGCCTGGAATCTTGTGTCGGCGGGCTCGCTGCTCGCAGCTCTTCCGTCCGTCGTCATTTTCTTCGCCATGCAAAAGCATTTCGTAGCCGGTTTGACATTCGGCGCCACGAAGGGCTGAGCGATCGCTCATTGACATTCGATGCGGGCGCCTGGCCTGCAGGGCGCTGTGCGTCCCTAACATTTAACGAAAGGAATCTCTCCATGAATGTGGGTGTCGATTACTATCCGGAGCATTGGGACGTTTCGCTGTGGGAGCAAGACGCTCGGCAGATGCGGGAAGCCGGCATCACTATCGTTCGTCTGGCCGAGTTTGCATGGTCACGTCTCGAACCCACGGAGGGCGAATTCGACTTCGAATGGCTTGACCAAGCCATTGCTGTGTTGGCACGGCATGAAATAGGCGTGGTGATTGGGACACCGACTGCGACGCCGCCGGTCTGGCTCACGCACAATTATCCCGACGTCCTTCCCGTGGATAACAAGGGAAATGCGGTTTTCGCAGGCGTACGCCTGCACCGCTGCTACAGCAGCCCGTCACTGCGCAAGTTTGGCGAGCGAATCATCGAGCAAACTACGCGACGCTACGCATCGCATCCGGCCGTCATCGGTTGGCAAACGGACAATGAACTCGCAGCGAACGATTGCCATTGCGCGAACTGCACGCGCTTGTTCCGCGGCTGGCTGCAGAAAAAATATGGCTCGTTGGAGACCCTGAACCGCGAGTGGGGCACCGTTGTTTGGAGCGGGGAGTACAGTGACTGGGATCAAGTAACGACGCCGCTCGGTGGTTCGCCGTATCTCAACCCCTCGTTCTTGCTCGACTTTCGACGATTTTCTTCTGACGCGGTGGCCGAATTCAACCGTTTCCAGGCGGCACTGATCAGGCAGAACAGTCCGGGAAAATTCGTGACGCACAATTTGTGGGGATATCCGGTCAGCGCCGACTATTACGATATGTTCGGCAGCATGGACTTCGCATCCGTCGACTACTATCCGGCAACCGACCTCCAGGACGACTCCAAGTCGAAGATGTATCACGGCGCATTGACGCTCGATCTCACCCGTGGCGTCAAACGACAGAACTTCTGGGTCATGGAGCAGCTCAGCGGAACACCGGGATGCTGGTACCCGATGTCGCGTACTCCGTTTCCGGGCATGATCCGCGCTTACGCGTGGCAGAGCGTCTCCCGCGGTGCCGACACCATCATCCAGTTCCGTTGGCGCTCGGCGCGAATTGGCGCAGAGCAATTCTGGCACGGGCTTCTGGATCACCACGGGCAGCCCGGGCGTCGCTTCGAAGAGTTCGTTCAGTTCAGCACGGAGGCTAGAAAACTCGCTCCGCTTCTCGAGGGAACCACGCTCAAGCACGATGTGGCCATGCTCTTTTCGCATGAGCAATCGAATGCCTTCCAGATACAACCGCAGGCCGATGGATTCGACTACCTGGGAAACATCAAACGGCTTCATTCAGCATTGCTTCGAATGGGCGTTGGAACGGACGTCGTCAACTGGCGAGAAGACTTCCAAGGTTACAAGTTCGTGATCGCACCGATGCTGTATTTGATCGACGAGGAAATTACCGGCAAGCTCAAGCAGTATGTCGAGAACGGAGGCGTGCTCGTGCTGACCACGAGATCCGGTGTCAAGAACCTGAACAACGTCTGCTTGCCGGACCGGCTGCCGAATCTGCTGACGGAACTCGCCGGCGCGTATGTCGACGAATACGATCCGGTGGGAAAGGATTCGCAGACGCTGCGTCTCGAGAGCGGCGAATGTCTCTCATGCGGTCAATGGTGCGACATCCTGACACCTGTCACGGCCGAAACGACGGCAACGTACTCGAGTGAATACTTTACGGGTAAGGCGGCCGTGACGCGAAACGCGCACGGTAAGGGCGTGGTTTACTACATCGGTACGGTGCTTGACGAAAGAGCAAGCCAGGTTTTGATGCGTCGCATAGCGCGTGACGCAGGCATCGACTGCGGCCTCGAACTCCCTGATGGTGTGGAAGTCGCGATAAGACAGTCCGACGAGCGACGGTTGATCTTTGTACTGAATCTCTCGAAGGAGTCGAAGGAAGTGTCGATTCCGATCGTCAATTGCGTAAGCGCGCTGTCGGGCAGCAGCTTTTCGGGCGGCAACGTGAAGCTCGCTCCGGGCGGCGTGGAAATACTCGTTCAAGTCCCCTCTTTGTGAGGACCGTCGGCTTGAACAGGACTCGCATCGATTTCAATGTCGAGCTGTGACGGTCAACGGCAATCAATATCACATCGTGATATATATCGGGCATCTTGATCTAACGCAATGTTCTCCCATTCCGTCAAGGTAAGGTTAGGACACTCCCGCGGTTCAAATGCACGCGGTGACTTGGGACTCCTTGACGGAACGGGGAATCGCATCGATACCTTTCCCGTTCGCCGCACCGCCACCCGCGATGCGACACTGGGCGTACCCATGTCATCGAACGAGAGAGGCGAGACCATGAAATTCAGAACATTGAAAAAACTCGGCGACGACGATATACCGAAAATTGCGAACGCGGTTATTTCGGTTGACCCCGATGCGAAGGTAGCGACAGATGTGGCAGGGAACACGGTGGACGTCAACTCCTGGCTGTTCGCCGAGGAATTCCTCGTTGCGTTCTACGATGCCGGGTATGACGTCCGCATAGCTCAACGCTAGTCTTCCTCTACGATCCAGATTGGGATCTCGAGCCGTAAATGCAAACAGCGGAGTCTTGATGCGCGGACCCGATTCAAGCGGAAAGAGCATCACGCAGAAACGGATATCGATCCCTCACGCAGGCCATGTCAGCGCACATCTCTGGGAGCAGCCAGTCCCGCACATGCGCCACTTCCTTCCGAATACGTCCAGCAAGGCCGACGCTCTTACGAGCGGGGCATCCACGTAGCCACCACACGGCCCCTCATCCCCCTTGAGCGTTGACCGGCGGGTCCTTTGTCCGTGTGCGACCGATTGACCCAGATCATGTTCGCGTATCCGCCCGTGTGCTAAAAGATACATTGATGGCGCATATTTAACGGCCCGGTAAGCACCACGCCGAGCCTTTTCCCGGCAGTCCCGAAAGGAGCGAGTCATACGGTCGATGCGCGACGCGGCGCGCGCGCCGCTCTGCTGGCCTGTCCATCGAGATTTCTCGCGCACCTCGTTGTGTTTGTCAGTCTTCATTCTGGAGTACGAAAATGTCAGCCCTCCCAACCCCTGCTGCCGTAATCGTCGTCGACATCGGCACAGTTGATCCGACCGAACGCCACTCAATGGTGTTCGACACGTTCGCAAGACTGTCCCCCGGCCAGGCGCTCGAGCTCGTATCGGACCACAATCCCGAACCGTTGCTCGAGGAATTTGCCGCCGAGTTGCCGGACGGCTTCTGGTGGCAATGCGGAAAGGGGCGCCCAGACTTGTGGCGAGTGCTGATTGGCAAGCCTGTGTCCGAGGTCGATTGATCGTGCGGTGCGGACCCGCCGGTGGTCACGGCTGGAACGCGTGCGACGGCCTTGCGCCACGCGTCGATATCGGCCATGGCAGTGTGAATCCAAGCGCTGACGTGCCTATCGGTTAGCCGGCCTTGATGAACTCGATAAACGCACGCAGCGGCCCGGGCACGAGGCGCCGCCCCGAGTAGTAAAGGAACGGCCCGGAAAACGGTCGCCACCACGATTCAAGCACCGGCTCCAATGCGCCGCGCTGCAGGTGAGGGAGCAACCATCCCTCGAAAAGATGAACGATGCCGCAGCCGGAGAGCGCGGCATCGATCATCAAATCGATCCCTGCGCCGATTTGCACCAGCAACGGACCGGTCGGCTCCACTCGCACGACTTCTCCATCGCGTTCGTATTCCCACGGCGGCATCGCGCCGCTCGGAAAACGGCCGCGCAAGCACGCGTGATCGAGAAGCTGGCGCGGATGCTCGGGACGCCCGCGGCGATCCAGGTAGGACGGGGCGGCCGCTGTCGCAAAGCGCTGAATCCGCGGTCCGATCGGCACCGCGATCATGTCCTGCTCGAGCCGTTCGTCGTAACGGATGCCCGCATCGCAGCCCGCCGCGAGTACATCGACGAAATTCTCATCGGTCGTGACTTCGAGTCGTACCTCGGGATAGGCCTCGAGAAACGGCGGGACGATACTGGGCAGTATCAATCGCGCAGCACTGAGCGGCACATTGAGCCGAAGTGTGCCCGCAGGCCGATCGCGAAAGCCATCGATCTCATCGAGCGCTGCTTCGACCTCCGTCAGAGCAGGGCCGAGCCGCGCGAGCAAGCGCTCGCCCGCCTCTGTCGGCGCGACGCTGCGCGTCGTGCGATGAAGCAGCCTGACGCCGAGCTGTGCCTCGAGCCGGCGCACCGCGTCGCTGAGTCCCGAGGCGCTTGCGCCGGCTAGGCGCGCGCCGTCACGAAACCCCTTGGCACGCGCCACGATCACGAATGCATTCAAATCGGCCAGATCGATTTGCATTGTTCGCCTTTTCGTACAACCCGTGCGGATTATGACGGCTTATCGCGCAACGACGCAACGCGTAATCTTTGGCTTCCCGTTCCTAGAAAGAGATAGCCATCATGAGCACCCATGATTCTTCCAACACGTTCGAGCTCGGCCAGCACGTCGTGCGACGGCTCGGTTATGGCGCGATGCAGCTCGCGGGGCCGCGAGTCTTCGGTCCGCCGAAGGACCGGGACGCCGCGCTGGCAGTACTGCGCGAAGCGGTCGGTTCGGGCGTCAATCATATCGACACCAGCGATTTCTACGGGCCGCACATCACCAACCAGTTGATTCGCGAAGCGCTTCACCCGTATCCCGATGACGTTGTTATCGTCACGAAAGTCGGTGCGCGGCGCGGGGAGGACGCCTCGTGGTTACGAGCGGATTCAGCCGCGGAACTAACTCAGGCAGTGCATGACAATCTCCGCAATTTGGGACGCGACGTCCTCGATGTGGTGAACTTGCGGGTCATGTTCGACGCCCACGGACCGGCGGAGGGCTCGATCGAGGCGCCGCTGACCGCGCTGGCCGAGCTGCAACGGCAAGGCTTGATTCGGCACATTGGCGTGAGTAACGTCACGCGCGCGCAGATCGAGGAGGCACGGCGGATCTGCGAGATCGTTTGCGTGCAGAACCACTACAACCTCGTGCATCGCGACGACGACGCGCTCATCGACGAACTCGCACGCGATGGCATCGCTTACGTGCCGTATTTCCCGCTGGGTGGTTTCACCCCGCTGCAGTCGTCGACGCTTTCCGAAGTTGCGCATGAACTCGCCGCGACGCCAATGCAGGTTGCGCTGGCGTGGCTGCTGCGCCGTTCGCCCAACCTACTACTGATTCCAGGCACATCGTCGGTTGCGCATCTGCGCGAAAACCTTGCCGCAGCGGCGCTCATGCTGCCCGAGCAGGCTATACGTCGGCTGGACGCTCTTTGACGGGGCGCTCACATCAGCCGTCGTACTTCTCGGCGAACGCGGCGGCATCGAGCGTGCGGAAGTCGGCCAATGCGGCATCGAGTCGCTCCCGAGGCCAGTCCCACCACGCGATCCGCTGAAGGCGCTCCGCCGTGCGTTCGTCGACGTCGACGCCGCCTATTTTTTCGATGTACATGGCCTTGCCTCAGCACTGTTTCGAAGCGAGCCTTCTCAAGCGACCAGCGTTCGAAGATAGGCGGAAATCCGCTCGGCGCACGCGACGAGCACGAAAGTCACGATCAGCAGCAACGCGACCGTTTGATATTGAAACAGATTCATCGCCGTCAGCAACAGGAAGCCGATACCGCCGGCGCCGACAAACCCCAATACGAGGGAGGATCGCAGGTTTTCATCGAAGCGGTACAGCGAGATGCCCAACAGCGAAGGAAGGACGCCCGGTACGACGGCGTGCGTGAACACTTGTATCCGGCTCGCTCCTGTCAACGTCAGTGCTTCGACAGGACCCATATCCATATCCTCGATGACTTCGGCGAAGAGCCGTCCGAGCATGCCAACGGAATGAACCGCGAGCGCCAGCGCGCCGGGAAACGGCCCCAGGCCGACAGCGGTCACGAACAGCAACGCCCATACGAGGTCGGGCACGGCCCGCGCCACGCCAATGACCGCGCGCGCCGCGTAATAGAGCGGCTTGGCGGGCGTCAGGTTCCCTGCGGCGAGAATAGCGAGCGGGAAGGCGAGCAAGACGCCGAATACGGTGCCGAAAATCGCCAGATCGATCGTTTCCAGCACGGGCAGTAACGTCGGCTTGAACTGATCGAAGGCCGGGGGAAGGGCGCGCGAGATGATATCGGCCATCCCATGAGCACCCGTCACGAGGTCCTGGGGCCGCGCCTGCACGACGATCCACGCCTGAACGAACAGCGCGGCGATCAGCACGACCGCGGCGATCATACCGACCTGACGAACCAGCGAGGGGCCGCCCGCGATTGGACCTTTGTACGTGGTGCTCATCATGCGTCCGCCTGATACAGCTCGGCAATCTCGCGCTGCGAGACCTCTGCCGCGGGCCGGTCGAACACCATACGCCCACGGCGCAGCCCGACGAGCCGGTCCGAGTAGCGCGTCGCAAGTTCGGGCTGATGCAGCACGCAAACCACGGCGAGGCCATCGTGGCTGGCAAGGCGACGCAGCAGCCGCATGACCTCGTCGGCGGCTTCAGGGTCGAGACTCGCGACGGGCTCGTCCGCGAGCAGCACCTGCGGCGCTTGCGCGAGCGCCCGAGCAACGGCGACACGCTGAGCCTGACCGCCCGACAGCGTTCCAGCGCGCTGACCGGCAAGCTCGGCCAACCCCACTTCGGCGAGGTGGCCCAGCGCCGGACCGACTTCGTCGCGCGGCACGTATCCGAGCGTCGTCGCAAGCGTGCGATGCCGGCCGAGCGTCCCGCAACAGACGTTGGCAAGCACGCTGCGGCGCCGCACCAGATTCGCATGCTGCGAGATCAGGGCAAGGGGCAGCCGCGCTTCGCGCAACGCCTTGCCGGAGAGCAACGTGAGATCGCGGCCCGCCACTTCGACGCTGCCGGCGCTAGGTCGGTTCATGCCGACCACACACTTCATCAACGTCGACTTCCCGCTGCCGTTGCTGCCGAGCACGACGACCATCTCTCCCGCCTCCACCGACAGCGTCACGTCTTGAAGGGCGACATGCCCGTTCGGATACCGCATCGTCAGATTGCGCACTGCCAGCGTCGCACCGCGGGCGCGAGCGCCCCCTCGCGGCGCCGTGCGATCGTGTGGCCGGCTGTGCGGCCCGAATGCTTCAGCGGCGGGCGCTCCGAGAATGGAGTTCACAGTTTTGCCAGGTCGACGTGCCGCGTCTTGACCAGATCGCGGATCTGATCGTAGGCGGCATCGGTTTGTACCGTGGTCTTGAGCGCCGGATTCTCGTTCGCTGCAAGGAACTTCTGATCGGCTTCCGGCAGTTCATGAAAATCGAGCGAACTCAGAATCTTCGCCAGACGTTGCTTGAACTCGGCAGGCAGGTTGCCGCGCACGGCGATGGGATCGAGTGGAATCGGCTCCGATTGCCAAAGCGTCACGTAGGCATTCGCGTCGAACTCGTTATGCAGCTTCGCGCTTGCGATTTCTTCGCTGTTGAGCTCGCCGGCCTGCACTTTGTGGTTGCGCAGCGCCTCGAACGACGCTGTGTGGCTACCCGCATAAATCGCCTTGACGCCATGGTCCGGATCGATGCCGTTCTTGCTCAGACCGTAGGCCGGGAAGAGGTGGCCCGACGTCGAGCTGGGATCCGAGTAGGCAAACGAGCGGCCCTTGATGTCAGCGAGGGATTTGACGCCCGACCCCGGCCAGGTCACGATCGACGCCGTATAGGTAGCCGGCTTGTTATCCTCGCCCGCGAACGTTGCGACGGCTTCCGCGTGGGCGACCTGATGCGCGAGCACATAGCCGAGAGGACCGAATTGACCGATTTCGAGCTTGTCGTTGCGCATCGCCTCGATCTCGGCGTTGTAGCTGGTCGCGACGAAAAGCTCCACTTTGCAGCCGAGTTTGTCGCCGATCAGCTTGGCAACGTCCTGATACACAGGCAGCAGACGCTGCGAGGATTCGTACGGTTCGACGCCGAAACGCACGACGCCGTTGTTGGGGCACGTTCCTTCGGCATGCGCATTGGCGGCAGCGAAGCTCGCGGCGAGCGCGGCGGCAGCGGCAACTTTCAACAGCTTCATATCGTCCCTTTCCCCGAGTGGTGGTGTGTCGGTTGCGAATCGGCTGAACGCGGGCGGCACATCCATGCGTCGCGTCTGGCGCATTGTGGGATGGATAGATGATGAATTTGTGAAAAAGGTGCGCGCCGCTGTTGAGCTGGCAACTTGCGAATGGATATCCAGACGTCTAGATGTGTTTCAGGCGCACGCGGGCGTTCACCGAACCACCGCACGGAGGACGAGCAGCGTAATGGCAGGTTTCGTTCTTCGGTTCAATCGGACATCCGCTGCATTTTGCTTCTTGCCGTCGGGACATTTCTCGAGCAGCAGACGGGAATCCACGAGATCCTCGAAGAATCGAGGCTCTCTCGCGCAAATCTCGGGCGACCAGGAGCTGAACTAAATTGCCGCCACACGCAGCATTTCCTCTCACTTGGCGTCGTTGTACACGGTCGCGCGCGATACGCCCAGATGTTGGGCGACCGTCTCCATTGATCGTCGCAAATCAAGGTATCCCTCGTCTCTAAGGGCTTGCATCAGAGTCCTTCGTTGATCAGTGCGCAGCGCCTGCGGCGTCGTCGCGAGAGCGACCGCGAATCGATCGATTCGCTCACGCAGCGACTCTGCGCTCGATGGGTCCAGCGATTCTTTGACCACATCAGTCTTGAGCGTAGAAAACTGTTCCAGCAGGTGGGTGATGCTGCGGAACAGCGTCACATCGACGTTCAGGCAGAGCGCGGCAATGTAATGCCCGTCCGAATCCTTGATGCCAATTGATGTGCTCTTGGCCTGCCGGCCATCCGCGAAACGATTTGCGTAGTTCGCGAGGACTTGCGGGTACTTGGCATCGGCAATCCGTGCCAGGCCGAGTTCGGTCGCAGGATCGCCCACCTGCCGCCCAGACAGGTTGTTGTGGATCGCAAGGATCGCGTTTTTCGGATGAAGGAGGTCGTGAACCACCACCTCCGTAAATGGCGCAAGCGTTTCGCCCAATCCCGCTGCGATGTGCTTGACCTGATTGAGGATTGTCTGCTGCTCGCTGGTGAGTTTGCTCTTAGCCATTGGATGATTCATCTACATTTTTCCACATTGTATAGGCTCTTGGCGCCCAAAGTGAAATCCTCGCATTCCCCTATTTTATGCAGAACGTCTAACTTTGGATAATATGTATAGCCCTTGAGCCGGTCAGTGTCCTTTTTGAGCGCGCCGCTCGGTCCCTGCCCCCAAATAGACACCATCAGGAGATACGCAATGCAAGGAAAACACGTATGCCAGTCCGCCTTGGCGCGAGGTCTGTGTGCGGCGCTTTTGTCGCTGACAGTGGGGGCCTTCACGACCGCCGCCGATGCACAGCAGCCCAGCGCCAACCCGCCACAAAACCTGCCGAGGATTCTCGTGCTGGCAACGGGCGGCACGATTGCCAGCAGCTCCGATCCCCGTTCGGCAATTGGCTACAACGCTGGGGGCATTACCGGCGGTCAACTCATCGCGAGCGTTCCTGGTCTCGACAAGCTCGCGTCCATCGGCGCGGAGCAGATTTCGAATGTCGGCTCGCAGGACATGAACAACAAGATCTGGTATCAGCTCGCGGACCGCATCAAACAGGCCGTCGACCGGAACGAGGTTGACGGCATTGTGATTACGCACGGCACAGACACAATGGAAGAAACCGGCTTCTTCCTCGATCACGTCCTCTCGACCAGCAAGCCGGTTGTTCTCGTCGGTTCCATGCGTCCGGGTAGTTCGACGAGCGCGGATGGCCCGATGAATCTCTACGAAGCGGTGGAAGTTGCTGCCAGCCCCCAGTCCGCGAACCGTGGCGTGCTGATGGTGATGAATGACACGATTAACAGCCCGCGTTGGGCAACCAAGGCCAACACTACGTCGTTGCAGACCTTCCAGAGCGCGAACGCCGGCCCGCTCGGGTACGTCGACCCTGCCTCGATCCGCTACCTCTCTCCGGCGCCGACCGGCCACAAGAAGGCCTTGGAGCTGCCGAGCGGCGGGCTACCCCGCGTGGACATCGTGTACGCGCACGCGGACATGGACGCGACGCAGATTCAGGACGCAGTTCGACATGACGCAAAGGGCATCGTTCTCGCCGGTGTCGGCGATGGAAATGCGTCGAAGGCTGCACTGGACGCAATGGAAGCGGCTGCTCGCAAGGGCATCGTCGTGGTCCGTTCTACACGCGTGGGCAGCGGATTCGTCAATCGGAATGTCGAGGTACCCGACGACAAGAGCGGCTTCGTTTCGTCCTATGACCTGAGCCCTCAAAAGTCGCGTGTTCTCACGCAACTGCTCATCGCCAACGGCGTGACGTCGCCGGACAAGGTTCAGAAAGCCTTCCAGTCAACGTACTGAATTCCATTTCGTGCGCGGCTCGCCTTTATGCGGAGTGGATCGGCGCTCACAAGCCGGCTCGCGCTGTAGCGGAGCCAACATCCTTGCCATTACGGGGCAGCCGTCGAGGTGGAAGCCGTAGCTTTGGCTTCGGCCCATTGAGATCAAAAAAGATCGAAGGAAATACCATCGTGAAAAAATGGAAGCTTTCTCATTGGATCATGCTCGGCATGATCCTCGGCATCGTCGTAGGCTACGCCTGCCATCAATATGCGGGAGACGAGGCCGCTGCCAAGTCCATTGCCGCCGACTTCGGCACGGTGACGACGATTTTCTTGCACATGATCAAGATGATTATCGCGCCGTTGGTCTTCGCGACACTCGTCTCTGGCATTGCCAGCATGCACAGTGGAAAGTCCATCGGGCGAATCGGCGCGAAGGCGCTCGGCTGGTTTATCGTCGCTTCGCTCGTATCGCTCAGCATCGGGCTGTTGTTCGTCAATATCGCTCAACCCGGTGCCAGTCTCAATATGCCACTGCCGCCAGCGGACGCTTCGACGCATCTGCAAACGAGCGCACTTAACGTGAAGGACTTCCTGACGCATATCGTGCCGAGCAGCATTGCTGAAGCAATGGTGGGAAACCAGATCATGCAGATTCTGGTGTTTTCGCTGTTTTTCGGTATTGCGTTGGGAAAGGTTCCGGGGGAGCCTGGCGTGTTCCTGAAGCGTGCCGTTGATGGGCTGATGGAGACGATGCTTCGCGCGACGAACGCGGTCATGGCCTTCGCGCCTGTCGGTATCTTTGCTGCCATCGCGGGTGTCGTCACCGTGCAAGGCCTTGGCGTGGTCGTCACCTACGGCAAGCTCATTGGCTGGTTCTACGTGGCATTGTTCGCACTCTGGACGGCGCTTTATTTCGCTGGACGCGCAGCCTTGGGCCGTCGTATGCCTGAATTGGTCAAGAAGATTCGTGAGCCTATGATGATTGCGTTCTCGACGGCCAGCAGCGAGGCCGCTTTTCCGGTTTTGACGGAAAAGTTGACCGAGTTCGGCGTGCATCGACGCCTTGTCGGTTTCGTGCTGCCCCTTGGCTACTCGTTCAATCTCGACGGTTCGATGGTCTATCAGGCATTCGCGGCGATTTTCATCGCACAGGCGTTTGGCGTGCACATGCCCATCGGCACGCAAATAACGATGCTCCTCATCCTCATGATCAGCAGCAAGGGTATGGCGGCGGTTCCGCGAGGCTCGCTGGTTGTGGTTGCCGCGATCCTGCCGATGTTCCACCTTCCGGAAGCCGGCTTGCTGCTGGTGATGGGCATTGACCAGCTGCTTGACATGGGCCGCACGGCAACCAATGTTCTGGGCAACAGCATCGCCAGTGCTGTTGTGGCCAGATGGGAAGGTGAACTGTCACCCGCTGGGACGCATGAACAGGGCCAAGCGTTGCAAAGCGCAAGTACTGAGCCTGTCCCGGATTATGGGAATGTTCGCTCGTCGTGACCCGGGAAAGGGCCTTGCATTGCTCGGTACGCTTATGTTGATATTTCGTCCATTGTTGGACATAATTTATGGTTTTAGCCGTCCGATTGGGAAAAACGTACGACCATGCCGACAGACGCGAAGCTTCTCCTGCTCGACCGTGATGTTGTGGAACCTGCTCTGCAAGCGGAGCAGGTCATGGCTGCGGTTCGCGAAGCATTTATCCTCCACAGCCGGCGAGCCGGACGAGTCTTTCCTGTCGTGCGCGAGACGTTGCATACGGGTGGGGTGTTCGGCATCAAGTCCGGCGATGTGGCAAGCCAGAATCTTCTCGGTTTCAAGGCGGCCGGATTCTGGCCGGGCAACCGTGGCGTTGGCGGTGAGCCTCATCAAGCGACCGTTGCGCTGTTCGATCCTTCGACGGGGCGACCGCTCTGCATCATGGACGGTAATGCAATCACCACTGCGCGGACCGGCGCCGCCGGTGGTTTGGGGCTGCAACAGCTCGCGCGATGCGACAGTACGCGGATCTGCATCTTCGGCACCGGGGTTCAGGCGAGCGTCCAACTTCAGTACGCGCTGAAGCTACTGCCTCAGCACTGTACGGTCCAATATGTGACCGTCACCGGCGAGGCCGAGCCCGGTTTCGAAGCGAGATTTCGGGACCGGTGCGCCATCAGCATGGCGATGGACCGCAACAATGCCGTAGCCAACAGTGACGTGGTCATCACCGCGACGCCTGGAAGTGGGGCGTTGTTCGAAGCAGATGCGGTTCAACCTGGAACGCACCTGACATGTGTGGGTGCCGACACGGCTGGCAAGCGCGAACTGCCTGACGGTGTGTTGGCGCGTGCGCGCATTTTCGTCGATGATGAGATTCAGGCACGCAGCATCGGCGAATGCCAGTGGGCACCGACGTTGCCATGCAGGGAAATAGGCGACCTCCTTTCTGGCACAAGCTCGTTCCAGCGGTCTCCGAGCGACATCACTGTGTTCGATATGACTGGCCTCGCTCTGCAGGATCTCACGGTCGCGCGCTTCCTCTATGGGCACGCCACGGAGCAACAGCTAGGGACGTCCGTTGCATGGCCTTGGTGAATCAAATCTACTTTCGAGTCTGACATGACTACTTTCGAGCTTCCCACCTACGCTGACGTTGAGGCGGCTGCCTCCCGGATCGCCGGCGTCGCACATCGCACCCCGGTTCAAACCTCACGCACGCTGAACGAAATGATCGGCGCGGAAGTGTTCTTCAAGTGTGAGAACTTCCAACGCATGGGCGCGTTCAAGTTTCGCGGGGCGTTCAATGCGCTTTCGAAATTTTCGCCCGAACAGCGCAAAGCCGGCGTGGTTGCGTTCTCCTCGGGCAACCATGCCCAAGGGATTGCCTTGTCTGCGAAGATTCTCAACATCCCTGCGACCATTGTGATGCCGCATGATGCGCCCGCGGCGAAGGTGGCGGCGACGAAGGGATATGGGGCGAACGTGGTTGTGTACGACCGCTACACCGAGGATCGCGAAGCGATTGGCCGGCGTCTCGCAGACGAAAATGGCCTCACGCTGATTCCGCCCTACGATCACCCGGACATCCTTTCGGGGCAGGGTACTGCCGCCAGGGAGCTCTTTGAAGACGTGGGTGCGCTCGACTACCTGTTTGTGCCGTTAGGCGGTGGTGGTCTGCTGTCAGGTAGCGCGCTATCGACCCGTGCTCTGGCGCCGCAATGTGTCTTGTACGGCGTCGAACCGGAAGCAGGTAATGATGGTCAGCAATCGTTCCGGAGTGGCGAAATCGTTCATATCGAGACACCGAAAACCATTGCGGACGGCGCGCAGACCCAGCACCTCGGACACTACACGTTCGGTATCATCAAACGCGATGTGAACGACATTTTGACGGCACCGGACTCCGATCTGGTGTGCGCCATGAAGTTCTTCGCTGCCCGCATGAAGATGGTCGTGGAACCGACCGGATGCCTCGGGCTCGCTGCCGCCTTGAATATGAAGGACTCTCTCAAAGGAAAGCGCGTCGGCGTTCTCATCAGCGGTGGCAACATCGACCTTGAACGTTTCTGCGCGGTAGCGTCGGCGTAAGCATGATGACGCCCATGTTCGACAAGCTGGCAGACCTCTGTTTCAGGCGAACGTGCCGCGCCGCATGCGAGCCGCAGGCCCTCTCATCGCGCGCCTTCGAAAGGAAAACGCGCGACGAGCACAAACGGCTGGGTAGGGCCGCACTCGGCGAAAACTGCCGCACCTTCGATCCGCAGGGGGCCTAGCTGCGGAATCTGTGCGTTCCACCAGTCAACCAGCATCTGCCGCTCGTTGGCATCTATCGGATCGCTGAGCGTCATATGAAAGCGAAATTCGTCGAGCACGAACGGATAGCCCCAGCGGTCCAATAATTCACGCTGCCGCTCCGTCAATTGACCGTTGAGCCGGCGGCGCCGCTCTTTTTCGTTCGGCATCGCGCGCAAAGGTGCGAACTGGTGCAATGCGTCAGCCGCAAGCGCCCGCATGGCGGCGGCGCCGTCAGCCGTTGCCGGACGGATGGCGACAAATCGTTCGAGCGCCGCCGCCTCGACGGGCAAATCAAACGGTTCTTGGCGGCTTGCCCAGACATGCGCCACCCGGAAAACGTCCTCGAGCGCCGCACCCGCCACGCACCGGGCCGGCGCCACCCATGTCCCATGCCAACCGTAGCGCTGCGGCGCGCGCGAGAGGCCGGGCACATCGCGCAAACGCGCGGTGAGCGCCGGGAGCACCGGTGGAACGAGCATTTGTCCTGATTCGGGATCGCGTCCGAGCCACCTACAACCGATATCCCACCATGCCGAGCCGCGCGCAGGCGCGTAGTAAATCGCGAATCGGCTTTGGTCGGTCCACTCGGAAACCGTCTTCGAGCCATCGCTCATACGTTTTGCTCCACCAGAAGCTGTACCCGGTCCGCGGCGAAATACGTAAAGCCGTACTTGATCGGCGTACCGTCTGCGTCGACATCGACGTTCTCGACCCAAAGCACGGGCTGCTGCCTGTTGATATTGAGGCGGCGCGCCACTTCCGCGTCGGGCAGCGTACTGCCGATCCTGCTCCAGCGCCGAGCGTAGTCGATGACGTCATATTCGGCGAGCGCGGCCGAGAAGCCGCCATTCGTTCGCTCCAGCGCCTGCGGCAATCCCGCGAAGCGCGCGGCCGGATACCAGGCAAGCGCGTACGTCAGCGGTACGCCATCCGCCGCATGCAGCGATTCGATCCGATACACGAGCGTTCCCGTGCGCAAACCCAGCGCCTTGGCAATCTTCGGTTCGGCTTTCATGGACGCGGACGAAAGCACCGTGCCGCATGCCGAATGGCCCTGCTCGCGCAGATTTTCAGTGAACCGCGTACGGCGCCCGATCGTATAGTCGATTGCCCCCGGTTGGACGAACGTACCGCGGCCCTGTTCGACGCTGACCAGCCCTTGCGCCGCCAACCCTAGCATGGCGCGCCGCACAGTATGGCGATTGACGCCGAAGCGCTTCGCGAGCTCGCCCTCGCTCGGCAAGCGACCGTCTTCACCGAATCCGCTCGCGGCGATTTCCGAGGCCAGCATCTGTTCGATCTGCCGCCACACCGCCACGCCGGCGCCGCGCTCCACCGCGCTCGCTGTAAGGGGCATGCCGCCGGGCTCGGTGACGCGCCCGTTGTTGCTGCGTTTCATCGTTGTGTCATTCCGATCAGTTCGAATGCTTTATTCATAGGCCGTCGTACCGGCGGCAGCAATAGTCTGTTCACGAAGCATCGAACGGTCGACATCGTTGCATAAGTTTGCTGCCGCACTACCGCACGTTTCCGACCGCGATATGCTAGCATGCCTCACATTGAGTCTAGTCATCTAGACGACTAGATGTCACTTGACGACAAAACTCAGCGGAATCGGGCGTATGACGACCTCATCTTGCGCAGTTGGACCGGAACGGCAGCTCTGGCTTGCAGAGCTTGCGCGGGCGCCGCGCGTCACCCTCGAATCTGCACTCGCCGCGGTGTGCGGCGGGGCGCCACTCCCGGCGTTCGAGTGGCTGCGCGTTCCGCAAACCGGACTTGCGATGGTCCGCGGACGGATCGGCGGTACGGGCGATGCGTTCAATATCGGTGAATCTACGGTGACGCGCGCGGTGCTGCGGCTCAAATCGGACGACGGTTCAGGCCCCGTCGGCATTGCCTATCAGTTGGGACGTGACAAGCGGCGGGCGGAACTGGCCGCGCTAACCGACGCGATGTTGCAATCGCCGCGCTGGCGCGATGCCGTTCGCTTGCAACTGATCGAGCCGCTTACGAAACGGCGTGAGGCAGCGCAACGCGAGCGTGCCGTCAGCACGGCATCGACGCGGGTCGATTTCTATACCATGGTGCGGGGAGAATGATGATCGGCAAATTAGCCTCGCTGGGAACGCTGGTGCGCGGGTTCGACGATCCCGTCCACGATGCCCAGATCTCGTTTCGGGTGCTGCTCGACGTTCTTGCGCGACCGGGCACCATCGGCGCAATCGACGTGAACGTCGCCGACGACGCGCATGGCGCATGGCCGGCCGCGGTGTTTGCCGCCATGCTGACGCTTTTCGATTTTTCGACGCCGGTCTGGTTTCAACAACGCGACGAGGCACTTGTCCAGGCCATTCGCTTTCACACGGGAGCGCCACTGGCAGAGCAATCGGCTCACGCCGCCTTCGTCTACATCGAAAACGCCTCGGACATGCCATCGCTCGAGGCGTTTTCGCACGGCACGCCCGAGGCGCCCCAGAATTCCGCCACGCTCCTGATCCGTGTCGCAGCATTGGAGGGGGGGCGGCCCATCGCGCTCTCTGGCCCGGGCATCCCGTCGGTTCTGGATATCGCCCCGCTCGGTCTGGCCGATTCGTTTTGGCGAGAGCGCGCATTGCTGGATGCGCAAGCGCCGTGCGGCGTCGATTGTTATCTGTTCTGCGGGCGGTCCGTCATCGGCATTCCGCGCACGACTCGAGTGGAGCTCAACTGATGTACGTTGCAGTCAAAGGAGGCGAGCGCGCGATCGAGGCCTCGTGGCGTCTGCTCGAAAAAGCGCGGCGTGGCGATCGCACCGTGCCCGAGCTGACCACCGCGCAAATTCGTCAGCAAATGCGGCTCGCGGTTGCGCGGGTCATGACGGAAGGCTCCGTCTACGACGAGGAACTGGCGGCACTTGCCATCAAGCAGGCGGCCGGTGACCTCGTGGAGGCGATCTTTCTGTTGCGTGCCTATCGCACCACGTTGCCGCGTTTTGGCTACACGGTGCCCATCGAAACCGGGCGCATGGAGATACAGCGCCGGATTTCCGCCACATTCAAGGACGTTCCCGGCGGACAACTGTTAGGGCCGACCTACGACTACACGCAGCGATTGCTCGACTTTTCTTTGTTGGCTGATGAGCCGGCACTTGAATCCGGCGATGAGTGCGCCTCGCCTCAGGCGTCGCTGCAAGCGGGGGCGATCGCATCGGAGGAGCCGCCAACGGTGGACGAGGCATCGGCGGCTGCCATGCCGCGCGTCGTGGCGTTGCTCGATGCAGAGGGGCTCATCGAGCAGGAACAGCCTTCGGAGAACGTGGAGCCTCCTATCGACCTGGCAGTCGAACCGCTGCTGATGCCGGCCAAACGTGCCGTGCGACTACAGAACCTCGCCCGTGCCGACGAAGGCTTCCTGCTATCCATGGGGTACTCGACGCAGCGCGGATACGCACGCAACCATCCGTTCGCGGGAGAAATCCGCAACGGCCTCGTGGCCGTCGAGATGGAGATTCCGGAGCTCGGTATCGCCGTCGAACTCGGGGACATCGAAGTGACCGAATGCCAGATGATCAACCAGTTCTCGGGTACGCAAAAGGCCCCGCCGAGCTTTACCCAGGGCTATGGCCTGGCCTTCGGCCACTCGGAGCGCAAAGCCATGGCCATGGCGCTCGTCGATCGCGCACTGCGCGCCGAGGAGTTGGGCGAAGCGGTGACGGCACCCGCGCAGGACCCCGAGTTCGTGCTTTATCACAGCGATAACGTGGAGGCCTCAGGCTTCGTGCAACATCTGAAGTTGCCGCACTATGTCGATTTCCAAGCGGAACTCGAATTGGTGCGGGGCCTGCGGGCTGCGCACCCGGCGGGACAGCGGGCCAGGGAAGGGGAGGACGCTGCATGAACGCTCCGCATGAAGCATACGCGGCTAACGCGACGGATCGGGCGGATGAAGCGGTCGAAGGCTACAACTTCGCTTACCTCGACGAGCAGACGAAGCGGATGATACGTCGGGCGCTGCTGAAGGCGATCGCGATTCCGGGCCATCAGATACCGTTCGGCTCGCGCGAAATGCCGCTTCCGTACGGGTGGGGTACAGGTGGAATCCAAGTGACGGCGGCCATCATCGGCCGCGACGACACGCTCAAAGTCATCGATCAGGGTTCGGACGATACGACCAACGCCGTCAATATCCGACGATTTTTCGCCCGTACGGCCGGGATCCGGACCACGACGCGCACCGTCGAAGCCACGATCGTTCAAACGCGTCACCGCATTCCGGAAACGCCGCTCTCCGATCGGCAGATTCTCGTGTATCAAGTGCCGATGCCCGAGCCGCTCTACCGGCTCGAGCCGCGGCTCGCCGAGTGCAGCAAGCTGCATGCACTCTCCGAGTATGGGCTCATGAACGTCAAGCTCTATGAGGATATCGTTCGCCACGGGAGCATCGCCACGACGTATGACTATCCTGTGATCGTCAACGATCGCTATTTGGCGGCGCCATCGCCCATTCCCAAGTTCGACAATCCGAAGATGCATATGAATCCCGCGCTGCAGCTATTCGGTGCAGGTCGGGAGCGAAGAATTTACGCCATTCCTCCCTACACGAGCGTACGCAGCCTCGACTTCGAAGACTATCCGTTCGAGGTGCAACGATGGGAGCATGCCTGTGAAATATGCGGCTCGCGCAAAAGCTTTCTCGACGAGATGATCGTCGACGACAAAGGCAAGCGGATGTTCATCTGTTCCGATAGCGACTACTGCCGGCAGCAGGTCGCAAAACGCGAAATGGACAGCACGCCCGTGGCCGAACCCGACGGAGCGCGCTCATGACTCCGCTGTTGAGCGCGCGTGGTCTGACGACATACTACGGCGAACGGCCGGGCTGCGAAGACGTGAGCTTCGACCTCTATCCCGGCGAAGTACTGTGCGTCGTCGGCGAGTCGGGCTCAGGCAAGACGACCTTGCTGAATACGATCGCATTGCGCCTGCGCGCGGCGTCGGGCAGTGTGACCTACACGGCGGCCCAGGGCGAGTCGCTGCAACTGTTCGCGCTCAGCGAGGCGCGCCAACGCCACCTGATGCGTACCGAATGGGGGTTCGTCGAGCAGAATCCGCGCGACGGCTTGCGCATGACCGTATCGGCCGGAGCAAACATCGGCGAACCGATGATGACTGTCGGTGCGCGTCATTTCGGAAGAATCCGTGAGACATCGTCGAACTGGATGCGGCGTGTGGAACTCGATGCCGGACGCATCGACGATCTTCCGACTTCGTTTTCGGGTGGCATGCAGCAGCGTCTGCAGATCGCGCGCAATCTGGTGACCGGTCCGCGGCTGGTGTTGATGGACGAGCCGACTGCGGGCCTAGATGTCTCCGTCCAGGCCCGCCTGCTCGATCTGCTGCGCACGCTGACGGCACAGCTGCATCTGGCCTGTGTGATCGTGACGCACGACATCGGCGTCGCGCGCTTGCTCGCGCATCGGCTGATGGTGATGCAAGCGGGCCGCGTCGTTGAGACAGGGCTGACGGATCAAGTGCTCGACGATCCGCAGCACCCTTATACGCAATTGCTCGTGTCGTCGGTGCTGCCCGCGTAGGGCCTGTTCACGCGACGAATCGCGCGCCGCATGGCGCGTTGAAACAAGAGGGGACGTTCGAATGAGCGATGAACGAATCGACTGCCGCTTTGAAGACGATGAAGCATTGATGCTGCGTGCGCGCGGTCTGGCCAAGACGTTCGTGCTGCACACGCAAGGCGGGCAGGTCATTCCGGCGCTGCGCGGCGTCGATCTCGAGCTGCGGCGCGGTGAGTGCGTCGCACTCGTCGGGCCCTCGGGCGCCGGAAAAAGCACGCTGCTGCGTTGCCTCTATGGAAACTATTTGGCAAGCGCCGGATCGATCGAGCTACGCGACGAAACTCTCGAGCGCCGGTACATCGTCCTGACTGGCGCGAGCCCTCACGAACTGCTGCGGGTTCGCCGGGATGTGGTCGGGTACGTGAGCCAGTTTCTTCGCGCGATTCCCCGCGTGCCGGCGCTCGAACTCGTCGCGGAGCCGCTGATTGCGCGCGGTGTCGACGGCGATGAAGCGAGGCAGCGTGCGAAACTATGGCTCGCCCGCCTGGGCATCCCGGCGCGGCTCTGGAACCTGGCTCCGGCGACGTTTTCGGGAGGCGAGCAGCAACGTGTGAACATCGCACGCGGCCTCGTTGCCGAGCACCCGGTGTTGCTGCTCGATGAGCCCACCGCATCGCTCGACGCATCGAACCGCGCAGTCGTTGCCGAGGTCGTCGCTGAAGCACGCCGGCGCGGCGCCGCGATCGTCGGTATCTTCCACGACGAGGCCACGCGCGCGCAAGTCTGCACGCGGCAGCTCGAGTTGGAGCCTCTGCCGGTGCTCGCTGCCGCCTGACGCGCATTGGGGCGGCCGGCAGTCGACCAGCGGTGCGAACGAACGCCGCGTATAGCGGATACGGAGCAACCTATGTTGATCAGGAATGCGCGGATCGTTACGCGCGACGAGGAATTCATCGGCGTGGTGCGGGTCGAGAATGGCCTCGTGAGGGATGTTGCGGCCGGTACGACGAGCGTGCCCGGGGCGGACGATTGGCGGGGGGACTATTTGCTGCCTGGCTTCGTCGAGCTGCACACCGACAATCTCGAGAAGCATCTCGCGCCGCGTCCGGGCGTCACGTGGAACGTCGATGCGGCGTTCGTCATCCACGACGCACAGATCGCCGCCGCTGGCATCACGACGGTGTTCGATTCGCTCGCAATCGGTTCACGTACCGATGCAGGGCTACGCGGTAGCCAGATCCATCGCGATGCGGTATCCGCGCTCGATCGTCTTGCGGCGCACGATTTCCTGCGGGCGCAGCACTACCTGCATTTGCGCTGCGAGGTCGGTACCGAAGACGTCGTCGATCTTTTCGAAGAATTCGGCAGTCATCCGCTCGTCGAACTCGCTTCGGTGATGGACCACACACCGGGTCAGCGGCAGTGGAGCGATCCGGTGAAGTGGCGTCAGTACCAGGAGCGCAATGGGAAGTGGAGCGATGAAAAGGCTCAAGCTGCGTTGATCGAACTGTCCGATCTACAGGCGCGCTACGCGCAAGCGCATCGACGTCGTATCGTCGATCGCTGCAAGGTGCTCGGCATCTCGATGGCGAGCCATGACGACACGCTCGTCGAACACGTGGAAGAGGCCGTGCGCGACGGTATCGCGATCGCGGAGTTTCCGACGACGATGGCGGCCGCCCGGACGGCGCGCCGGCACGGTCAGGTCACGGTAATGGGAGCGCCCAATATCGTGCGCGGCGGATCGCACTCGGGCAACGTGTCGGCGCTCGAGCTTGCGAACGAGGGTCTGCTCGATATCCTGTCGTCCGATTACGTTCCGTCGAGCCTCATGGTGGCGGCGTTTCAACTGGTGCGAGAGGCGGGGTGGTCGCTCCCCCGTGCGATCGCCACCGTATCGAGCGAACCCGCCAACGCCGTTGGGCTCGACGATAGAGGAGCGATCGGTATCGGACTGCGGGCCGATATGGTGCGCGTGGGCTTGAGCGATGCTTTTCCCGTACCGCGTGCGACCTACGTGCGTGGGGTGCGAGTCGCGTAGGGTGGACACAGCGGGCCACCGATGAGGTACGCTTGCGGAAGTTCGAATCAGCCCGCCGGTGCCCCCCATGTTGATCAATTGCGTCGTCTATCAAGACGGCAAAAAGCTCGCCGACATCCACGTCGATGACATCAGCGTCTATCTCGCCAAACCTGAGTGCTTCGTTTGGGTCGCATTGAAGGACCCGGACGCCGGCGAACTCGATGTCATGAAACATGAGTTCGGTTTGCACGAGCTTGCGCTCGAGGACGTGCGCCATGGACATCAGCGTCCGAAGATCGAAGAGTATGGCGACTCGCTGTTCGCCGTGCTGCATACGATCGAAACCGGTGACGACAACGAACTGCTGGTTGGCGAGGTCGATGTATTCGTCGGACCGAACTATGTGCTTTCCGTGCGCAACCGGACGCGTCTCGGCTTCCAGGATGTCCGTACGCGTTGCGAGCACGAGCCGCATTTGCTGAAGGAGGGCTCGGCCTTCGTGCTGTATGCGCTCATCGACAATATCGTCGATCGTTATTTTCCGGTGCTCGAGGCATTGGGTGCGAAGCTCGAGGAGATCGAAGACCGGATCTTCGAAAAGCACAGTCTCGCGGCATCGCGCGCGATCATCGAAGATCTGTATTTGCTCAAGCGCAAACTGGTCACGTTACATCACCACATCGCCCCGTTGCTGGAAAGCGTCAGCAAGCTGTCGGGCGGCCGCATTCCGCGCATTTGCCTCGGAATGAGCACATATTTTCGCGACGTTTCCGATCATTTGGAGCGGATCATCAGGACGATTGAAGGGCGGCGCGAAATGATCGTGACCGCAATCCAGGTCAACCTCGGCATCATCTCGCTGGCCGAGAACGAGGTAACGAAACGGCTCGGTGCGTTTGCGGCGCTGTTCGCCGTACCGACGATGATCGCGGGAATCTACGGAATGAATTTCCAGAGCATTCCCGAGTTGCACTATGCGTACGGGTATCCGATTTGTCTCGCCGCAATGCTCGGGATCGACATTTTCCTGTGGTGGCGGTTCAAGGCCGCGGGGTGGCTGTGACTTACCAGCCGTAAAACCGCGGCCACGTTTGAACCGTGCCGTCCGGACCAATGGCCTGATAGGCGGGAATGCGGCGCCCCTGTCGCGCACGCACGGCGCCACCGGCCATTGGCGCGCCTCAGTGGAAGCGATTCGCTCATTGATCCACATGCCGACGATAGCTGACCTGCCCATCGTCCTCAATCTCTGCCGAGAGATATTGGGAGTATTTGGTAAATCCCCCAACGGAGGCCGGCCCCGATCCGTAGGGCACGTCCATACCCCGCAGCATGGCTTCCATTGCTTCTCGCTGTTGCATGCCAGCCTGCGAAGTGCTGTCGCCACCAGCCACATACGCACTGACCTCGTAGCCTTCCGAACGCAGCGAGTTGATCTGCGCGGCAACCTGCAACCCAGGCTTCCGCACGCCGGGCAGCAAATGGTATACAGACGCGGAAGAGGAGGTGACACTGCCATCAGAACCCCGGCGTATCCCCCCGACGGCGACGCCGGTGCATAGATCCAACCCGGTCGTCCTCAGCGATCGACCGCGCTCGGTGATGGTCTGCGATTCAACACGCTGGGAAGAGAAGTCGACTCGATTGGAAGATGACGAAGCGCGTTGGGTTATCGTCGGCGCCGGCCGTAGACCCGACGTGCGTCGGCTCAACTCTTCACGATGCGAGCCCAGCCCGAGGTTCTCCCCCGGCGCATGCGACGTGCGGCGGCTCGTCCCCGAGTAGCTCGACCCTCCCGAGCGGGCAGATCCCTCGCTCCTGTCGCTGAGCACCGACGCGCTCGATGCCGTATTGCGCCCCGTCGCCGGGCGGTTCGACGGCGCCGCCGCGCCGCTGCGATTGCTCTGGCGCGAGGATGATCCGAATGTCCACGACGATAGATTGTCGATGAGGCTCGAAATGCCGCTGCGCCGGCTCGAGGGCGCTCGTTCCTGGTTGCGCGGGTTCGACGGTGAGCTCGGCGAACTCGAAGTGGCTTCGCTCCATTCGCTGCCGCTGCCGCGGCCGATTCGGCTCATTGCTTCTACTCCTGTTGCAAACGCGGCGGGCTGCCGCGCAATGGGGAACTTGGCGTTTCTGAATACGCGATTGGATTTTTGATCACGCGCGTCGGCGTGGCGGCGTCCCAACGCGAAAAAATGGCGAAAAATGTGTGGGGCAGGAGATCGGCAAGTCGATGAATTCAATCGGCGGCCCGATCCCGGAGCAGCGGCGGCTCGTTGGTCGCCCCAAAATTGGGCGTCGCGGACACCGCCGTCATCCATGCGTCAGCTATTTAACATAATCCTAATTATCAACTTTTCGGGTGTTAGAACCAAGTAGATGGAATGGTCGCGTCCCGCCTCAACGGGCCGTCCAGCGCCGCAGGCTCGCATCCAGAGCATGCGACATTGCTGGTTCGGCAGTCCAGCCGCCAAGGAGAACCAGATGGAACCCACGACCATTGCCATCGACCTGGCCAAACGCGTTTTCCAGATTCATTACGTCGAACCCGAGACCGGCGCGATCCATAGCAAGGCGCTCAAACGTGCTCAGCTTGTGCCGTTCTTCGTCAACCGGCCTGCTAGCCGCGTCGTTATGGAAGCCTGCGGCAGCGCGCATCACTGGGCTCGGAGCTAACGTCAAGAGTGGTGTATGGGCAGCATCATGACAGTCAATTTCAAGCGGCGAGTTTCTGCTGAACCGGCCGATCGTCGTGCACCGGTTCGCCGTCCTTGAAGGTAATGCCGTCAAGTGACAGCTCGATCTTTTCGGGCCGCCCATTCTCAAGCAAGCCGGTGAGCGACTTGCCGGCGGCCTTGTCAGTAGCGCTTGCGAGGGCGCCCTAACGTGGGGTATAGGGCGGCATGACGCCGCGCGCGGCGTCTCGGATCAGATGATCGGCGTCGCCAAACACTGCCAAGACCTGCAGCTCGCGCAATCGCCCGGACCTTACGAACGAGCACATTCTGGCGAATCTCGGCGTACCAACGGCATCGCGGATACCGCGCATGATATCGTCGTCATGAATCTTAAGAAAGCCGGTGAGCGCCTCGCCGGTGGCCTTCTCACTAGCGCTTGCCAGGGCGCTATAGACTTGCAGGGCCTGGTGGATTGTTTGTTCACCGTTGCCCGATGCAGCGAATTCCACGATATCGTCATCGGAAAAGCCCACGGCTCTGAGCGTTGACAGATATTTGTTGTCATAGAGTTCAGCGAGCGCCGCAGCGCCCCCTTCGCTGCCGACGATCCGTGCGATGCCATCAGCGGAAAATCCTTCTGCCGCAAGGCCCTGAATCGCCGTCGCGGATGCCTCAGGAAACCGGGCTTGCAGGGCGCTGGCTTGCGCGGCCACCGCTTGACCGGCGTGCTGGACGGCAGGTGCGCTGAATTTGGCAGTGGCGGCTCGGCTGCCCGACGACGGACTGCTGTCGAGACGAGCGGGGGGACGGGCGAGGCCCCCTAACGCGCCACGCAATTGACGCTCTTGCGGACGCACCTGCGATGCGTCGGCGTGCCCCGGGCTCTGAACGTCCGGCCGCACATCGGCCGTGACCGGGGACATATTCGGCAAACGCGAAATGTGCTCATTTCGTTGCTCCGTTGCTTGATTGTTGTACACGGTTAGCTGTAACGCGGCCAAGCAGCATGCAAGTCAAATTATGCTAAGCAATGGCCATTGCTGTGGTGGTGCCGTCGTCGAATTCATGCCGCTTACTGTCATGGCGCCAGATCAACTCGAAGATGCCTGAGATGTCCTCGTGGCCGAACCCCGCTTCAGCGCGTCTGCGAAACAGCTCCAGCAGGGGATCGAGCAGATCTGCGGCGACGCCCTGCTGGCAGTGAGGATTTATCGATGGCGGTGGCCTGAACTCAGTGGGCACATCCAGCTCAATAACATTAATCCATTTTTGAGTCGAAACACTGGCGAAGAATTGAATAGCAGAGCGACGTCAAGCGGCGAATTTCTGCTGACCCGGTTGATCGTCTTGCACCGGCTCGCCGTCCTGGAAAGCAATGCCCTCCAGCAACAGCTGGATCTGTTCGGGGCCGTTGATCCGGCGCCAAGTTTTTTCCGCTTCCTCGATTAGCTTGAATGCCAGACCGAGGAAGGTCGGTCGCGACACGCAGTTGCGCGTACGCGTAGTACGGTAGCGCACCGTCGCGAACGTCGACTCGATCGCGTTTGTTGTGCGCAGGTGCTGCCAGTGTTCGGCCGGGAAGTCGTAGAAAGCCAGCAGGCTCTCCCGATCCTTCTTCAACGTTTCCGTGGCCTTCGGATATTTCGCTGCGTAGACCGTCACGAAACGATCAAACGCCGCATACGCGTCGGCTCGCGTGGCGGCCATCCAGACGGCCTGCAGATCGGCTTTGGCTTTGCCCTGCTGTGACTTCGGCAGCGCGTTCAGGATGTTGCCCATCTTGTGGAACCAGCAGCGCTGGCCGCGCGTCGTGGGAAACACTTCTTCCAACGCGGCCCAGAAGCCCATGGCGCCATCGCTGACTGCCAAGAGCGGACCTGCCTGCAAGCCACGCGCTTTCAGATCGAGCAGCAATTCCTGCCAGGATGCCTTCGATTCGCGATAACCGTCACCGATTGCGACTCGTTCCTTGCGCCCATCGGGCCTCATGCCGATGATTACCAGCAGGCACTGGCCGTCTGAGTTCTCGCTGCGCAGCCCGGTGTGAATGCCGTCGACCCACCAATAGACGTACCGCGACTTCGACAGGTCACGCCGGCTCCAACTGGCGTGCTCATCGGCCCATTGCGCCTTCAGACGGCTCACCACATTGGCCGACAAGCCTTTGGCGTCCTCACCCAGCAGCACGCTCAGCGCTTCGCTCATGTCGCCCGTCGAGATGCCTTTTAGATAAAGCCACGGCAGCGCGGCACTCACGCGCGGCGACTTCCGCACATACGGCGGCACAATCGAGGAATTGAACTTCACACCGGATCCTGATCGATCCCGAACCTTGGGGACCTTTACTGGAATCGGCCCGGCTGCCGTCAACGCGTCTCGCTCCGGCAGATAGCCGTTGCGTACCACGGCGCGTTGTCCATGCAAGGTCTTGACGTTCTCGAATCGCTCCAGCAACGCCGACTGCTCCGCTTCGATTGCCTGCTGAATCACTTGCCGCGCTCCGTGTCGCACCAATTCGTCCAGGCCCAGACCGACTTCCGATAGACCGACAACTGCTTTTTCCGAAAACTTGCTCATTGTGGATGGTTTGTTGTTTGCTGGTTTCCGACTTCGACAATCAGATTCTCGGCTGAAACCTCCGCCGCCTTCAATCTCCCGCCTCAACTCCCCCGTACACCAGTTCCGACTTTAGCTCAGCGATCGGTAATCTCCAGTTCAAAGCACTTGCCGGAGCGTTTGCGCCAGATGCTGGCCCGACGACCAACGAACGTCGTTGCTGTTGCGCTTGCAAACAAGATGGCACGGACAATCTGGGCACTGCTTGCGTATGGCCGAACGTATGAGCCAGCGCCGTCACAATGATCGCGCTTCAAAGCCAGTAATTCCATTCACGGTTGCACAGGTGTATTGAACGATGGCAAGACAGGTTGGACCGCGCAAAGGCAACCCTGAGACATTACTCGGACCTTGAGTCCGCCTTTTAGATTAGGACCTTTGCGGCGAAATCCATCGGGGCCGGCGGGCATGTCCCGCGATCGAGTCCGGATATAAGTCCGCAACCACCCTCCTCGCCACACACAATCACCTTGCAAATGGGAGGCGACCATATAAGTAATGTCCGCTTCCGAGGGTGCGGACGAAAAGTTGGACTACCTGGAGGTAGTTCATGTACTCGTACGAAGACCGCGTTCGAGCGGTTCAGCTTTACATCAAATACGGTAGGAGCGCAGCGGCGACCATTCGCGAGCTGGGATATCCTTCGCGCAAGAACTTGGCGCGATGGTACCGTGCGTTCATCGAGGTGGGCGGTTCGGCAACGTCTTGTCAGCAATGCTCCGAAGGTGCCATTGTCCCCGGTGTTGAAGCAGGAAGCGGCCATTGAGCTATGCACCAGAAACGGCGGTGCGCGCGTGCTCGCCGAGAAGATAGGCGTAAGCAGGCCAACGCTATACAACTGATAAAAAGCAGACGCCGGTTTTGGTCGTAGCTTTCGTAATCAAGGCGCGTTGGTCGCTGCTTTTTAACCCTATCGGCCAATATCGATGCGGCCATACACCCCATCCGCTTCATCATTCGGGCCGGCAGCGAAAAACAAAGTGTTGGTCGGCTGATCGTTGAGCCCGTTGCCGAATGCAATACCCCACAACCCCGGTTCGACAATCGCTGTACCGTCCGCATGCCGCAGGGTCCCGATCGACATACCTGTGTTGGGGTCGAAGGCGTGGATCGTTCCATCGCCGAAATTTCCGATCAAAAGAGCATTATTGAACGGGCCGAAGTCGCGGGGCGAGAGCGCCATGCCCCAAGGCGCATTCAGCGGACCACCGGTCGCGAAACGCTGAATGAACTGTCCGGAAGTACTGAATACGTCGATCACGCCCAGGCCAGCTCCAGGCACATCGTCATGCTTGGCCCCATCCTGCATCGCATAGGCGACGAATATTTTCGAGTCGATTGCCTGAATGCCGAAAGGCGCGAAACCAGCGGGTAGCGTCGAGTCCTGAAACGCGCCCGGAAGCGCAACTTTCGTGAACGTATCGTCGAATACATCGATCTTGTTGTTGTGGAAATCGGCCGCGAAGAGGAAGGTCGCGCCGTTGCTGCTCGCCATCGCAAGTCCCTTGTAGACCGCGCTGCCGCCACTATCGAATACCGTCACGGCCGCCGTCGGGTTGACGGTGGGTGACCATGCGGTAAGGGTGCCGCCCTCTCCCGCGAAGATGAAAACTGCTGGCCCGGATTTTCCATTCTGGCTCACCAGGAAACCCGCCGTGCCGTTGAACACGATGCCAGTCGGATTGGCATCGCCGCTCGACCCCGCTGGGATCGACACGACAAGCGATTGCGCCACGCCGTTACCGTCATAGAGTGTCGCCTTCTGCGTGCCGTTATCCGCTACCCAGACGAAACCTTTTGGATTGAAGGCGATACCCCATGGATTTTTTAGATTGGCGTCGATGTGGGCAGCCGGAATGTTTCCGTCGGAGACGAGCGCGGTCACGTGGAAATGCTGACCGTGCGATGAGCCGCCTCCGCACGCTACGAGGCCAGCTACTATCACTGCTCCCAATGCGACGATCCCCGCCGTATGGACGTGTTTCATGATTGCGCTCCTGCGGATCGCGCGTGTGTCCGAGATGCCTTTAAACGAATCCGCCCTCGCGTTTATTCCTTCGGTGCGCGGTTGGCGCCGTTGCGCTCGGCATTGGCGGAGCAAGACGGCGACAGCGCTTTGTAGAGCGCACGTTGCGGTGGTTATTTCCAGTGGTCGCGCGACATATAGTTCGCCATCGGCGGCAATTTTTCGTCCGGCTCGGACCATTCGAGGCCACGCAAAACGTAGAGTCGGACGCCCAGATCGGCGTTGTGCAAATACCGCTCATCACCAACCCGACCGACGAGACACTATGCCGAAACCGATAAGCAGCTCGCGTTCTGCCTCGTTTTGCCTTGGACACACAGATCCGCTGACAGCCCGGGAAACAACTTGAACACCACTCGTGCATCACACGCCGTTATCGGCATTGCGGCGCTCGTTACCGCCTTTTCGTGCTACGCGCACACTTCCAAGAAACACCACAAAACGTCGTCCGATGCGTCGACGCCCGTCACCTACCCGTCGCCGACTGGCTCGGAGCCAGCCGTCGCGACCCAATGGGGCGCCGTCAGCGAACCAGCATTGCCGGCGACGGTCTGCGGAGCGCCGTTGCAGGCAAAACTGACGCCCGTCGGCGGATCCATCGACACGCTCGACGCCGACCCCGCCAATTCCCAACCGGATGCCGCCCGCATCCAGGCGGCGATCGATGCTTGTCCGGCCGGCCAAGCGGTCAAGTTGACGGCGGGCTACTCCGGCGAGTCGGGCTTTCTCAGCGGCCCGCTCCGGCTCAAGTCCGGCGTGACACTGTGGATCGACCAGGGTGTCACGCTCTTCGCTTCGCGCAACCCGGCCAACTATGACAACGGCGTGGGAACGTGCGGTACGGCAACGGCTTCCAAAACCAAGTCGTGCAATCCGTTGATACTCGCGAGCGACACGGCAGGTAGCGGGATCGTCGGGAGGGGCGTGATCGATGGTCGCGGCGGTAGCCTGCTGACCAGCGGGCCGAACGCGGGCAAGCGCAGTTGGTGGGACGTCGCGTATCAGAACAAGACGATGGGCCTCAATCAGCAGAACCCTCGGCTCGTTCAGGTTTCGAAGGGTTCGGCCTTCACGCTGCACGACATCACGCTCGAAAACTCGCCGAACTTTCACGTGGTACTCGATAGCGTCGCCGGCGTCACTGCTTGGGGCATCAAGATTCTCTCGCCGAGCCTTGAATACACGAAAGCGCGTTACGCGTGCCCGAGCGGCACGACGCCCGATGCGCACACGCCCGCGACTTGCTTTACGCCCGACACCGTCAAGAACACCGATGGTTTCGATCCCGGTCAATCGAGCAATGTCCTGCTCGCTTATTCCTACATCAGTACGGGCGACGATGACGTTGCGGTCAAGGCGAGCAAGGCACCGGCCAGCAATAATCTGACCTTCGCCCACAACCATTTTTATTATGGGCACGGCATGTCGATCGGCAGCGAAACGAACTCGGGCGTCCGTAACGTCGCCGTCACGGACTTGACGATGGACGGCTACGACAGCCCCAACGGAAACGGCCTGCGCATCAAGTCGGATTCCTCGCGCGGCGGCATGGTGAGCAATGTTCGTTATGAGCAGGTCTGCATGCGCAATGTTCGCCAACCGCTCGTGTTCGACCCGTACTACAGTTCGGCCAAAGGCTCCCTGTATCCGAGCTTCACCGGCATCGTCATCAGGGGGTTCCGCGATCTGGGCAGCGCTTCGCAGAGCAGCCAGGTGACCTTTTCGGGGTATGCCACGAACGGCGTCGTGAAGCCGCTGGAGATCACGCTCGACAATGTGGTGTTCGACGGTACGCAACCGGCTCTTGCGACAGGGCATAACGGCGGCCCGTCCGTATTGCCGGCCTATACCCATTTCACGCTGGGACCGGGCCCGGTCAGCTTTGCCAACTCGATCGTGACATCGACAGCTGCCGACGTGACCGTATCGGGCTCGCCCGGCAATGCGGCTCCTGTCGATTGCAGCGGTGCATTCATTCCATTGAAGTCGGTGCTGCCCGATTCGCCGATCTGATTTCACGTTTCGCCCAGCCGGCTACTCGTCGGCCGGTCTGTTCCAATAACCCGGTTACGTCATCAGTCAACATTGCATGGAGGCATCACATCCCCACCGGGAGGAGCCGTGAATGAAATGTCTGGCGAGCTCGGCGAGGCGGCGATTGCGGCCCGGCTCCATGAGCGCCCAGGCCGCCGTGGCCGCAGCCGTATCGAGCGCCGCTTGGCGGGCGTGCTCGAAGACGCGCTGCGCCTCGCGTGCGCGCGGGCGACGAGCGCCCCCCCTTACAGCGTGCCGACGACTCAGTGTTTGACCGCCTGCCTCGCGACTCACCGCTCGCGGAACGCCTCGGCCTTCGCGCGATTGCCGCAGGTCCGCATATCGCACCAACGCCGCCCGGCGCCGCGGCCACGATTGACGAAGAACCAGGTGCAGCGGCCACACTGCCGTACCCGACCCAAGTCTTCACTGCGCATCAGGTGCTCGAAAGCGAGCGCAACTGCATCGATCCAGCGCCATGCCGTCTGCACGTCGGGCCGCCATACGAATCGGCCGTCGAAAGACGTGAACGTGCTGCGACCGATCGCGTCCTGGATCGCCGCGACGAGCCGATCCAAGGCTCGCCCATCGCCAATCCCGCTCGTCACATGGACGATCGCCGCGTACGCGTCTTCACGGAAACGATGGAGCGCTGTCAGTTGCTCCGTACCCTCCCATTCCGGATGCTGACGGAAAAGCGTCAAGTCAGCCGGCGCGAGTAGCCCTGCAGCGGCAGCCCAAGTGTGCACGTCGTGCCACTGCTCCAGCTTCTCTTCGATGCGCGTCTTGCCCTTGTCGGCCACCGTATTGAGGAAATCCAACGCAGGGTGACCACCGACCAAGTCGGCGTCGCTCCATCGATTCCCTTGAGGCGAACGTTGACTCGAAGTAACCATTAATTTCGATTTGAAGGTTGCGCCTGTATCAGACGACGAGCAACCTATTATACGTCAATAACAGGTTACTGACAGGTGAAACGATGCTCGAACTCACAAACCGCTTCAACTTCGAAGGCCATCGGATCGCGTGGGGCAAGCTAGGCGACGGCCCGCCCCTTGTGCTCGTACACGGCACGCCGTTCTCGTCGCAGGTCTGGCGCCGGATCGCACCGTGGCTCGCTCTCAGGCGCCGCGTTTTCTTCTACGATTTGCTCGGGTACGGCCAATCCGACATGCCGGACGCGGACGTCTCGCTGGGCATGCAGAACAGGCTGTTCGGCGCGATGCTGCGCGAATGGGGCATCGAGCGCCCGCAGGTGCTTGCACACGATTACGGCGGCGCGACAGTGCTGCGTGCGCATTTCCTCGATGGCATCGACTACGCCGAGCTGACGCTCGTGAACCCTGTCGGGATCACGCCGCAAGGTTCCCCATTCGTGCAGCATGTCGCGCAGTATCAAGCGGCATTCACTGGGCTGCCGCCCTATGCGCATCGCGCCCTCGTATCGGCATATATCGGCAATGCGACTGCACGCCCGCTGAGCGAGGAAGCGTTGGCGATCCATCGGTCGCCGTGGCTTGCGGCGTCCGGCCAGGCCGCGTTCTATCGGCAGATCGCGCAGATGGATCAGCGCTATGTCGCCGAGGCCGAGGCGCGGTATGTTCCGCCGGATTTCCCAGTCCGTATCGTCTGGGGTGAGAGCGATGCCTGGATCCCGCTCGAACAGGGGCAGGCGCTCGCGGACCGAATCGCACAGGGCATGCTGATCAAGGTGCCGGGTGCCGGGCATCTCGTCCAGGAGGATGCGCCCGAAGCGATCGTCTGCGCAGTGCTCGGCGGAGCCGGCCGTTGAACGTCACCTGTTTGCGCTTCGTCACGCGCTTTCCTAGTCGTTTGCGCCGCCATTACGTCTTGGAGGTTTTAGCATTCGGGCACCGCTACTCGCGAAATCATCCACGCATGATCCATAATCCCCCTATGACCGGTTCTATCGCCCGCGGCAGGGGGCAAGGACAGAGATGTTCATTCGGTTTTCGAGCGAATGCGAAACAGTCTATTGACATGCAACACACGATAAGCAACTTCGATCTATTAGGCCGACTCGTTTTGGCAGCGCTACTCGGCAGCGCCATTGGCTTCGAGCGAGAAAGGCTGAACTGGGCCGCCGGATTGCGCACACACATGCTCGTGTGCGTGGGCTCGTCGTTGATCATGTTGGTCTCGGCGTTCGGATTCGCCGATGTGCTGGGCGAAGAGAACGTCGTACTCGATCCGTCACGGATCGCCGCCCAGGTCGTATCAGGCATTGGTTTCCTCGGCGCCGGTTCGATTCTTCTGCGCGGGGAGATCGTGCGTGGACTGACAACGGCCGCAAGCCTGTGGTCCGTGGCAGGCGTCGGCTTGGCGGTCGGTGGTGGAATGTACACCGCCGCTATCGGCGCCACGATCATCATCCTGGTCATTCTTGCCGGGGTGAAACCGCTCGAACGTCGTTTCATTTCGGTCAAGCAACAGCGCAACATCCACATGCTGGTCGAGCGCGGCAGCGTGTCGCTCGATAGCGTTCACGATGCCCTCGGCACGGGTAGCGTCCGAGTCAAGCAGTTCATCGTCCAGCAGTCCGAAGACGATCCCGAACTCGACGACGTGCAGATCGGACTGTCCCGCACCGCGGATAGCGACTTCGCCGCTATCTGTGCACGACTGGCGGCAATGTCCGGCGTTCGCGAATGCCGAAACGCCGGATGACGGCCCTCTCGGGCCACGGATCACCGCTCAGCGCGGCCACATCCGTACCGCGAGCGCGGCCATCGACGACACCACCGCAAGCGCGATCACACCGGCCCAGCCCCATTGCGCCAGCGCCAAGCTACCGATGCCCGCCCCCGCCGCCATGCCAATGAACATTCCGACGAACAGCACCGCATTCAAACGGCTGCGCGACGCAGGATCGATGCCGTAGACGATCGTCTGATGCGCAATCAACGTCGCCTGGACACCGAGGTCGAAGCCGACCGTCGCAAGCGCAAGCACGACGAGGTGCGTATGAGGCGCCATCGTGAGACCGATTGCCATCGCCGCGAACGAAAGCGTCGCAATAGCAATACCGATGCGCGTGACTAACTCCGGCCCGCGGCGATCGGCCAAGCGCCCGGCAATGGGTGCGGCCAATGCGCCGGCCGCACCGGCAAGACCAAATCCGCCCGCTACCGAGCTGCCGAGGTGAAACGGCGCGCCGTGCAGCATGACAGCCAGCGTCGACCAGAACGCGCTGAAGCCCACTGAAAGCAGCCCTTGCGCGAACGCGGCGCGACGCAACGCGCGGTGATGCCACCACAGATGCGCGAGCGAGCCGATCAAGGCGCGATACGACAGATGCGTCGTCGGCTTGAACGACGGCAGCCCCCGCCAGGCAGCCGCGCCGATCGCTGCGACGCTTGCTGCCGCAGCGAAGAACATTGCCCGCCAGCTCGCATGCTCGGCGACAAAACCGCTCACCACGCGCGACAGCAAAATGCCGAGCAACAATCCCGTCATCACCGTTCCGACGACCTTGCCGCGACTCGCGTCGGGCGCAAGCGTGGCCGCCGCAGGCACGATGTCTTGGACCATCGTCGCCGATAAGCCGATCGCAAAACTGGCTGCCAGCAAGTATCCGATCGACGGGGAAACCGCCGCTAGCAACAAAGCGCCGACGAGCGCTGTGGCCTTGACGAGAATCACGCGGCGCCGATCGAACCGGTCGCCGAGTGGCGCAAGCAGCAAGATGCCGAGCGCGTAGCCAAGCTGCGTCAGCATCGGCACCATTCCAACGACGCGTGTGGACGCGCCGAGATGAGTCTCGAGTATGCCGAGCATCGGCTGGCTGTAATAAAGCGTGGCAACGCCAAGCCCGGCGGCAGCCGCGAGCAGTAACACCAGGCGAGGACTGAGCGCAGCTGTCGAGGCTTGCGTCCGCGCGGTTTGCGATAAAGCCGGGGACGCTACATGCAGGGTCTGTGGAGTGGACATCGTCGGATCCTTATTCGCGTGTCGAAGCAATGGACGCGAGTGTGACGTTCCTGTCATCGCCCTGGTAGTACCGCAGCACGAAGATTTGTTATACGCTGCGCGTATGACAACAAAACCTCGCCCTTTCACGGCCCCAGGCGCCCGCTCGCGCACTTCGGAAGGTTTCGCCGACAGTGCAAGTCAGCGTTTCGAGCTCATGGAAACGTTCGTGCGTATAGTCGAGGCCGGCAGCTTGTCGGCTGCCGCGGCGCAAATGCGAACGACACAGCCCACGATCAGCCGCCGCTTGCAGGCGCTCGAACGGTCGCTCGGCGTGAGACTGCTGCAGCGCACGACGCACGCCATGCGGCTGACGGTCGACGGCGAACGGTGCTTCAAGCGCGCCAAGGCGTTGCTGGCGAGTTGGGCATCGTTCGAGGCCGACGTACGCGGAGCGCAAGAGGAGCCAGAGGGATTGCTGCGAGTGGCGGTGCCGCATGCATTCGGTCAACACAGATTGGTCGAACCGCTGGCGACGTATTTGAACGATCACCCGCGCGTATCGGTCGAGTGGTTGCTGCGCGACGACGTGCGGGATTTCATCGCCAACGGCATCGATTGCGCGATCCAGGTGGGCGAGCCCAGCGATCCGGCCGTGGTGGCAGTCCGGCTGTCGAACGTCTCGAGGATCGTGGCGGCTTCGCCGTCGTTGCTCGAATACGGCGGGGTGCCCGAAGAACCGGAACAACTGATGTCTCTACCGTGGCTCGCGTTGCGGACGTATTACCGAACCGAGTTGACGCTGACACATGAAGAAACGGGCGAGACGCGCCGCATCTCGATCAATCCGCGCATGAGCACGGATAACTTGTACGCGCTTCGCAGCGCGGCACTGCTCGGCATCGGTGCATGCGCGAGTTCGGCTTGGCTGCTTGCAGACGATCTCGCCGCGCAGCGCCTCATCCACCTCGCGCCAAAGTGGCAGGCCGCGGCACTCCCCGTTTACATCATCTATCCGCACGCACAGTTTTATCCATCCCGGTTGCTGCGGTTTGTCGCGCTGATGCGTGAGGCCGTCCCGCTTGCGATAGGCGGGCTATAGCGGATTCAGGCAATCCGCGCACCGACGGCCACGACAATTGCCGGCCGTCGGCCACGCCCGTCGAGGCCGGATCTACGCCCGACGGATCAGTTTCCAAAGTACGAGCAGCACGACCGCGCCGGCCGTCGCCGTTATGATCGATGCGATGAACCCACCGCCAATGTGAATGCCCAGCACCCCCGCGAGCCAGCCGCCTGCGAACGCGCCGATGATACCGACGACGATATCGCCCAGTAGCCCGAAGCCTCCGCCGCCCACGATCAAGCCTGCCAGCCAGCCTGCGATGGCGCCGATCACGAGCCAAACGATAATTCCATGTGCTGCCATTTACATTCTCCTTTTGTCGTCACCGTGGCACTCCCCGGTATGCCCTCGCTGTGTCGGGCGATGTAGGGTAGCGGCTTGAAACGAAGAAATCTGTCAAAAATTGTTAGCACCGCAGGAGCCAGATGAAAGCAACCGACACCCCCGATACGGCGCGAAACCGCACCGGCACGCGCAGCATCGCCCTGGCGGCGAGCCTCGCTTTGATCGCCTTCTCGCTTCGCACGCCGATTACGAGCGTGGGCCCGATCCTGCTGGAAGCGGTTCGCGCAACAGGGCTGACGACCACCGGCGCGAGCTTGCTGACTACCCTTCCATCGCTCTGCTTCGGGTTGTTCGGACCGATTGCGCCGATGCTGTCTCGTCGTATGGGCAGCGAACGGGCGTTGCTTCTACTGCTGACGCTGCTTGCCGCGGGCACGGCATTGCGGGCGATACCGTCCTGGCAGCTTTTGTATCTCGGTCAAGTGGTGGCCTGTTTTTCGATCGGCTTGATGAACGTGCTGCTTCCCGGCGTCGTCAAGCGCGACTTTCCGCATCACGTCGCGCTCATGACCGGGTTCTACAGTGCCGCAATGTGCGCGGGCGCAGCGACCGCCGCGGCAGTCACGGCACCAGCCGCAAACGCGATCGGGCAGCTATTCGGCAACGCGAGCGGCAATGCGTGGGCATGGGCGTTGGCGATGTGGGCCCTGCCCGCTGTTTTCGCGATACTCATGTGGAGCGCTCAACTCCCTCCCGCCGGCACGCGCATCGAAAGGACTTCACGAGTCGTGCGAGGTTTATGGCGAGACCCGCTCGCCTGGCGGGTCACGCTGTTCATGGGCTCGCAATCGTCATTGGCGTACATCGTATTCGGCTGGCTTCCGACCGTTTTGCGCATGCGGGGCATGAGCGCGGTCGATGCGGGGCTCATGCTTTCGCTCAGCGTGATGGCTCAGGCTGCAGCTTCGCTGCTGCTGCCATTTCTGATCGCGCGGCTACCGGACCAGCGCTGGGTGAACGTCGGCGCATTGTTGCTGACCGGGCTGAGCCTCGTGGGTTGTTTCTTCGCGCCGATCTCGACGATGTGGGGCTGGGCAGTGTTGCTCGGCATCGCGCAGGGAGGCGCCTTCACACTCGCCCTCACGGCCATCGGGTTGCGCTCGGGCGATTCGCATGTTGCCGCTCAGCTCTCGAGTATGGCGCAAGGCGTCGGCTATCTGATCGCGTCGAGCGGCCCGTTCATCGCAGGTTCGCTCCTGCATGCAACGGGCTCGCTCTACAGTCTCGCAGCCTTGTGCGCCGCCGTCTGTTCCGTATCGGCGGGATTCGGTTATGCCGCGGGCCGGCGCGTGCACGTCCGAACCGGAGCATCGCCGCACTGACAGTCTCGAAACCGCTGTCCGCCGAAAAATCGAGTCCGCGCGCGAATGCCTGAACGCGCGCGTGCGACATTGCATTCGCCGCAAGCTGTGTCATCGATTCGTCACATAGCCGCCCACTCGCGCATCGGTACATTTTCCCCTTGTCTCAATATTTGACCGCGATAGAGGGAATCTTCCCGGTTTCAGTGTGGATGACGCAACAATACGGAAATCCCTACGGCACCAATTCTTACTATTTCTCGCAAAGCGCCGTATCGTTTAACGACCGCTGCCCGATGTCTCCCGGTCTGACTCGAATCTGTCGGCGAAACGCCAAATGGGGCATTGCGGCCACTGTCCGCGAATTCAATTCAATCAATCGCATATCAAACAATCCACTGATCTACATCTTTTGAGTTGTTGAATACCCTGAACCATTGCATCGCAAAACGAGAACGAGTCATGATGAGTTGTACTGACGAACCCCACCTGTTCTGGTTCAGTCCGCGCGCACACGCCGCACCTGCCAACGTTCAAGCGTATGGAGCCGTTGCGCTTGCATCGCCGTGCGAGCTCAACAACAGCGAGCCTGCCGTCGTTCTCCTCGATTGCCGTGAGGCCGATGCAGCAATCGAGCTGGCGAAGATGCGGGTCGAGACCGGCCCCAAACCTTATCTCATTCCCGTCGTGCGCCAGCTCACGCCGGAGAGTGTCGTTTCTCTCGTCGCGCACGGCGCCAACGATGCAGTCACTGAACGGGACATCGAACACCCCGAAGGCATCATTCGGGACGCGAAAGGGCATGCTGGCTTGATTGATCTCGCACTCGACGCGCGCGCCGGGTTCGCTCAGATGCAGGCTCACGCGAATGCCATGGGTTCGCCCGTCTTCATGAAGGACGCCAATGGCACCTATATCGGCTGCAACGATCGATTCGAGAATTTTCTCGGCTTCGGACGCGAGGCCATTCAGGGCAAGACTGTGTATGACGTCGCGCCGTCGGAGCTTGCACTGACCTACCATCGTGCCGATTTGGACCTCGTGTCCTCGGGTGGGCTCCAAAGCTATGCCACCGGCGTGCGGCACGCCAGCGGCAAGATTCGCATGGTCCGCTTTTTCAAAAGCGCGATTCGCGACGGCGCCGGCCGCATCGCCGGCATCGTCGGCGCCATGCACGATATTGCCGATGTGCGCGGCCTGCGCGATACGCATGCCGAGTTTCAATCGGTCGCCCGCGAAATCAACGCCGAACTCGGCGGCGCACACGGGACCGCTCCGGCAATCGACCCCGACGCGCCCCTCGTCGAGCGCATCGCGCAACGCAACGCGGCTGCGCTCGCGCAGCTTTACAGGATTTATCACCGCCGTTTGACGCGTTTTCTCAATCGCATGAGCTGGAACGAGCAGTTGATCGAGGAGGTGATCAACGACACGTTCCTGGTTGTCTGGAACAAGGCTGCGCAATTCCGCTATGACTGCGCCGCGTCGACCTGGATCATGAGTATCGCGTACCGCTGCGCGCTGAGCGCATTGCGCCGGGAGCGTCACACCCGGCTGCTCGTACCGCTCGACGATTCGTACGCACTGATGCACTACTGGCACGACTACGAATCGAGCGATCTCATTTCCAAAGCACTCAACCTGCTGCCGGACGAACAGCGCCTGGTCATGTCGCTCGCTTATGTGCTAGGCCACTCCATGACGGAGATCGCCGACATCATCGATAGGCCGCCAGCCACCGTCAAAGCAATCCTGCACCGCGCCCGAAACAGTTTGCGGCGTGCGATGTCGACCCTCGGTCACTAACCGGGCGGCGATGCTCTGCTCCTCTTTTGGTACGATCGCGGCTTTCGTTCTCGTTTTGCCGCGTACCGATAGATGATCGAGTCCGTCCAGCACTTGTTTCTCTCAGCGCGCAAACTGGCGCTTGCCGGATGCGCACGCCTGCGGCGCCCCACGCGGCGGGGCATCGCGCTCGCGCTCGCGGCGGTCCCCGTGCTGTTTGTGCTCTACGTATTGGCGCTGATCCCGTTCACTCCCGGTATTGGCGATATCCGCAAGGCACGCGTCGACCGACCCGCGCAGATTCTTTCCTCCGACGGAAAGCTGCTGGCCGAATTCAAGCCGTCGAATCGCGAATGGGTCAAGCTGGCCGATATCTCACCGCGCGTCATCGATGCGCTGATCTCCACCGAGGACCATCGCTTCTACGAGCATCACGGTATCGATTGGCGGCGCACGATCGGTGCGGCGCTCCATACGTTCTCGGGCGACCGCCAAGGCGGCTCTACGATCACCCAACAGCTCGCCCGCAATCTCTATCCCGATGAAATCGGACGTGCGCCAACGCTCACGCGCAAGCTCAAGGAAGCGATTACCGCGCTGAAGATCGAGGCTGTCTACCGCAAGAACGAGATTCTCGAAACGTACCTCAATACGGTGCCATTCCTCTATAACGCGTACGGAATAGAAATGGCCGCGCGCACGTATTTCGACACGTCGGCCGCCGAACTCGACGCGCGCCAGGCCGCGACGCTCGTCGGAATGCTCAAAGGCAATGCCTACTACAATCCGAGGCTCAACCCCGCGCGAGCGCTGCAGCGGCGCAATACGGTGCTTGCTCAGATGGTCAAATACGGGCGGCTCAAGCCGGCCCAGTACGCGTCGCTGCAAGCGCGTCCGCTGGGCATCGATTTCGAGCGGCAGACCGAGCCGCCCGGACCCGCGCCTCACTTCGCGCAGCAGTTGCGCAAATGGCTGATCGTTTGGGCCGATCGCAACGACTACAACATCTATGCGGATGGCTTGGTCGTGCACACGACGATCGACGCCAGACTGCAGACGATGGCAACGCAGGCAGTCGCATGGCAGACGAGTCAGTTGCAGAGCATAGCGAACCGCGCCTGGTCGGGAAGAGACGGCTGCTCCGCGGCCAGTCCGACTTTCGTCGCGTTCATGCGCGAGACCGATCTATACCGCGCCGCCCGCGCGGCGGGCCAAAGCGAGCCGGATACCGTAAAGCAACTGGCGCGCGACCCATCCTTCACGCGCGCCCTCTGCACTGCGAAGACCGACATTCAGGCGGGTTTTCTCGCGATCGACCCGCGTACCGGGCAAATCCGCGCGTGGGTGGGTAGCCGCGACTTCTCGCACGAGCCGTTCGATCACGTTCAACAAGCGCGGCGGCAACCTGGCTCGACGTTCAAACCGTTCGTCTACGGCGCCGCCTTTGCGGCCGGCGCGAAAGCCGACGACAAGCTCGTCGACCAACCCGTCGCAATCGCGCTCAAAGGCGGGGAAATCTGGCGCCCTGCCGACGAAACACCCGCGAATGGCGACGCGTTCACGCTCCGACGAGCGCTCGCCCTTTCGCGCAACCGGATCACCGCGCAGGTGATCGAACGCATCGGCCCCGCAAAGGTCGCCCGGCTGGCCCGCGCGATGGGCGTGCGCGAGAGTCCACTCGAAGAGGTGCCCTCGCTCGCGCTCGGCACCAGTCCCGTGACGCTGAAAGAAATGGTTGCGGCCTATGGCACCATCGCCGACGACGGCGTGTACCGCGCACCGCAGATGGTCACGCGAATCGACGATGCGAACGGTAACGTGCTCGCCGAATTCGCTCCGGCACAAGCCGAGCGTGCGCTTGCCCCGGATGTCGATCGTACGCTCGTCGATGCAATGCGAGATGTCGTGAACTACGGCACCGGTTCATCGATTCGCAGCCGCTTCGGCATTCGCGCTGACGTTGCCGGTAAGACGGGCACGACGCAAGACGGCGCGGATGGATGGTTCATTCTCATGCATCCGGAATTGGTCGCGGGCGCGTGGGTAGGGTTCGACGACGGGCGCGTCACCCTGCGCAGCGATTATTGGGCGCAAGGCGCGCATACGGCATTACCGATCGTCGGCGAATTCTTTCAGCGGGCGTTGCGTGCGCGAATCGTCGATGCGCGCGTGCGATTCGATACGGCAGCGGAGCCTTCTGCGTTCGAACAATTCCGCTCGCGCTTGAGCGAACGGCTGCAAGGATGGCGCGAGGCGCTCTTCGGCGGCGCACCGCGGCAACGAGCCGCAACCGGCGCGGTTCGGACTCCCGAGGCTTCGCGGCCGCCGTCCGCCAGTGCGACCGAAGAGGCGAGCGCTGCAACGAACGGCAACGAATCCGCCAGCGCCGCGGCGCTGGATACTATCGAGACGCCGGCACAGCCGGCTGCGGCTGCCGCTGCGTCGGCGCCGGCGAGTACGTCGCAAGCAGCGTCCGCGCCGCCCTTCCCCGCGGTGCCCGATGCGGGCGGCGCGGCGTCGGAACCGGCGCAAACGGTGCCGTCCGAACCGGCGGATATGGAGCGTGAAAGCGGCCCTCAACAGCAGTGATCGGCGCTGCGCGATTTCGGGGTAGCCGCGAGTACACGGACCCCCGCTCAGCTCGATGGGCTGGCAAGCTTGTTTCGTTCTTGTTCCGTTGCTTGATGCAGAGCTATTACCAGTTCTTCACGCGAGATTGACGACATGCAACCGACCCTCACCGCCATACTGCCCTGCAACGACCTTGACCGCACCGAGGCGTTTTTCGCACGGCTGGGGTTCAAGCGCGAGACGGGCAGTCTCGGCGACTATCGAATGCTCGCCGACGGTCTCGGTGGGCAAGTCCATCTCAATCCGGCTGTCGAAGGGTGGCTCCTGCCCGGTCGCAATCCGTTCGGGCTTTACCTCTACCGCGAGGATGTAGACGAACTCGCCGCCCTGTTCGGTCGCGAAATCCTTGGAAGCGGCGACCCGAGCGACAAACCGTGGGGAATGTACGAGTTCGCGCTGAACGCCCCCGATGACGTGTTGGTCAGAGTGGGGTGGCCGACGCGCCTGCGCCCCCCTTCGCGAGGCTAGCCAGCACACTTGCCGCCGCCCTCTCTCCAGAGCAAAGACTCGAGTTCGTCGTCGAACCGGAAAAGTAGTCCCCGGCCAGTTGCACCGGCGAGCCGGCATCGACCGAATGAACGAAGCGCCGCAGCGCCGACAGGTGTCCGGGAGCATTCACCGCGATCGATGGGCTCCACCGTTGTACATGGATCCATTGCACGTCTGTCACCAGATGCGGCAGTGCGCTGACGAGCGTATCGAGCGCGGCTTTGCCGATCGCGTCATCGTCGAGATCGGCCCGCGGGTCGCTCCAGGTCTGCCGCCAGTACGTCGTGACCAAGCCGCGGCCGGCGGGCGCTCGACCCGGTGCCTTGTTGTGTTCGAGGACAACCGCCCCGAGGTCGGGCTGTTCGACGCGGGGTACGAGCAGAAAGCACGCCGACTCCGCGGGCGGGACCGATAGCGCGAACGAGACATTGACGCACCTGCCATAGCGCACGCTCTCGAGAAACGCGCGCTGATCCGGCGTCCAGTTTCGATAAAGCTGCGCTGCCTGGCGCGCAGGCAATGCAATGACGCACGCGGCGGCCTCCGTGCCGTGCAGCGTCCCGCGGGCATCGCGCCACGTGACGGTGACTCCCGCTCGCGTGCGCTCAACCTCGAGTGCGGTCGCTCCCAGCCGCACATCGTCGAGATGGCGCGCCAGCCCCCTCGGCAGGAAGCCCACGCCGGACGGAGAATTGAAGAGCCCCCGTGTCGCGAGCACGCGGCGAATGAAAAACAGAAAACTGGCCGCCGAATTGTCCTCGGCGGTATTGAGCGTCATACTCGCGCAGGTCGGTTCGACGAGGTAGTCGCGAATTTCGCGATTGAGGCGCCGCATTGCGTACTCGGGAGCGCTTTCACGGTCGGCGGCATGCGCGCGCGAAAGATCGAACCAGTCGAGTTTGTCTCCGAGCCGTATGCAATCCCATACCGCGCGCAACAGCGTCACCTTGCTGCGAGTGGAAAGCGGAATTCCGAGCATATCCTTGAGATTGCCCGCCTCGAAGCGGTGCACGTTGCCGTCGCGCACGAGACCGAAAAGGCTCGACGTGGGCACGATCTGATCGGCAAGACCCGCTTCCTCGATCAACGCCAACATGTGCCGATAGCTCGTCGGCAAAAGACTCGCACCAATGTCGATGCGGTAGCCGTCCCGAAGATGCGTCGACATGCGGCCACCGACCTCGCCCATGCGCTCCAGCACCGTCACGCGAAGCCCCGCCTTGTTCAACCGGTAGGCCGCGGCGAGGCCAGCTACGCCGGCGCCCACGACGATGACACGTTCGCCCGTGATCACCGCGCTACTCGCCTGCGCTCAGGAGATCTTCGAGGTAGGGCAGCCCCAGTGCAGCCTCGGCATCGTATCGTATCGTTTGTAAGCCCCAATCCAGATGACCTTGCATCCAGTGATGCAATCCGTGGACATACCGGTCGACGGCATCGCGTGAGTGACCGCCGAAATCCGTTGCGAATATTCTTTGGCGGGACGCATCGAAATCGGCGATACGCGATGCAATCCGCTCGATCACTTTCTGCAATGCCGTTGGTTCATCGCATCCTGTCTGGTGTTCGAGAACGATGACGAGATTGTGCACATCGCCATGCGCGCGCTCTTTGGCAACTGTGAGCAAATCGTCGCTCCAGCAGACGACATCGGCACATGCGGTCCGAGCTTCCAGCAGCAGCGGATGGCTGCGAACATCGTCCGGCAGCGGCGCATCGGCCACATATTCGAGCAGATCGAGCGACGGCCAGATCGCGCCCGCATGACGACGGTTCGGCACGAACTCGTGGATCGGCGGTATGCGGCCACGCCCTCGATTTGCCGCTTCCCACTCGCAGCCCGAAAGGTAGCCCAAATAATGTCGCGCGAAAACAGCGCGCCAATGCTCCGTCATTCGCCCGGCCAGCCGGTACCAGATGTCCCGCAGCGCGCTGACGAGGGGCAGGCACGATGACAATTCTCGGGACGGACCTGCCGACCGCGCGCCGTCTTCGAGGCGCACCGCTGTCCTTCCCGTCATCTCGCCCGCGATCGCAATGAAGGGCCGCAAGCGCTCTCTGACGAGTTGCAGCTCTCTTCCCGTTTCGCCCTCATCCAATTGATCGTCGATCAGAAAGAGCCAGCCAATCCAGGCGGTTGCCGTCTGAAGCCGATCCTGATCGATCGCGGTGGAATAAACGCGGCCCGCCAGGGCACCGGCAGCAGTCTTGCCGAATCGGTCCCGGGCAACTTTCGAGCGGGTGAGCCCGAATGTAACGGCCCATTCCCGAACCCAGGCTTCGGCTGGTCCAGTCCATACACTGACCGGCGATGGATCTGTGCCCAGCGCTTCGAGAAGCGTTCGAGCCGCCTGCATTTCGTCACGCACGTTTGCCACCGTCCCTGAATTCACGCGTGCTCAGTATGCTTCGAGGGTTAGGACTGCGAACGAATCAAAGCCGTAGGTGAATCCCCGTGGCGAACCGCAAGCTACGATTGCGCGTGCGTGCAATTCCCGACCATGAAGATACAGTGCAAGTCGACTGGACAGGAGCGGTTCCATGGCGCAGACATCGTCATATAGCCTCGATCGGCGCCTCGCGGGCTTCAGCACGTATGAAACGACGCCCGACGAAGCATTGGCATTATTTCGTGAAGCGCGGGCGTCCGGGCGCTCGGTGTTCTGGAGCGACACGCAAGGCGGCCACTTTGTGTTTCTCGACCACGCCGACGTCAAGGCGGCGCACATCGATTGGAAACCTACCGTTCCGGCCCACAGGTGCTGCGCCCGCTGGCCGAGCGGCCAAGGTTTCCGCCGATCGAATACGATCCGCCCGAGCATGCGTCGTGGCGCAAATTATTTGCGGAAGTATTGAACCCCGATACGGCAACGCTTCACGAAGCGGCTGTACGAGAGGACGTGGAAGAGTTACTCGACGACGTCGCTCGGCGCGGGACATTCGATCTGCAGGCGGATTTCGCGGAGCAGGTTCCGTTGCTCGCGCTGTGTCATCTGATCGGCTTCGACAAGTCCAAGCGCAGCGAAGTCCGACGCTATACGGTCGAACTGCATGCTGCTTCGGGAGACCCTCAGAGAGCAGCCGCGGCCTTCCAGGCGTTTGCCGAGTTTGGTCTCGAAGAAGTTCGTGCGCGGCTCCAGGAACCGCGCGATGACTTCCTGACCAAGCTGGCGCATGCGCGGCTGGGCAACCGGCCGCTGACCGCGATGGAAGTGGGCGCGACGATGAACAGTCTTCTGAACGCGGGCCACGGCACGACGGTCAGTGGGCTGACAAGTCTTTTATGGGAAGTATTGCGCGCCCCTGCCATACGAAGGCGGTTGACCGAAGATCCCTTCCTCATCCCATTCGCGGTCGAGGAATCGATGCGGCTGCATACGCCTTTTTTCGGTATCTATCGGATGACCGCCCGAGATGTGACGGTAGGTGGCGTCGATATCCCGGCCGGTAGCTCGGTGCAACTGATGTGGGCGGCCGCCAATCGCGATCCGAAGGTGTTCCGGGACCCCGATACGTTCGATCTCGATCGCGACCTCGGCAGTAACCGATTGCTGACCTTCGGTTTCGGGATACACGCCTGCATGGGCCAGCCGATGGCTCGCATGGAGATGAACGTGGCGCTAGGTGCGCTGTTGCGGAGGCTCCCGGACATCGAACTCGTAGCACCCGATGCGGTCAAGCACGAATTTGCCGGTTCGGAGACCGCCCTGATCAAATCGCTGCCCGCTCGGATCGTTCAATGACTCAAGCCATGCCGTCGAAGACGTTCTCAGACTTCCCTCCCGCGGGCTTCAAAGGTGTCGTCTTGCGTCCGGGCGACCCCGGCTATGCGGAGGCTCGAGCCCTTCCCAACGCGCGATATGCGACGCGCCAGCCCGCCCTGATCGCGCGCTGCCGCGATATCGAGGACATCGTGATGGCGGTCGAGTACTGTGCCGGGCGCGGCGAACCGATCGCCATTCGCAGCGGCGGGCATGCGATCGACGGGCATGCGATGCCGCACGATGCGTTTGTCATCGATATGTCGTTGATGAAGCGCATCCAGGTCGATCCACGGACGGGCGTCACGACGATCGAAGCGGGGGTGCTGCTCGGCGAGATGGACGCGGCGACGCAACAACACGGGTACGTCGTGCCCTCAGGTACCGTTTCCAGCACCGGCGCGGCGGGCTTGACGCTAGGCGGAGGTATCGGCTACCTGACGCGGCGATACGGCATGACAGTCGACAATCTTCTCTCGGTCGATGTCGTAACCGTCGACGGCCGCAGGCTGAGCGCATCGGCGAAAGAAAACTCGGAACTGTTCTGGGGACTGCGCGGCGCCGGCCATAATCTTGCCATCGCGACGTCGTTCACCTATCGAGCGCACAAGGTGGGACCCGACATCGTGAGCGGGCTGATCGTCTATCCCATCGAGGCTGCTGTGCCCGTCCTCAGCCGAATCGACGAAGTCATGCTCGCCGCCCCGCGCGAGCTAACGCTGTACCCCGTGATTCTGCCGGCGCCACCGCTGCCGGCACTGCCCCCGCACATGATCGGAGTACCGATCTTCGTGCTGATCGTGGTCTACTCCGGCGAATCGGCGAAGTATGAAGAAGCGATCGCAGGCGTGCGCCCGTTGGCACGCCCGCTCGCCGACATGGTTCGCCCATCCTCGTGGCTGGAAGCGAATTCGCTCCTCGATGTGTTGGCCCCTCCGGGTCGCCGCCAGCATAGCCGCGGCGGGTACCTGGCGGCGATCACCCCCGAGATCGCCCGGACTGCCGTCGATCTCGTATCGCGCGCGCCGGCACCGACCGGGCCGGGTCCGAGCGTCGCGATTGCATTTCCTTGTCTGGGTGGCGCGAACTTCGACGTTGGCGAGGATGCGATGGCGTACTCGCGCGAAGGTGCCTATTGGCTCTGGGAGGTGCTAGGTCAATGGGACGCGCCGGATAAAGACGCGGAGTACGAAGGTTGGGTCGACGGTGTGATGAACGCACTGAACCCGTATTCGCTGCGAACCGGGTACGTCAATTTGTCGACCGACCGTGGCGCCGAATGGTTACGCAACCTCTACGGCGCCCCCGAGAAATGGCAACGCCTGTGCGCGCTCAAGGCCGAATTCGATCCGCGCAACCTGCTGTCGTACAACAAGAACATCGCCCGGGCTCAAGCGGCTGCCGCATCGCTGCGCGCAGCTGGCGTTGCCTAGTTCCGGGATAGATAGCGACGATACGGGCCGCGCGCGGCGGCCCATTCCGGTCAGCCGATCTGGCGCAGCGCGTCACCAACCGTCGAGAAGATCTGATCGATCTGCCGCTCGTCGACGATCAACGGCGGCGAGAAAGCCAGAATATCGCCTGTATAACGGACGAGCACACCCGCTTCGAAGCACTTCAGGAAGACCTCGTAAGCGCGTACCCCTGGCGCATCCGCCCGCGGCTCGAGTTCGATTCCGGCGACCAGCCCAAGGTTGCGGATGTCCTTGACGTGCGGCGAGTTGCGCAATTCGTGAACCGCATCCTCGAATGCGCCCGACAATTCCTTCGCGCGCTCGAAGAGCCGCTCACGCTTGTAAATGTCCAGGGTAGCGATCGCAGCGGCCGCCGCCGAGGGATGGGCCGAGTAGGTGTAGCCGTGGAAAAACTCGATCGCGTTCGCGGGACCCGCATCGATCACCGTATCGTGAACGGCACGGCTTGCGGCAACGGCACCCATCGGGATCGCTGCATTGTTGATCGCCTTGGCCATCGTCAGCAGGTCCGGTGTCACGCCGAAGTATTCGCTCGCGGTTGGCGCGCCAAGCCGGCCGAAACCCGTGATGACCTCGTCGAAAATGAGCAGGATTCCGTGCTTGGTACAAATGTCGCGCAGCCGTTGCAGGTAGCCTTTGGGCGGCACGAGCACGCCGGTCGATCCGGCGAGCGGCTCCACGATGACAGCCGCAATCGTCGAGGCATCGTGCAGCGTAACGAGCCGCTCCAGTTCGTCGGCGAGATGCGCACCCCAGGTCGGCTGGCCGCGGGTAAAGGCGCATTCGGCGATATTGAGCGTGTGCGGCAAATGATCGACATGCGGCATCAGATTGCCGGAGAACGCCTTGCGGTTGGTCACGATACCCCCAACCGAAATGCCGCCGAAGCCGACGCCGTGATAACCGCGTTCGCGCCCGATGAAGCGGGTGCGCTGACCTTCGCCGCGCGCACGGTGATAGGCGAGCGCGATTTTCAGGGCCGTATCGACCGACTCCGAACCCGAATTGGTGAAGAAAATCCGGTCCAGCCCGGCCGGCATGAACTCGGCCACTTTCGATGCCGCTTCGAATGCCAGTGGGTGCCCCATCTGGAACGTCGGCGCGTAGTCCATCGTCGCCAACTGCCGGGAGACCGCTTCGGTGATTTCGGCGCGACCATGCCCCGCATTCACGCACCACAGCCCCGCCGTTGCGTCCAGCACGGAGCGATCGTCGACCGTCGTGTAGTACATGCCCTTGGCGGACTTGAACAGACGCGGCGCGGCCTTGAATTGGCGATTGGCCGTAAAGGGCATCCAAAAGTTGGACAGATTCGGGTTCTCCATCGTGCTCATCGCGTATCTCCATCAATGTGCGACCGACTTTAGCGACTGTGCAGGCTACAATCACTGGACGGCAAAAAACGAATGCCCAGACCGTACTGGTTTTTTCTTCCCGACTGTATTGAAATGTTCAAGCTGAATCTGTCCCGGTCCCGGAAAAACGAAGGTACGCTGGTCGAGCAAATCGTGTCGTCCGTGAAGCAGGAGCTCAAGAACGCCACCTATCCCGCCGGCACCGCACTACCTTCGGTACGCGCGCTCGCAAAATCGTACAACCTCAGCACCTATACCGTTTCCGAGGCTTACCAGCGGCTCGTCTCCCTCGGATTGATCGTGGCCCGCGCGGGCGCCGGCTATCGCGTCGCGACACCGGTGGGCCAGGCGCCCGCCGCGCCGGCGTGGCACGCGCCGAGTCTGAATGGAGCCTGGCTGCTCTCGGATGTCTTCGCGGATCAATCGATACCGATCAAAGCGGGCAGCGGCTGGATGCCCAACGACTGGGTCAACGAGAGCGGCCTGCAACATGCGCTGCGCGTCGTGAGCCGCACACCGGGGCCGCGCATCGGCGGTTACGGGCATCCCTATGGCCTGGGCGCGCTTCGCGAATACATTGGCGGATCGTTGCGTCGCTATTCGCTGTCCGTCGGCACCGCGGACGTCCTGCTGACGCAAGGCGTCACACAGGGGCTGGACCTGATCGTGCGGACGTTGCTGCAGCCGGGCGATACCGTCGTCGTCGAGGATCCTTGCTACTGCAATCTGCTGCAGATCCTGAAGGTCGCGTTCATCAATGTGGTCAGCGTGACTCGCACGGTGGAAGGCATCGACACGGAAGAGCTCGAAACCGTTATCCGCGAGCATCGCCCCAAAGGCATATTCGTCAACACGGCGCTGCAGAACCCATCGGGCACGTCGCTCAGCGCGGCATCCGCGTTCCGCTTGCTGCAGATCGCCGACCGCGAAGGTTTGTGGGTCGTCGAAGACGACATCTCGCGCGAACTCGCACCGCCCGGCGCGCCGTGCCTCGCTGCGATGGAAGGATTGAGGCGGGTCATCTATCTGTCGGGATTTTCGAAGACGATCACGCCGGCCGCACGGGTCGGCTATATCGCCGCCAACCGAGAACTCATTTCAAAGCTCGCGCTCACCAAGATGGTCGTGGGGCTGACTTCCTCGGAAGTCACGGAAAGGATGGTGGCCAATGTACTGATCGAAGGGCATTACGACCGCCATACCGCGCATATCCGTGAGCGCCTCTTCAATGCGCATGCGCGCGTCGCCGAATCGATGCTGCGCTCAGGGCTCGAAATCTTTCATACTCCCAACGCCGGCCTTTTCCTCTGGGCGAAACTGCCGATCCGGCCGGAAGATAGTTTGGCCGTTGCCACGGAAGCACTGACGAAAGGCATCTGGCTCGCGCCCGGGTCGTATTTCCGCCCGGGCGAGCTGGAATCGGCCTGGTTCAGATTCAATGCGGCCACATCGGACGTGCCCGAGCTTTGGGAATTCATACGCGGGCTCGCGGCATAGATACGAGCGCTTCGCATGACGCTGCTAGCCTCCCGCGCGAAGGGGTGTGTCGAGGCTTCGTTGGGCGCCGCCGCGCTTCGCATCGCTCGCGCGAGTGGCCGGTTCTCGCCGATAGGATCAGGGCTTCCCACTACGGTTATGGACCGCCACTTGACGTCTTGGTTACCTTGGAACAGGGCTTCCCGGCCGGAACGGACGCCGCCGCGCGATAACAACGAGACGACGTCGAGCGATTCCGGGACGCCGACGTCCGCGTCTGCGTCTCATCCCCTCCTCGACCGCTTGCGGCAACTGCCACGACGCGGCCATCCCGGTTCACCCGCCGTCGCCGACGCCGCCGATGGTCAAGCCGGCGCAGGGTTGCGAAAGGCCGCCGAGCAGGGTCTATACATCTCGCGCCAGGTCGAACATGGCAGTGCGCAGCGTTTGCTCGACTTGGCCGACGAGACACTGCGTGGGCAGGGTATATCCACCAGCGATATGGTCTTGGTACCGCCGGACAAGATGCACGTTACGGTCGTACGCAGCCCCAATCCACTGCGGACTGGCGAGACGCTCGATCCGCTCACCGAGCCGGTGACGATCAATCTGCGAACCGGCTGTCATCTGGTACGACTGGGCGATGGCATCGCATTGCGCTTCAACGCGCCCGCCCTCGAGCAGAGATGGGAAGCCGCGAGAGACAAAGGCGCTGGCTGGGCATACGGCGGCGGTTATATCGCGCACGTCACCGTTAGCTATGACGCGAAGGGCGCCGAGTTCGAGCCGATCGCCATACATCCCGACATGGATCTGACGCTGCTGGGTGAGCGTGCCGAAACCTTCGACCCCAACTGGGTCAAGCGGCAGGGCCTGTAGGGTCGCACGCTCCCCCATTTGCCGCGCTGCGGGTAAGCTACGTCCAGTTGGCGTTCGGCAAATCGAATGAATACGAGCAGACCATGAAGCGTGACTACGCGGTCCAGCGGGGCACACTCGACGGCGTCGAGGCATTCGTACGTGTCGCCGAACGCCGCAGCTTTCGAGGCGCAGCGGCCGATCTTGGCGTGACCCCATCGGCCGTGAGCCAAGCCGTCCGGGCACTCGAAGCGCGCGTGGGCATCGCGCTTTTCACGCGCACGACGCGCAGCGTGGGCCTGACCGAAGCCGGTGAGCGCTTTCTCGAACGCGCCCTGCCCGCGTTCCAGGAAATCCTTGCCGCAAGCAATGCCGCCCGCGAACTCGGCGCAAAACCGTCGGGCCTGCTTCGTATCGCTGTACCGCGCGCGGCAGTACCGCTCGTATTGCAGCCGCTTCTGGCCTCGTTCAGCGCCGCCTACCCCGATATCGCCGTCGAGATTGCCGCCAGCGAAAAGCTCGTCGATCTGGCGAAGGAAGGCTTCGATGCGGGGATACGGATGGGCGAGCTGATCGCCAGCGATATGGTTGCCATCCGGCTCACGCCGCCGTTTCGATTCATCGTGGTGGGAAGTCCCGCCTATTTCGCACGGCGTGGTCGTCCGCGCACACCGGCCGAGCTCGCCGCGCATTCGTGCATTCGGCTACGGCGCACCAACGGTGCGCTTGCGACGTGGCGGCTGAAAGAAGGGAATGAAACGGTCGATCTGAGCGTGTCGGGCTCGTTGATCGTTCACGATTTCCCGACGATGCTGGAGGCCGCGCTAAGCGGTGCGGCGTTGGCGCAAGTACCGGAGCCCGTCGCCGCGGAGCACCTGGCCTCGAGGCGGCTCGAAGAAGTGCTGGCCCGACACGCGCCGCTCACATCGGGTTTATTCCTCTATTTCCCTGACAGGAAACAGGTGCTGCCAAAGCTACGAGCGTTCATCGAGCATGCGCGATCGTTCACGCAGGATCGGCAGACCGAAGCGTCCGACACATCGAAAGCGGCGAAAACGCCGAAAGCGGGGGCACGGCGCGTGCGCTCGCGCGACTGAGACGCCGCCGTTATTCGGAAGCGCCCCACGAAACGAGTACGGCGTGAATGTCGCGCGCATATTGATCGCGCAGGCGCGGCGTTTCGGAGTGATAAGCGCCGATGGCTCGCCACGTATTGCCGTGACGCAGCATCTTCTGCTTCAGCATCCACGCGGCTACATAGACATTCACGCAGGCATTCCTCAGCGCCCCGGGCGGAACGCCATTGCGGCGCAGTTCGTTGAAGTGAATCGAGTTGATCTGCGCCTGTCCGATGTCGACGCTGCCGTCCGCGTTGCGGTGCACGGCGTCCGGATTGCCTTTCGATTCGAACCAAACGATCGCCCGCAGGATCAGCGGATTGACGCCCTGATACGCGCCGGCCTGCTCATAGCAGTCCGCCTCGGCGTGGACAGCGCCGTTCAATGCGACGGTGCAGGCAAGCGCGAGCGCAAGGCGCATCCATATCGAGTTTCGGCAACGACGGCCGGCCGGTGAAAGGTTCTTCATCGCAATAGGCTCCCCTTGCGCTGGCGGCGGCGAATCATCGCGTCATGGCAACGGATACGGCATCGGCCGCCGAACGCGCATCGTTCGCGGTCCCGCGCAATACCGCATCGAGCTTGCTCGACATCGACGTGAGGTAGGCGCGCGACTCGGGGCTGACCACCGTGCGCACGACGATCTCGGCGGGCTTGGCGGAATGAGCGCGTGCACGCAACGCCTTTTTGGAACGATGAGTACCACGCGGGACTGGAACGTCGTCCTTCAGATCCTCGACATCCTGCGCGGCCAAAGTGGGCAACGACGCGAGCGGCGGCAAGGGCGGCAGCAGTTTGTCGGGATCGGCAGGCGCGACGAATTTCATCGCCGGTGCGCCCGCCGTCGTAGCGACGGGCGTAGCGTCCGTGCTCCCCGGTGTTGCGAATGCGCATTGCGAGGCGTGCAGAAGCGCAAGAGCAATCGTGAATCGAAACATGAATCGTCTCCTGTCACTCGGTCGGCTTGACCCTGACGCTATAGGGTTGGCAACTTCCCGTCGCCACGTTGTCGATGCGAACGATCCCTGCGCGCTGAAGCGGGATGCCTCGTCGCACTGCCTGATCGAGGTAGCCGAAATCCTGCGCCAGCGCGGCGACGACGATCGTCGTCGGCTGTGGCTGCTTTGCGGCCACGGCGCCAACCTTGGCAAGCACCTCGCTCAATTGCGGATCGCGCGCCCCGAGCGCATCCGGCGGAATGACGAGGTCGACGACGCTCACCGAAGCAGGCTGCGTTTTGGCGTCGGCATTGCCGGCATCGGGGTGCATTGCCTGCAACTGGGCGCAACCGGCAAAAGCGGCCACGACGAAAACGCTGGCGAGCAGTCTCAAGATTCTTCTCCACGCTAAGGAATGCCTTATCGGCAGCGCGGAGAAATGATTTAGCCCTCTAGCGTCGAAAGGCGTCGAAAGCCCCAATCCACGGGGCTCGTCGGTGTGAAGCCGGATCGCGGAATTCCACGAACGCTGAATAGCATCTCCTCACCTTTCAGCGGTGCAGAGGGTTTCGCCAATTCATATTACAAAAGCCAAATAGGAAAGGGGCTTCTTCGATCGCATCGTGGAGGAAATCCGCATCGGTGTTTAAAACGCGAAGGCGGGCGACGTCTTCGTCAATATCGCCTGTGCCTTCGGCGCACTCCATAGCTCAGTAACCTCACGCGCCAGGACATCGAGCACTGTTGCAATGTCCGTCATCGCTGTGGCATGAAGCGCTTCGATAACGACCAATACGAGTTCGGTATCCGAACGGACCGCTGAAGCCGCGCTTTGCCGGTGTGTCCAGCGTCGAGCGTGTGCGCACGCCGTTGCATCCGCAAAAATCACCTCCCCGGGCTCGGGAGACTCGCGTTCGCCGGCAAAGGACAGATAGTGTTCGTCGCCCGCCGCAAAGCGGACCTCGAGATATTGCGCAATGCGCGAGACGTCGAATACTGCGATCGGAACCGCGAACGCGAGCGAGATCGCGTTGCATAGATCGACCAGCGGGTGAAGCCGCGGCAAAGCGCCGTCCTTCCGGAAACGCCGAAGCAACGATTCGGCGGCGCAGCGATATTGCGTGGGCTTGCATCCCATCTTGGCAAAAGCCCGCCGCCAGGCTTGGATCTCCGGCCATTCGCCTTCCGCTACCTGGCTCAGGCGCGAATGGGCCACGCCTTGAAATCTTGCGATGCGTCCATCGACTTCGACGCCATCGGTGATTCCCGGCACCAACAGCACGCCGGGAACCAGAGCGGGATGATCGTCCCAGATCTCTCGAGCATGTCGAAAATACATCAAATGGTCTCCTCTGCCGATACGGAAAGTCCGTATCGTGAGGAAGGGAGCGTTGGCCGTATTGAACGAAATTGCAGCGAGTGGCAAGTCCCGCTATTGCCCGCCGCAGTAAGCCTCGATCCGATATCCATCAGGATCGATGACAAAAGCGGCATAGTAATCCGGAGCGTAGCCATCCCGTATGCCGGGCTTCCCGTTGTCGCGCCCGCCGGCCGCCAGCGCCTGTTTATAAAATGCGTCGACGCTCGCACGGTCCGGTGCGGTGAAACAAAAATGCAGCCCGGTCCGCATATCGGGATCGACGGGGTGATCGGTGGGGGATACCCAGAACCTCGGGGAATCCGCACCATACCCGAGCAAGTCGGCAGCCTCGCGCAAACGGCGATAGCCGAGCGCACCGAGCGCCGCGTCGTAGAACAATTTGGCCTTCGCGATATTCCGTACGCCGATAGAAACGTGGTCCAGCATTTGACGCCTCCTGATATCGTTGGAACAGCAAAGCGATTGTCCAGCGGCTGTCCGTCGAAGGCTTTGCAAAAATTGCGCCGCGGATTGTTCGGTCTGCCGCCGCCATGCCGCGCACGGCGAATCAGACGCCGCCGCGCAGCAGCGACAATGGTATCTCCGTGCACGGAAGCCGAGGGGCGAACCGGTGGCGCGTCGTTTTATACGGAAAAAGAAGCTTATCCTGCAAGATCCGCTTGCAGATATGACGGACGCAAAACGGCTCGCCTGTCTGCCAGTGCGTAACCGTGACTCTCGGGTCCCGATAGTCGAGCAGCACGCATGGCAGATAGCGAAGCTCGAGCACAGCCGCGGCACGGAGCCGGTGATTGCCGTCCATCACGATCCCCGACTCCTTCTCGATCGGAATCGGCGTCGTCCAGTCGCCGGCATTGCGGATCGCCACCGCGAGACGACGGACGTCGCCCTCGTCGACGATCTCCGACGCGCGCAGAAACGAGACGGGTTTGAGCGCTACGCAGTATGCGGGTTCAGCGGGCATTTCGATGGTCATTCGCCCTCCGTCGGGAATCACCGGACCGCCGGACCGCCGGACCGCCGAATCGCCGCCTGTGCGAACGCAAGCCGCGACCGCGCAATCCGTGTCTGTTCGACGCATCACGACACTGCCAGATCGTGCATGGCGCCATCGACGATGACGTGTCGCGCCCCCATCGAGCAGCGCTCGACGCGCGCCTCGATCCGATACACGTCACGCAGCATCTGGCCTGTAATGACGTCTTCGCAGGGGCCGCTGGCGCGCGCAGTGCCGTCAGCGATCACAAGCACTTGATCGGCGAAGCGCAATGCCTGATTCAAATCGTGCAGAGCGATCAATACGATCATGCTCCGCGCCTTCGCAATGTTCCGGATGAAGCCGAGCACCTGAAACTGCCGGCGCATATCGAGCGCACTCGTCGGTTCGTCCATCAGCATGATTTCGGGCTCGCGCGCAAGCGTCTGGGCAATCGAGACGAGCTGACGCTGTCCGCCGCTCAACTCGTCCAGATGGCGAAACGCAAGCTCGCCGATGCCGATCGACGCCATGACGGTGTCGATCAGCTCGAGATCGCCTTCATGCACGGTCCATGTCGGCTGGCGTTGTTTGCGCGCCAGCAGCACGGATTCGTAGACAGTCAGCCGAGCGGTGGCAACCGAGTCCTGCGGCATGTAGCAGATGCCATCCATGCCGCGACGCGACCCTTCTATCCGCACCTCGCCGGGCCCATCGACGAGCCCCGCGATGCGTTTGAACAGCGTCGATTTACCCGCCGCATTCGGCCCCACGACGGCGATCACTTCGGCGCCCTTGAACACGGGCGTGCTGACATTGGAAAGAATCCGGCGGGCGCCGTACGCGGCGCCGACACCCTCGAGCGATAGCTTCACCATGTGTTCCTCTTGCGGCTCAGGATCAGCGAAATAAAGAACGGCACGCCGACGAGGGACGTGACCACCCCGATCGGAAAGATCGCGCCCGGCACGATGGTTTTGCTGACCACCGAGCTTGCCGAGAGCATCAACGCACCTGTCAGCACCGAGGCCGGCAGGAAAAAGCGTTGATCCTCGCCGACCAGCATGCGGGCGATATGCGGCCCGACGAGGCCGACAAAACCGATGACGCCGACGAACGCGACCGGAAACGCCGCCAGCACGCTGACCATGATCAGCGTCTGCAAGCGCAACCGCGGGACATCGATACCGAAGCTTGCCGCCTTGTCGTCGCCGAGCCGCAGCGCCGTCAATTGCCATACGCGTCGTGCGAAGATCGGCAACATGACGAGGATCGCCGCGCTGACGATGCCGAGTTTCGCCCACGTAGCCTTGGTGAGGCTGCCCATCGTCCAGAACACGACGGCGGCCACGGCCTGCTCGGTCGCCAGATACTGAACGAGCGCAAGCAGAGCATTGAAGGTGAACACGAGTGCAATACCGAGCAGCACGATCGTTTCGGCCGTGACGCCGCGCCGCGTGCTGAGTAAATGAATCAGCATCGCTGAAACGAGTGCCATGGCGAACGCATTGAGCGGCACGATGTAGTCGACAGCCACGGGCAGCAGCTTGATGCCGAACGCCAGCCCCAGAGCGGCACCGAAACTGGCTGCCGCGGAGATGCCCAACGTGAATGGACTGGCAAGCGGGTTGTTGAGAATGGTCTGCATCTGCGCACCGGCCAGCGACAAGGCAGCGCCGACGGCCACCGCCATCAAGGCCACCGGCATGCGAATCTCCCACAGCACGACGCGCAGTTGATCCGGTACCGAGGCGGGACTCAGCACGGCGCGCAACACGTCGGCGGGGCGATAGCTTGCCGGTCCGAGCGCGAGATCGCAGAGCACGCTGGCGATCAGCGCGATCGCGACGATGCCGAGCAGCAGCCGCTTGCGGCGCACGAGCCCGCGATAGGCGCTACGTTCGACCGTAGTGGGCAGGGACACCGAACTCATTGATGAAGCTCCTTCGCGGGCAGGCTGACGAAATAACCGGGTTTGTAATCGACCGGTAAAAAACGCTTATGCAATTCGCGGAACGTGGCATCGGGATCGAGGTCGGCAAAAAGCGCGGGATGAAACCATTTCGCCAGTTGCTGAATCGCCACGAAATCGTATGGGCTGTTGTAGAACTGATGCCAGATCGCATGAAACGCACGATTTCGGTTGGCGCCGATGCCCGCATAAGCCGGTCGCGCCGTGAAATACTCGAGCTTGCGCGCGGCTTCGGTCATGTCCGCGCCCGGGCCCAGACCGATCCAGTGTCCACGCGGCACGAAGGCCTCCCAATTCGCCGTCGTCACGACCACCTGGTCCGGGTTCGCGGCGACGATCTGCTCGGGGTTCAACTGACCGAACGTCGTGCGCACGATGCCGTCGGCGACGTTATGTCCGCCTGCCATCTCGACGAACTTGCCGAAGTTCTCGTTCCCGAAAGTGAGGCAACAGTCCTCCGTATAGCCGCCGATGCGTTCGATGAAGACGTTCGGTCTGGCCGGTTGGCGGGCGGCGATGACGTCCGTCACACGCCGGATCTGTTCGTTGCGAAAGGCGATGAATGCCTCCGCGCGCGCCTCCTTGCCGAAAAGCTTGCCGATGAGGCGCATCGTCGGCTCGGTGTTTTCGATCGGATGGTGGCGAAAATCGACATACACCACGGGGATGCCGAGCGCGCTCAATTTCTCCGTGTATCGCGCATCGTCGGTCGCGCGCTTCGCCTCGATGTTCATCAGAATCACATCGGGCTTGAGCGAAATGGCTTGCTCGATGTCGAAGGTGCCGTCCTCGAATCCGCCGAACGTCGGAATGTCTGCGATCTTCGGGAATTTGCTTCGGTAGGCGGACCAGGTATCCGGATCCGATTGGATCAAGTCCTTGCGCCAGCCGACGATTCGTTTGATCGGATCGTCGGTATCGAGTGCGGCGGCGAGATAGAGCTGACGCCCCTCACCCAGGATCACCCGGCGCACCGGCACATGAACCTGCACCTGGCGGCCGAGCAAATCGGTGACTGTCATCAGCGCGGGCGTGCCGGAGGCCGCTACAGCCGAGGCCTCCGAGGGCTGCGCAGCCGGCTTCGCTAACCACCATACCGAGAGCACGACGCAGAGCGCGGCAATTGCGACCGCGGCTATCGAGGTACCGCGCCGTTGGCGTTTTTCTGTCATTGCGAGAAATAGCGATGAATAAACATGAACCCGTTACTGTCGGACCGAAACCCGCGCACCTGCGACAGGATGCCGATCGCGCGAGAGCACGAGGATGACAGCCACGGCGAATGCGTAGGCCGCAGCCACGAAAAAATAGGTGTATCGCAAGCCCGGGCCGTCGCTCAACCAGCCACCCAGTGCAATGCCCGCGATCGACGCGAACTGAGTCGCGCTCTGCGCGATGCCGAGCACATACCCTTGATGAACCGTTCCGGCGGCGCGCGAGATCAACGACATCAGCACGGGCGTCGTTGCGCCGAGCAGCACCCCCCATGCGAAATGGATCGCCACAAAAACGGCGATGTGTCGCGTGAGCGCTGCGCTCAGCGTGAGGGCCATGCATGCGATGGCGACGAACGTCATGGCCCGCAGCGCCTCGCTGCGCATCCGATTCTCGAAGTAGCGGGCCCACAGCGCGGCGGAAACGACGAATCCGAACGACAGCATGCCGTAGCACAGGCCGACGACCCAGTTGTCCGCGTCGAATGTCGCACTCACATAAAGCGAGAACGGTGTCTGCGTGATCGTCCGGCTCACGAGCAGAATGCCCACGATACCGAGCAGGCCCGGAATCGGAGAGGCGCGCCAAAGAAATGCCGCGTTCGCCCCCGCACCGCCCGCCTGCGCCGGTACGGGAGAATCTGTCCGCGCGGGCTGCTGTGCGCGCAGGTCCGGCAGGACGATCGCGACGGCGACGGCACAACACAAGCAAAGCAGACCGGCGACGAAATTGATCCAGAAGAACGTCGCGTTATCGAGGATCAGCCCGCCGACGACAGCCCCCGTCAGCGAGCCGAGGTTCGTCGACACCTGCAGGTACGCGAAGAGCCGCGCGCGCCGCGACGGCGAAACGATACCCACCCCATAGGTCTGGGCCGGCGCAATATAGCCGGCGCACGCGCCTTGCACGAAGCGCAGCGCGAGGATCGCCCAGACATCGCTTGCCCATGCCAGCGCGAGCTGCGTCAATGCGAGGCCCAGCAACGCCCGGATCATCATGAGTTTGTGCCCGGTGCGATCGCCGATGCGGCCCCACAACGCACTGGTCAGCATGATGCCGAGCATCGGCCCGACATAGACGGCAACGCCCGCAAAGGCGAACTCGAGATTCGATGTACTGAGTGCCCTGAGACGAAGCGGCCAGAATGGGCCGCTCATTTCCATCGCACCCATGGAGATGAGCTGGATCGCGAACAGCACATGAATCAGCCGCGTGGCACGCGGCGGTGCAAGCGAGGCGCTGGCGTGTGTCATCGCTCGGTCCCGCGAAGCGCCGTCATCGCATGTCGCAATGGATTGGGCAGATGATGCTGAAGCCGATAGTCCGCGTATTTCAGCAGATGCATGCGCAAGACGGAGCGCGTCGGCCATGGATCATCGAGAAACGCGGTGCGCTCTGTCTCCCACAGCGTCGCATCGACTCGCGAGGCGAAGGCGTCGAACGAGCGAACCGTTTCCTCACGGAGGACCTCCCACAAGCGCGTGGGAGCCAGCCCATACTCGCGCGTGAGCAACAGCGCCATTTCGTGCAGATGACAGACGAAGCACGCATCGAGCACGAACGCACGCACGGGTTCGATATCGCCCTCGAAAACCGTGGGCAGGATGCCGGGATGCACATAGGGCTCGAGCGTGTGCCCGCGGGCGGCCAATAGCGGCGCGTAGGTGCGTCCGTCGCCGAAATCGCGAATCAGCAGGCGCTTCGGGGTGCCGTCAGCCTCGAACAGCACCGACGTGTTCTGCTGATGCGCTTCGAGCGCGATACCGTACAGCAGATAGATGCCGATCACCGGATGCGTGACGACATGCGCGTACTGCCTGAACCACGCTTCGACCGTTTCCGCCGTGGCGGGTCGGGCGTCGCGCGTTTCGATCAATTCGGCGGCGAGCGGCCGACCATCGATCGGCGACGCCGTCAGCAAGGACGCCACCGTGACCGGCAGCAGTCCGTCCGATCGCTGGAACGCCTCCTTGCTCGCGCGGAACGCGACCGACAGATGCCGTCCGGGCCGGTCCTCCTGCCGCACCGCATGCTTATAGTGAAACGCGACTTCTTCGGGAAAGATTTCGAGCGTTTGGTCGAAGCCCCGTTCGTCGGCCAGGATGCGCTGGATCAGCGTGCTGATGCGCGGCCCCATATGGATCGATTTCGCTTGCAGGCTGCGTTGCTCGCTCGTCAGCCAAAGTGCGACAGGCAGCTTGATGAACGGCACGGCACCCGGCAACCGCGGCATCATGGTGCGAAACGACATCGTCGGCCACGTCTCGATATCGGGGCCGTCGAGCATCAATATGCCCTCCTCGATCTCGGCCGCGTATTCCTCGTGCACGAAATGTTCGAGATGCCACGCGTGAATCGGCAGCGGCAGCCACGCACGCTCGTCGAGCCCCTTCTCGTTCAAGCCGTCCTTCCAGCGCGCCCAGACCTCGGGGAAGTTCTCGCCGAACCAATCGTGATAGCTCTCGACATGCGGCATCCGCTCGATATAAGCCATGTCGCCGCGCAGGGCGGCGATGCGCACTGCAACGGTGGCATTGAACTCGGGCGAAAGCGCCGCGACCTGCCGCGCATCGAGATCCGGTTTGCTCTTCCACGTGGGATAGAACGGGTGGCCTTCGAGCGCACCCCATTGGTCAAGCAATATCGCGGCATCGCGCACGCTGAGCTGCTTGCGAAGATAGTCGGTAAAGCCCGCGGCTGCGCTCGCATCGATGTCGGCGCGCAGATCGGCATTCCAACTGTCCCGGTGAATACGCGCGAGTGCGTCGTTCTCGATGCTGTTGGCGATGTCGCGCGCGAGCCCGGGCACCCCTTCCTCGCTCGGCGCGAAGTCGAAGTACGGCAGTAGCAGGTCGATCAACCGTGCCGCGCTGTCAATCTCCTCGCGCGTGCCGTCGGCACCGATCAACGTCACTGTGCCGTAATTGATGAACGTATCGGCCAATGCGGATTCGAGATTGCTGAAGAACAGCAGCGCGCGTGTATCCCAGAGCGGCAGCCATGCACTGCGGCCAACTGGCGCGAACACGAGTTTGTCCTTGGCGAGAATTTTCTCGGCAAAAAGGCAGCGCACTACGCGCCGCAGCGCATTGCGGCGCGCCAGATTCAGCGCCGTGCCACGACGCCCGGCATAACGGACATCGTCGGATTGCAATGGCGAAAGCGTGTTGTTCATGAAGTGTCCTGCGTCAGGCGGGCCAGGTTTCGGGAAAGTAGTCGAGCGCGGAGCCGCGTAGTCCACCCATGTAGGACACGCTCCAGCGAAAGACCTCTTCGATATGAGGCAGGCGAACGTCCAGGCGGCGGCCCATCTCCACCAGCAGCGCAAGCCCATAGGCCACGTCTTCGTGAAAGGCGCGATGCGTCCTGTCGATGACGTACCCCGGTCGATCGGACGCACGGATCAGCGGAGCCTGGATGCCGTCGTATGCCCGATTCGTGCGCAGCACCGACAGCATCGTGTCGCGATCGCGAATCTGCTGTTCGTAGGCCTCGACGATCTCCTGCTTCAAGGGTTTGACGGAAGAAAGGTCCACGCCCAGGCGGCGTTCGACGGTCTTGCACAGCAACTGACTCTCTTCGTCGCTGCGCTCCAGGAAATAGGCTCCGAGTTCTGGGCAATCGGTCCACCAGCAGATCGGGGCGGCAAACGTCTTGCCATGCCACTGCCCGTATGGGCCGATCAGCCCATAGATCACGGAGCTGTGCATGATCGGATTACCCGGCGTCAGCGTGATCTCGAGATAATCGTCGAGCAATTCGACAGGCGCCGCATAGAGGCGCCGCAAGTGCGCCAGCAAGGCACGTCGCGACGCATCGCTCTCGCGTGCGTGCGTCGCGACGTAGAGCGCGCTTTTCGCGCCCCCCATGCGGACGGACTCGCCGGGCTGCAGATCGGACGCGATATGCGCGACATCCTTCATTCCCCAAATGACGACGTTGGGGCGCTCGCCGAAGGCGCGCTCGGCGAGCCAATCGAAGCCGCAAAAGCCGGGGATCGCGCCGACATATACGGGCTTGTCCGTTGGCAGATGCGGCGCGATCGCCCGCACGAGTGCCGGCCGCACATGCGCCGGTACCGTCACGATGACGATGTCGGCGCCCGGGAGCACCGTGGCGGGGTCGCGCGCGACGGCATCCAGGCGAGCGCAGCATCGGGTGCCATCCGGCAGCACTGCGACGATGCCGTTCTCGCGCTCGCGAGCGCGCGCGATCGCATGCTCGTTGTTCGTCAACAGCGCCACGCGCACACCGGGGATCTGCTTGAACAGCACCGCCGCGAGATGCCCGGTTCGGCCGCCGCCACAGACCACCACGTTCAGAGTCGACACGGGATTCGCCTCGCTCGCCGTCATGCGGCCTGCACCGCGTGCAAACGCGGAATGTCGCGCGGCAGCTCGGCTGGATGTTCCTGTCCAAGCCAGCCATCGAGCTGATCCCAGACAGCGGCGTCGAGCAGATTGCGCTCCCTGAGCCACGTCTCGTTGAAGACCGTGTTCAAGTATTTCTCGCCGCCGTCAGCCACCGCGGCCAGAACGTTGCCGCCGATCGTTCCGCTATGGATCAGTTCGAGCGCTTTGTAGATCACACCGCCCGTCGAGCCGCCGACCAGCAGCCCCGTGCGTCGCGCCATATAGCGGGCGGTCTCGAAGGCTTGCGCATCGCCCACTTGCACGCCCATGTCGATGCAGCTGTAATCGAGTACGAGTCCGACCGTATCGCCGGCCGGTGTGCCGGTGCCCGATTGATAGTACGGGTGCCCCGGCTGGCCGAAGACGATCGATCCCTCAGGCTCGACGGCGATGGTCGTCGTACGCGGGTTGTGGACTTTGAGCCCGCGCGCGATGCCGGTCATCGAACCACCCGTCCCGACACAACCCACATAGGCATCCACGCCGCCCACCTCGGCGACGACTTCCCTCACGAACTCCGAATATCCGCCTGCGTTGGCCGCGTTATCGGATTGATTCATGAAGACGGCGCCGGGGATCTGGCTCGCTACCTCCGCGGCCATACGCTGGCGCTCGACCACCGCGACTTCGTCTTCGCGGTACGTGCCTTCGACATAACGAATCTCGGCGCCCAAAGCTCGCATGACGGCAATCTTGTCGGGCGCCGCATGATGATCGACGATGGCGACGAAGCGCAGACCGAACTCGACGGCGGCGATGGCCAAGCCAATACCCGTATTGCCCGAGGAGGACTCCACGACGACGCCACCCGGGCTCAGCCGTCCCGATTTGAGCGCGGCGACGATCATGTTGCGCGCCATGCGGTCCTTGATGCTGCCGCCGGGGTTGTTCTTCTCGATCTTGAGCAGCAGCCTTGCCTGCCGGGCTGGAACAGAAATGCTCAGGACTGGTGTGTTTCCGATCAGGTCGGTGACTTTATTCAAAATCATTCCGATTCTCCATTCGATCGTCAGGTGAAATGTCCATGCCGCCCGTGGCGTCAAATGCCACAGCAATCCGGCGCGGCATGGGATGGCGGTGAAATTCGTTTTCGAGCAGATCCATCTGGTAGCCGGCCGTGTTGGCATAGACCAGCAGATCCCCGGCTTGGGGTCTTCTCGAAAAATGAATGAGGCGATTCGTCAAGACGTCTTCATCGAGACAGCTGTGTCCGGCGATCCAGGCGCGCACCGGTGCGGCGTTCCGCGTTTCATCGTTGCGGGGGTCCACCGATACGACGATCGGATCGACCAGGAACTCTGAGCCGAACCACGTTTCGCAAGCGCTGAAGCTGCTGCCTTCGACGAAGACGACGGCCTCGCCCGCCGCCCGCGCCTTGACACGGTTAATGCGAAAAATCGATACGGCCGTCTGGTCGGCCAGGCTTCTTCCCGGCTCGATCGCCAGCGTCAGCCCTTGGGCATTCAGATACCGTGCGATCGACATACCATCCATGCAGGGCGAGCCGAGCAGCCGGTCCAACCACTCGCAGGCACCGATCGGCCCGCCATAGGGATAAAACGATGCGGGGATCGTGCCGTTGCGGTAGTGACTCGGGTCCTGCGCGCGAACGAACGCTTCGTATTCCTCACTATCGACGTATCTGATGGGCATTCCGCCGCCGATATCGACGATCTTCGGAACGAGGCCCATCGCGCGAGCCGCCTCGACGAAACGAACGAGTTGGCGCATGGCGCTGGCCCGCGTCTCGTAACGATATCCACCGAGATGAAAATGAAAGCCCTCGAAAGAAAATGAATTGCGTTGTAGAGCCAACCGCTGCATGCAGGCGAGCAAATCCGCCGCGTTCATGCCGAAGCGGCTCGCCGGCGCTTCTTCAGGGCGATAGCGCAGCAGTACGCGCGCGGGCCGGTCGGGTTCGATCTCGCGGACGATCGTTTCGAGGTCCGCCAACTCCTCGATCGAGTCGACCGATATCAACGCTGCATTGGCGACCAGTGCCATGTGAAAGACGCGTGTCTTCGCCGGGCCCGTCGCACACAACTGGGCCGGGTCGATCCCAGCGCGCAGCGCATCGCGCATTTCGTAGAGGCTCGATACGTCCATCCCGATGCCTGCGTCGACCGCCGCACGCACGAGTGAGCGCGACTTGTTGACCTTCGCGCCGTAAAGAATCTCGAAGCGCAGATCGTGCCGGTGCAGCACCGCTCGAAACGCGTCGACGTTGCGCGCGAGCGCGTCCGGTACCACGACGTTGAGCGGCGAGCCGTACTGACGCGTCATATCGACCAGCGCTTGCGGCGCGCCGTGCACGAGACGTTCGAGCGACGGCGCCAGAATGGGACGCAGCGTGGCAGGTTCGAACACCTGAACGCGTTTCGTTCCGACTTGCCGGTGCGAGCGATGAGTTTGCATCCTTATTCCCTTCGCCGTGATCAGAAATCCACGGTGGCGGAGGCGAACAGCGTTCGCGGCGCGCCCAGCGAGATCGTGCCGAAAGAGGCGACGCCGGACCAATACTTCCGGTTGAAGGCATTCAACAGGCCGGCGCGAAAGGTGGTGGTTTTACCGTGAATGGCTGTCGTATATCGCGTGCCGAAATCGACCGTCGTCCAGCCCGGTACCGACTGCGTGTTCGCTTGATTCACGTACTCGCGCCCAGTGAAATTCACGCCACCCGTGAGCGTCAGGCCCGAGACCCACGGCAGATCCCATTCGGCGCCGACATTCGCCATCCAGGTCGGTACACCCACGGGCCGATTGCCCGTCGTCGCGGCGCTGGCGGTCTTGGTCAGCTTCGCGTCGAGCAGCGTCGCGCCACCGAGCACGCGCACGCCTTTGATCGGCTCGCCTGCTACGGTGAGCTCGAGCCCTTGGTTGCGCTGCTCGCTATCGACGGTAAACACCGTTCCTGACAATTGACCGCTGGGCTTCGTGATTCGAAATGCCGCGAGCGTCGCCATCACGTTCTTGAAGTCGACTTTCACGCCGACCTCGTGCTGCTTCGTCTTGTACGGCGCGAACACCTGACCCGCGTTCGAAGCGGCAGCCGGCGCAATGTCGCCCTTGCTGAGCCCTTCGATATAGTTCGCGTAGAGCGAAACGTTCTGCGCGGGTTTGAAGACGATCCCCACCAATGGCGTCACCGCACTCTTGTCGTAGGACGTCGTCTTCGCGCCAGTGGCTGCGCTGAAGTTGTCCGACTCGACTTGCTGATGGCGCACGCCCGCCGTGAGCTGGACCCGATCGTTCAAGATGCTCAGCGTATCCGCGAGTGCCACGCCCGTCAGTTGCGACGACGAGACCTTCGGCGCACTCGACGGCGAAGCGATGGCCTGAGCCGGGCTCGCAACGGGCGAATAGATATTCGAGAGAATCGCGGTGCCGGAATTGCTCGTCTGCGCGAGACGATCCTGATAGAGACTCGCCTGCAGCGTCAGCGCATGCTTGACCGGACCCGTATCGAAGTGGGCGCGTAAGCCCGTGTCGGCGCTCCAGCGGTTGACCTGGAATTTCCAGTTCTGCGGCGTCGAGCGAGTATCGCCCGCGGCATCGACGATCGTCGGCGTCTGGTCAGACAGCCGTGCAACGTCGGTCTTGGCGCCACCGGCGTCGGCAAACACCGTCACGTTGCTGTTCACGTCGTATTCGGCGTGCAACAGCGTGGACTGATCGTAGGATTTCAACCAGCTCCACGATTGCGTGACGTTGCGCCGACCGTCAGCGGCAGACGGCACCGCGATGCCCGAGGTCACGAGGAAAGGCCGTGTGGGTGCATCGATCCATTGATATTGCTCGATGACATCGAGCGTCGCCCGGAAGCGCTCGCCCTGATAATCGAGCGACAAGGCGCCGACGTCCGCGCGCGAACGCTGGTTATCGAGCGGTGTGCTGCCTTGGCGATGCAGCCCGTTGAAACGAATGCCGAACTGCCGTTCGCTACCGAACCGCCGGCTCATATCGATATGGCCGCCCACCTGGGAATCGGACGTGTAGTCTGCGGTGAAGCGCGTGAGGTCTTTCGCGAGCGGCCGCTTCGGCACGATGTTGACGACGCCCCCGACCCCGCCGTTCGGCGACATGCCGTAAAGCAGCGCCCCCGGACCCTTGAGCACATCGACACGCTCGACGTATTCGGTGAAGACGTGATAGTTCGGCACCACGCCATATACGCCGTCGAATGCGAAATCGCTCAGATTCCCTTCGTTGACTGGAAAGCCGCGGATATAAAAGGAATCGGTCACACCGCCCGTTTGCCCGGTGAAACGAATCGACGGGTCCTTGTTCAGCGCATCGCCGAGGGTGGGCGCCTGTTGATCGTCCATGCGCTGCGACGTGTAGTTGCTCACACTGAACGGCGTATCCATTGCGCTTTTGTTGCCGAGCAATCCCAGCCGCCCGCCCTGGGCGATCTGCCCGCCCGCGTAGGGTTTGACGGGTTCGTCTACCACTGCGTCGGTCTTGACCACGACCGCAGGGAGCGTGTTGCGCGAATCGCTCGGGCTCGTCGCCGAGTCCGCGGATGCCTGGGCGCAGGCGACGGTACTGAGGCCCGTCGCCAACAAACCGGCAAAGGCCATGCGTACCGCGATCAATAAAGGTTTGAGAGCAACGGAAGACGGAGCGGCAATCGGATAAACAGACCGAACGGCAGCACTGCAAGGCCGAAATGACATGATTGTTCGACGGTGTTGTTGTTGAGCGTTGACGAAACGTGCTCTGGCTCGAGCTCGCTTATCGTTAACCTTAACGCAAATGAGAATGACTCGCAATACCATTTATATGTTTTTGGAGCGTCTGCCGAGCAGGGGCTCGGCGATGCGTTTCGCACTGCCGGTGCATTTTTCGCGCTGGCGACTGAGAAGACAGCCATCACGGCTAAAAAAACGCTTTCAATGTGAATGCCATCGGAGAGCGTCGCCCCATGCCCATCCCTTCCCCTGAGCGCAGGCCATGCTCCGGTCACGCAGTTCAGCCGAATGCGGGCGACGAGGGGCCAGTGTCGAATCAGACCGCGCCGATCGCTGGGGCGTCCGGCCACGCCGAGATTCCCCCTGGCCTGCGCGAGCTTGCCGAGCATGCACGCGCCGCAGGCGGAATACCGCCACGTTCATCGGAAGTTGTATTCGCGGCGCCCAGATCGCCATCGCAATCGCAGCACCCTGGGACCACCGGCGCGGCGGCGAGACGAGCATCGACGACATACACGGTCACGTCGCCGAATGACCTGCGTGCGTTGCTAGACTCTCCGCAATCCGAGACGGTCGATACGCTGATCGTCGAAGGCGCGTTCGACGATCGCGATTTTTCGCTTTTCCCGAGATCGGTGCGTCATTTGACGCTGGATATCGTACAAGGCGTCACGCCGGCCGCGCTGGCGTGCCTCGAAGCGCTCGCACTTCGATCGTTGACCGCGCACCCACGCACTCGGGTCGGCGACGATGGCGCGATCGTTCTAGGGCGGCACCCGACGCTCGAATCGGTGATCCTGACCGCGAACGGCATCGGCGATCGCGGCGCACAGGGGTTGTCTCCAAGCGCTACGCTGCGTTCGGCCGACCTGTCCGAGAACTGCATCGGCGACCGGGGCGGAGTCGCATTTACGCAGAGCGCATTGGAGGAGATATTGTTTTACGACAATGAACTAAGCGCCAAAACCGCGGCGGCGTTGATAAGAGAAAGCCGGGCGATCGCCCTCGCCTTTGGCGGCAACCCTATCAGAGAGGCGAGCGAAATTGCGTTTGAAGTCTCGCGAAATACACGGCTGAAGTTTTTCATGCCACGAACTGCCGGGTCGGGAATGCCGAACTCGGCGCGATAGCGGCGAACCGGAGCATCGAGGCGCTGGTGCTCGACGGGAATCTATTCGATATCTCGGGACTTCAAATGGTCGCACCGAACAGGATGCTCAGATCTTTGAAGGTGGCAGACAACGACCGGCTTCGTGACGACAGTGCGATCCTGCTCTCCCGCATGACATGGCTGGAAGAACTGGATGTGGGGGACATCGAGTTTGGCGTCGACGGCTTTCTCGCGCTGGCGGTGCTGCATCGTCAGGGCGTTCGGGTCGTAGCTGACTGGCCTGAGGGATTGCCGTGATCGCGCCTGCGTGCACCCGTGATCGCGCGCCGAGCACCTTCGACATTTTGCGAGGCTTGGTCTGAGCGCCGGGGCTACCGCGCCCCAGCCTCACCCGGCCCCACACCGACCGTCTGCAATCCCCCATCGGTCACGTAGGGCACGAAACCATCGGCCGCGATTTTCCGCGCGATTTCGCGGCAGCGGGCCGGCTCCTCAGGGGGGCAGTAATCGATCGAGACGACAGGCAATCCGTATCGATCGCGAACCGCCCTCGCCTGTCCCAGCAGCCAGTCCCGGTCCACCTGGGGCACCTCGCCATACTGGCGATTGCCTTGATCCCAGCGGCCGTAAAGCGATTCGAATGCCACCGCCGAAACGAGATCATGCACCTCGGGCAATATTTCAAAGCCACGATTCAAAATCAAATGCGCATCGGGATAGCGCTTCTTGATCGCACGAATCACTGCGACGAGACCGGCGCGCTGCCGCGTGCGGTCATGCTCGTTCTTGGCAATCAGTTGGTACGAGTCGAGCGTATCGAGAAAAAAGCCTCGAAACCCGCGTTGCGCGAGCGGCGTAATGACGTGTCTGACGAAGAATGCAGGCCACCCGCGCGCCGACTGATCGACTATCGCGGAGTCCCAGTCCTTGTTGCGCCCGGTCAGCCAACGTCGCGGCATGGCGGAAAAATAACTGCGATTCGCCAATACCTCCCCGACGCTCACATACGCGAACCATTGCGGCCCAGCGCTGGCATGCTCTCGCGGGTCGAATGCCGCATCGGGCTCGACCACCACCACATCGAAATGCGAGAGTCGATCGACCGGCACACGATCGCCGTAAAAAAACGCCACCGAATCGAAGCGCGGCTCGCCGCCACGGCGATCCTCGGCGTGTGCCTGACGCGTCGGTGCAAGCGTGAGTGCCGCCATGAACGAAACGAGCACCGCCAACGCTCGCGTCAGCCCTCGATTGACCCGTCCCGGCATGAACCCTCGCCTCAATTACGCAACATGTATGTCTCGTACTCGAGGCGGCCGAAGATGCGATCGAGCGCGAGCACGGACACGGCAACCAGAATCAGCAGCGTCAACGCGAACCCATAGCCGTAATAATCGGGCGCCATCCAGAGCGTGATCGCCGTCAGCGTCCCGTTGAGCGCCACGAATGCAACACAAATGCGCAGCACGACACGGCGCTCGTCGAGATAGAACAGCACATTGAGGATGCCCAGCAAAAGAATCTGCAGGCTCGCCGCAATGACGTCGATGAGCAGCAACGGCATGTAAAGCGTCGAAATATGCAGCGCCTGAAGCAGACGCGGCCCGAACACCGCAACGAAGAGCAGCACGACCGTCTGGATCTTTACGATTTCGAACAGGCCCGCTCGCACGCTCGTCACCATCATGTCGCGCATATCGTTGATATGCCTCAGCGTCGCGCCGCGTCGAACAGCTTCATAAAACGCATCGTAGTATTCAACGAAATCGGCTTCGATGCGCACGAGAAACGCCGCCATCCCCGGCATGACGCAAATATAGGCCATGAACACGGGAATGTCATAGATCACCGACGCATGCAGCGGACCGATGACTTGCGCGCCGGTACTCGGCGCATACCAGAACATGAACTTGTCGAGCCAGACGCCGACGTTGAAGCACAGCCCGACGAGCGCAAGGCTCGGATACGCGAAGCGCCGGTCCAGCATCTCGAACGAAATGAACCGGGGGCTGCGGTAGTTGCGATAAATGAGGCCGGACAGTCCGGCCAGCAATACAACGTGCCCCGCCACGAAGCCGCCCAGCAGCCCCGAGATACCTTGCCGATTGAGCAGCAACGAAAATACGACGGTACACGCGTAACCGAGGACGAACACGAACAAGATCTGCCGGTACTGCTTGACGCTCGACAGGAAAATGACGGCCACCCAGATATTGCTGATCACCACACCGCCCGCCACCATCAACATCCGATAAGCGAGCGGCTCGCCGCGAAACGCGAGGCCGACAGCGAGCAGACCGACCAGACCCGACGCCGCGCTCGAGAGAAGCACCACGCCGTTATACGTCGATAGCACGAGATCGTCGCGCTTTTCGAACAAGCGATCGGAGATGAAGCGCGTGAACGAAAGCTGCAACGGCCCCGTGACGATCAGACTGCATGCGATCAGATACGTGACCGAAACCTGGAACTGCACGATCGCGTAACGCGGAATCGTGTAGCCGACGCTCATCAGGCCAATGATCAGAATGCCCAGAATCGACAGAATGAGCGGACCCGAGCTGATCAGACCCGCGTAGGCATATGCCCGCGCCGCACCGGCGAGCGTATCGCCCTTCAATATCTTGCGCAGTTCGAACCCGATACCAGCCATCAGCGCGCTCCCGGTGTCGACGAAGTGGACGATGGCGCGTGAGCCGCGCCGCCCGCATGCATCGGGCAACCCTTGGCTTTGTCCAGCCTCCGTCGCTCGCGCTCCGGCAGGGCGCGCAGCTTTTCATATAGTGCGCGATATCGCTCGATCATCTTCTCTTTGGTATAGAACCGGTGCACGCGAGCGATGGCCGCCTGCTGCGCACGCTCCCATTGCGCCTCGTTGCCCAGCATATCCAGCACGGCCTGGGCGAACGCCGCTGGATTGGCGATCGGCACGATCGCACCGGCGGCGCCGAGCGCGGCATCTTCGGCTCCGTCGCCCTCGATCAATTGACGGCATGCGCCGACGTCGGTCGTCACGGCCGGCACGCCCGCGGCGAACCCTTCGAGCACGACGAGCGGTAGCGCCTCGCTGATCGACGTGAGCGCGATCAGATCGATCGACGGCAGCATCTCGTCCATGCGCTTGAACCCATGAAACTCGATACGATCCGCCAACCCGAGGCTTTGCGCGAGCGCGCGGCACTCCTCGGCATAGTCGCGGTCCTCTTCTTCCGGGCCGACGATCCACGCGACGATGTCGGGCATCGTGCGCGATGCAATGAAAATGCCGCGGATGAACGTCTTCACGTCCTTGATCGGCACGACGCGCCCGACGAGCGCGACGACACGCCGCTTACCCGGCGTACGGCGCTCGACCAACGTCGAAAGAGACTTCACATCGACGCCATTCGGGATGTTTTGCGTAATCGCCGCGTTGGCACCGTCCGCGATCTGGCGCTTTCGATTGGCTTCGTAAAGCGCCACGATCTCATCGGCCGCATCGTACGACAAGCGTCCGAGCGCTTCGAAAAAGCGCACCCACAGCTCGCGGAAATAGCTGATCTTCGAGACGTCCTTTTCGAACGCGCCGCGGTTATCGCTAATCCAATCGCTTTGCAACAAGTCGATCTTGCGCTCTTTCGTGTAGATGCCGTGCTCGGAAACGATCAGCGGACGCCCGGTCCGATGGTGCAGCAACGTACCGAGAAAACCGGCATAGCCGGTCGATATCGTGTGGTAGATACGTGCCGGCGGCAACGTGCGCGTCATTCGCTCGAGCTGCCACAGCGGCTGGTGCATGATCCGCACCGTCCAGAAGTAATCCGTGAACGACGGGTCCGTGCAGTTTTCGCGATATTGATCGACGATGTAGTTCCAAGCCGCGCGGCTCGACAGAAACGCCTTCTCGTTGAGCGGGCCATCGTCGCCAATCAGCTTCGCGACCTCCGTCATCAGCGCCGTGCCGTCCGCCGCGTCCGCCGAACGCCACGCCGCGTGCAACCGCGCGGAGTGCGCGAAAGCGTCCGCATCGCCTGCGATTTCATGAGCCGTCTCATGATCGGCAGGCTTTTGCTCGTAGAGGAACTGCTCCGTGAAGTGAACGACGTTCTCGGGCAACGCAAATGCGGGATCGCCATAATCCTCCCTGCGGCTGCCGATGAATGCGATCGCAAAGCGAATATCGGGAAACGCGCGGATCATGCCGTCGACCCAGCTCGACACCCCTCCGCGGACATAGGGAAACGTGCCTTCGAGCAACAGGCAGACGTCGGCATCGGCCGCACGACGAAGCAATGACGAATTCATGTTGACCAGTAGCGCACGAGGGGTTTGAGTATCGGTACGGCCGCCGTATTGCCGAGCGAACCCAGCAGCTCGGAGACGCGCGCATATTCGCCGCGCAGGTAGGCGATTTCGGCGAGCCACGGCACGAGCCGCTCGCGCGGGAACCCGCGCGTCTGTGCCCAGTCGATGTAGCGCCCCGCTTCTTCCGCATTGTTGCTGACGAGCGCGACGCGGCCACGAATCAACCAGAGCGCGGCGTCGCTGTCGTCTATGGCCAGCGCCGCCTGAGCATGTTGATCGGCCTGTGTCAGCGTATGGCGGTAAACCGGTCCGTGCACGAGGTTCTGATAAATCAGTTCGAAGTAGAGCTCGGCCAGTTGGCGGTGCATGACATGACGCTCATGCCGTGCGTCTTCAGGCGTCCGCTCGAGCAGCTTCGTCGTGCGAAAGATCTGCTGCATGATCTCGTTCTCCGCACGATCGAGCGCCCCATAGGCAATGAGGCGAACGTCTTCGATCGGATCGGCGAGCAACTCGCGCAACAGCGCCCCGGTGGTGCGCGTCGGCATACCCTGAATCGCCACGAGTGCCGACAACCTGTCTTGCGCGGCGACGTGCGTATTGACGAGACGGGCCTGCAAACGGGCGCCGCCGCCATGCGAGACGCGCGAGATCAGATAGGAAACGAACTGCGGGCGCGCCACTTCGCCATAACGCCGCGAGTTGTCCTCGGCCGGAAAACAGGCCGCCCAGACACAGCCCACGAGCACCACGAGGCCGCCGAGCACGGGCACGAGCGAACATGCGAGCCACAGCCACAACAGCGTCCAACCGCGCGGTTCGCGATAGGCGTCCGGCAGGATCGCACGCACGAGCCAGGCCTCGACGATGCCGAATCCGAACGTGAGCGCGACCAGCGTAAGAAACGGATCGGGCAGCACGGACAGGCTCTGGCCGTCCGCAATCACGCGCCAGCCCAGGAAGAACTCGAGCGCCGCCGTCACCGCCAGTGCCACGGCGCAAAGCGTGCGCGAAAGGGAAGTGGTCTTAGCCATCGATGCCGCTTCGCTTCAAAAAGCGCGCGAGCGCGCGGCCCGGTTCGCCGTCGGCAAGATGCAGCGTATGCACGCCGATGCGCGCCGCCTCGAAGTCGACGCGGAACTGGGCCTCGAGGCTGCCCTCGATGCGCGCGAGGTAGCCGTCGACACCCGTGCCGTCGGTCGCCGGCATCAGATTGACGATGACGGATTCGTTAGGGGTTCTGAGCGGCCAGATCAGATCGAGCGAACGCCGGCGGCGCAGCACGTGTTCATAGAGCGAATCGCCGGCTTCGTCGCGCGGAAACACCAGTGCGACGAGCGACGATGCAATCCCGCACTCGCGTTCGAGCCGCGAAAGCCGCGCGAGCTCGAGCGCGAAATCGACCGGGCACGCCGGCACGTCGCGCAACACGCTATCCACGAGCGTCACATGCTCGACGCCATCGGCGTAGTAGCCGAGCATCACCAGCAGCAACTGAAGGTTTTCGAAGTTCAGCGAAAGGAACGGCATCCGCTTGATCACGAGCATCGCAGGCATGCTGCCGTCGGCCGCTACGAGCGGCGCGCACACGACGAGCCCGGTCCGGGTCACGGCGTTGTCTTCGTTGCCGTGCACATGCGCGATGTGCTTGCTCTCGAGCGCGCGCACGAGCAACGGATCGTGCCCATCGAGCTCGAACGAATCGCCGATCGTCGCAAGCGGCCGACTGGCCAGATGCCCCTTTTCGACCGGATAAAGCGCCGCCACGTCGATCTGGCAGGCCTGTGCCACGAACTCGAGCAGCGCTTGCGCACCGACGATCGCCGCGTTTTTATCATCCGTAGCGGCCGGCCGGGCCATCTCGCCCTCGGCGCTGCGCGTGACCGACAGGCGTCGGAGTTCGGTGATGGCGTCGCGCAGTGTAGTCGGCTTGGTCAACAGATCTTTTTCGAGCCGCTCGTGCGACAGGCGCATCAAGTAGTGGCTGTTCGTCAACGCGACCAGACGATCGTTCAGGTAATCGTTGAGCGCACTGGCGCGCGCGGCGCGATTGCCCCAGGTATCGCCGAAGTGGCCCGCGACGATCGTTTGGACGAGACCGCCCAGTAAAAACGGCGTCTGCCAGGCGGCTCCGAACGTATGCGCGTCGAACATCGCGGCCCCGGTCACCATTGCGCCGCCCAGAAGGCCGAGCAGCGTGCCATAGCGCAATGCGACGATGAGCGGCGCGATCCACAGCCAGCCGAAGCCGGTATGGGCAAGCAACGGGTCCTCGGGCGCGATGACGCGCGCAAGGACCAGCACCACGAGCATGAACGCGACCGTCTCCACGATCGCGAGCGGCCGCGCGACGGCCGGTGCGACGAAGCGGCGGAAACGCCCGAGATTCCCGAAGGGGTTCGAATGACGCGGCTTCGATGAGTTGCCCGCATGCGATGGGCTGACGGTGTTCACGATCGGCTCCTGATCCGTGGGGACTTACGAACGCGGACGCAGCGCAGAGAGCAAGCCGCCGATCAACGTCGACGCTACACCCGAGAGGCTCGAGCGGCTCCATCCCGTGCGTGTACCCGTCGCACTCCAGACCACGCGGCCCGAGGCGGCATCGATGAGCTCGAGCGTCACGCCGGCAACGGGCTCGCCGTCCACGCCGGTCTTGTAGCGCCACTCTTCGACGGCACCGCTCAGCACATACTTGACGTGCTGCTCACGCGCCCAGGCCAGCTTCTTATCGCCATTCTCGCGCTGTGCGGTGTCGAACATCGCGCTCGACGATTCGTCCGCCGGGGCAATACGCACATCGCTCCATCCGTTCGTGCGCAGCACGCCCGCCGCGATAGCCGCCGCGTTGCCGCCCGCCGCCGGCGTTTCCGTATAGTTGACCATCGGCACGACCGCGATCGAATCCTGCACGCCGAGTGCCGGCGCAGCGGTTTGCCTGATCGAGCTGCATGCGCCCAGCGCGAGAACCGACATCGCGAGCGAGACGATCCACTGCACCGAACGACTCCACCGTTTGTTGTTGCTCATCGAATGACTCCTTGTTGACTCTGTTGACTCTGCTTGATTCGAAACCGCTTGCCGGATCGATGAAACGATCAGTAAAACCAGCTGTAACGCGCGCCGATTTGCGTCACCGGCGTGCCCTGCCGGGACACGCGCTGATGCTCGAAGAAGAGCGCGGCGTGATCCCCGCCGAAGACCGACCCCGCGAGCCCGATACTGCCGCCCGGCCCCCATCCCTGATTCGAATCGTGCATGATGCCGACATCGAGGAACGGTCGCCATGCGCGCGTGTACCGCGTACGCAAGTCGTCTCCGAAACCGAAGAAGAGCCCGTACTGCGTATACGTCTGCGGCATCAGATCGCTTGCCGTGACGGGCCGATTCGCGATCGGCACGAGCCTAGTCACGAGATCGTCGGCGCTGCCGCCCGCGTGATAGTCGCCGTGCGCGCCGACGAGACGCACCGTGTAATCGGGGTAGTTCGTGCGAATGCGGTAGCTGAGCTCGCCCGAGGTCAGTAACCCGCTGCCCAGATAGTTGCGGCTCTGGCTGTAAAAACGGCTCGCTTCCACGCTACCCGTCATCGAAATGCGCTGCGTCAGGCGCCACGTGAAATCGCCGATCGCATTGTCTTTCATGCCGCCCACGAACAGCAGCTGATTCTCGTCGACAGTCTGGTTGCGTCCGAGCCGCAAGCCGACCTCGAGCGGGCCGTTGCGGCCGGCCTGCGCGGCAAGCTGCAGCGTATAGAAACTGTTGAGCGCCTCGCGCCGGCCACCCGTGACCGCGAACATGGTATCGAGCGTCTGTCTGCGCAGGCTGAACGCGATCGAGCGCTCGGTGCTCGGAACGTTCACGAGTTGACTCTGATCGGTCGATCGCATGAAGCGCTGCACACCCTCCACGCCAACCATGTATCGGTCGGAAAGCTTGCGGCTCGCCGCGAGCGTCTGTTCCACATAGTCGAGCGGATGCTCCACGTGGTTCGTGACCGAGGCATCGATCGATTGCGGCCACGCCAGCATCGTGTCGACGAGGCGCGTGTGTAGTTCGTCGTCGGCGGGTGCGCCTTCGAGACCGGCAAACGCGAGTTGCTGCGCCTCGCCCGGACGATCGATCGCCGATGCCGCGTCGATCCGCTCATAGAGCGGCAAACGCGAGCGCGCTTCATCGAGCAAGCGCTTCATCTGCGCTTCGTCGTTGTCGGCCAGCGCAATCGCGAGTTGCGAATCGGCGGGCTGCGACAAGCGTGCCGCATACTGCTGGGCCAGCCAGCGCTTGGCTAGCGGATTGGCCTCGTGCGACAACGCCCAGGCAATCGCCACGTCCTTCGCGACGGCATGACGCAAGCGCGTGTTGTGGGCGAGTTCGCGCCGATCGAGCGTACCCGGGCCCGGCAAACCGTCGACCGTCCCCAAAAGCGAACGCGACGCTTCGGGCACGTTGTTACGCTTGTCGCCAGAGAGCAGATCGTCGAGCATGGCCAGCGATGCATCGCCGGTCGCGAACGTGGTCGACAGGGCAACGCGTCGCCCGCGAAGCTCGTCGACGACCTCGGCCGGCTGCGCGCCGCGCGTCGCGCGCGTCGACTGACGCGCGCCGTTCGGACCGCCCGTTACGTTTCGATCGCGCGCCAGTTGCAGCCAGACTTTATGCCGGATGGACCATGCCAGGTCACTGCGCCCGGCCATTTCCTGCGCATCGGCATACGTCAGCAACCACAGCGGATCGCGCGAGAGCGAGGCGGACTGGCGCCGCAGATAACCGAGCGCGACAACGGGCTTGTGCAACCGCATCGCCGCAGCGGCCAACGGTCCCCAGATCGCCGCGCTCGTGTCTTCGCTGCCCTGCATACGCCGCAATGCCTCGGCGACTTCCGCGTCGGAACCGTAGTCGACGAGCATCCACAGATAAGCGGAACGCGTATCGCTGTTGGCACCGGGCAAGCTCAGCGCGGCACGAAGATCGGAGATTGCCTCGCCGGGCCGTCCGGTCAGACGGTAATACTCCGCGCGCGCGCTCAGTACGGCGGGCGAGGCCAGCACCGCTTGCCGCTCGCTCGCGTCGAGGCTCGCGAACAGTTTCTCGATGCGATCGGTCGCGCCGGCTTCGGTGTAGTAGTAGATCGCGTCCTGCAACGCGAGCATGCTGTGGTCGCGCCTGAAACGCAGCTCGGCGACACGCGCCGCGTCGATCGGGTATGGTTCGTAGAAATGCGTCATGTCGCCGAGATCGTCGGGCGTTGCGGCTTTGCCGGCCAACAGGTGGCGGTAGGCCAGATTCGCCTCGTCGTCGCGCTTGACGAGGCGCGCGAGCTCGCCGTAATTGCGCCAGTAGGCCGCATCATTGTCGGTTGCGGCCGGGCTCGCGGCACGCAACGCCGAGAACGCGCCACGGTAGTCTCCCTTGCGATAAAGCACGCTCGCCGTTCGCAGCGCAGCATCGACATCGCGAGGCCGATGAGCCTGTGCGGAACGATAAGCATCGAGCGCGAGCTCGTCATGACCGGCGCGCTCGGCCAACTGCCCGATCCTCATATCGAGCGCGTCCGCGTTCTTGCCCCGCGGCAGCGAACGCAAAAAGGCAATGGCTTGATCCGGACGCCCGAGCCGTTCGAGCGTCGAGGTCACCGCGTCGACCTTCTTCAGATCGCCGGGCGCGGCCCGTGCATCGCGTTCGGCGGCCGCAAGATACGCCTCGTCGTCATTGAGCATGGGTGCCATGCGCAGGACGTTGCCCCACGCGGCGGGGTCGTTGCTGATGCGTGCGTACGCGAGCCATGCATGCAGCGCGACCGAGGGATCGCGATTCCATTGCGCGGATTGCGCAAGACGCTGCGTCCACAACGCCGAACCCGGGTTGCGTTCGACCTGCGCTTTCGCGAGCTGCTCGGCGCTGGCCATATCGCCCGCTTCGACGAATGCACCATACGCGACGTCGGCGGGGCTGGGCTTGGCCTTGTTCGCATGCGCGTTGTCAGCCGCCGGAGCGGGGGCGGTCGCTGCGATACGAATCACGCCATAGCCATCCATTTGCTTGCCGCGCACGACAGCCACTGCACGTGTGGACCATTGCGCGCCACGTGCCGGCAGCGGCCCGTCCATATACGCGTAGGCACGCTGCTGCGGGACGCCGCGCGTCGGCGCGCCATCCGCCTTCGCATACTTCGCGAGCATTTTCGCGAAGCGATCGACCGCATCGGGGCGGTTCGCGGCCCGCGCGAGATTGACGAGCTCGACGAGGGTAGCCGGATCGTCGGCAAGCGAGCCGAGATGCGCCTCGGCCGCCGCCACGGCGTCATCCATCAGATTCCCGGCCCGCAACGCGCCGATCCCCGACAGGAAGCAGCGTCGCGCATCGTCGCGATCGCGTGCGGCATCCTGCTTGCGGAACCATGCGGCGGCGGCGAGGCGGTATTCGCCGCCTTCGAGCGCATACCGCGCGACATAGGTATCCCATTGCGGCCGGCCCTTGGAGTCGGCGTTCGACAACTGTGCATAGAGCTGCGCCGCAAGCCGCGGATCGCCGGATGCGGCGGCGCGCGTCGCCAGCCAGGACAAGTCCTTCTGTGCACGAGCGACCTTGGCCGCCGCGGCAATGCGGGCCCGCCACTCCGCCAGTGCGGTCGGACGGCGTGCATCGGCACTGCTCAGCGCAAAATAGCGCTGCTCGGCGATCGCCACGCGCACGAATGCCGCGGTGCGGTGCGCATCGTCGGAGCGCAGCGTGTCGAGGCGCTCGGCCATGCGCTCGGCATCGTCGACACGGCCCAGGTGCGCATATTGCGAGGCGAGCACCGTCATGAACGTCTCGTTATCGGGCTGTACGCGCGACCACGCCTCGAGATAAGCGACGCTGAGCGAACTCGGCGAACCGGTTGCTTCGACGCGCTGCCGAATATCGCCTCGCGGTGTAACCAGGTAGAGTGCGCCGAGGACAGCGCCGCTCAGCAGCGCGATCAGCCAGGCCGGAGCGATGCGCGGCGGATGAGCGTTCGTGGTGCTCACTTGAGGCCACCTCGCTCGCAGTCGATCTCGACAGGTCGATAAGTCACGTGCGATCCCTCGACAGCGGGTACATCGAAACGGAGTTCGCCCGCGTTGCCGCTCGCAGCGACGGGCTTGCCGCCGACACGCACACGGCATGCCCGGGCATCGGCGAGCTTCACGAACGGCTGGTAGTAGCCCCCGAACTCGAAAGCCATACCGTGAGCAGTTCGAACGAAGTGCCGAACGAAACCGTTGGCCTGCTCGATATAGGGAGTCGCCTCGCGTGCCGCGCCGTCGAACGTGATCACCGCGGCGCCGTCGTCGATATGGACGTACGTGCCGTCCGGCCCCGGAGCGAAGCCCGTGACGCCGGGCGAGCGGCCGATATCGGGCCGGCTGTTGCCGGGCCAATGCACCTCGCGAACGGCGCCGTTGCCGCGCACGACCCACTGGTCGCTGCCCGGCACGATGCTGCGCGCCACGGCAAACGTACGCCAGTCGAGCACTTTATCGGTGTAGTCCGTGATATGCACAGGCAGGACGGGCTGCTTGAGGACAGCCGAGAAGATCTCGTCGAGCGCACGCAAGGACGCGATTTTCGTGCCGCTATACATGTGGAAGTAGACATCGATCGGCTTGAACCGCAGCGGACGCTCGGTCATATCGTAGGTTTCGAGCACGCGCGTAAAGCCATAGAACGGCCCGAGCCAATCGTTCGTATAGACATTCTCGTCCTGGTTCGGCGCATAGATCTGATACGCTCCGGGACCCTTGTCGACGCCGATCGGCGCGATATTCGTCCAGCTGTTGGCGCGCTTCGTGATGACAGTGTCCCCGCCGTTGATATTCGCAACGCCGGCCGCGGCCACCTTCTGTACGACGATCGCGGGGGGCTGGCAATTGCCGGGCCACTGCAGCACCGCCGTCTTCTTTCCCGGCGGCGCGAGCCGTGTGTCGATATAGTCGATCGAGCCGCGAATCTCGCGATCGATGTTGAACTTATAGTGGGGAATATCGAGCGAGAACGCCGTGTCGCCGCCGCCGCGGTCGACGCGCGTACCCGTTTTCGCATCGACGAGCGTCCAGTCGAACGGGTGCGAAAAGGTGTGGGAGCCGATCTCGACATAGGGCAGCGCGAACATCTTGCGCGCGATGGCCTCGAGCCGCGGCGATATCGAGGGATAGCGCCCGGCCGGGCCGACCTCGCCCTCGATGACCGAGAGCGTCATCGGGACGCGATAGCGTGTGAAGACCCTGTCATAAAGCGCATCGCCCGAGTACTCCGCGCCGGGAAACTCGGCGCGCGAAGCAAAGCCGTCCCCGTCCACGTGCACCATGAACAATCGCCGGCCGTTCTCGGTGGTGACGCTCGGCGAAGGGATGGACCGCAGGCGCAGCGCCGCCGTCAAAAACGCTATCGGCTGAATCGCCCAGCGCTCCTGGTCGATGCCATTGAGCGGCACCACGGTGTAGGGGCTCAACGCGAAGCCGCCCCATGGGGTGATTGCTGCCTGATCGACGATCTCGCTGCCTGCCCGGGCGCGCAACAGCGAACGGCTGTGCGTACCGGCCTTGATGCCGGCAACATCGCGCGCCTCGAGCCCCGGGTCGATTTCGAAGCCGATCATCGGATCGCGTGCAACCACGTCGACATGTCCGGCGAACGGGCCCGCGACGGGGCTCAGGTCGAGTTTGGCGCCGTCGTCGCCGGCCGCGTCGAAGCCGAATTGGCCGAGCACCGCAACGGGCACATGACTCGCGATCCGCGCATCGAGCCAGCGGCGCCAGGCATCGGCATCGCGCACACCGGCGCCCTCGAACCAGGCAACGACGCCCGCATAGCGGTCGGGCGTCACGTTTTCCGGCAGACGGGCGTCGTTGACGTTCGCGTATTCGACGTCGTAACCCAGGTAATTGAGCGGCGTGGCCAGATCCCGCACACCGGGCGAAAGATCGAGCGGTGCATCAGGCGCGGTGTCCTGAATGACGAGTACTTTGCGCGGCACGACTTCGATGGCGCCGATCCCGACGACATCGCGCGCCTGATCCGTGACATACGGTGTGACGCCCGTGGCCGCGACCTGCGCGGCCGTGGCACGGCTGCACTCGCGGTCCGTGCGCGGGCAGAATTCGAGCGAGACGACAGGCACGCCGCTCGCACGCATGAACGCCTGCGCCTCGGCTACGCGGCGGCTTCGTTCGGATTCCGAAATATCCGTCGAGCGCACGTTGTCGTCGTCCCAACCGCGTACGAGGGGGCCGCCGACGACCGCATAAACCATACTCCCATGCGGCGTCGCGGCTGCCAGGCCGTCAGGGCCGCCGATCAGCAGGCGGGCCTCGGGATGGGCCGACCGTATTGCATCGAACGCAGCGATCGCGGCCTTGCTCTCGAGCAGGAAGCCTCGATAGCCGCGCGCCCAGAGTGGCGCGATTTCGCGTGCCGCGAATTCGGCCGGCTCGCCGGCGGCCGTCGCGGTGACGCGCGCGACCCAGACGGTGTGCTCTAGCGGATGCGCTGACGGCGAGAAGCCGGACGAAGGATCGACGACGACCGCATCGAACGCCTGCAAGGCATCGACGGGCAAATGCGCGCCATTGAAAAAGGCAACGTTGACGGACGGATAAGGCGAGTGCGCGCTGACATTGGGCCCGGCCGCGCCGGCGCTCGCCGAAACCGCGCTCGCCGCCAAACCGGACGCCAGAATGAAAGTCGCCGTCAGCCCGCGCAAGCCACCCATTGCCGAGCTACGCTTCGGTGCGCGGCCTCCCGCACCCTTTCTCCGCCGTGTCTTCAACGCTTGCCCCGTAGCAATTTTTTGCGAAGCGGGCCCTGACACGCGCTGGTCCGAGCGCATCAGCCTGCAGCCCTACCCAATTCCATTTTCACAGACAACAAGGCTCCCCGCGGAGCGCCGGAAGCGCTTGCGCATCCAATTGGAAATCCGGAGGAATGTGTTTCCCGCGAGCAAGCAACGGCTCCCGTCGCAAGGAGGGTCAACCAGTCAGCACCAGAATCGGGCAGATTCTAGCCGACATTCATCTTAAAAGTAAAACCTTTGTTGCCGTTTTTCGCGGATTCCGGAATTGAAAAATGCGTTGCATTCGGGGGAAAACGTTTGCGAAACCATTGTTTGCAAAAATCGCCCGTTTGCTTTGCGTCGCATGCCATGGGAGTGCCTCCAGCCTGCCGTGCGGGCGCTGAAGCGAGTGCACGACAACGTTTGCGCACGCAATTCGAATAGCACGAATTACCGATTTTCAATTGCGGGTCGGACGGACTTTTTTGCAAATCCGCGGTTTAAATAGTCCGATTCGTCAACCGGGACGACATTCATCGCTGACCGCCTGATCGGCAGCGCGTCACCGGCCCGGATCAGCCGGCCGAACCCTCCCCGCGCCGGACCGCGCCGAGCTTGCGCCAGAGCGTCGTCTTGCTGATGCCGAGCATTGCGCAGGCGGCTTCGCGATCGCCGCCGCACGCCGCGAGCGCGGCTCGAATCTCGTCCGCTTCGATATGGCGGCTGCGCTCCCGCAGCGTCCGGGCTTCGACTTCGCCCCGGCTCTCTCTCACGAACAATTCGGGCACGATGGCCCGCATCGCCTCGCTCGCGAGCGGCTCGAGCACGGCGTCCGAGCCGTCCGCGTCAGCCAGCTCCACAGCAATCCGTTCGACCACGTTTTGCAGCTCGCGGACGTTTCCTGGCCAGCCGTAGCGGCGCAGCGATTCCCCGATGTCGGCAATCAAGCGCTCGGCCGCTTCCATGCCCCGAACGCGATTCGCGAGCCGGGGCTCGCGCTGCGCCGCCTGCAGTAGTAGCTGCGCGGCGAGCGGCACGATGTCTTCCGTTCGCTCGCGCAATGGCGGCAGCGCGATGCTGAGAATATTGAGGCGGTAATAGAGATCCGCGCGAAATGCGCCCGTTTCGATCGCCTCGGCCAACGATCGATGAGTGGCCGCGACGATGCGGATATCGATTCGCGTTGGCTCCGTCGCACCGAGGCGCACGACCTCGCGCTCTTGCAACACACGAAGCAGTCGGCTTTGCAACGGCAACGGCATTTCCCCAATCTCATCGAGAAAAAGCGTGCCGCGATGCGCGGCTTCGATCAAGCCCGCCTTGCCGCCCTTACGGGCGCCCGTGAATGCGCCCTCCTCGTAACCGAAGAGTTCGCTCTCGAGCAGCGCTTCCGGGAATGCCCCGCAATTGATGGCGACGAACGGAAACTTGCGGCGCGCACTGAGGCGATGCATGCCCTGCGCCACCATCTCTTTACCCGTGCCGCTTTCGCCGAGCACGAGCACCGTGGCATCCGATTTCGCGTAGCGGCGCATCAGGGTGCGCACACGCTCCATCGGCTCGCTGCGCCCCACCAGATCCTCGAGTCGATAGCGCGCAGCGAATCGATGCCCGAGTTGCGCCGAACGCAGCGTCCGATCGAGCCGCTCCACGGCCCGCGATTCCTGAAATGTGAGCACGGCGCCCTGCGCTTCGCCGGCATCGGCAAGTGGCCCGCGGTGCACGACGTAGCTGACGCCGCGCAGGGTCAACAATGCATCGCCATGTGCGTCCGGCAGCGCAGCGACGACATCTGGCGCCAGCGTCGCCAGCGGCTGGCCCACCGCGAGCGCGGGATCGACGCCCAGCGCCGCCGCCAACGGCCGGTTGATCGCTTCGACTCGCCCCTGGGCATCGAGAGCCACCACGCCATCGCGAAGGTGTTGCAGCAGGTTATCGATATGTTGGCGGCGCCGGGCTTCGCCGCGCGTGGCCTGCGCCACTTCGAGCGCCGTATCGAAGGCCGCGCGCACCGAAGCGTGCGAGTAGAGAAAAACCGCCCCCATTCCCGCCGCGGCGGCCAGGTCAGTCACGAGACCCGGACCCACGACCACCTCGACGCCTTGCTCGCGCAACTCGAGCACGCACGCCTGGGCATCTTGCGCCGACCGGTACGACGAAAAGACGATGTCGAGTCCGAACGCCGTGACGAAGTTGCGAATCTCGGGCGGCGTCTCGCCTGGACTCACGAGCGCAACCGAGGCCGATTGCCACCGCGCGCGCGACAGCGAATGCATGATGTCGAGTCCCGTCGGACCGATTTGCACCACCGACACGGGAACGCGCGTCTTCAAATAGGCGGCGTTGGAGCCGCCGGCCACGACGACATCCGGACGGCGCGAACCGGCCTCGCGCACCTCGCGCACCGCGTCGTCATAGGCACTAGCGATGACACGGACCTCGGCACGCGCCTCATATTCGCCGACGATCTCGAAGAAAAGTTCGCGCAGTCGGCTGATACCGAACGCCCAGATGACGGGCCGTGGCGAAAGATCGGGTGGAAAATGGCTCAATGCGGATCCCGCTCGAAGTCAACGGAAGGAGAGTACGGCGTATTATATCCGCCATCGTCATATTTGAAATCGATGATTTCAAATATGAAACGCTACGCGCACAGACTAGAGACGACTTTCTCGCATAATCAGCAACTTACGCAAGACAACGCATCCTGGCCCGCACCTTGCGTTGCAGGCAACGGATCATACGGAGCGATTCAATTGAACATAACCTCACAGCAATCGACGAGCGCAGGCGCGCGATTTCGCGTTGCCGTTGCGGCCGAGGGCCCGCTGCAGGTCGTCGGCGCGATCACGGCCTACGCGGCGAAGATGGCCGAAGCCGTCGGCTTCAAAGCCGTTTATCTTTCGGGCGGTGGCGTCGCGGCCAACTCGCTCGGCATGCCCGATCTCGGCATCAGCACCATGGACGACGTGCTCATCGATGCACGCCGCATCACCGACGCATGCTCGCTGCCGCTTCTCGTCGATATCGACACGGGCTGGGGCGGCGCATTCAACATCGCGCGCACCGTGCGCTCGTTCATCAAAGCCGGCGTGGCGGCCGTGCACATCGAAGACCAGGTTGGGCAAAAGCGCTGCGGCCATCGCCCCGGCAAGGAATGCGTGCCGGCCGCGGAGATGGTCGATCGCGTCAAGGCGGCGGTCGATGCGCGCACGGACGACGCGTTCGTCATCATGGCTCGCACCGATGCGGCCGCGTCCGAAGGGCTCGACGCAGCGATCGAACGCGCCGTGGCCTATGTCGAAGCCGGCGCCGATATGATCTTCCCCGAAGCAATGAAAACGCTCGACGACTACCGGCGTTTCAAGGAAGCGGTCAAGGTACCGATTCTCGCCAACCTGACCGAGTTCGGTTCCACGCCGCTTTTCACGACGGATGAGTTGAGGGCGGCCAACGTCGACATCGCGCTCTACTGCTGCGGAGCCTATCGGGCGATGAACGCGGCCGCCCTCAACTTCTATGAAACGGTCATGCGCGACGGCACGCAAAAAGCGGCCGTCCCGACGATGCAAACACGCGCGGATCTTTATCACTATCTCGGCTATCACGCGTACGAGGAGAAGCTCGACGCGCTGTTCGCCGCCAGCAAGCCATCGGAGCATTCGGAGACAAAATCATGAGTGAAGCAGGCAAGGACGCGCTCGCGGCAGGTGCATTCAAGCCGAAGAAATCGGTCGCCCTGTCTGGGGTCAGCGCGGGCAGTACCGCGCTTTGCACGGTGGGCCGCACCGGCAACGACCTGCACTACCGCGGCTATGACATTCTCGATGTCGCCACGGCTTGCGAGTTCGAGGAAATCGCCCATCTGCTCGTACACGAACAATTGCCGACGCGCTCGGAGCTCGCGGCCTACAAGCGCAAGCTCAAGGCGCTGCGCGGTCTGCCGTCAAGCGTGAAGGCCGCGCTCGAATGCGTGCCGGCCGGCGCGCATCCGATGGACGTGATGCGTACGGGCGTATCGGTGCTCGGCACCGTGCTGCCGGAAAAGGACGACCACAGCGTAGCCGGCGCGCGCGATATTGCCGATCGCCTGATGGCTTCGCTCGGCTCGATGCTGCTCTACTGGTATCACTACTCGCACAACGGCCGACGCATCGAAGTCGAAACGGACGACGATTCGATCGGCGGTCACTTCCTGCATCTGCTGCACGGCAAGCCCCCGAGCCCGTCGTGGGTGCGGGCGATGCACACTTCGCTGATTCTCTACGCCGAGCACGAATTCAACGCGTCCACATTTGCGGGCCGCGTGATTGCCGGCACGGGGTCGGATATGTACTCGGCCATTACCGGCGCGATCGGCGCGCTGCGGGGGCCGAAACACGGTGGCGCAAACGAGGCGGCGTTCGAGATCCAATCGCGCTACAGCACGCCCGACGAAGCCGAAGCCGATATCCGCCGCCGCGTGGAGGCCAAGGAAGTCGTGATCGGCTTCGGACATCCGGTCTATACCCTCTCCGATCCGCGCAACAAAGTCATCAAAGAGGTGGCGAAACAGCTCTCGCAGGAAGCCGGCGACACGAAACTCTTCGATATCGCGGAGCGGCTCGAACAAGTGATGTGGGACGCGAAAAAGATGTTCCCGAATCTCGATTGGTTCAGCGCCGTCTCGTATCACATGATGGGCGTCCCCACGGCGATGTTCACGCCGGTCTTCGTGATTTCCCGTACCTCCGGCTGGAGCGCGCATGTGATCGAGCAACGGATCGACAACAAGATCATCCGGCCCAGCGCCAATTACACCGGTCCGGAAAACCTCAAATTCGTGCCGATCGAACAACGCCGATGAATACCGCCTATCGCAAACCGTTACCCGGCACCGGTCTCGACTACTTCGACGCGCGCGCCGCCGTCGACGCGCTCGTGCCCGGCGCCTACGACACGCTGCCCTACACGTCGCGCGTACTCGCCGAGAATCTCGTGCGCCGGTGTGAGCCCGCGCTGCTCGAAGCCGCGCTTACGCAGCTGATCGAACGCAAGCGCGAGATCGATTTCCCCTGGTTTCCGGCACGAGTCGTCTGCCACGATATCCTCGGTCAAACCGCGCTCGTCGATCTCGCGGGCCTGCGCGATGCCATCGCGGCCCGCGGCGGCGACCCGGCCATGATCAATCCGGTGGTGCCGACGCAACTCGTCGTAGATCATTCGCTCGCCGTCGAATGCGGTGGCTACGACCCCGATGCATTCGCGAAGAACCGCGCCATCGAGGACCGCCGCAACGAAGACCGGTTCCATTTCATCGACTGGACGAAACGAGCCTTTCGCAACGTCGATGTGATTCCGCCGGGCAACGGCATCCTGCATCAAATCAATCTCGAGCGTATGAGCCCCGTGGTGCAGGTGCGCGACGGCGTGGCGTTTCCCGACACGCTCGTCGGCACGGATTCGCACACGCCGATGGTCGATGCGCTCGGCGTCATCGCCGTCGGTGTGGGCGGGCTCGAGGCCGAAAGCGTCATGCTGGGGCGCGCTTCGTGGATGCGTCTGCCCGATATCGTCGGCGTCGAGCTGACGGGCGCGCGGCAACCCGGCATCACAGCGACCGATATCGTGCTGGCGTTGACCGAGTTCCTGCGCCAGCAGAAGGTCGTGTCGGCTTACCTGGAGTTCTACGGCGAGGGCGCATCGCGCCTCACGCTCGGGGATCGCGCGACGATTTCGAATATGGCGCCCGAGTACGGCGCAACGGCCGCGATGTTCCATATCGACGATCAAACGATCCGCTACCTCAAGCTGACGGGCCGCGACGAAGCGCTCGTGGCACTCGTCGAAACCTACGCGAAAACGACGGGCCTGTGGGCCGACAGCCTGGGAAGCGCGGTCTACGAGCGCACGCTCAGATTCGACCTCTCGAGCGTCACCCGCAATATCGCCGGACCGTCGAATCCGCACAACCGTGTGCCGACCGCCGAGCTCGCCGCACGTGGCATCGCCGGCAAGGTGGACGACGCGCCCGGCGCGATGCCGGACGGCGCCGTCATCATCGCGGCCATCACGAGCTGCACGAACACCAACAATCCACGCAACATGATCGCGGCGGGGCTCGTTGCACGGAATGCGAACCGGCTCGGACTGCTGCGCAAACCGTGGGTGAAGACGTCGCTCGCGCCAGGATCGAAGGCCGTGACGCTCTACCTCGAAGCGGCAGGCCTGCTACCCGAGCTCGAACGCCTCGGCTTCGGCGTCGTGGCCTACGCATGCACGTCGTGCAACGGCATGTCGGGGGCGCTCGATCCGGCGATCCAACACGAGATCGTCGAACGCGACCTCTTTGCCACGGCCGTGCTTTCGGGCAACCGCAACTTCGACGGCCGCATTCATCCGTATGCGAAACAGGCGTTCCTTGCTTCGCCTCCGCTCGTCGTGGCCTATGCCATTGCCGGCACGATTCGCTTCGATATCGAAAACGACGCGCTGGGCGTCACACCCGACGGCCGGCGCGTGACGTTGCGAGATCTGTGGCCGAGCGACGAGGAAATCGATGCACTGGTTTCATCGAGCGTGAAGCCCGAGCATTTTCGTCAGGTGTACGAACCGATGTTCGCACTCTCGGTGGAATCGAACGACGCGACCGATCCGCTTTACGACTGGCGCCCCGACAGTACCTACATCCGGCGCCCGCCATATTGGGAAGGCGCGCTGGCCGGCGAGCGCACACTCGCGGGCATGCGGCCCCTCGCCGTATTGGGCGACAACATCACGACGGACCACCTCTCGCCGTCCAATGCAATTCTGCCGACGAGCGCGGCAGGCCAGTATCTGGCCAAAATGGGCCTGCCCGAAGAGGACTTCAATTCGTACGCGACTCACCGCGGCGATCACCTGACGGCACAACGCGCCACATTCGCCAATCCGACGCTGCGCAACGAGATGGTCGTCGAAGGCGGGAAGGTCAAAGCGGGCTCGCTCGCTCGCATCGAGCCCGAGGGCAAGGTGACGCGCATGTGGGAGGCCATCGAAACCTACATGGCGCGCAAACAACCGCTGATCGTCATCGCGGGCGCCGATTACGGACAAGGATCGTCGCGCGACTGGGCCGCGAAGGGCGTGCGTCTGGCCGGTGTCGAGGCGATCGTTGCGGAGGGATTCGAGCGCATTCACCGTACCAACCTCGTTGGCATGGGCGTGCTGCCGCTCGAATTCAAGCCCGGTGTCAATCGCAACACGCTCGCCATCGACGGCACGGAAACCTTCGATGTGATCGGCGAGCGCACGCCGCGCAGCGATGTGACGCTCGTCATCCATCGCAGGAACGGCGAGCGCGTAGCCGTTCCGGTGACGTGCCGGCTCGATACGGCCGAGGAAGTCTCCATCTACGAAGCAGGCGGCGTGCTGCAGCGTTTCGCGCAGGATTTTCTCGAATCGGCAACGGCGGCGCCGCTCTGATCGAGAGATCGATGCAGTGCTGTGGGCGGTACCGGCCGGACAAGCCGGTACCGTCGATTCTTCCAGGACACCCTCATTCATGACTCACGCACCGCAGATCAAGATTGCCGCGACCTATATGCGCGGCGGCACGAGCAAGGGCGTATTTTTCCGTTTGCAGGATTTGCCCGAAGCCGCGCGCGTTCCCGGCCCAAATCGGGACGCGTTGCTCATGCGCGTGATCGGCAGCCCCGACCCCTACGGCAAGCAGATCGATGGCATGGGCGGAGCCACATCGAGCACGAGCAAAGCCGTCATCGTGTCGAAGAGCGCCCGCGCGGATCACGATGTCGATTACCTCTTCGGGCAAGTTTCGATCGATCGGCCTTTCGTCGATTGGAGCGGCAACTGCGGCAATCTTTCCGCAGCCGTCGGTCCGTTTGCAATCGCGAGCGGGCTGCTCGATGCGCAGCGCATTGCGCGCGATGGGGTGACGACGGTACGCATCTGGCAGGCGAACATCGGCAAGACCATCGTCGCTCACGTACCGATGACCGGCGGCCATGTACAGGAGACAGGCGCATTCGAATTGGATGGCGTGACTTTTCCCGCTGCCGAAATCCAGCTTGAATTCATCGATCCGGCAGCCGACGAAGACGGCGCGGGCGGCGCGATGTTTCCGACGGGGAACGTGGTCGACGATCTCGACGTGCCAGGCCTCGGCACGTTGAAAGCGACGATGATCAACGCCGGCATTCCGACTGTATTCGTCGACGCCGCCGCAATCGGTTACACGGGCACAGAATTGCAGGACGCCGTCAACGCGGATGCCAAGGCGCTCGCGATGTTCGAGTCGATTCGCGCGCAGGGAGCGTGGCGCATGGGGCTCATCGCAACGCCCGAGGAGATTGCGAGCCGCCAACATACGCCGAAGGTTGCGTTCGTGGCCAAGCCGGCGGATTACGTTGCATCGAGCGGCAAGCGCGTGGCGGCGAGCGAAATCGATTTGCTCGTGCGAGCGATGTCGATGGGCAAGCTGCACCACGCGATGATGGGCACCGCCGCGGTGGCCATCGCGACGGCGGCGGCGATTCCCGGCACGCTCGTCAATCTCGCGGCCGGCGGCGGCGAGCGTGAGATGGTGCGCTTCGGCCATCCGTCGGGCACGCTGCGCGTGGGCGCGCAGGCAAGCCGCCGAAACGGCGAATGGACCGTGACGAAGGCGGTCATGAGCCGCAGTGCACGCGTGTTGATGGAAGGATGGGTGCGCGTGCCCGAACAAGCGTAGGCGGGTTTTTGTCTGCGGTTTGCGTGCATTCGCGCGGCGCGGCGCCCGGCCTCGCTCGCTTCGGTTCGGGGCACATCTATTCGCGCTACGAATCGCGGGGGTGACGACAGGCATCGACAATGTCTCCTCCTCCACTTTCGTGCAGGCAAACCGTGTCCATCGCCCTCCCCCCATCCACATGCGTTGCCCCAGGCTCCGCGGGCTGCGTCCGGCCCGCCACAAGTCGCGCGGCAGAGCCGGTAATCCATACGCTCCCCCCGCAGCATCCGGGCGCGGCGATCAGCGGATTGCGTGCTCTCGGACAACCGCGCATCCGCGCGAGCGCAGATGCCGCGGACGTGCCTCGCCCGATGGTCGTGTACAGCACCACGTCGGAAGGGGGCACGTCTGACGCATACAACCGGCCGCCGTATGGCCCGGAGATTCGGGCAAGAGCCGTTCGAGAACTGCTGGACAAAGAAGGCGCCGTGTCGCGAGAAGCGCTGCGAGCCAAAGAACAAGAAATCCATGACAGGCTAAGCAAAAACGATCCGAGGGCAGAGTTTGCGACGCACTTGCCCGAAGCTGTCGGAACGACATTGCCCGTTTCGGTACCGCGCGCCATTGCCAACGCGCTGCATTCGGGAATCGAGGGCGCGCGGCGTGTCGCGCAGCAGGCTCGATTCGCCCCTCGTGCGGCATGGGCAGTTTGATCGGATAGATCGCTGCGCGATGGGGCACATTCCGAAATTTCTCATCGCGCGTGTTCGATCCGTACCGCTAGCATGAAGACCGTTATAGCCGGAGACCGACGATGGCAACGGTAGAGCGTTCGTTACGAAGACTGGTCGAGAAATGGCTCGGTCCGGTGGATCTCACTCGGGTGAGTGTCCGCCAGGTGCCCTCCCGCACGCCGCGACCGAGCCGCTGCGTGCGCGTGCAAGCAGATCGTCCGTCGGGGACCGTGACGCTGCTGCTGTTTCGCCATCCCGATGGCAACTGGCATGTCTTTCCTCCGCAGCCGGCACGGCCAGCGATGAACGCGTGGAGTCGTTCAGCATAAAGCGGCGGTTCGTTCGTACTGCCGCATCGTTGTTCGTTCCAACGCATCGGGTCTCTCTTTCCCCGACATACGATCGAGGCCATTCCAAAACAGGAGGCTTCGATGTCGATTTCCGCTGCTGGTGGCGCCGACGGCTCGCAATCGCGCAACGTCCCCCCACATCGTTCCGCACCGCCTACTTCGTCCGCAGATGGCTCAGCCGCATCGCCGCCCCCCAGCGCGAGCCAACCTGCTCTGGGCGAACTTGCAGCGCGCTCGAGCCGCGCATCCAAGAGAAACATAACCATCGACGGGGAGACGTGGGACGTTGCGGTGCGCGCCGGCCAATGGACGATTGCGACGCAGACAGATCCCGATACGACAGCGGAAATCGACGAGGTCAGCCGTTACCGCATCGTCAATCTTGGTGAGGGCGGCAACCGCCGTTTCTATGAAATCCGATCGGGCGATGTCTATAAAGAACCGATCTTGAACCCCGAGCCCGAGAAGGCATTGCCAGTACCCGCGGACGTCGAATATGTGCACGCTACAACGGGCGAATCGATGCGGCTTGCCGAGCGCATCGCCGGCATCATCCTAAGAGACGGCGGCGGCAGGACCATCGGTCGCTTCAGCATCACAAACGCGGAATCGAAGAACATCCAATTGGCGCTCGGCAATAACGGCCGCCTCGAAGTCGACGGCCAGGTTTTTCACCTGCAATCGATTCTCATGCCGGACGCAAACCGTATTCGAAACTATGACGCATTTTTCGGCACCGAACCGCCTGACGATGGAAAAGTGAAAGTGTGGGAAAAGGGCTATTTGCCGATTTGAGGGCTCGATTTGCACTTTCAATTGCGCGCGTAGAACCGTATCGAGGCCACGCACCGACATCTTCCAATAAGAGACTACCCAAGCTTCGGCTATGCAAATCGACCCATCGATGCCCGGTCCGCAAGACCCGGTGCCACCGCCCCCGAAAAAGCATTCGCACACCGGCGACGACGCCCAGCCAGTTGCCCGCAGGCGTGCCAAAGGTTCCGGAGAACTGCACGGTCTGCCCGAAGCGGATTCCGAGGGCAAGACACGACGCCGACGGCGATCGCTCTTCAAAACGCCGTCACGCCAGATGCCATCGCCCGACTCCGCGAGTCCGGACGCGGGCGCATCGAAGAAGGAAATCGTTCGCGCGGTGGACGGTGCGAAATCCGAGCAGGTGCAGCCGAACCCTGTGGAGGCGCTCAACGCCAGCCTCCCGCAAATCGAAGTCGCACTGTCTCAGCTGCGGCGCTCGCTGCCGCCCGAGTTCGAAAGAATGTTCGATCTCGGCGCTATCGACACCATGAACGATTTTCTCGGTGGCAGCGACAAGCTGCTGGAGACTCTCGAGCAGGCCGGGCTGCTCGAAGCGCTGATGGAAGCCATAGGTCCCGAGGACGCCGAACCCGCGCAAGCAAACGCTGAGGAGTCCGAACAACGCAGCAGGTTGCGGCGCGCAATCGCTTCGCCGTACGTTCCGGTGATCTCACTGGCTATCGTTGCCACTCTGCTCAAGACCGCCGCATGGTATGGGCTGCCGTCGGTATCGGATAACACGGTCCTCGCGTCCATCGGCCTGGGAGCGTTGTCGCACCCCGTTCTCAGAAAGGTCGTGGCGACCGCGGCGAAGATCGTTGGCAGTTGGCTGATCGCGCTGACCGAGTACATTCCGTTCACCACGGCAACCTCCATTGCGGACCAGAACGACATCAATCTGGCCAAATTCCGCGGGATTCTCCAACCGATCGATCTCGGCGCCTTTCTCGGTGCCGCCGCGGTGCTCGATCACGAAATGATCGGGCCGCACCATTACATCGGCTTTGCCATCGTCATCGCCGGTTCCACCCTTGCCAACTGGCCCGACAAAGAGTTGCCACCGCTCGAGCGCATGCTGCGCGACGCGGCCAAGCCCGATTCGGCGATGTCCAAGGCGCTCGCATCGATTCGCGAACATACGCCCATCTTGAAGAACAAGGACCCGCGCGAATCGCGCAGCCAATTGCGCACTCGGCAGTCCGAAGCACTCGCGCTCGCCCAGTATTTGAATGAGGATGTCACTGCTCAACTCAAATCGCTGGAAAGCAGTTTGCAACGCGCGCTCGCCTCGCGCGAACTCGCGGTCGCTGACGGCGCGGATAGCGAGCCGACAGAACTCGAAGCCGAACTCGGCAAGCAATTGAGAAAAGTCCAGAAGATGTTGACGGCCGCTCCCCGGCTCTCGGAGCAATTGGAAGACCTGGCCGGGGTGGCCGGTGAGCAATCGGAACAGAAAGCCAAGCGGATGAAGACCATCTTCACTCGCGCATGGTGGATCGCCCAGGGCGCGGCCGCCACCGCGGCGGTCGTCTTCATGTTGAAGGACGACCCGATGGCCGCGGCGCTGAGCCTGTCGGCAGGCGCCACCGGCATCAAAACGCTCGCCTGGTTCAAGCATACGACCAAGAAGGACGAAGAACTCCTGCCCGAGAAGCTGACACCGACGGATCCAAAGCGGCTCGAACTCGCGTACAAGATCGCCCGCGTGCTATATAGCTGGCGCTACGCGTTCTTCGAGTACATCGAATTGACTATCGCCAATGGCGAGGCGGATGTCGTTCCCGTGCGCGGGGCGATCGAAGGTACCGACGCGGTCTGGACAATGGCGTTCCTGTCGATGGTGAAAGGTGCCGAAGTGAAGTTGAAACAGCTTTCGGGCCTGCTGTTGGCCGCGTTCGGCATCTGGATCGCCACCCGATGACGCCGCCCTTGCGCCTCGCGTCGCGCCGCCGCGCGCCCGAGGACCGGGTGCCCATGCTATGCGCATGGGCGTGACATACACCGAACGTTCGTCCACGCTTCGGTTCGCGCCTCAGCACATAAATTCGCTCGCGCGGTGAGCTTTTGCAGCCTTCGGACTATCTTGCGTTGCTCATGCTCGGTGCTTTGCCGCACCGCAAGACAGGCTAGTCCACGTAGCAGATGAGGAGAACGATGGAGCTTCGCCGCGCCAACTTGTCCGATGAAACACCGGTTCGCGCACTCGTCGATGCCGCCTACTCGCGCTGGATACCCATTGTCGGCGCGCGACCCGAGCCGATGCTGCGCGATTACGCCGCCGTGCTGCGTCACCACGAGGTGTGGGTGCATCGCGCGCCGGAAGGCCGGATCGATGCCATGCTCGAACTCATCGAGGCGCCCGATCATCTGCATATCGCCAATCTTGCGGTATCGCCCGAGCGACAAGGCCGGGGGCTCGGCAGCGCCCTGTTGCGGTTTGCGGAAAGTCGGGCGCGGCGCTTGCAGATTTTCAAGCTGCATCTTTGTTTGAACCGCGAAATGACGGCAAATCAGCGTCTTTACGAGCGGCACGGCTTTACACCGTCGCATGTAAGTCAGATCGACGGGCTGGAAATCGTTTTCATGGCCAAATCTCTCCTCACAGCAGGGACGGATCGCATCCGATCGGGATTTGCGCTCGAATCGCCATCGGTTCGCTCCGCGGCATTTGGTCGCTCGGGCACGGTGTAAAGTTCTACTACCCACTTAGGCAGCAGGCGACGCAATCATGAAGCCCATCACCGGCAACGTTGGCAATATCGACGGAACGCAAATCGGCGAGGCCGCGGCGGATGCCAAGAAGGCCCCGGCACAACACTCGCCGACCGCTCAGTCGCTCCGCGGCTCGCCGCTTACGGAAATCGCCGGGAGCCAAAAACCGGGGCGCACGCCTGAAGCTGGACGCGCAGATACCACGCGTGCGGGCGCATTCAGATATGTCAATGCCGCATCGGACAAGACCGCTGGCACCGCAACCGCCGCGGGGCTACTGCTGGCGGCATCGACAGTGCGCAATCTCGATAATCTGCGAGAACTGATCTCCAACCTCGTCGCCTCAGCCAAAGCGAGTGCGGCTGCGCAATCCGGACCGTCGCTCGAAGCGCATTGTCAAGTGTTCGAAAAAGCGGCCGACCGGGTGGTCCATTGGAAATCGTGGGACCAGCAGTTGGCCGGGCTGCGCGAGCTGAGGCTGGCATTCCGCGAACTGCCGCCCGAGGTTGGGCAAACGCGGCTCGGTTCGGCAATCAACGCCGCCCATGAGAAAGCGATCAATTCGCGTGCAACTTACCTCGCCAATCAGATCGAATCGGCGGAGGACCTCCAGCAGGTGTTGGGCACGCCGCTGCTCGGTCAGGACAACAGTTGGCCCGATTCGCTGCGCGATCTCGCCCATGCCGCGTTTCTCGAGGCGGTTGTGGACCGCCTCAAGACACTCCCTCCCAATCAAGTCGGCGAATGGCATCAGGTTCTTTCGGAAGCAATCGTCTCGTCGCCGCCATGGGTGGCTTATAGCGCGGACGAGAAGCTCATGCAGCTTGAAGCCCACGACCTGCTGCCCCCGGATGTCAGAGCGGCGTTCGAAGCCGGTGAGCGACTCGAGCAGACCGCCGGATCGGTTCGCGATATTGCAGACCTGCACGCACTGCTTGCCGAGCCAGGGGTCCTCGGATTCGAGATGCCGGACGATCTGCTCGGGCTCGTTCGCTCAGAGCACGACGGCAATTTGGGCCTTCAGGCCCGACGGCGGCCGGAGCCGTTGGCGGTGGCGGCCACGCTGGTTGGAAGCTTCAAGTCGCAGGAGGCGAACCATCAGGCATTTGACGAGATTTTTGCCAAGGTCGACAGCATCGAACCGCCAGGTCATCGTATCGCATCGCTCTTGGCCCTCGCCGGAGCCGCGAGCCGGCTCGGCGACGACCCCGTGCGTGGGCAGGCGTACGCCCGCGTCTTGAACAACGCGCGAACGCTGCGCGAGAAGCAGCAAATCACTTCTCAGCAATATGCGTTGGTGCGCGATGCGCTGCATCGGGCCGTCCAAACGCGTCAGGACGACGATGCGGGGCCCGCGGAACAATCGGTGCTGGACGCGCTGCGTCAAGACGCCGGCGCCCGATCCCGCTACGGCCTCGCCGCCTGAAGCATTCGAAGATCGAATCCGCCCGCCATCCCAGGCGGGCGGTATCCACCGCTCGAAAAGAATCGAGTGATGGACATAATAAACACAACAAGCCAATTAAAATCCCGCCATTTCTCGAAAGCCATTTTTACGGGGCCCCGGGTTTTTCGTTAAATCGAAGCAAGCTTCGCAAAAATACAATCAAGAACACATCCGTGTCATAAAGTTGAATCCAGGAAAACGGATCGTTTCCACGCCTCATTCGTCGGTCGCATTCGTCGACTGTTTTCATCGAGCACTCAATGGGCAAGCGGGTATGTTTCCCGGTCTCTTCGAAATCGGTGGCTGGAGCGCCAGAGCATTCGAGGCAAACGGGAAATTTGTCGGACAGGCATCCCACGACTACGAAATATCATAGTCCGAGCCCTTTCATTGCCCGCTAAATTAGCGTCTGGGCGCGGTAAGGAGGAGAGTTTGAGAACCAGCAAGAACATCCAGCACAGCCTGCTGATGTTGGATCGCAGTCAGCGTTGCCTGCCCGAATTCGTCGAGCGTTCCTCGAACGCCGGCCGATCCGCCATTGTCGACGCGCTATCGGCTGCGACTGGCCCTGACCAGCGCCGGCTCGTGATTGCCGCAACCATCGGCACCATCGGCTTCGACTCGGTCTGCTATTGGCGATTTGCGCGCACGGGCGATCTGATGACCCGCGCCCTTTATGTACGCGAATTTTCCGCCCCCGAGTGGCCGGACCTCTATATCCGCGAGCGCTATATCGAGATCGATCCACGCATCGCGTTCGCATGCCAATGCGAATGGCCGTTCATCTGGGATCTGGGCACGCTCGCACAACACCCGACCGGGACGCAGACGAATATCGACCTCGTGCGTCTGCACAGCCTCGTCGACGATTGCGACCGCGCCGCCCTGCGAAGCGGAGTCACGCTCGCGCTGTCGAATCCGCGCAGTTCGTTTCAAAGCGTCATCAGCTTCAGCGCCGCGAATGCGTCGCGGCATTGGATCACCGATCGCGTGGTCGGGCAGGCTTATGCGGTCGGGCTTGCCTTGCACGAGTTCGTCCTGACACATGCCCCGTCTCTCGAAGAGAACGTGCCGGCCAAACCGATCACCCAGACGCAGCGCAGGATCCTCGGGGCGTTGACGCAGGGCCTGAGCGACAAGGAAATAGCCGATTTACTCGGGACCTCGGCGTACAACGTCGATTACCACCTGCGCCAGCTCAAGCGGCGCTATGGCGCGCAAAACCGCGTGCACCTGGCCTATCTTGCCGGATGCCGAGACGACTGGCGGCGCGACGGTAGCGGACAGCGGACCGTCGTTCGCGCCGCGGCAGCCGCCGCTTCCAACGCCGCTCAGACTTCGACCGTGGCATGAGTGTGACAGGACAGGCCCCGTTTTTCGTTTTTTAAGTCACTACATCGCATCGAGGTAAGTCACTACATTTCGCCAAACTATAGTCGGGTTTTCCGTAGAGGCCGGCCGGTCAGCATACCTAGCTGACTGCAAAGGCTCTCCGCGGGCATAACTGATCCGGTTATGGGAGAGGCGAGATGGGTTGGATAATCAATCCGATGCACGGTTTGCTGCCGCCGAACGGCGCAGAACAGTTTGCCCCCGATGCGCCACTGAGCAACAACCCGGTCCCGAACGAGCCGCTACCGCTCGCGCGGGCACCCGGCACCGTATGCGACATCCCGCGGCGCGACCGACACGATGCCGACACAGCCCACCCATCGCCGGGCACAGCGCTGCGCGAACGGATCCTCCGCCTGGCACGCCCGAACGGCAAGACCGTTTCGAACGCGTTCGGCGCGAAACGAACCGTCTCCCCCACGGCGCCCAGCCCTGACCTCACGCTCGAGGACGACGATCTGCGCACCGCGAAAGCGCCCCGCGGCCAAAAGATCGTCGACCGCCAGCGCGGACAAAACGCCCGCACGCTAGTCGGGGACGTCGACGCAAATGCGCCGGACGGCCCGGCAATCTTCGCCGACTGGGTTGCAGCGGCGACGTACATCACGAATTCGTTCACTCATGGATCGTTGAAGGAGCGCAGGCACGCCTACGATTTCGCGCAGGAAATTCTGACTACATTCGGGCACGGCGATCAGACCGAGGCACCCCATCTGAAGGCAATTCTCATGGCACGCGCGCTCGTCGCAGTGTCCGGCGGCGATCTGACGTCGGCGCGCGACGCGTTTCGTGCGACTTGCGGCAGGCCGGTCAATCCGGATGACGACACGTTGCGCCGAGCCTTTTCATTGCAATGCGAGCTGGCCCTCGACCCCAATGGCTTCGAGGCATTGCTCGAAGCGGCCCCGGGCACGATGCCGGCAATCGAGGGATTGACGAAGACCGAGCAACGCATTCATCGCGATGCTCATGTGGAAACGTTGCGCGCCGCGCGCCGCCTGATGGCCGTCTGGCCTGAGGATCGCCCGCGGCCGCGTAGCCTCGACGAGCTCCACATCATCGTCAATGGCGCTTTGCCCGACGAAGAGCGTACCCATTTTCTGTGGTTTGGCTCGACCGTGGACGAACCGGTGAAACAAGCGCTGCTGTCGCAACCGTTCGCATTGCGAGCATTTGCGGCCGGCGTCATGCTAAGACGAGACCCTCGGGCAACTCCGCCCGCCGCTTTGCGCACGGCATACTTCGCATTCCGGAACAACATCAGTGAAGCGGATCTGCCGAAAATTCAGTCGCGGACCTTCCGGATCGTCGAACAGGCGCAACTGCATACCCGCAATGCCAAAGCCGAATCGTGGTTGAAAGAAGTCGGAAGCACCCTCACCAGCGAATTCTCTCGTGGCCGCGAGAGGAAGGACACGCCGTTCGCCGCGTTCGAAATGGGTACCGCCGGCGTCTTTCTCGATCACCCTGACAAGGATTTCGGGCAGGCGCATGCGATAGATGTCGTCATCGATGCGCTGAACGAGGTCATCGTCAGCGAGCCGCCGCGCATGCCTCGCGAAATGCCCGCGCCGAAGATCGTACGCGCGGCGATTCGCGCAGCGGTACTTCGGCGCTGGAAAGAAAAGATTGCCGCGAAAGGCTGGCGCGACGATATGTCGTTCGGCCGTCTCGACCGCAAAAAAATCATGCGCGACGTGGCATCCGCGCTCAACCTGGATCCCAGGTTCGTGCTGACCCACCGCCGTGATTTCAAGGTACCGCCCCAAGTGAACGCCGTTCGCCTCGATAGCTGGGCAACCTGGGCCGGGGCCGACCGGGATCAGGTCATTTCGCGCAACCATCGCTCGCACGCGACTGTCGGCAATGCGCCGAACACGTTGGGCGAATGCCTCGACCGCATGAAGCGGATGCGCGACGACGGGCGGCGCCCACCCCGCAACGCGCAGGGAAACTTCGACCTCTTGCACGAGTTCATCGAACACATACCGCCGACCTGGGGGCTGCGCGTGAGTCTCGAACGCTCCCGCGGCATCAGCACGCTCCCAACCGCGAACTCCGGTCAGAACTATGGCACCGACGCCCTTCCGGTTTCCGGCGCACTCCTGCCTGATCTCGCCTATGTCAATGGAAGGACGAGCTTCATCGAGATCGGCTCTTCGGCGCATACGGGCCAACTGATCATAGGCAACGCGAAACGACAGAATATCAGCGCCGGCATGGGTGCCTACGTAGGTGTATCCGACGGGATGGCCGTGGCCAGCATCAACGGCGGCGTGTCGTTCGGAAGCGAAAACGTGCTCGAAAACGGCGTGGTGTTTCGCGCTCGCCTCGAGCATCTCGACGATCCGACCAACAACACCGCATGGCGCCGGACGATCCAGCATCTCGTCAAGACCATCTCGACGAGCGGGCCGAACGGCACGATGCCCGAAACGATCGAACAGATGTCGATGGCAATCGTCGACGCGTTCTATAAGGACCCGAATTTGTCGGTGAACTGGATCGAGCGCGATGTATCGACGAAGTACGCAACGGCGGGCGCCGCGGCGGGCCTGCGGATCGCCGATCCGCAAGGCAACAAGACCGGCGTCTTCATGACCGGCAGCGCCACCGCGTTTCGCTCGTCCGAGGCGCGCCGCGATACGACCGGCAACCAGACCGTCAGCACCAACGCGCGCGGGCAAGGACGAGCGGCCAACGCTTCGGCTGCCGCCGTTCTCAGTTTCGAAGCGATCGAAGCGAATCTCGGGCCCGTCGCATCGACATCGGTACCGAGCCTGCCGATGGCCGCTGTCAGTACCCCGCTCTTCAAGAAGTCGACGCACTCGGTTCTGCGAGGTTTTTACGAAGACGGCCGGATCGTCCCCGAAAAGACCTTCCTCGACACCGAATTCAGTCGTCCGAAAGACTTTCTCGCTTATGTCGATAACAACAACACGGAATGGAGCGAGGCGCTCGGTAGCCAGCGCGAACTCGACCAATTCACGACAAAGGTCAAGCTCTCCACCTTGCGAGGCAACAGACAGTGGGGAGAGCGGCGGCAATTGACGCACGAGGCCGCCGAGCGGATCAATGCACTGCTGAGCGTGCTGCGTGCCTACGAGCGCAGCACGCCGACGTTGAGCTCCAAAGACGAGAGAGTCGTCGCCTCCACCAGGCGACAGCTCACCGCCGAGCTCGAAAACCCAGCGAATTTCCGGCCGCTGCTGCTTTACGCCTACGAAAACAACTCGGTCGAAAAGACCCGCGGACTCAACTTCCTCTTTGTCGCGGCCAAGACCACATCCGTGAGCGGCGAGCGGGAGATCGCCTTCGTACGCGCGCGTCATCCTCACCCCGCAGCTACCCCGGCCCAACGAGAGGACGTAGCGACCCATCCTCCGCAATAAGGGAAGCGCTTCGGTTCATCGTCACGCAGCTGGTGCACACCTTCACTCCGGTTGAATCGTTTGCACCATTCAATAACAGATCGGGCGGAACATGGTGCACTGCCGCGAACCGATGTGTGGGCGTGCGAATGACGGCCCCGATTTAACGCGCCACTACCGGGCCACCTTCGCGGGCTTGCTGAGGCCGAGCTTTTCCATGGCTTCGTGGGCATCGATGACCATCGCCGAGATCTCGCCGACAGTCGCGCGCAGCTCGGTGGCGCGCGTGCGTATCTGCTCGTACGCTTCGTTCTCCGTCAGCCGGTGGGCTTCGACGAGCACGCGTACCGCCCTCTCGATCTGCCGGCGCGCCTTGATGGCTTCTTCCAGCTTCACGACTTTGTTTTGCAGCCGCTGTTGGTAACGTGCAGCCGCTCGCGCAAGCACCAGAGTGCTGAGAATGCCCGTGGAGCGATATGGCTTCGTGATCACTCCATGCGCTTGCGTATCGAGCAGCATTTTCAGCGCGGTCGGATTCTCGTAGTCGGATAACGCGATCAACGTCGCCGACGTATCCGCCGCGCTCCAATGCCCCGTGCTTCTCGCCTCCGGTCCGACGTGAAAAAACACGGCATCGGCATCGCCCGGCACTTGCGACGGAAACGGCCAGATCGCCCGCAACGGACAGCCGAGCCGGCGCAATTGCTCCTCTAGAACATTGCGGTCTTCGCCGGGCGGATGAATTACGAGTACACGCAGCGTGCGCAGATCCTCGAAGAGTCCGCGAGCCCATGCCGTCATGCCCGCCCTCCATCGAGCCAGAACTCGGAAAATCCATACGAGATCAGGTAGGGATCGGGCTTCACGGGCTTCGGGCTTTCCCAAACGATGTCGAACGAACCGTCCGGCTGGCAAACGGCGATACGGGGCGTCAGGATCGCGTGATTGTTCTCCGGGTCGATCCTGAGCAAGCCCTCGGGCGAATCGAACTCGACACCATGAACCGCATCGACGAGTTTGGCCGCATCGAGACTCTTCGTACGGGCCAACGCGAGCGCGAACAAATGGACCTGGTTATAGGCCATTTCGGACCACATGCTCGCGGGCTGGTCGCCGAAACGCCCGCGCCACGATTCGAGAAAGCGCCGGTTGCCGGCCAGATCGAGTGTATTGAGGTAGCTCGCCGAGACGATATGGTTGCCGCACAACTGCGCACCAATCATCCGCGTTTCACCCTCGGTCATCGTCAGGCTTGCAATCGGGATGCGCCCCGGATCGATATCGTGCTCGCGATACAGGCGGTAAAACGCACGTGCGCCTCGCCCGATCAATGTGGAAAACACCACATCGGGTTCGAGCGCCTTGATCTGTCGCACCACGCCGACCAGATCGTCGACATCGGCATCGCTCGGCAGATAGACTTCTTCGACGATTTCCCCGCCGTGCTGCTCGACCATGTCCCGCATGATCCGATTCGACTCGCGGGGATAGATGTAGTCGGCCCCCACGAGAAATAAGCGCCGGCCGTGGTTGCGAAGCAAATACGCCGCCAATTGCATGCTGTTCTGGTTCGGCACGGCCCCGGTATAAATGACGTTCGGTGAATATTCGAAGCCTTCGTAGATGGAGCAATACCAGAGCAAGGCATTGTGGCGCTCGATCGCCGGCAGCACGGCCTTGCGGCTCGACGACGTGGAACAGCCGAACAACACCGTCACATCGTCTTCCTGCACCATCCGCGTGGCGAGCCGGCGATACTCATCGGGGTCGCTCTTCGGATCGTATGCCACGGGATCGAGAAGACGGCCATCGATGCCGCCCGCCGCGTTGATTTCCTCGATTGCCAGCACCGTCCCGAAGAAATGCTCGGACTCGGTCGCCGCGGTCACGCCGGTTCGGGAATACAGCACACCGATACGCCAACCGGGCTCCGATGACGTCTCATGGTTCGAGCGCCGCGGATTCGACTCCATCGTGTCTTCCTCTCGCATGGCTCAATCGTTCTCCAATGTCGCGGCGAAATGTCCGACATGAGCGCTGACTGCGCGCTCGACGAACGATGCGGCATCGAGGCACACGGCATCGTCCCACGGCCGGCAGATCACCTGCACGCCTATGGGGCCGCCACGCAGACCCCACAACCCCGGAACGCTCACGCAGGGACATCCGAGCAACGTCCAATTGCGATTGAACGAGGGGTCCCCCGTCGAGCCCAGTCCGTCGAGCGCTTCATCGGGCGCGCTCGGCGTGATGAGCGCCGTCATGCCGTCGAATAGCTCGGAAAGCTTTTTCCTCGCCTGCTCCACGAAAGCGCATGCGTTGACGTAAGCGGCCATGTCGACGGTTGCGGCTCGATCGAGAAACGCACAGAGCATCGGTGAGAGCTCAGCGCGATGGTAGTCGTACTCGTAGCCGAGCGATCGATAGGCCTCGTAACGCTGGATCGTTTCGTGCGCGGCGGCAATGTCGGCCATCCAGGGCGCAAAGCGCACGCGCTTGATGCGGCCGCCGGCATCCCCGATCGCTCGGACCGCGGTCTCGAGCGCAGCGGTGGCATTCGCGGATGGCTCGCCCCACGGGTAGCGGTCCGGCAAGCCGAACACCGGGCCGGTGCTGTCTTCGCTGACGGCGAGGCGCCGGCCCGAAAGCACTTGCGCGAAATAAGCCACGTCGCTCACGCCGGCGGCAAAAAGGCCGACCGTGTCGAGCGACCAGGAAAAGCACTTCATGCCGACCGTCGAGAGCATGCCGAACGTCGGCTTGTAGCCGGCTACGCCGCAAAACGAGGCAGGCCGGATCGTCGAGCCGCCAGTCTGCGAGCCGATCGCGAATGGCACGATACCGGCCGCCACCGCCGCGGCCGATCCGGACGACGAGCCGCCGGACGTACGCCCCAGGTCGGAGGGGTTGCGTGTCACCGTCGGCGCCATATAGGCGAACTCGCTCGTGACGGTCTTGCCGACGACGATACCGCCGTAACGCCGCAGCCACGTGACAACGGCTGCATCGGATCGGGGCTCGTGCCCGCGATAGATCGACGAGCCATAGCTCGTCACGAATTCGCTCGTGTCGAAAATGTCCTTCACCGCGATCGGAACGCCGGCCAACGGACCTTTGGCTACCATGGCCTGAGCCATCGCGGCGTCGTGCTGAACCACGGCCGTCATCGACCTGACTTCGGGCTCGACCTCATCGATTCGCGACAGCGATTGACGGACGGCGCGAGTCCGCTCGCGCGGATCGTTCGCGATACGCCGGATGAGATCCAGGCCCGACTGCGGTCGATAAAGTGAATGTGCACTCATCATGCCTCGCCTATCGTGAAGGTCAAACGCGAAGGTGTTCGAAAATGGATGCAGCTGCCGCATCGTCGTTCGCGCTGCCCTGATCGATGATGTGCCCTTGCTTGAGCACGACATAGCGATCCGCGACTTTCAATGCGAAAGGCACGTTCTGCTCGATCAGCAGCAGCGTCGTACCGTGGCGGTTGCGCTCCCAGAGCAGCGCGTCGGCCAGCCGATCGATCACGGACGGCTGCAGGCCCTCCGTGATCTCGTCGAGCAGGATGATCGACGGCCGCATCATCAGGGCGCGCGCCACGAGCAGCATCTTCTGTTCGCCGCCTGAAAGCGTGCCGGCGTACTGCTTCAAGCGGCTCTTGAACACGGGGAAAATCGGCTCGATCTCGGCGAACCGCTCGTCGAACCATGAAGCTTTCACGAGGCCCAGGCGCAGGTTGTCCCGAATCGTGAGATCGGGGAACAACGCATGCTCTTGTGGCGCGTAGGCGATCCCGGCCCGGGCGATCTGATGCGGCGGCAGTTGCGTGACGTCGCGACCGTTGACGCGGACCGCACCCGTCTTTTTCGGCAAATAGCCCATGATGGTCTTGAGCAGCGTGGTCTTGCCCATGCCGTTCTTTCCGACGAGGGCGACCGCTTCGCCGCTCGCGATCGACATCGACAGCTTGCGCAGCACAACCGATGCCTTGTAGCCGCTCGTTACGTCGTCGACATGCAATGCGGTTTGAGAACTGGTCATGATGACGCCTCTTTTTGAGTAGCAGCCGTTCCGGCGTAAATCGTTTTGACGAGCTCGGAGTTGACCACCTCTTCGAAACTGCCCTGCATGACGATGCGGCCCTGGTGCAACACTACGATGCGTGTGGCAACCTCGGCCACGAAATCGAGGTCGTGCTCGACGAGCAGGCAACACAGTCCATATTGGTGAGCGAGAGCTGCCAGCACGCTGCCGATTTGCGTCCGCTCGGTCTTCGTCAGCCCCGCCGTCGGCTCGTCGAGCAACACGATCTTCGGTTCGAGCGTGAGCACCATCGCCAACTCGAGCGCCTGCTGCTCGCCATGCGACAGATCCTTCGCTACGGCGCCGAGCTTGCGATCGAGACCCGTCGTACGCACGACTTCCATCGCGTAGGGCGGCAAACCGAGCGTGTCGGAACGCTTGAGGAGCGAAGGCCGTTCGATGATCGTGCCCGCGATCCGCAGACACTGCGCGACCGTCAGCGTCTCGAAGATGTTTGCGTTCTGGAACTTGCGCCCCAGCCCGAAACGCACGCATCGTTCCGGTGGCGCCCCTCGCGTGTCGTTGCCGCACAGTACGACCGTACCGGCGGAGGCTTCGGCGCCATCGCTCATGCAGCGCATGAGGGTTGTCTTGCCCGCGCCGTTCGGACCGATCAAACCCACCAGTTCGCCGCCATCGGCAACGAGATCGATGCCTTGCAGTACCTTGAGCGTGCCGAAATGCTTGGCCACGCCTGTCATTTGGAATGCCGGGCCTGGCGCCGTCTGCCGGGCTTGCACGCTGACCTTCCGTTCGATCAGCTCCGGTTCGGCACCGGCTCCAGTGTGCAGGCGCAACGGCTTGAAAAGCAGCGGCACGAGACCGCGCGGCAGCAGGACGATTACCGCCACGAATGCGGCCCCGAGAATCAATTGCCACGCGAAAGGCATGCTCCCACTCAGATAGGCGGTCCCGACGTTGATCAGAATCGTACCGACCACAGGGCCCCAGAGCGTCCCCCGGCCGCCCAGCGCAACCCAGATAATCAGTTGCGTGCCGAGGACGAAGCCGGTCAGTTCCGGCGCGACGACACCGCTGAACGAGCCGTAACCGAAGCCCGCGATGCCGGCGATGATGGCGGCCGCGATCAGCAGGACGATCTTGACGAGGGAGGTGTTGATGCCGAGGTACGAGCAACGCGATTCGTTGTCGCGAATCGCCACCAGCACGCGGCCCCCATCGCTGCGCACGAGCATCCATGCCAACAGCGCAATGACGAGCATTCCCGCCCCGGCGATCCAGAACCATGCTTCGAGCGGCAACTCGAACGTGTCGAATCCGGTGAGACCCGAGCTCGACCCCGTCCATTCCCCGCCCGACAACAGCAGCTGGCTCATCACGATCGGCAGCACGAGCGACATGACCGTTGCAAAGAACGGCGAAGCGCCGCGATAGAACGACAACCATCCGACCAGTGCCGCAACCGCGGCCGACACGGCGATCGCCGCGCCGATGGCGAGCGCCACATAGCCTAACGAGAAGCCGCCATGCGTAAAGACGAGGCCTGCCGCGTAGGCGCCGATGCCGAAATACGCCGATTGTCCAAACGTCAGATAACCGGTGTAACCCCAAAGCACGTCGACCGTAATGGCGACGATGGAAAAGAAAAACGCCTGGACGAGCACGTTCATCAGATAGGTGCCGAACACGAACGGCCCGGCCACCAGCAACACCAGGGTGAGTACGACGAGAACCGGCAACGCGCGGGCCTGCGTCGCGCGCCGCTTGCGGCGCTCGTCGTCGTGCTGCGTCGCTTGCCGGCCGACGTTGCCCGCCGATAGATCGACTTTAGCCATGAGAAAACCCCTTCGGACGGATACGCAGCGTCAGCGCGGCCAGCACGGCGATGGTCAAGCCGCCCAGCACCGGGCTCACGAACGTGCTGACCAGTACCTGGCACGCCCCGAACACCAGGCAGGTGACAAGCAGGCTGATCATCGAGTAGCCGGCCACCATGACCAGCATGAATGCGCTGACGAGCCACGGCAGCCCCATGTTCGGATCGACGCTCGACAGCGGCGTGATCAACATGCCGGCGAGCGTTCCGAGCGCCGAGCCAAGGCTGAACGTGATGAAGCGAATGCGGCCCGAATGGATGCCGAGACCCCGCGCGAGATCTTCGTTCATGATGACGGCGCGCGTCTTTACGCCAAAGCGTGTGCCGGACAACAGCGCGATCAGCAGTGCACAGATGGCCAGCGCGATAGGGATGAGCAGCAGTCGATAGGCCGAGTACTCGGTACCCGCTATCGAGAACGTGCCCTTCATCGGCGTCTCGACGAACTGCACACCGCGGCCGAAGGCCATCACGATGAGCTGCCAGATGACGATGCCGAGCCCCCATGTGGCCAGAATGGCATCGAGAGGCCGCTTGTAGAGCGGCCGCACGATGACTTGCTCGACGAGCATGCCGACGGCTATGCCCACCACGATGGCGAGCGGCACGCCCATCCAGGGATCGAGCTTGAGCTGCGTGACGACGAAACTCGCGTAGGCGCCCATGGTGAGAAGCGCACCGTGAGCGAAATTGACGATCTGCATCACGCCGAAAATCACCATCAACCCGGTGGTCACGATGAACAGCACCGCCGCGGTCGTGAGAATGTCCAATGTCAAAACCATTTGCGTCTCCGAATACATCCGCCGCCGGCCCTCCCCGGTCGCAGGCCGGCTGGCGTTTGCGTTCCTTGCTTCGTTTTCGACCAGCCTACTTGAGCTTCGGGCATTGATCGCCCGGATCCACGTCGCTGAAGGTTTGCAGAATCTTCACCGAGCCGTCGGTCTGAATCTGCCCGAGCTGCATCGCAAGCGGCGTATGCCGGCTCTTGTCCATCGATACGCGCTGGCGCGGCCCTTCGAACGACACTTCGCCGAGTGCCTTGACGACCTTGTCGGGATCGGTCGAGCCGGCCTTTTCGACGGCGGCCTTATAGAGGAAGAACGCCTCATACTGCGGCTCGGACAGTTCGTTCGGGGTCTTCATTTCGCCGCCGAACTTCTTTTTCATGCCGTCGAGGAAGCTCCGATTCTGCTTCGTCGGAATGCTGGTCAGATACGAACCCGACATGTACATCCCCGAGGCTACGTCGCCCATGGCCTTGGCCGTACCTTCGTCGATGGCCAGATTGCCGTACGGCATGGTGAGCCCGGTCGCCTTGAACTGCTTGGCCAGCGCGACGTTCGGCGCGCCGCCGGCCGTCGCGCTGATCAGCGCGTCAGGATGCGCCGCGCGGATCTTCGAGAGGATCGGCGTCCAGTCCGTGCCATCGATCGGCAGATACTCCTGACCGACGACCTTGCCGCCATGCGCGGCGATGTACTTCGCCGTGAAATCGAGCATGCCTCGGCCGAATGCATAGTCGTTGCCGACCAGATAGAACGTCTTCGCGCCCTTGCTCTTCATGAAGTAATCGACCACCGGGGCGACCTGCTGGTCCGGCACCCAGCCGTTGACGTACATCCAGCGATTGCACGAGCGGCCTTCATAGAACGACGTATAGATGAACGGCTTCTTGCCCCGCGCCACGATCGGCAGTGCCGCGTTGCGCGCGGCGCTCGTTTCCATCGAAATGATCGCGTCGACGTTGTCCTTGAACACGAGCTTGTCGTAGGCCTTTTGCGCACCGACCGCGTCGGACGCATCGTCGGCGATGTCGAGCTCGACCTTGCGACCGAGGATACCGCCGGCCGCGTTGATTTCATCGACGGCCAGCTGCGACGACTGGACGACGGCCGGCGCCACGACACTGTTGGCTCCCGATAACCCGACCGCGACGCCGATCTTGATCGGGGCGGCACCGAACGCGCTCGAGCACGCGCACACGCCGGCAATCACCGCGCTCGCGGCGGCAAAAAATCTGATCTTGTAGGGCTCCATGGACTTTCCTTTCGTAGTAGTGGGTTGCGGGAAACATGCAGGTGTGGGCATACATACCGTCAGACGTCGGACGCGGGCCAGCCCGTGCCCAGCATCGGGTCGTACACGTCCGCGCGACGATCGCGCATGACGTGGTTGAATTCGTTGAGCGTGCGTTGCGCGCGCGTGCGCGCCAGATCGATCGTGGCATAGAGCAGCTCCTCGCTCTCGCGGCTCGCGGGCCCCGCAAGCGGCCATCCGTCGCCGCCTACGATGACACTCTGACCGATGAACGGCTGACCGCGCTCCGTTCCGACTCGGTTCGCACAAGCGATCGTCAGCCCGTTGCAGTGCGCGGCGGCCATCGTGAGCGTGGTCGCCATCGCGGGACGATCGGCGGGCTGCGAGGGCATCGGCACCCAGTTCGTCGGCACGCAGACGATATCGGCACCTTGCATGGCCGCGAGGCGATAAGTCTCGGGAAACCAGCCGTCGTAGCAGATCGCGATGGCGAGACGTCCAAGCGGCGTATCGAAGACCGGTACACCGTAATCGCCGGGCTCGAAAAAACGCTTCTCGTTGTTCCACAGATGCAGCTTGCGATAAACGCCGATATGCCCGGCAGGGCCGGTCAGCAGCGCCGAGTTGTAGAGATGTCCGCCCTCGCGCTCCGCGATACCCCCGACGATATGCACGCCGAGCCGCCGCGCCGCTTCGCCGAAGGCACGCGCGGTTTCACCATCGGGCAATGTTTCGGCCAATGACATCGCTTCGTCGCGGTCGGCGAAAACATAGCCGCTATTGCTGAGCTCGGGCAACACGATCAGCGCCGCGCCCTGCTCAGCGGCCGTCTCGATGTATCGAACCGCGCGTGTCACGTTATCGTGCTTCGCTCCGACATGAGGCTCCATCTGCACGCATGCAATGACGACGCCTTCCATCTCGGGTGCTGCGGAGTTTTCCTGCGACATCGTTTTTCGTCTCCAAAAGCAAAAAGCCCCCGAACCAGCGTTGGACGCAAGTTCGGGGGCTACGTAGCCTTCCATCTGTAGCACGGCAACGTTGCCGTGGAATCGTCATGGACACATGGCGATTCGATGTGGGCCAATTTATGAATTCAATTTGTCGCTGTCAAGCGTTTTGAGTATTTCTAGGGGTAAGCCCTGCGTTGGCCCGATGCAGAGGCTCACCGTTCATTCACCGTCCATAACGTTCATGGCAGGCAGCGACTCGCATCGATCCATCAAGCGCCATAAAGCTCCATCATCTTGTATGGCGAGTTCGGTGGCAGGGATCCGCCGCGTCGCATGGCCATCTCTTGCACGCCGTTGATCGCGTTTGCAATCGCGCCCGGGACAAAGCCGCCCTCAGCACTCGTTTCTTCATTGATGCAAATGAGTCCGTCCGATGGCTGCCGAAGCGAAGCATTGAAGAGCCGCCTCGTATTGCTCAGGTCCCCTGGCGCATCCATCTTGAATGCGCCGTGAAAAGGATGCTCCGCGCTCCAATTGGTGTATTTGACGGTGCCCTGATACTGGGCAGCCAGCTTCGCCAGGTTCGCCAGTTCTTGACGCGCGGGGTCGTCCGAGTTCTCCGATGCCAGGTTGTTCAGATCTCGGATAAACAATTGGACCTGTTCCTCGCCAGTCATCGCCGATACCTTCGGCGTGTTGTCGCCCAGGGTATAGCTGACATACAGGACCGCGCCACCGTTGCCATCCGGCACCAGATATGTTTGCTGGAACCGTCTGCTTGCCTGGATGTTACCCGGGAGCGGACCCGCCGCCTCCATCGCTTCCCTGGGAATTGCGATGGCAAGCTTGGTGGCGCCGACGATGTTCGCTTGCTCCATGGCAACGCCGATCTCGTCGGGCATCACACGTTCCGAATCCACTTGTGGACCCGTGAGACCCATGTGGGCAGCTTCGGCTGGACTGCCGGTGAAGAACACCTCGTCGAACTCTTCGGTCGTCGTTTCCCCATTGAGCTTATTGACCGTGCTCACGTAGTACACGCCGTCCTTCTTCTTGATCTCGGTGACCTCGGTATTAAGGTGAATGGCACCCTGTGCGGTAAGCGATTGCCCGCCCGCCTCGTCCGCAACCATGCTGTGAAACGGTGCATCCGCTCCGCCGACCAGGCCCTCGTGATCCACAAGACGTTCGTCGATGATGAACCTGAACTCTTCGAGAAACGACGTCGTGAAATACCCTTTATATCCACCTACACCGATACCCACAGTGCCGAAGATCAGCCAATCCCTCTCGCTCCATTCGATTCCCTGTGCCGCCAGGAGATGCTCGAGACCGGCACGGAAACTATAGCCATCGAAGTTCCTGGTGACATCGTCGCAAAGTTCATAGAACAGGGCTGTATTGCCCGCATCACGGGCTGCCATGATCGGCTCGGTAAGCGATTTCATGGCAGCATTCGCCTGATCGAAGACCTTTTTCAATTCGGGATTCGCGACTTCCTGACCGGGCTCGGTCTTGTAGACCTCATTGCCGATGATGTATGTCGTCGATACCGTGTTCGGATTCGGGAACGGCGTGAATGTGTGTCCGAAGCGCGCAGCCAGCGTCCGGTGGAGATTTGTCGGAGAGAAGCGCATCGCCCCAGGGTGAAAGACCGCGGTAGTGCCGTCCGCATGCGTCCATTTGTCCGTGGCCATCCGCCCGCCGATCCCGCCAGCCTGCTCGAAAATCTTGGGCTTCACGCCCATACGGTGCAGCAGATATCCCGCCGTGATGCCGGCCGGTCCACCACCGACGATACCCACCCTCGTTTTCTTCGCCTCGTCGGGATGCAGCGTCGCGACGCGAAAATCGGTGGCCTCCAGAAAGCCCGCGTAGTCATATCCATGATGCTCAGGCTGGGTCATACGCAGACCGGCGAAGCGCTCCTTGAGCAGCGTTTTGAGCGCATTGTCGTCCCCCGCCGCCTTGAACGGCATCATGAGCTTGCGCTGCGCTGCCTCGCTACACACGTTGAAAAGACGCCCGGCGCGTTGCTGATCCAAGTTGACGACCGTGTGCTCGAGCCAGTCGCGAACCGGCGTGCGAGCCTCCTCGGACGTCGCGGGCTGGGTCGTGTCACCGAGCAAATGAGGTTGTCGCGTTCCAAGCGACTCGATCACGTAGCTCTGCTCGGCCTCCGACAAGCAATGCCAGTGAAGCGTAATCTCACGATGCAACTGTTGTCGTTTCTTGCCCGGTTCCGTGTCGTCCAGCTTGCGCAGATTCTGTATGACCGCGGGTGCGAGTTCAGCGCGCTCGCGCGGCCATTTGCCTGCCGGAGTACGCAAATAGCAGCCAACGGTTTGCGGATTGAGCGGCGGCAGCGGGCGGCCGCCCTCGGCCGACAGTGCCTCGTACCCACTCCACGGCGGCGGTGCCGAGCCCGCCGAAGCCTGGGTCGACGCAGCGCGGTCCGTGCGCTCGATCCCGCGGAGAAATGATTTCGTATCGATTCTGGCCGACGGCCACGCGGACCCCGCTTGCTGTGCTTTTGCCGTCGCGCTGAGCGTCTCGCCCGGAAGCGGTTGACGCAAGCGTGAGGTGGCGCCAGGCGCGGCCGGGCTAACGGCCGTGCGGCGCGCCTGTGGACCGCCCGACGCGCGCGAAGTTGCGGTTGGCGTAATCCTCTCGCCGGACGGAGCCTCGGCCTGCGGCGCCGCCGCAGGGGGCGTTGAATTGATACCTGGCGTCGAACGGATAGTGCTCATTTTGGTCTACTCCTGGTTTGGGTTAATTGGCGCGCCATGACGCCGCAATCTCGCGGACATCGACAACGAATCTTTATGCGGTACGCATATCAAACCAGAACCGGGAGCCCAGAATCGATTACAGTCCGAATATTCAACCAGAAACACGAAGTGTTTTACGCGCGCCATCATACATCGACCACCTTTTGTCACGCTCACCTGATTATTAATTATCAGCCGAAACTGCCCTTCGAAGGTGATCGGGGCCAGCCATCGATGCGCACATCGCTCGTCGAGCCCCATCTGCAAAGGGTCTTGAGGTTCTCCGGCAACATCTTTTTCGTTTCATGCATTACCTCTTCGCATGCACGCCTCGGTTGACCCCTCGTCATTTTCTTATTTACATTGACAGCACTCGCTCGCGATCACCCTAAAAGACATTGAACACGAACCAACGTACAGAAACGCGAAATAGGCCCAATCTCGCTTAATTCCAGATGCGAAATGGTCATCTGAAATACGAAATGCGCGTTGACGACACGAGCCGATTGTTTGCCACCGATGCGGAATCGATTCCAAGCACATTCCCAGCCAAATAGCATTTCATCTTTGCGCTGCAATGAGCACGAGTTCGCATGCAGGCGCCTCATTCCGGGTCGGCGGCAGTAAAGTTGCGCCAGCTGCAGCATCCCTCGCAAGCGCTCGACGTGCGGAGCGACTTCAGGTCCGTTGCATTTCCCCGAACGATCAACTGAACCGGTGCGGTGGCTATCCGGCCCTCGCCGCGTTTCGGCGCATACGCTAAGCGGTGCGCGGTCGGTCTAATCTCGACCGCCTACGTGCGAGGCAGTCAACGCCCAGTGTCATCCCGTTGGGTCTTTAGAGCATTCGCTCTGGACGGGCCGTTTTGTCTATGCTTGTCCTCGTCTATCGTATGCGTGTTGAATGGAATTTGTTAGACTTCCTGCCGTTCCGGCACCCATTCCGGTGCGGCAATCCCGTCGGCACTCGCTGCAACATGGCCGAACAAATTCCACTGGCATGCTCGCTCGCAGGGCGGGAGCGCGGCTAAGCGCATTCGATCCATCGGAACGACGAGAATGGTGCAATTGAAGGAACTATTTGCATGGCGTCTCAACATGTTCAGCCGTCGGTTCAGCAATGTTTGCCGATTCATGCCGATGTTCTCTCCAAGGATCGCGTAACCGGCACAGCTCGCACCGGCTTATCCGCGAGTCCGTTCGAACCGCCCGAGACGAGCGGCCGAAAAATCATGACGACGAAGGGCGCAGCGCGCCCTCGAGAAACACTCGATAGCAAAGGATTCCGTGTGGAGTCAGTCAGCAGGTCAAGTCACTCCGTTGCACATGGTGCCCAGATCGTCCGCTTTCGCGAAGCGGACATGCAACGATACGTTTCGAAAGAGGAACTCGGCGCGGACACGCATATCGCGTCGGAATTGGGTGCCGCGGTCACGGCCGACGAAAAGTCGCGTCTGCTGCGCAGCATGATCCGCGCGATCGGGTTCGATTCGATGCGCTACTTCGCGGTGCGGCTCTCGCCATCCGGCGAGGCCGAGCGCATCTATCTAATGGAAAGCTACCTTTCGCCGCCGCATTCGCTGTTTTTTGACGATGGGCACTACCTTAACGACGAACGCTTCAAGGCGCTGATGGCGAGTCCCCTGCCTTGCGTATGGGACATTCAGCAACTGGTCAGGCTTTGGCGATCCGGACCGGGACCGAGTTCGTACCGCGACTGGCTCACGTTGCTGCATACCGACGGCAAGATCAGCGGGATGGCGTTCTCGATGCGCGTGCCAGGCAGCTCACTGTGCGCGGTCGTGAGTCTTTCGGCCTATAACGCCGATGCGAGCTGGATCAGCGATAGCGTACTCGTGCAAGCGATTACGCTCGGGCTTTCGGTGCAGCAGCGTTGCTCGGCCTACGTTCGGGCGATCGACCAGGATGTCTCGGGCGGCGCGCTGTCCGAGCTACAGCGACGCGTCCTCGCGCTCGTCGCCGATGGGCTGTCCGACAAGGAAATCGCAGGGCGGCTGGACATGACGCTCTATAACGTCGATTATCAATTGCGTCGCCTGCGCGAAATTTTCGGCGTCACCAATCGAGCGCGGCTAGCCTATATGGCGGGCCGTCTGGGAGTGATGTGATGAACACCGTAATGAGCCGTCAGAAGACCGCACAAGGTACCTCGGCGAGTGTCGTGTTTTTCGATGACGAGGATGTCGCGGCCGACGCGGCCACGCATCCGTCGCCGCTTTTCGTTCCTCGCAATGCCTCGCTCGGCCAGATCTCGCAGCAACTCACGGAGATCGCCGATAGCGGCGAGCGGCGCAATCTCGTACGCAATGTCCTGCGGCGCGCCGGCTTCGATTGGCTCTGCTATTGCCGGATGCTGCGCATCGGGCAACGCGTCGTCGAACTCGCATGGTTCGACAGCTATTCGCCGCCCGGATGGGCCGCGCGTTATTGTAACGAGAGTTTTTTCGCGGTCGATCCGCGTCTGGACATCGCGTGCCGCATCGAATGGCCGTTTCTCTGGGATATCGACAGCCTGGCGGCGATGGCGCCGGCGCCGCTACGCGGTTCGCGCATCCAGCATCTCGCCGACGCGGCCAATGCCGCCGGCATGCGCAGCGGTGTGTGCCTTGGTATCGGCACCGCCAATCCGCTCGAGCGATGCTTCGCGGTCCTATCGAGTTCCCAGGCAGGTAGATCGTGGATCGCGGACACGACGGCCGGCACGGCCTACGCCATCGCGATCGGACTGCATACATGGGTGTCGCCCTATGCGAGCCGCCTTCTTTCGCGTATCAGCGTGGATGGCCTGAGCGCGATTCAGCGCTCGATTCTGCAGTGCGTGACGGAAGGAATGAGCGACCGCGAGATCGCAACTAGTATCGGGCTGCAGCCGCACCGCGTCGCGCAGCACGTGCGTCAACTGCTGACGTTTTTCCGGGCGCACAACCGTGTACAGCTCGCTTATATCGCGGGGACCGTCAGCGAACTCGCCGATGCTTCGTGAAGCGGTGCGGCGGCCCCGTTACGGCCGCGCATCGTCCGCATTCATATAGATGCGGTAGAGGTTTGTTCCGCGCTGGAGCGCCCGAGCAATTGCAGCATCGCCTCTCGCACCAGCGGATTGGGATCGTCCGCCTTTTCCTCCGCGTAGCGATGCCAGGTGGGATCGCCAATCGCATAGAGGCAAAGGGCCTTGAGTTCGTCGCAACGCCCCTCGGGAAGACTGTTGATATGTCGCAGTGCATCGAGCGCCTGCCCGCTGCGAATCGCGATGATCGTCGGAAACACCAATACTTCTCGCGCCGCCGGATTGATTTCGTATAACTGTGCCAGCAGCGTCCGAGCCTCGTCGAGGCGATCGCTTTCGATCGCCTCGACGAGTGCTTTCACGAGCGACGCGGTACCCGACCGACCGGGTTGATTCGTCGACATGGAACAGTGCGATCCGTCAGAGTTTTTCCGCATTCTTCAGGGCAGCATCCACCGCGGCGGATTGCCCTGTATCGCCGTCCCTCAGTCGCGCCTCACCGTCGCCCATGAGGAGCGCCGAAGCACCCTTGAACGGCGCGGACACGATGCCACCAACGGTCGTAGTCACTGCGTCGACGGGCGCGGACACGATACTCATCGCGCCTCGACCCAAATCCATTGCACCACCCACAACGCCGTCGCCCATTTGATCCTCCTCATACCAAGTAGAAAAACGTTCGCCTCAAAACCTACTTCACCTCATCGCGCCATGCCGGATGATGCATCCAATCTAGCCCCCGGGCCGACGTTTCATGCGGTGCACGCGAAGCAGCGTACTGGAAAACGCAACCGAGTCAGATCGGCAGCCGTGATGCCGTCTACAGATATTGCGCTCCCACTTTCTGAGCGACGCGTTCCGCAAGCGGCTCGCCGCTCACTTCGAGAAACTTGCTCGCGATCGTCAAGCCGGTCACATCGCTGCTCTTGACGACATCCGCTACGCAGCGGCGCCACGCGTCATCGCCGAGCACGTGCAAGCACCACCCCTGTAGCGCCGAAACCACTGGGGAGCCGTCCCCCTGCGCTTCGATCTGCCGCAAAAGACGGAGTGCTTCGACCCATCGCTGAGCGTTGACGAGCAGCCTGACCTCGCACAAATCGACGACGACCTGCCGCGGATGCAGCAACCGCAGCGCAAGCAGCAATTCCTCCGCCTCGGCGTGAGCCTGCACACGCAATGCCCCGGCGAAAATCGTCAGCAGGAAATTCAACACCGCAGGAGTGCATTGAGTGTTCGACATGGCTCAGTCCCAATGGGTAACCGCCCGACGGATTCGCAGCCGCCACGGGCCTCTCATATCCGGCCCCGGATTACGGTGCATTCTCGCGCCGCTATCGACGCGCGCGGATGGACGACGCGAAGCTGTCGCCGCGCATACGAAGTTGATCGACCCAGCGATACCTCGTTTCCTACTGAATTAAATAGACGCACAGGCGGCGATGTTCGGCTCGCGCGAAAAACTTCGGATGCGAAAACTTCTTTTCGCATAGATTCGCGAGCGCCAACCCGATTCTCCTACCCTGTCGCCAGAAGTCGTCAACTCGCGACCTCGAAGGTTATCCGAACAGATGTGACTCACTGTGAGACAGCCATGACATCTACGACTTACACGAACCCCATTACAGCCCACTATCTGAAGGAGACGCAACTTTACGGGGGAGAGAGTTCGACGCCAGCCCAAACGGGCCAGAGTCCCGACATCGAACGCCTTCTTGCCGAGCTCGAGATGTTCGGCGGCGGCGATTTTTCCGGCACTGGAAGGGGCCAGGGTCCCAGGTCGAACCGGGGGCGAGCCGCCGTGATGAACCGGCCCGGGTCCGCTCGTTATCCGGCCAGCCAGCTCGATGGACAGGGCCTGAAAAACGTCAAACTCACCGAAAAGGATGGGACGACGCTCAACTTGAAAGAAGACGCACAGGGCGATCTTTACAACGGGAACAAAGAGATTGGCCAGATCAATGAAGATGGATCGGTAACCCTGAATTCGTCGGCCGGCGACGAGATCAAGCAATTGAAGCACGGTGCCGGCGATAAAAACTCGCATTGGTACAACCCGCTCAGTTGGGGTAACGAAGACAAGACTAAGACCGATGGCAGCGGCAACGTTACCTTCGGCGCCGATCAAGTCACCGTCAACCCCGGCGATCTCACCCCCGGACAACAGGCTCCCGGCGTGGATACGGCTGGAGACTTCGGGTCGGGCTCCGATCCCTTCGAAACGGGGACGAGCGCAGACCCGGTCGCGTATTCCGGGTACCCAGCCTCCCAACTCGATGCACAGGGCCTGAAAAGCGTCAAACTCACCGAAAAAGACGGGACGACGCTCAATTTGAGAGCAGACGCAGCGGGCGATCTTTACGACGGCAACAAAGAGATCGGCCAAATCAATGAGGATGGTTCCATAACCCTGAATTCATCGGCGGGCGATGAGATCAAGAAGCTGAAGGACGGTGCCGACGACAAGCAATCGCATTGGTACAACCCCTTCAGTTGGGGTAACGAAGACAAGACCAAGACCGATAGCAGCGGCAACGTTACCTTCGGCGCCGATCAAGTCACCGTCAATCCCGGCGATCTCCCGGCAAGTTCACAGCCGACTCAACAGGCCAGCCCGGTTATCCCGGCACCTCGCAGGCCCAGCTTCTACTCAGTGCAGATGAACATTCAGCCGATCCCCCTAGCTGACTCCAGCCAGTCGGACATCGAACAGGCTTGACAGAGAAACAGAAACGAAGGATCGCGCCGACTCGATCGGCGTGATCCTAAGCCGATCGCCGCCCCCTCTTCGCTCCCTTCCCAGTCCGACCCGATGCTGTCGCGCACGTGAGAATATGTCGCGCGAAGTCATTTCCAAAGAACAAAGCGCCCTCGACTCGAGCGGACTCCAGACCTTCTCGCAATCTCAGGTCTGCTCCGCCCGGGCCGTGGGCGCTCTATCGATTCGTCGTTCTTGCAATGTCTTACGGCGGGCTCAGAAATACGACGTTGCCTTGGTTTCCGGTCCACGTGTCGTTGGATACCACCTGTGGACCGCTGCCGTGATTCGTGTTGTTCGAGCCGACGAGGGTAATGCGGCCACCGGCGTTCTTTGCAACCAGCTCGACGTGCTCGGGCACACCGTTGCTGCCGATGACGAAGCAGACGTCGCCCGGCTTCGCCTGCGATCGACTGACGGTATGCCAGCCCTTGTGTTGAAGCGTGGTCTTCAGTTGCGGCGCGCTATCGGTGTGCTCCGATGACGATAGCAGCCCGGCCTTTTGGAGGCACGCCGAAACGAAGTTCGCGCAGCAGACGTCCGTCGGGACGCCTCGATGCATCGGCACCAGCTGGTTCGCCTGTAGGCTTGCGGCCGGTTGCCCGACCAGACGCTCCGCGATGCCCGCGGGGTTCCCACCGCTGATCGTGCCGACATTCGAATCGCCCGATGGGCCGGATCCTGAGAAGCCGCCGCCCGCATCGCCGCCGGTGCTGCCCCCGCCACCGCCCCAGCTTTGAGCCGCCAGCAACGCAGCCAGTGCATCTTCCGGATCCTGGTCCTGCGCCGAGTCGCCGCCGGTGGCCGCGAGCTCCACCATCGTGTGCAAGGCGGCTTCCTGCATGATGTACTCGAACAGCGCATTGATGTCGTCAGGCTGGGCTTGCGCGCTTTCGCCGCCATTCACCACTGAATAGTAGTCCGCAAGAGAAGGGGACGCCGCCTTCGCGCTCGTGTTGCCCGCGCGAGGTACAAACGGTTGGGGGTAGGTCGACCATAGGGCCGTCTCCGGCCTCGTCAACGTGGCTGCGCTCATCCGGATACTCCGTTCCGTGAAGCCGTTTTCCAAAAAGACGCACGCGAATGCGTATCGGCATGCGGTGCCTGTTCAGGGTACTTTACGGACATCCGATGGTGCGCCGGCGACCGAAGCGCAGCGATGTGCGGTAAAACGAAGCGGCCCGCAACCGAGTACGAATCCGCGCAACAGACGTCCTTCGGTCACGCTGCGCGCGCCCATCGCTACGCATTGCCGTACATCTCTTCGCATCGATGGGGCATCGGCACAACCGTCCCGCGGGTATGCTCGACACTACCTTCCGCATACCGGTTCGCCGATGATTCGCCCCTTCCCGAGTACGTGCACTCAGCCCATCCGCCGCTTGCTGCACGCGGCGGGCGGTATCGCGTCACCCTTGTTGCTGGCCGCATCGGTGGCCGCGGCACTCGGCACGCTGGCCGGTTGCGCGACACGCGAGGTTCCCCCTGCGAACACGACGCTTCCCGAGTCGCTGCGCACTCCGCCGCAGGAAGTGCTGGAAGACGCGCTGACGGCGGTGGGCGAAACGATTTACAGCTGCCGTCGTCAGGCGGGAAGGCTGGCGTGGGTCGATAAAGGCTCCGAGGGGACGCTCGTCGACGCTGCGCGGCGCAACGTTGGCACGCTCGTGCCCGGCCCGCGATTTGTTGCTTATGACGGCAGTTATGTATCCGGCCGTATCGCCGCGCAGGAGATCGTCGCGACCGACGCGCTTGCCTGGCAATTGATCGTTGCAAGACGCACCAGCGGTGCCGAGAAAGGCAAAGGCCGGTTTGCCAAAGTCACGTCGATCCAGCAAGTCCGCACGCGTGGAGGACTGCCGCCGCAGCCGGACTGTAACCAGCAGGGCCTCTCCATGCTGGTGCCATTTTCCGCGACCTATTTGGTCTATCGGTCCGCCAGCGCCCCGCCGGCAGCAAATCCCGCGCCCGCCGCGGGCACCGTGGCACCGGTGCCGACAACAGCGCCCGCGGCCACGCCGCTTTCCTCCACTGCAGCGGGCCTAGACATCGCGGCGACCGCCGCCGCGCCCATTTCAGCCTTCGCTCCGGCGCCACTGCCTGCGCCCACCGATGCGCCTCATGACGTTTCCGCAACCCACGCAGCCACGCTACCGCCATCGACCCCGCCGGCGCTGACCGTCGCTTCGGTCTCCGAAGCGTCCGGACTCGGCTTGCCGATGTTCTTCGCTTACCTCAGGCCGTGAAGGACGAAACGGTGGCCACTGCGGTGTTGTGGCGGTCATAGAAAAGACGACATGTCTCGCCCGATGGTGCGGTTTTTTCATGAAAATGAAAAAGGAACCGGTTCGCGCGATACCTGTGTCTATTTCCCCTCATTTATCGGGCTCAGCAAATGGCTGCGATAGCTTTTACGGATTCGTCAATGAGAAATCGTCAATTAGGCCGATACTACGAATTCGGGTGCTGAAACCCCCTTATTTCCACGAACGGGCATAGGGTCCTGAGCCTCGCCAACCTTTCGTTTTTGAAAGGAACTTCCTCCGAAGCTTCGTAGCACCCTCATACTTCCAGGCCGGCACGCCCGCAGGGGCCACGGCCCAGCGCGACAGGGACCCGCGCCGTTCCGGAGTCGCCTGATCGGGTCCTGCCACGAACCTACGGATTTCCGCACTCTTTTCTTTCGAAGTTCGTGATTTATCATTGAGCCAGCTAACGTGCCAATTTCAATGAAACAAAACGTTACATCCTAAAGCCGTTTAAACGTTTACTGTCCGGCTATTCGGAGTCTTTTCGAGCTTGAATGCAGTTTCCCTTCGTGCGAGCACATCGTGCGACAGGAACCACTGGAGGGAAGATGAAACTCGCAGTCATGACCAGAAGCACGGCGCTCTTCCGGTTGATCTGTCAATGCTTTGAACCCGACGGTGCACAATGCACGCGGTTCTCCGACGAGGTGGTATTCGCGCGTGCCATCTACCGCGATGACTACACCGCCATCCTCATCGATGCCGAGACCGGGATGAACCCGATGCGCCCGGTGCTGGCCCGGCGCTCCTGCTATGCCGACCGGCGCGCACCGCTCGTCGTGGTGGGCGCGCACGAAAATCGTGAAAGCATCATCGAGCTCTTCGACGCGGGCGCGGACGATATCGTGCTGTGCCCGATCAATTCGTCGGAGCTCGTGCTCCGCGTACATCTCGCGGTACGTCGGTTTCAGCCGCTTCAAACGGCCGACACGACCGATCGCCTCGAATGCGGCTCGTACCTGCTCGACCGTCGCACCTGTACCGTGTGGGTGGATGACGAACCTGTGCGGCTGACGTCTCGCGAATTTGCCATTGCATGGCTCGTATTCGCTTGCCCTGGCGAATACGTGAGCCGCCGACAGATCGCGGGCGCCGTCTGGAGCAGTTCCGAGGACATCGTCGGAAGAACGCTGGAGCAGCACATTTACAAACTGCGCAAGAAGCTCAGTCTGAACGGCTCCCATGGGGTGCGCCTGCGCACGATGTACGCGCACGGCTACCGCGTCGAGATGGATCTTCCGAAAGACTTGCCGCATGCGTGTGTAGGCGCGGAAGACTCGGCCGAAGCAGCCGATCGGGTGCAAGCAGACGACATGCTCTCGACGATCGCATCGCTCGTTCAGGTCGATGCAATGAGCCCGACCCCGGCAGACGGCTTCGCTTTGCACGGCACTTCACGTGCGGAACTGCATCCGGCCGATAGCGAAACCGCGCGCAGCGCGCGTGCATGGTCCGGCTCCGACTGCGCGGACATGCTGGCTGTCTGCACAACCGGCGGCCCGTCTCACGCCTTTGCGGGCACGGCCTGCGAAACGGCACACGGCCGCAACGGCCACTAAGCCCAGGCGTTTCCCAAGCATAGTTTGCGCGCGCGCCGTACACCGTCGACAAGACAGCGGACGGCGCGCGAATCGAGCGCACCGCCTCATATCCATCAATAGTCGAGAATACGCGGCGAGAGCAGAAAGAGCCGCTCCATATGGCTGCGCTCGTTCGAACGATACCGGAAGAGCGCCCCTACGAACGGAATCTTCGATAGCAGCGGAATGCCTGTCTCGCCATTGGTCGAGCTGTCGACGCGATAGCCCGCGATCAGCAGACTTTCGCCCTGACCGACGAACGATTCGGTATTGATCGTGCTCGTCGTGATGATCGGAATATTGTCGACCTGCTGCGACGTGACCGTCCCATCCTCGATGTTGACCTTGAGCTTGATCTGCTGTTGACCGTTCTCGTCTACGACCATCGGCAGTACGCGTAGCGACACGCCCGTCGAGATGCTGTAGAGATCGGCGGCCGTATAGCCCGACACGCGAACGAAGAAGCGCGTTTTGTGATCCATCACGGCCTCTACGTTGTCGAGCGTCGCGACCTTCGGGCTTGCATCGATCTTTGCAAGGTTGCTCTCCTGCAATGCGTTGATCCGTGCGAGCAGATAACGGCCGGCGTTGCCGAGTACGGCAGTCAACGATGCCCCAACCGGCGAGGTGTTGATCACGGTCGTTCCGTCTTGCAGCGTTTGCGTGCCGAAAATCGGATTGATGTTGCCGTTGTATCCGTTCTGTTGGGTCGTGCCGTTGCCGGTCTGGAAGTCGACGTGACTGTTGTGTGCGCGCCAGTCGACGCCGATCTGCTTGAGCGCGTTGTCGTCGATCTCGATGATGTGCGCTTCGATTTCGATCAGTTTCGGCTTCACGTCGAGCCGGTCGATCAGATCCTGGTATTGCGAAAGCCTTTGCGGCACATCGCGAATCAGTACGGAGTTCGTGCGCGGATCGGGCTCGATCACCGGAAGCGTCTTGCTGCCGACTATCGGGCTCTCGTTCGAATCGCCCGTGGGGCCGCTCATCGATGCGGCAGTGTAATTTTGCAGCGAGGGCATCGTCGAGGGTGCGCCGCCCGCCGACATCCCGCTCAGCAGACCCGCAAGCCCGGACTGCGGTGCGCTGGCGCCGTTCATCGATTGCGGCAACGGCGGGTTGATGCCGCCGCCTTCGAATCCGCCGCCGGCGATACCTCCCGTCACATCCTGCATCGGCTGCATGCGCTGCATCGTGGGCGCTTTCGCGGGGCGGCCGCCTTCGAGACCGACCGAGCCGCTGACCGACTCGTTGCTGCCTTGCGGGTGATACATGCGCGAAAGTACGGTCGCGACGCCCGGAACGGTGATCGTCTTGCCGTCGATCTGCACGTTGTGATCGTCGGCCCAGGCATGTCGCAGCGAAAATACGCGTACTGACGAACCGAGTCGCTCGCCCGCGCGATCGTCGAGGCGATGCGCGATTTCGGCAACGAGCTGAACGTACGGCTGCGGACCGCTCACGAGTGCCGTGCCCTGGCTCGCATCATAAGTGATCGGAAAGCGCGGGCTCGTGACGCGCAAGCCTTCCAATGCATTCTTCAGATCGTCGGTACTCGCGTGGTCGAGCTTGACGACCTGCCTCGTCACGCTGTTCGCGTCGCTGATCGAGAGTACATTGCCGTCATAGAACCAGACGAAGCCGAATGTCGAAGCCAGCGTGTCGAGAAACCGCTGCGGCGACATATCGAAGCGGCCGGTCACCGTCCCATGGACATCGTTCGCGATCGTCGCGGGCACGCCCTGCCCCGCGGTGAAATCGCGCAACACGTCCTTCAGATCCTTGCTTTCGACGGATAAATGCACCATCGAACCATGCCAGCGTATGGGCGCCGCGCCGGCATGCGATGCGGCAAGAGAAAACGAAAGATATGCTGCCAGGCAGGCAGCGCGAACGAGCCGTTTTATTTTCATGGCATCTGATCATCGATGGTTGAATACCGCCCCCGTACCTGCCGCATCGCGCCAAGCCCCCCGAGGGGGTCGAGAAAACCGGAGCGGCCCGGCGTTTTCCCGAAGCCCCGTACGGTGCGCGGATGCCCGTCTCCTGAAAGACGGGCGGCCCGCGTCATGAAAAAAACCGCCGCTGCCCGCGTAAGACCAATGTAGCGGAGGCGAGCGACGCACATCTTCAACAAATCTGAGTTCGCGCCCTCATTTGAGAAGGATTGAGATTCGTAGTCGGCCACAACGCGAAACGCGTCATCGCTTGCCCGCGGCCATCGACGTTGCAACGGCTCTCAATTGTTCCGCCAGGCCCTTGAGAACCAACTGGTCCTTGACCTGATCCACGAAAATGCCGACGAAAAGCGCCAGAATGAAGACGGTCACGGCTCCTTTGATCGGCTGGCTCAGATTGACGAGGTCGAGTTTTTGCGCACTCTTGCCGGCCAAGCCGATCGCGATATCGATGAGAATGAGTACGAACATGATCGGCGTGGCAAGCTTGGCGACCATCTGCATCAACGAGTCCGTCTGGTGCAGCACGAAGCTTTCGATGACATTCGAGGCAATCGGCGTTTTCGCAATGATCGGCCACCAGTTGTAGGATTCGTAGACGATAGCAAGCAGGAAGGTCATGCCGCCGAGCACCCAGAACGCAACGCTGGCGAGTTGCGAGAGCAGAATCGAAGTGGGCGTGGCCGAGTCCGCCCTCAACGGATTCGTCATCTGCGCATTGTTATAGCCCGTGAGGTCATCGATGTAGGTTCCTGCCGATTCCGCCACCCAGAACACCGTCGAGGCGGCGAAGCCGAGGACGAGCCCGATGATCGCTTCTTTCATCACCATCACGATCATCATGCTGCCGCTTAGCGACTCGACGTCCTGCAAAGGCTGCCCGTACGCGACGAACGAGCCGAAGAGCAACACGATGCCGTTGCGTACGACACCCTGGAGAATGCCGTCCGCGGTCGGCGGAAAGATGTAGAACACGACGAACAGGCGCACTGACGAGAGCGCGAGCACGATCAGGAGGCGAACGGGGGCCACCGGCGACGATAAAAGAAGAAGTGTGTCGTTGAAATTCATCTCATGGACGCGCGTTAGCGCCAATCGGTGGTTCATCCGTTTTCAGCGCGTATCGTGCTAGCGCGACGCCCCGGCTGCCAGACGAGCCCGCGCAAGCGCAGCTTCTTCCGCCTCCTCGTCCGCTGCGTCCGTGGCCTGCATCGTCTGGCCGCGCTGCAATTCCGCGATTCTGTCGGTGCACAAGTCGATCCGCCCACGGTTGTTGGCGACCGCCCGCACGGCCTGCGCGACTTGCTGCGCGCGCTCGGCGAGCGCTGCCTCGCATTGTCGAAGCTCGCCTTGCAGCGAGCGCAGCCGATCGGCCACGACATCCGTGTACCGCATCGTGGCAGTCAGTTCCGTCGCGGTCACGACCGAGCCGCCGCTCATCATTTTTGCGATCCTGTCGTAGTACCCCCGCAGTAATTCGTCTTGCCGGTCCACCTCCGAAGCCTTGGCGTCGCGCGCGTGCTGCGCCTGTGCCTGCTCCGCCCGCCGCGCGGACAGTTCTGCCGTCAGCGTCTCATCGAGGCGGCGGCGGCGCGACACGGTCCGTTCGAGTGCCGCAATCCGCCGCGCGATGCTGGCCGGCTCCATTGTCGTCAGCGGTCAGCCAGCATGAAAAGATGCGCCTCGGTCTCGTCCGGCGACGCATATTCCTGAGTCGATTGCGAGAAGAACGCTCGAATCGCGTCATGCTTGTCGATCGCCTCGTCCGCGAGCGGGTTGCCGCCTGGCTGATATTCGCCAATCTGCAGCAGCATCTCGACCTCGCGATACTTGGCGAGCAACTCCCGCAGACGCGCCGCGGCACGGACATGCTCGCCCGGCACGACTTGCGGCATGACACGCGACAGGCTGGCCAGCACGTCGATTGCAGGGTATTGGTTTTTCGCTGCGATATCGCGCGACAAAATCATATGGCCGTCCAAGATACCGCGTACCTCCTCCGCAATCGGGTCGTTGCCTGACTCGTCTTCCGCCAGCACCGTATAGAGCCCTGTAATGGACCCGGTTGCCCCCATCCCCGCACGCTCGAGCAGGCGAGGCAGCTCGGCGAAGATGGACGGCGGAAAGCCGCGGCGTGCAGGCGGCTCGCCAGCCGCGAGTCCGATCTCGCGTTGGGCTCGCGCAAAACGCGTCAACGAATCCATCATCAGCAAGACCCGCCGTCCCTCATCGCGAAAGTGTTCGGCAATGGCGGTCGCAACGTACGCCGCCTTGGCACGCTCGATCGACGACCGGTCCGAAGTCGCGCAGACGACGATCGAACGCGCCATGCCTTCCGGCCCGAGAATCTGCTCGACGAATTCCCTCACTTCACGGCCACGCTCACCGATCAGCGCGATCACGGTCACATCGCATTGCGCGCCACGCGCGAACATGCCCAGCAGCGTGCTTTTGCCGACGCCCGCCGGAGCGAAAATACCCATGCGTTGTCCTTCGGCGATCGTCATCATCGCATCGACCACGCGCACGCCGGTGGCGAGCGGCGCTTCGATCAGCCTGCGGCTCATCGGCTGAGGCGGATCGCCAAAAATCGGCCGCTCCTGGTCGACCTCGATCGGACCGAGCCCGTCGATGGGCTCGCCAAGACTATCGATGACCCGGCCCAGCAATGCGTCGCCAACCTTGACCGACAACGGCCGTCCGAGCCCCACGACGCGCGTCGAACGCGACACGTTCGCCAGGCGCGAGAATGGCGAAAGCAGCGCCACGTCACGCGTAAAACCAATGACCTCGGCGTGCTGGAGCAGTGTGCCGTTGGCGGATCTGAGCTCGCACAGTTCCCCGAGCGTCACGTCTAGTCCAGCCACCTTGACGAGGGTGCCGATCACCTCGAGCACCTTGCCCGTCCGTTCGACCGTCGAACTCGAGAGAATCTCGTGCTCGATGGCTCCGGTCAGGTGCTCGACATCGAGCAGCCCTCGCGCACTGCCTGGCACGTCATGCGGGCTCACCTGCCGGTCGGCCTCGCTCGTTGTCGGTAGGACGTGCATATAGTCTCGCTAGGGTCTCGCCGTCGTCTCGCCATCGTCGGCTTCGAATCGATCGAACTCGTCCAACGGGTCGGATTCGCCGAATGCATCGTCGCGCGCATGTCCGGAAGCTGTGCCTGCCAAGCGAGCGTCGCTCTCTCGTTCGTCCGTCTCACGCCCGTCATTGCCGTCAGCGTCCCCGAACGCGGGTTCATTCGCGTGAGTATCCGCGCTTTGCATGCCCGACACGTCCCAAGCCCCGTCGCGCTGCATTTCATTGACCGAGCGCTTGAGCGCGCGCGACACGGCCGAGCGCATGGCGCGCAACTGGGTCGCAAGGCTTGCATCGACCGCACCGAAATCGGATTCGCACAGGCAACTTCCGGGCGGCAACCGCTTGTCCGCAACGACCGACAAAGGAAAGGGCCGCCCCAGTTCGCGCCAGCGTGCAGCCAGACGCTCGAACGCACTGTTGGCGACCTCGTAGTCGGCCGGACTGACGTTCACCCGCAGGTAGGTTGCTCCTTCGACGATACGATCGACAGCGCTCAGCGCTTTTTCGAAAAGGCTGCGAGACTCCTGCACATTGACGATTTGCTCGACGGCCACGGTGACGATCTGCGCCAAGCGCTCCCGCATCTTGGCTTGCAGACGCCGCTCGTCGGCATGCGAGAGCGCGAGCCGCTCCATCCATTCGCTCACGGCGCGCCGCTCTCCATCGCGATAACCGTGCTCGGCCGCGGTTTCGTACTCGCGCCGTGCTTCCTCCACGATGTCCTGAGCTTGCGCACGAGCCGCGGCAACGATCGCTTCGGCCTCGAGCCCGGCTTCGGCGAGAATCGCCTCACGGTCTGCGGCGAGCTGTGCATAGGCCTCGTCGATTTGCATCAGCGCACCGAATGCATCGCGCGAAATGACGTCTCCGTGAATACCCACGGGAGACGCATGAGGCTCGAGCACCGTTCGATCCGATCTCAGCCAAATAACCATGCCCACTCCGGAAGCAGTTTTGGAAGGAGCGCGAACAACTCCGAGGTGCCGTTCGGATCGATCTGGCCGGCATCGTCATGCAGCCATGCCGTAGCCGGGATAGTCTTCGGCAAGGCTAGCCTCAAAAGCGGAAACGGCGGGGCGATACTGCGCAAATCGCGCATCAATAGGGCGTATCCCTCGAAGCTCAACGCCCGCGCATCGAGACGGTCGAGCGACGGGATCTGGGCCCGTCCCACGAAACGGTCGATATCGGGCGCATTGCCGCTCGGCGCACTGCCCTGATTGATAAGGTGGTCGAGCGGCATGCCGAGCCACTCCGAGAGCTGCATGCGAGTGCGCTTGTCGATCAACCGGCGCGCCTGGGCGCGCCGCAGGCGCACGGCGCGCATACGGAACACCCGCAGGCCCACTTGTGCGGGCACACAATCGAGAAGCGCCGGCCCCGCCCTGAGCAAAGTCCCGAATTCAGGAGGCGTCACACCGGCTGCGCGCAGCAACGCCCGGGAACACAGGTCGACCTCCTTGCGCCCCGCTGATTCGAGCACATGACGAAGAAGTTCGAGCGGTTGCGTCTCGACGCGCAGCACCGACGCGAACCAACTCCGGTCCGCCCAGAGCGCGGCGTCGCGTGCATTGCGCTCATAGGCCTGGAGCGCCGCGGCAGCGCGCGCGAACGGAAATGCAACCGCGGCTTGCATCAAGCCACCGAGGAAGGTTTGGAACGCCGCACCCGCGCCATCAGGGCTTTGAATTTCGCCTGGGCACCGGCAACCACGCCTCGCACGTCGAGCGAAGCCGGCATGCCTCGCTTGAGCCAGACATACAGCCCCGCCGCGCAGATCAGAAAGACGATGGCCGCGCTCAGGACGACCGTCGGCGAGCTGCTTTTCCTGGGGCTCTTGGCCAGCTCGACCGAATCGGCCGGCACCGCCGTCACGCTGACGGCGTCGTAGCTCAACCCTTCCACGCTATGCATCACGAGTGTCTTGATCTGCGGCACCAGCGAACCGACGTCTGAATCGGGGCGGTACTTGATGAACACGGCCGCCGAGGAGGGCTTCATCTGCTGCGCGAGCGGATCGTTGTTCGGCAGGACGATCTGTACCCGGGCGACGATGACGCCGTCGATCTTGGTCAGTGTCGACGAGAGTTCCTGCGACAATCCGTAAATGAACCGGACGCGCTCTTCCGTCGGCGTGGAGACCAGCCCGTCTTTCTTGAACAACGTCCCGAGATCGTCGTATTTGGCGTGCGGCAGACCGCGCGAGCGCAACACCTGCATGGCGCGCACGATCTGATCGTCATCCACGTCGAGCGTCCACGTTTTTCCATCGTCTGCCGTCATCTTCGCGGCATCGACATTTTGCTCGAGCAGCGCCTCGACCATTTCGTTGGCGTCCTGCTCGGTCAGATTGCCGTACAACTCCTTTTTGCAACCGGACAGCGCGAGGCACGCGACGACGATCGCCAGCACGCCGAGCGCACGCGAGCGTGCAACGAAAGCGCCCTCCGTTTGGTCATGCATGGCTCATTGGTTCTTCATCAGCGTTTCGACAGCAGACTTGGACGACTCCACGACACCCATCTTCGCTTCCATATCGGCGCTCATGGTGGCGATTTCCGTTTGAAACCGGATCGATGCCGCAGTCGCTTCCTGCATGGACATAAAGGGAACCGCTTCCGAGATCGACATCGCATCGTTGACCATCCGCTGCAGCTCCTGGTCCTGCTGGATGGCCATCGTCGCGAGCGTACCGCCCGCGCCGCCACCCTCTTCCGACGGCGGTGCCATGCGCGGCTTGTCCATCATCGCCTTGAATTTGTCACCAAGCTGTTGGGCAGCTGCGTCGGGCGCTCCCGGCTTGAACGCAGCCTTGAGCGCCTCTTCGATCTGCTGAGTGGTAGTGGGAACAGGCACCGTCATCGCATTTCTCCCTTCGACGAACGAACACGCTTTACAGGCGCAGGAAGCGGGACTGCTCCACCGTTTCGGATTGACCCTGAGCGGCCGGTTTGCCGGGCACGGCGGCCATGGACACGTCCGACTCGTCATCCAAGTCCTCGGCGAGCCTCGCGATGGACACCGGGACTTCGAACGGTGCCCCGTTCTGATGAGCGCGCAGCGCTTCGTTCAGATCGTCACGCGCGGCCAGCGCCCGCACGAGTGCGCGCGTCGTGCGGTCCGGCGTCTCCCGCATCGCTTCCGTTGCGGCCTGGCGCCAATTCGGATCGCCCTTGAACGAGAGGCAAAACGCCAGCAGCGCCTTACCGTAGGAGTAGCTGGGTGAGCGTGCCACCAGCCCCGAAAAAAGGTGGATCGCTTCATCCCATTGACCCCGCCGCATCAACAGGAGGCCGGTAAAGGTCTCGAGCTCGGCCACTTTCGGCCGCAGTATCTTGAGGGCGTCCAGCACCATTTCGATGTCCTCCGTGCCCTCCGGCTCCCCCTCGAGGAAGCTTGAATTGCCGAGCAGCGCCGCCGTCACGGTTTCTATCAGACCGCCAACCACGTCCGGACTGCAGTTCAGATACGTCGGCATGGAAGTGCTCATGGCGCAAAACTCCTGCAATATGAAATCGACCGATGGGGGGGCGGACGCTCTGAAACTTCGTGTCTCGCGGCGCGCTCGCCCTACGCAAGATATCCAAGCGGCTCGGGGTTCTCCGGCTCGACACGAAGCAAAAGCATCGTGCGCGAACTTTCGCGGTTTTTCGTAGGGAAACGGCAGATCGCTTCGTGTTTGATTCGATTTCTTCGCATCGCAGCCGCGCGCCCGCAGGCGCTTCGATACCGTCGGAGATTCGAGAATCCCCCTGAATCCGGTAACGCACCGGAACGGCCGGATTGCAGCCTTTTGCCGGATTGCAGCAATGAGCGAAGAAAAGACCGAGCAGCCAACCGAAAAAAAGCTGCGCGATGCCCGAAAGGATGGCGATACCTCGAAAAGTACCGATCTCGTCGAGGCCGTCATCATGGCAGCCGTGATTGGCGTACTGGTGTTCGCCGGGAGCAGTTTCGCGGGCGCGTGTCGAGCCATCGTCGATGCGGCTCAGAACTTCGTGCGCGGCGACCATGCACTGCCCGAACTCTACGCAAGCTTGCTGACGATCGGGATACAGTTCGCGATCGTCATCGTCCCATGCGTCGCCGCGGCTGGCATCGGTGCCGTCGCGGGGCTGGCACCGCAAGTCGGGTTCGAGATCGCAACGAAGCCGGCCGTGCCCGACCTGAACCGCATCAACGTTGCCGAGGGGCTCAAACGCATCTTCACTTGGCGCACGCTCATCGAGCTCGGCAAGATGATACTCAAAGCGCTCGTGATCGGCTCTGTGATGTGGTTTACGATCGTGCGGATGCTGCCGCTCGTCGTCGGCTCGCTCTATCAGCCGTTGCCGCAGCTGTCAGTCATGTTCTGGAGCCTTTTGCTCAAGCTCTTCGGCGTCGCCACACTCATCTTCGTCATCATCGGTGCTGTGGACGTCAAGCTGCAGCAAGTGATGTTCATGCGCAAAATGCGTATGTCGAAAGACGAGATCAAGCGCGAGCACAAAGACCAGGAAGGCGACCCGCGGATCAAGAGCGAACGCAAACGGCTCGCGCGCGACCTCGTGATGAACGCCGCTCCGCAACAACGCGTCGGGCTTGCAAACGCGTTGATCGTCAACCCGACACATTACGCCGTTGCCGTCCGTTACGCGCCCGAGGAGCATCCGCTGCCGCTCGTCACCGCGAAGGGTATGGACGAATCCGCGGCGCAGTTGCGCCGTTTTGCACAGGAGGCCAATGTACCGATCATCGGCAATCCGCCCGTCGCGCGCGCGCTTTACAAGGTCGGCCTCGACGAACCGATTCCGGAAGAACTCTTCGAAACCGTTGCCACGATCCTGCGGTGGATCGACTCGATCGGCGCGAAGGCGGATCGGCCGCCGGGCCCGAGTCCGGCATCGACTCTTCATTGAGATCATGGTCCCGATCGCGTCCGGCGCATTGCCGGAGTTCAATGTTTCACTGATTCGTATTGCCAAGGGATGGTCGATATGCTGAAGGCGTTAAAGATTCCGGCAAGCGGCGAAATCGGCATCGTGGTCCTGGTGGTGGCGATCATCTCGCTCATGATCCTGCCGCTTCCGCCCAGCATCATCGACATCCTGCTCGGGCTCAACATCGCCATCAGTGTCACGTTGTTGATGGTCACGATGTACGTGCCGAACGTGGTTTCCCTTTCCGTGTTTCCATCGCTGCTGCTTTTCACGACGCTCTATCGGTTGTCGCTGAATATCGCGTCGACGAAGTCAATCTTGCTGCACGCCAATGCCGGGCACATCATCGATAGCTTCGGACAGCTTGTGGTCGGCGGCAATCTGGTGGTCGGGCTCGTCGTATTTCTCATCATCACCACCGTACAGTTCATTGTCATCGCGAAAGGCTCGGAGCGCGTTGCGGAAGTGGGCGCGCGGTTTACGCTCGATGCGCTGCCCGGAAAGCAAATGAGTATCGACGCGGACTTGCGCGCGAACCTGCTGACGCCCGAGGAAGCACGCCGCAAACGCGCCACGCTCGCCGTGGAAAGCCAACTGCACGGCGGCATGGATGGCGCCATGAAGTTCGTGAAGGGCGATGCGATCGCCGGGCTCATCATCACCATGGTCAATATCGTGGCCGGGATTGCAATCGGCATCGCCTATCACGGCATGAGCGCGGGCGAGGCGGCGAACCGCTTTTCGATCCTGTCCGTCGGCGATGCGATGGTCTCGCAGATTCCGTCGTTACTGCTTTCGGTCGCGGCCGGCGTCATGATCACACGCGTGGCCGACGATCGCGATTCGAAGCCGCAATCGCTTGGAAACGAAATCGGCAAGCAACTTTCCGCAAGCTCGCGCGCCCTGTACTTCGCCGCGTTGCTGCTGATCGGTTTCGCCGCCGTGCCCGGTTTTCCCACCACGCTCTTCCTCATACTGTCGGCCACGCTGGCGTTTTGCGGTTATCGACTCAGCAAACAGGAACCGTCGTCGACTTCCCACGGCAGCGAAACCGTGAGCGCGATGCAGCGCGCAGGCGCCAAAATCGACGTCCCTGCGATCCTGACGCGCGCGCCGCAGTTCGCTTGCCCGCTCGGCGTGAGAATCGCGCCCGATCTGGTGCCCCGGCTTTCGACGTCGGCACTCGAAAAATCATTCGACGCGGAACGCGAAAAACTACAGGAATTCCTCGGGCTGCCGTTTCCCGGCATCACGATGTGGACAAGCGATACCCTGCCGGCGGCAACGTGCGAACTCTTGATGCACGACGTGCCGTATTGCTCGTTCGAATTGCCGCCTGGCAAGGTCATGATCGCGGACTCGGTTACGAACGATGCGGCCCTTCTCGCCACACCGGAGGTCTCGCAGTTGCTCGATCGCTGCGAAAAGCGCGGCGCAATCGACTCTGGGCCTGGGCCGAGCTACTGGATCGACGAGAAATCCGTGCCGCCCAAGGTGGCGTCCTGGCGCGTGGAACAAGTGATCGCGCACGCTTCGATCGCCATGCTGCGCCGACACGCGTCGCTTTTTCTCGGCATTCAGGAAGTGCAGTGGATCCTCGAGCAGCAAAACGCCGAATATCCGGGACTCGTCGCCGAAGTACAGAAGGTGCTGCCGCCTCAGCGGATTGCCGACGTGTTGCGGCGTTTGCTCGAGGAGCAGATTTCGATCCGCAGCATGCGCAGCATTCTCGAAAGCCTGATCGTCTGGGGTGCGAAGGAAAAAGACATGCTGATGCTCACCGAGTACGTGCGGGGCGACCTCGCGCGCATGCTCGCGCATCGGGCCGCCGCAGGCGCAAAGCAGCTTCCGGCCGTACTGCTCGATCTGCCCGTCGAGCAGCACATCCGGCAGGCGATCAAGCAGACGCCGACAGGTAACTTCCTCGCGCTGCCGCCGGACGAGGTCAACTATCTGATCGATAAAATCCAGTCCTTCGTGGGCGACGTACCGCGGGAAGGTGTGGCACTCGTCACCTCGATGGATATTCGCCGCTATGTGCGAAGGATGATCGAGGCCCGGCTCGGGTGGCTTTCGGTCTATTCGTTTCAGGAACTCGGCGATCATGTCGAGCTCAAGCCGGTTGGCCGTGTGACGGTCTGATCGGTAGCACGCCCACGCGATGCCTATCATCGAATCCCGCCCGCTGCGCATCATCGCGGCTCAGCTCGAAGCGCGCGAGCGTGCCGAGCGCAGCAACTCCCGCCGCTTCGACTATGCCGCGCTCGCACGCCGCGCGCGCGAGCGGCCGGGCCACGTCGAGGCGAGCGACGGCGATGCGTCGGGCTCGCACCGCGACCCGGGAACCGATCAGCGCTCGCCGGTCATTGCTGACGCCATGAACGAAGACGCGGGCAGATCCGAGGATGAGACGCTCGAACTGGGCGAAGACGAACCGGGGAGTACGCGTCCCGAGCTGTCCAACCGCATTTCGCGCGCGACGCTGCCCATCGTCGACGCGATGTACCGGACCCAGGGACAGTTTCTTAAGCTCGCGGCGACGCTGGCCACGGAGGTCGCCGCGTTTTGCGGCGATCCATCGATCGCCGCCAATGGCAATTGGGAAGTCCAACTGCCGCTCGATCGCAAAATCGTTCCGGACACGACTTTGTACCTCTCTCTTTCGCCTTTCCATCTTTCGCTTCGTTTCGATACCCAAAGCGCACGTTCCAGGCAGTTACTCTTGGATCACAGCACGCTTATCCAGCGCGAGCTGGACTCACTGCTGCGAGCATGGAACGCTGCGCGCGACATCGAGCTGACGGTCTGGTAACCCGCGTCTTGCACACCCGAACATTCATTCGACCGCTGAAACCAACGTATGGGCTTTCCGATCGCTGAGATGCCGGGCATCGATCCCGCAGAAAACCGCGGGGCCACCCATGCCGAAAAATTGCAGGTTCCATTCTCGGACGCGGCCGTGCCGATCGGGACGCTGGCGTTGCCAGCCGTCGAGCCCGATGCCGCCCGTATGGCAAGGATCGTCTTCGATTTGCGTACGATGTCCGTGCTGCGGCGCTTGCCGGAAGTCGAGGCTTGGCAAGCCGGGCTCGCGGACGACGCAGCTATTGCTCGCCCGGCATTCGAGGATCCCGGTGTGATCGAATTGGCCCACGCGCGCGGTACCGGGCTGCTGACAATCGATCTTGCCGCCTACCCTTCTCTTCAAATTGCAGCGTGGCCCCACGACGCCGCGGCACCGCCGCCCGACGCGGAGCGCGCGTTGCGCGTTGCCGTCGCAGGCGTGCTGCTCGAGCCTTTGTTGAAGCGACTGGCGATCGCCGGTCTCGGCGAGTTGCGCGTCGTACGCGTGCTGCGCGGCGTACCCGGCACCGGCAACCGTGCAGCCAGTGCGCCGGTCATGCTGTCGTTCACGATCGAAGGCCGTAAGCACACGGCCGAAGTACGCGTCGACGAGCCGCTGCTGGACACACTGGAATCATTGCGCGCCGCACAGCGCATTTGCTCGACGTGGTCAGGGAGTTCGTCGCTCGACTCGTCGGGCGACAGCGCGACACCGTACGCTCACCATCTCGTGCCTGGCCGCCTCGTGCTAGGGGCTCGTCGCCTGCCGGTGCAAACGCTGCATGCTCTCGCTCCCGGCGATGTGCTCTTGCGCTCGCTGGCCAGTTCTCTTTCCTCGCTCGTCGGCGATGCGGCTAACACAGCCAAAGCAAAGGCCACCGCCGTTGCCGCCTGGGGCACCCCTGGCCTCGTCCGCATGCATGTCCCGGTGACGATCGACGGGCTTAAACTTTTAGTCATGAAGGAGCCGACCATGACCGATGAGGTGGATCCGACCCGAACGGGCGAGACGCTCCCGAGCGATCAGCCGGACGATGGGATCGACATTGGCGAACTGGACCTGCCGGTGCAATTCGAAGTCGACACGATTGCGCTTCCGCTTTCGCAGCTGTGCGCACTCCGACCCGGTTATGTACTCGAGCTGCAAACGCCGGTCGCAGACGCCCAGTTGAAGCTGGTCGCACATGGCCAGACGATCGGTTTCGGGGAACTCGTGACCGTGGGCGATCATCTTGGTGTACGAATTCTGAGGATGGCACACGGCGATGGTCCAGTTCAATGACTTGACCGGGCTGCTGATCGTCATCCTGGCGATCAGCCTCCTACCCTTCGTCGCGATGGTGGTCACCTCGTATGCCAAGATCGTCGTCGTGTTCGGCTTGCTGCGCAACGCGTTCGGCGTGCAGCAGGTTCCACCGAACATGGTGCTCAACGGCATCGCGATACTCGTCTCCCTCTACGTGATGGCGCCGGTAGGCATGAGCGCGTTGCAGTCGCTGCAGAGCCAGACCATCTCGTCGCAATCCACGCAGGCGGTCATTCAGGTATTCGGAGCCGCGCGTGAACCGTTCAGAACCTTTCTCAGCAAGCATGCGAATGAGCGCGAAAAGCGCTTTTTCATGCGCTCGGCGAGCGTCGTCTGGCCGAAGGAGATGGCAAGCAGCCTGAAAGAGACGGACCTCATCGTGCTTGCGCCGGCATTCACCCTGACCGAGCTGACCGATGCCTTCAAGATCGGATTTCTGCTCTACATCGCGTTTATCGTCATCGATCTCATCATCGCCAACATTCTGCTCGCGATGGGGCTCAACCAAGTGACGCCGACGAACATCGCGATCCCGTTCAAACTGCTGCTGTTCGTCGTCATGGACGGCTGGTCCACCCTCGTGCACGGGCTGGTGATGACCTACCGGTAGCGCCCGCTCGTCCCAATGTCATGGAATTCTGAGCATGGAAATCGATACGCTGGTTCGAATGACAACGCAGGGCATGCTGCTGTGTCTCTATATTTCTCTGCCGATCGTCATCGTGGCGGCGCTCGTCGGTCTGGGCGTCTCATTCTTGCAGGCTATTACGTCGATGCAGGACCAGACCTTGTCGCACGCGGTAAAGCTGATTGCCGTGATGCTCGCGATCGTCATCATGGCACCGTTTTCGTCGGCGGCACTGCTGCATTTCGCCAATGAAGTGATGCGAACGGCCGTTCCGCTATGACACGCATTCCCGGCACGCCCGTCGAATTGACGTTCTCTACGCCGTCGACTAGCGACAACGGTCCGGCCGCCGGCAACCCGGCCGGCGGGTTCCGCACGTCGGAGTACCTGGGCGCGCGATGGTGCTATGGCAGCACGGAAGCGAATCGGCCGAGGGGCTCGCTGCCGGCCCGCCAGCTTGCCAAAATTGCGGCGAGGCTTGCCGCACTGAGGCGGCGAATCGCGGCACGCCGTCAGCGCCGCGGGGCGCACGGTGCGGGCGGCGACGACGAGTTCGACGACGGCTTCAACGACGGCCTGCATCACGAGGATCGCCGCGCGGAAGCAGGCAGCGGGACAAACGGCGGCAGCGGCGGCTCGGGCGGACAGTCTCATCAGGACGAACATGGCGGGTCGTGGTCGGGCGATCCGTCACCCAAGGTCGACATCAAGCCACGCAACATCGCTCCGGTGCGCGAACCGGGATCTGGCGCGCTTGCCGCTCGCATAACGGCCGAGGGTCGGGATACCGTCAAGCACGAGCAGCTTGCGGACGACTGGCTTGCCGGCCTGTTCTCGCAACGCGAGAAGCTCGCGGCCGATCCCAACTACCGCCCGGACGCCGAATACCTCGCCGCGCTGCTCGACCTCCTGATCGCGAAGCAGCACATCGGGCCGCTCAAACCGCAGGGCGTCGCGGCCTGGTGGGGAAAATTGAAGGCGCTGCCGCCCGTGGATCGGCTGAATTCATCGTCCGTTGAAAAATCCGCTGCCGGCACGGGCGGTTCGTCCCTGCCTGCCAACCAACGGGAACTCACGGGCCTCGAAAGCTTCAACGCGTTACTGCCGCTGAAAGCATTGGAGTTCGACAAAAAATTGCTTCCCGCAAAAGCCGACCGGGCGATCAATACGGTCAAGACGCAGCACAACGCGACGCTGGCGCGGCAGATCTCCATCGGCCTGAACAAGCGCTGAAAAGCGCAAGATGCGCATGCGCACAAATTCGGATATTCGCAGTCCGCTTCGCATGGCGCCCTCCATGGTGACCCAACACGATTAGAGTATGACGACGGCTGGCGCGGCATCCGCGCGCTGCCTTACGGGAAACCACTGTCCGCCATATGACGAAACTGCTGCGTATTCTGACTGGCATGCATGCGGGCGCCGAATTGCGGCTGGGCGAGGGTGTATACCGCGTAAGTGCCGACGACGATGCGGACATCCGAATTTCGGATTGGCGCGGCGAGGATGTGCAGCTTGCCGTCGACGCGACGGGCGTGGTCACCGCCCGCAGCATGGTGCGAGAGCCCGAGCTGGCGACGCCCGAGGGCGCGGGGGGCGTGCCGAATTCGCCCGAGGGCGGACAGGGAGCGGCCGCGGCGATCGGTTCGGCACCCGAAACCGAGCCGCTGCCCGACCCCGGTACCGTATTTCTCATCGACTTCGTCCCAATGCAGTTCGGCGACACCGTGCTGTGCATCGGCCCGGCCGATGTCGTCTGGCCCACCGATCTCGAGCTTTTGTCGACGTTGCTTGCCAAGCCCGAGGAAGAGGTGCGCAGCCGAACGGAGTCATCGAGCCGGCGCAAGCTGGTCGGCATCGTGCTCGGCTGCTCGATGCTCGGCGCGATCATCGTGATCGGCTCCGTGCTGATCACCATGGCGGTCAGCCGTGCGGCACCGCACGACCCGGCCAACATCGCGCAGCGAGTGAACGAGGAGCTGGCGTCGGCCCATATGCGGGAGTTGCACGCACGCGTTCAAGGCTCCCGCGTCGTAGTAACCGGCATCGTGCCGACGGCCGACGACGATATCACGGTGCGCAACCTGTTGGCCCGCCTGGCTCCGAATGCAGTCGTGCGGCAGTACGACGTTGCTCAGATCGATGTGCGCAACCTCGAGGAATCGCTCAATACGCCGGGGTTGCAAGTGAAGTATGCAGGACATGGCGTTTTCGATATCGAAGGTGCGGTTCAGAATCCGCGCGACATCGATACGCGCCTCACCCGGATGCGCCATGACTTGAGCCCGAACATCAAGCAGCTACGGGTCCAGGTCACACAATCCGAGGACCACATGCCGACGCCGGAGGCGTTCTCGGAACTCATGAATGCCGACGGCGTGCGTTACGCGCAAACGCCGGACGGCGTGAAGCACATATTCGTGTCGCCCGGTGACGACGATGCGTCTGCCGTTCAAGCGGATAGCGTCGACGGTGCATCCGCCGCGCTCGCCGCTGCTTCAGGTGCCGCCGCATCCTCGCCCGTTGCGGCGGCACCCGGCGCAGATGGTACATCCGGCGGCGCTGGCGCATCGAGCGCAGCGGCGACGACGAGCGCGACGCCAGCGCCCGCGTCCGGCTCGGTTGCCGCGGGTGCTGCGGGTCTTCCCGCGGCGTCCGCCGCGCCCCTCGCGCCAACTGCCGCCGCCGCATCGTCTCGAGCGTCCGGCGCGGCAACGCATGAAGCGAAACCTGCGCAGATTCCGGCGCCCAAGCCGGCTTATCTGCCGTTGCCGAGATGAACTCTTTATTGGGAGCGACAAAATGTACGAGCCGATCGAAGCCTGTGCTACCGACTTCAACGAATTTCAGAGAATTCTCGCGGACCCGGGCCAAGCGAGTTCGGAACGCATCGAGGCCATCCGCGTCGCACTGGTGGCAACGGCTGACAATATCAGCAAGGAAGTGGGATCGGACGAAATCGAGCGCAACCACCTGGCCCAGTTGTACCGCGGCATGTTGGCCGCTAGCCGGATCGTCGGGCATTTGCAGGAAAAACGTGGCGCGGCTTGACACTGTCGCAGTCACTCCCGCGCGCGCCTCATCGGCGTGAGCGGGTAGAGGCTCGCCTGCAAACGCGGCGATTTCGATCCCGCGCGTTGGGGCGGCAATTCGTGTCACTTTTTATAAAGGAGTATCCGTTATGTCGATCATGGACACTGGAGCAACCGTTGGGACCGGCATGGATGCCGCTGGCGCCCTTGGAAAGATGGAAGCTATGACGCAAACGACCATGGCCATGCAAACCGGCGCAGCGGTCATGTCGGCCAAGAAGGAGATCAACGCTACAGTGGACCAAACGGTCCACGACGTAGCGAGCAACGCGAAGAATCTCGCCCGCGCCGGCTGACGAATCAGCAAGCGCAGCGAAATCGCACGTCATCCATGGCGTGGCGGACGACGAGGATCTCGTCCGCGGTCGACTCATTCGCATTGCCAATTGTGCACCGGTGCGCGGCTCGTCCGCGCACCCCTTTTCTACTGCTGCATTCGCCGGCATGCGGCTGCCGCGCTCGTCGCACGCTCAATGTCCAGCTCCGAACGATACGCGCAACTGGTTCGAGATCTCTGCTACACGGTCGGCCTGCCCGATGCGGAGCACGTGCTGCGAACGCGCACGATCGAAGTGGAAGGTTTCGACGTGCGGCTCGAGTACTTCGAAAACGACCTCGAGGCCATTTACGCAAATTTTCACTATGGCACGGTAACGGCCGGGCGCACGCTCGTGGTGTTTCGGCTCATGCTCGAAGCCAATCTGCTCATTTACGCGCAGGATCAGGCCCAACTGGGACTCGACACGGATACGGGCGGCATCGTGTTGATCCTGCGGTTGCCGATGACGCCGGATGTAGACGGCGGCGTGCTTGCCGATCTGCTCGCGCACTATGCCGAGCACGGCCGCTATTGGCGGCAGAACATCATCGAATCGACGGACGAGATGTTCGAGGGAATCGTGGCGGGGGAGTATGTCTGGTTGAGGGCTTAGGGGTGCGCCCTCGGCCGCATCGCTTGACGATGTCGTTCGGTGGATGACGGGCTCCGCTCGCAGCGCATCGCGCGGATGGACTGGCAGTGCTATACGATCCGCCTCTTGTCCTGCTCGTGACAACCGATCAGTTCGAGATGAACTCCCGAGCGCGGCCAGGCAAGTCTTTCGTGAAATCGGTCACCAACTCGTTCTGGGTCCGTAGCATCTGCAGCAGTTGAGTGCCAAGCTCGAAGTTCATACCCGTGTTGAGCAGCTTTTCCTCCTCCTGTACGACCTTTTCCGCATCGCTCAGGGAATCCTCGCTGGCGTCGCCCCGAGTCGCATCCGGCGGGAGCTCGGGATGGTTGAGCCTCCGACGAGCAAGTTCCGCGGGCGGGCTCAAATTAAAGAGCGAGACGCCTTTTCCGGGCGGGGCAATCGCCCCCTGGGGCTGAGCGCGAGGCTCGAGCAGCGCGACGCCCCTGCTGCCTCCGCCCGACGTACCAAACCGCGCGACATCATGCGGCGCAGAGACGGTGCGCAGGTTCGAGAGCAAATCACCTCCCGAGTTTCGCGCAGTGGCCACACCCAACGACTTCTCCGGGCGCCGCGGCGAATCGCCGTGTGTTGTCGATACGTTGCCAGACGCGCTGTTTCCTTCGAGTCCCGTTTTCATGATCGGCATGCCTCAAACAATGCAGCGTGGCAACGTGCCACCGCTTGGCACATACCTTACAACCGTGGCGTTCGCCGATTGCCTCTGACCACGAAGCATTGACGCCGAATCCGAACCCGGCACGCTCAGGCATCGCCCGACACTGCTCAGCCACCGACATTCCCCTCACGCGGCGGCGCTTCGCAGTTTCGCGCGCTGCTTCGCATCGGGCGACCGGGTATGACAAGGGCTGTCACATCCGCAAGACATAGTGCAATGCGAATCAACTCCTACGCATTGTCATGGCGAATCACCGTCGAGTCGGATGCCTCTCGCCCTCCGAATTGCCCGCGAATGAAGAAACGGAACAGGACTCCCTGCTCGGCGCCGTATCGCCCGGGGCTGCACCGCAAGCAAGCGGACCGATCTCGCGCTTGAAGGATGCGTTCGCCAGCTTCCGTAAAGTCGAACGGGCCCGTCCTACCGATGTCAGCAGTGCGGTGTTCCATCGCAGCAGGTCCGGTCGGATATGGAGCCCATGGCATTTCACGCATCACGGTCGGGAGCCCGACGTTGCCGACAGTCTGCCGCCGCTGCCCTCCCCGTCGCGGGCCAGGCACTCCGAAGAAGCTGTGATGCTCGCACGATCCGCGCTCGTGCGCGTCCGATCGAGCGCGATCTCCGACACCGCCGATCTCACCGCCGGGGTAACGCAAAAAACTCGGGCGCACCCGCTTCGTACCGCCCATGATGTGCGCGTCTGCGTGGCCAATGAACTCACTGCCTCGCCTTTTCATCCGGAAGAACTCGATCGGTTCTCGTCGCAGCTATACAGTGTCGCGTCGCTCGACGGCGCATCGCGGGTCGCCGCCGCGAGAGCGCAGCTGTTCGTCGACGCTGCGCGCAAGGCAGGCATTCGGGACACATGGTTGGCACATCGGATGCTGTCGCAAATCGCCTGTCTCGATTTCGACGCGCCGCTCCGTGGTCGCGCGGCCAACGACGAAGAACGGCACGCATGGCATGTGGTGCGCGAGCTCTCGCGCTCTGACCTCGGATTCTCGATGCTCGAGCAGATTCGCGCCGTCCATGGGGTGCCATTGCGAAGTCGCACGCATCGCGTCGCCATCAAGGCGCTTTTCGAAAGCGCGGCTGAACTCGACCGCGCGTCTCGCGGCAGGGATGGAATATCCGGTCCGGACTACTCTCCGGGCGCGGTCGCCGCTCGCATGGGATCCACGTCCGCCCCGCTTCGCGCCGACGAGTCGGGTTCGACCGCCCTTGCCAAACGCGCGTTCGATGCCGCGCGCACGCTGCTGGAATCGGGCTCCGATGCGCTCACGCCAGACCAATGCGGCGCCTTGCTGGCATGGCGGCAAGGGTTTCGCGAAGACGGGACAGGCAGCGATTTCTCGCGGACGCGCGAACGGCTGCACAAGTTCGTGACGAAGTCGATTCCCCGGGTGGAAGAAGATCGATGGAAAACATTGCTGCCTCGTATGTTGCTCGGCAAGCATGCCTCACCCTTGTCCGCGCTCCGATTCGGTACGCGCGGCGTACCGCGCAAGACGCTCGAGCTCGAGCAGGCAGCGCTCAAACGGAAGATGGTCGAAGCGCAGGTGCAGATACAAGGCAGTGCGGCCGTGGCACCGACCGCTGTCTTGAAGCACGCCCGCGCGCCGCGCAAAGCCGGCGCCCGGGCCGCTCGGCAACTGTACGTGGAATACCGCGATGCGTCGATCCGGGAAAAGACTCGCGCGGCGCTGGCGCGACTGCTGACGAGGGCCGAACTGAGGCCCAGCGCGCTTCTCAGTCATGTACGCGCGCAAAGTTCGGTGGTTGAGCTCGCTGCGCTGCAGGTGTGGCTGGATCGCGGCGGGTTCCCGGGCGGGCATCCGGATCACACGGCCCTCGTCGACATCGCGAAGCACGCCCACGAAATAGGCGAATCCCTGGCACAGTCGAGAAACATGCGAATGAAACAAGGGCGTGCGCGGCGCAAGCTCGATCGTCTTATCGAATCGACCAACGCTTGGCAACAGATGTCCGCGGATCGGCTCGCAAAGACCAAGCCATTCAGCCGGCTCGTGAAAGAGCCTTTCGACGTAATGCGGCTTGCGGCGTGGGGTAAGGTGACCGGGATATCCGACGACGATCCCTTCTGGCTCGAGGTGCGCGACCTGCTCGCGCTCGAAGACCCCTCTCCGCCCGCCGGGGCCCGCAATATCGCCACCGTTCGGTCGACGTTGACGGATGTGATCATGGGCCTGCAATCGGGACAGCGGCTGCGGCTGAGCGATGGTGGCCATCAAGGCATCAGCACTCGCGGTCTGAACTTCACGACGAAGCTGTTGGTGGGTGGACTCGCAATACCCGTCTCGCCACGGTTCGACGTACGCGCATCGCGTACGCGCGAAGCCGTCGTGGAGATCAGCCGCTCCACACAGGGCGTAGAGTTTTACGCCGGTACGGCAGATGCAACCGAGCGTCATCTCGGCGCCGGCCTGATGGTCGGATATGACATCGACGTCGGCATGACCGCGCTGCGCGCGGGGCTCGTCACGAACGCGACGTTGCACGCGCATGAAATCAGCCGCCCACGCGGCGTGTCGATCCGGGTCGCGAGACGAATCAAGCCCGACGGCTCCGGGTACGACGACGATGCCATGCGGGCAAAGCTCGCCGAGATCAGCGACTTCCTGTTCAGCGAAGCGACGCTCACGTCCGACGACGGACCCAACGGTCTTTGGAACCGTCTCGCCGCGCGCTACTGGAACGACCCGGATGTATCGATCAGTTGGACCGACGGTCTCAGCGATACGAAGCGGCGCGGACTCACGATCGACGCCACGGCAACGGCCGAATTTTACAAGTTCGGTGTCGACGCCCCGAACGATCCGGGCGATATCACGCTGCGTGTCGGACCGTCGGCCGGCATAGGGCGGCAAAAATCGAGGCAAACGGTCGACTCCGTCGAACGAAGCGGTTTGCTGCGAGTCGAGCAGCATCGCATCAATACAGGGTCGTTTTGGCAGCTGCGCAGAGGCATCGCGCCCGGCTTCGCACATCCGCTGTCCGCAACGGGCCACGAGAGCATCGGCCTGCTTTCCATCGATACCCCCGTGAAGACGACGAAGGTCGGTCAGCGCAATACGTCCGCGAAGCTGCAGATGGTGCGCGAAGAAGGAAGACTCGTTCATCGTGCTTGCCTGCTGGACATCGAATATTCGGATGTCGCCGGCTACGTCGGCGCGCTGCACGCCTCGCGCAACGAAATCCTCCGGCTCCTGCTCGCGCACGAACGCGCCAAGGCGCCAGCCGGTACCGCCGATCCGTCCACCTCTCGCGCCCAAAGCGCCCGGGCCATTCAACGCATCGACGCATATATCGCCGATGTCCATGTCAACCGCAGCCCGCATCTGACGTACGTGCTGCGGCATCGATTGCGCAAGGATGCTGCCGATGCGCTCGACGCGAACACCGCGCTTATCGAACGAGCGCAAGGCGACGCGACGCGCGTCGCTCAGATCGAGGCCGACACTGAATCCATTTTGCGGGACCCGACATCATGGATGCTCGTGGAGCTGAAGGTCAGAGAGCGCACCACGCGCACTCAAAGCGTCGGGCCCAACGCGATCGCGCATCTGAATACGCGCACCAGTGCGACCGGCGATCGCGAGATCATCGTGGAAAACGTACCCTTCCAGGTGCTGGAAGAGCTCGATACGGTCGGAATCGCGTGACATCCTGTCCGATCCGTTCGTTTGATCGGCGCCGCGTTCGCCTGCGGCGTGCCATCGTGCCGCATCGAGACCGACAATCGGACATCGAGTATCAGGTGATGGACAGGAGGGGTTCGTGCGCACCGATAGTTCTCAGTGGAACAACTTCTTCGATATTCACGGACCGGGCGGTCTAGGCCCGCAGAACGCCGGTGAGGGATTTGATTCGGGCCCCAGCGCGCGGCGCTCTTCGGGCTCCCCAATAGACGGCTTGCCCGGTTTTCAACGCGCACACGGGCAAAAAACGACCGGTAATCGTTTCGCGGATGCGGCGCACGCATTGGGAGACGGCGTCCGTGAAGCATGGCAGCATTTGACTGGAAACCCGCCAAACGCGGGGGGCTATTACTCGGGCATGCCGCAATCCGGCATACCTCACCCATGGGGTTTCTCTTCGGCTTACGCACCGCGATACGCAAGCACCATGCAGCCTGGCATGATGCCCTCGATGGGCCCGATCAGAATGGTGAACGCAATCGTAAGCGCGTGCCTCGGCTTGGCGATCGGGGCGTTCGATCCCATGATGGGCTTGATCACAGGCGTCGGTATGTTCGCCGAAAGCGAAATGTCGGCAACGTACATGCGGAACATGATGGCGGGCGTCAATCAACAGGCCGGCATGCAGCAAGGTGGCGAATTCAGCATGCCGTACGTTGCGCCTGGAGCTATGCCATGGTCCGTGCCCGTTCCGGGTGCCCCGCTCGGCCCGTTCGCGAACGAATGGATGATGTACATGCCGGTTCTTGCAATGATGCTGTTCATGCAAAACGCAGGTCAAGGCGGCGCACCGAGTGCGGCGGGCCCCATGGAGAGCGACGGCTTCCGACAACATAACGGTCCGAGGTTTTCCGCGCCGGCCAACGGCCAACCTACGGATATGGCGGGCCATGACATGCCCGAGGCCGAGAGTCATGCTGCGTCGGAGGGCGTTTTGCCGCCCTGGCGATTTCTGTTTGACGTCGACGGAAATACGACTCAGGAACAGGTCAGAGAGAAATATCGGGAGTTTCGCAAGCAGATAATTGACTCGCCGGAAAACGAGCAGTTAAAAAAGCATGGACTGTCCGAACTCAGTGAGCGCTATCGGGACGCACTCGAATATTTCGCCGAGTACGGCGCCGCCCCCGAACCCGAGGATAGAACCGGCATGTGACTGGCGGCGCCTGTTCCCCCCAACTGCGACGACGCGCCGTCCCAAGAGCGTCGCGTGCTGCACCATCGATTCAAGCGGCTTGGGTCTGCGCCGCCACGAATGCAAGATGACTGCGATTGAGCGCCTTGTATTTGTCGCGCAGTTGACGCAGATGGTAGTCCACGTTATGTGCCGTCGTGTCGAGACGGATGGCAATCTCCTTGTCGGAGAGCCCGAGTACGAGCAAGCTCAGAATCCGTTGCTGAAGCTGCGACAACACGCCGGCCGCCTCGCGCCTGCGCATCGCTTTGATGTGTGCGGAGCAGCGCTGATGCACCGACAACCCAAGCGCGAGCGATTGCGCCAGCACATTGTCGGTGATCCACCCCATGCTGTGGCGCGGCGACGCAAAGCTGATGATCGAGCGGATCGTCGTGTTCGAAATCGACACACCGAACGTCAGCCCGCTGCAAACACCTTTTTCGCGCATCTGATCGAGAAGTTGCTGAGAACGCGCATAGTCGCCGTTCTGGCGCCACTTCGTCACGAGGCTTTTCAAATCCCAGATGTGGGGAACGTCACTGACCAAGGCGGCGCGCAAATGGCTGTCCTGCTCGAGAAAGCCCGCCTCGAGCAGCTGTGTCGCGATACTCGTCGTCAGATAGTTGCGCAACAGATAGACTCGTTGCACGCGGCCGCGCTTGTCTGTCTTGACGGCCATATACGCCAGCCCACCGTAGCCGAGCATGCGCAACAGCGTGCGCACGAGCCGTACGCGTTCCTCCGCATTGCGTGCCGCACCGAGCTCCACCGCAATGTCCGTTTCGCGGCCGAGTTCGTCGCCGCGGATCATCGATGCTATTTCCGCTTCGTCGACGTAACAGAGTTCAGGGCCCGTGCGCCTCGGGTAAGACTCCGGCTCTTCGCCTCGTTCCAGTAATGCCGTGTCGAATCGATCTTGTACCAGGCAGCCCGCAGGCTCTCTCACCACATCTCCGTACGACATTCGTACTCCTCATCGTTGCAGCGGACCAAGACATCCCCCCGCGCATCGGACGATGCGGCTTTGTTCCCGTAGTCAGTGGCGATACGTGCGGGCATCGAACCCGTCATGTGGTTATGGCGTTCGCTCGACGCCTTTCAATCGTCGAGAATCCGGCCAGCGATATACGCGAGCTGCACCCGGTTCAGTGCATCGAACCGCTTTTCGAGCTGGCGCAAGTGATAGGCAACCGTGTGGACCGACATCGACATGCGCTCGGCGATCTCGCGATTGCTGAGCCCCTGCGCGACGCAACGAAGCATGCTGGTTTGTACCTCGGTGGGCGCCGATACTTCCCACTCGGGCAGCAGCCGGTCAATGCGTGGTTCTATGAACGAGTGCAGCGAGACGCCGATGGCATAGGCCTCACCGATCGTGGCATCGGTGATCCAACGGCGGTTGGGCTGCGCGCTGGAGAGCGTCACGATCGCATGCTCGAATGGCCGTTCGGTCGGCAGCCCGAACGTGACACCGCTATGAGCACCGACCTGAATGGCGCCGGCAACGAAGCGTTTCGCGGCCGCCGCGCTCGCACGGCTCGCGGGCAGCCCGAACAATGAATCGAGATCCCACGCCAGCGGCCAATCGAATCGGCACGCGAAATCGATACGCGGATCGGTTTCAAAGAATGAGTCGCGGTTGAACCGCTCAGCCCAACCCGGCGGCGAATAGGTATCGAACCAGGCCAATGCGGTCACGCGTTCGCCGACCCGCTGAATGAGCCAATAGCAAAGCCAATCGAATCCCGCTTTGTGAATCGCGGCGCTCGTGAGGTTACGCCGAACGCTCAGATCGTCGCAGCGTCCGAGGTCTGTCAGCAACGCAGGCTCGCCACCGAACGCAAGGGGTCGAGCCTGATTTTGCGCCTCGATCGGACGGCCTTCGAGCTGCCTGTCGCCGAACGTCACCACGACGGCGCGGCGCTTCTTTGTCCCGCTCATCATTCGTTCCCACCCACCGTAAAAGTTGCTACCCCCAGGCGTTGGCATCGATCCTCGAGGCCCCGGGGTACTCGCGCATCAATCCGCGATATGGACGCATCCGGAGGCGATCGCCATGCCTGGTCGAAATGCTCTCATGCCCTCTTTGCTCTGTTGTTTTTTTGCGTTTGAACGATGTCCGTCCAAACTGACACGGCATTGTCGATGGAGCGCACCGCGGGTGTGCACTCATCGCGTTATAGATTCACTGCTCGTTTTGGAGGTCAGGCGCCTTGCCTGACTAACATTCTAGGAAACGCGCATGAGTTGCAAGACAGAAGCTCTCGTCAGGTGACCACGACGAGACCGCTCCATCCTACGTTTTTTGGGGATGGCGAAGCGTCTTGGACCCGAAGCTGTCGGCCCGCATGCGAAAAACTCGATGCAAACGCAACGATTTTTGCGGTCTGCTCATCGCAGCAATGCTGCCCCGCCATCGAAATTCGCCTGCCACTGTGGCGCGACAATCTGGATGAGAGACGCGCGACAAACAAGATGAGAATGTCGCGGCGAGGTTGATGATGCCGATGTTGATTGACGCTGACAAGCGTTTGTTGATTGACGCTCGGCGCATGTTGCATGCCGCGCGTCAATCACGATGAGAACAACGCGTCAGTCGGTGAGGTCGATGCCATAACGCGTGACGATGGCTTTGAGCACGCGCTTTACGCTCTCGCCCTTGATCTCGATGAGCGTCGTCGAAGTGTGGCTGGCTTCCAGTGCAGCCAGTCCGTCACTGAGAAGGGCCAGTAACGTAACGCGTGACGCC
>NZ_JAAAYE010000007.1 GCF_013282575.1 Paraburkholderia sp. NMBU_R16
CAGAGTCTCGTGGGCTCGGAGATGTGTATAAGAGACAGGTTCCGGGCTACGCCCTTCACCGCTGCCGCCACGCCAGTACTCTCATCCTGATTGACGCGCTGCTCTCATCTTGTTTGACGCGCGGCAGCAGCACATAACCGACGCCGCGCACGGTTCGAATCAGCTCGGCGCCGAGCTTGCTCCTGAGCCGATGAATATGCACTTCCACCGCGTTGCTCTCCACCTCCTGTCCCCAGCTATACAGGTGCTGCTCGATCTGTTCGCGCGAGAGGACGCGGCCCGCATTGAGCATCAGCACGTGCAACAGATCGAACTCGCGGTTGGTCAAGGTGACCGGCATGCCCAAGCGATATACGGTACGCGACGCCGGCTCGAGTACGATGTCTTGCGCCCGAATCTGCTCGCGCGGTCTGCCGTGCGAGCGGCGTACCAGCGCCCGCAGCCGGGCACCGAGCTCATCGAGATCGATCGGCTTGACGACATAGTCGTCGGCACCGATGTCGAGCCCACGTATACGATCCGGCACGGCGTCACGTGCGGTGAGTACCAGAATAGGCAGTTCCACGCCCGCGAGCCGCACGGTTCGCAGCACCTCGAGGCCATCCACGCCCGGCAGCCCCAGGTCGAGTACCGCGGCCGCGAACGGCTCGCCACGCAGCTCGCGCTGCGCGGCCTCGCCATCGCGGACCCAGTCCACCTGAAAGCCCTGCTGCCGCAAACCGGCTCGTATGCCGTCCCCCAGCAGCGGATCGTCTTCGACAAGGAGAATGCGCACGGAAGTCTGCTCGCTGTCGAACTCAGTCGCCGTCGCTATCGCCGCCACCGCCGCGCGCCGATGCGGAATGGCCTGCGGCCGGATTCGACGATTGCGCCGGCGGCGCTGCGTGCCACTGCGTCCACCACCAGGCGAGTGCAGCTGCGACGACCAGCGCCGCAACCACCCGATGCGCGCTTCGGATGCCCTCGCCGGTACGGCCGGATTTGTATCCTGTCACCATGGCGCCGATGAGATTCTCCCGATGCAGGAGACTACTCGCCACAACGGCCACGACGTGAACGATCACGAGCGCGAGCATCGCGTTGGCCATGCCCTCATGAAGTTCTTCGAGCCACTCGCCGCCCGTGCCGGTATACGCTGCCCAACCGCTCGCGCCAACCGCGCCGGTCATGAGCAGCATCGCCAGAATCGCTAGCGCGCCGGCCGGGTTATGCCCGACGTATCGCTCCGGACGGCGCGTCACCAGGCTCGCCAGGTATCGCATGACCGCCGCCGGAGAGCGCACGAACGCGGCAAACCGTGCGTACCGCGTGCCCGCCAGCCCCCAGAAGATCCGAAACGCAATCAGGCCCAGCATCGTGTATCCGAGCGTCACGTGAAGCAAACGCCATCGTTCGCTTTCCGCCGTCAGCCAGGCGCCAGCAAACGAGGCCACCATGAGCCAATGGAACACACGCACGGGCGCGTCCCATACGAGGATCCGGACTGTGCCGGACGAGCGGGCCTTCCCGTCAACGCGGGATGCGAATGTATCGTTCATCAAAGTTTCCTTGATCTGCCCGGGTATGACAGGCGGCGCAGTTCGAAGCGCTTTTGACTGCCGGAAGTCGCCACGTCGACGCCGGAACTTCGTCGTGCGTGGCGATGAACCATCTCGAACGCGTAATGCGGTCCTCGGGCGGTGCGCTCGCCGCGCGTCCCGCATTTGCCGCATGCGCCGTGAGCCAGAGCTCGATCTGCTTTACGGAAGCCGGGTCCAGCGAGGCGTTCGTGCCGAAGTGGCGATCGAGGTTGTTCAGGATGTGCCGCCAGGAATCGGCCGGCAGCATGCCGGGCGGATAGGCGACATGACAGGCCGCGCATTCCTGCCGATATGCGGGCAACGGTGTCACGGACTTCACCTGCGGCCCATCTTCGGCGAATGCGGCACCCATGAGCGCCGTGGAAACGAGTGCGGCCCAGGCTCGGGTTGCAATGGAGGCGATTCGGACGCTCACGCTTTGCTCCTCGCGAAGTAATCGATGTGGAGTACTACGGTTTGAGCGCGATCAGCCAGCTCAGAATGTCCGCCTTCTCCGAGGCCGTGCACTCGCGCCCAACCACATCTGTGCAATTGCGGCGAAACCACTTTTCCGTCTTGGCCGAGTCCCTGAAACGCTCCGGATTGAACGCCGGAGCAAGCGGTGCGATGGTTTTGCCGGTGGCTGCGTGCTGCCCGTTGCCAGTCGGCGTGACGCCGTGGCAAGTCGCGCAGGCCCACTCACGTCCATGCCGCGTGGTGAAGAACTGCTGACCGCGCGACGGTACCGGTGCGGCCCCGGATTGCGCGGTGTAGCCGTTCAGGATCTGCGCGGGCGATTGCGCGTACGCAGGCAAGCCCGCCACGCCCGCAATCAAACCGAAGACATACAACGAACGAAGTGCGCGTAGGCGCCAGGACGTAAGCATCGCAATTTCTCCTGTCGATGCTTTGCATGTTCGGGCCGCTTCCTTACCGGATTCTTAACATCGGCATGAAGCCATTTTTCGCCAGCAGCCCACGGTGCGCGTTGACCTGTATCAACCCTGTCGAATCCCGCGCCCGCAGCTCGTGTGGCTCACGTACGTCATCGCTCGGCATCCTGTTCCCTGCTGGCGTCGCACAACACCTCGGTCTCGCGCGCACCCGGTCGTGATTCGCCGCGAGTTGCGAGCGGCGCGGCCTGCCATTCACGCCAGACGGCGAGCAGCGTCGCCATGACGAACGGACCAATGAAGAGACCGACGAGACCGAACGCAGCGATGCCGCCAAAAATGCCGAAGATTACGAGAAGAAACGGCATGTGCCCGCTACTGCTGATAACGAGCGGGCGAATGAGGTTGTCGATCCAACTGACGATAACCGTCCCCCACAGCAGCAACCCGATGCCTGCCCACATGTGGCCGTTCATGAGCAGGACCAGGCCGACCGGCGCCCAGACGAGCGGTGTGCCGAACGGCAGTAGCGCCGCGAGCCCAGTCAACACTGCCAGCAGCAGCGGCGCGCCGACGCCCGCGGCCCAGTAGCCGATGCCGGCAAGCGCGCCTTGGGCCGCCGCTGTGACCACGATGCCGAGCACGACAGAGCGGCACACATCGCCGAAGGCGGCCAGATAGATATCCAGTCGCTCGCCGAGGTAAGGCTTCAGCGCCTGCCGGACCTGGCCGAGCAGCGTTTCTCCATCCCGAAAGGCGAAGAACAGCGTCAGCACAGCGAAGCCAAACTTGACGCCATTGCGGCCAACGCCTCCCGCGAGCTGTGCCGCCTCGCCGATCCAGCGGTTGCCCCACTGCGCCAGTTGCGCTCGCCATGCCGACGGTTCGTGCGTGAAGTCGTCGAGCAATGTCTGCAACCACGCACCGAGCCATGGAACGGAGCTCAGTGCGCGCGGCAGCGTGCGGTGTCCGTCGGACAGCCATGTGCCCATCTCGCGAAAGAACCCTATGGCTTCCCGCGTGAGCGGCATCATGAGCAGCAGCATCGGCACGACAAGGCCCAACGCAAGGATCGCCGTCATCAGAAAAGCGGCGAACGACCGCCGGCCGCCCAACGCGTTTCGCATACGCTCATAGAGCGGCCATGTTACATACGCAATGATGAACGCCCACGCAATTGGGATTGCGAACGGACGCAGCACGAGATAGCCGAGCAGCAGGAGCACGGTCAGAAGACATGCGAGCACCACCTGCTTGCCCGTGGGCGTTGTCATGTCCGCTCCGTGCTTGTTGTGCGAGCTGCGCGGTTCGGCACCGAACGGTGTCGGGCGCGGCGAGCGAGATGACGGCGCGCCAGATACTTCTCGAACTCGACGAGCGCGAATACGGCGGCGGATACCGCCAGCGCGAGTGCCAACTCGGGAAGGCTGAGGGCAGACGTGCGCAGCAGCCTGTTGAGCGCCGGAACATAGATGGCGGCCATTTGCAAAGCGATCGTCGCCGCCACCGCACCGACGAGCGGCAGATTCGAACGCAGTCCCTGTGTGAACAGCGAGCGATGCTCCGAACGGATCGCCAGCACGTGTCCCATTTGCGAAAGCGCGAGCACGGTGAAAGTCATGGTCTGCCATCCGGCATGACCGCCCCGCAGCGCCCAGATCTGCATGCAAACGGTGGCTGCCGCCATGGCGAGCCCGCCCCATAGAATGTGCTGCCACATACCGTATGCGAAAAGGCTCTCGTCGGGTGGCCGCGGACCTTTTTGCATGATAGTCGGCTCCGCTGGCTCGGCCGCCAGGGCAAGGCCGGGCAATCCGTCCGTGAGCAGATTGATCCATAGGATATGAATCGGGAGCAACGGTACCGGAAGGCCTAGCACGGGTGAAGCGGCGATGACCCAGATCTCGGCTGCGTTGCAGGTCAGGATGTAGCGCACGAACTTCCTGATGTTGTCGAAGATGCGCCGGCCCTCCTCGATGGCGGCCACGATCGTCGCGAAATCGTCGTCGAGCAGTACGATGCTCGCTGCTTCCCGAGCGACGTCCGTACCCGCGCGTCCCATCGCCACGCCGACGTTGGCGCGCGCGAGTGCCGGCGCATCGTTCACGCCATCCCCGGTCATCGCGACATAATGGCCGCGCGCCTGGATGGCATCGACGATGCGGATTTTCTGCGCCGGATCCAGGCGCGCGAAGACTTTTACATGCTCGATGCGTCCTGCGAGCTCGCCGTCGGTCAGCCCGGCGAGCTCGCGCCCCGTCATGACCGTATCGCCCTCTCCGAGCATGCCGAGCGAACGCGCGATCGCCCGAGCCGTCACAGGATGGTCGCCAGTGACCATGATAGGCGTGATCCCCGCCGTCTTGCACCGTTCGATCGCCTCCGCCACACCGGGCCGCGGCGAATCGCGCATCCCCACAAGGCCGAGCAACACCAGGTCTTGCTCAACGGTCTCCGGTACGCTCTCGGGTGGGGGTAGTGCCGGCCACGACCGCCGCGCGATCGCGAGTACGCGCAGGCCGTCCGCCGCCATGTCGCTCGCGGCGCAGAGCAGCGCCCTGCGGTCGAAATCGTTGCTGCCCGCCATGGAAGTGCAGCGATCGATCACCGTCTCCGGCGCCCCCTTCGTATACGCCACGAAGCCGTCTGTCGAACGGTGAATCGTCGTCATTCGCTTGCGATCCGAATCGAATGCGAATTCCATGCAGCGCGGCATCGATCGCTCGAGCTGGCGACGATCGAATCCCGAATCCGCCGCTGCGCGCCATAACGCTACTTCGGTCGGATCGCCAGCGGGCTCTCCGCGTGCGCCGTATTCGGCATCGTTGCTCAACGCAGCGGCTTCGAGCAATTGCGCGGTCACGCCTTCGCGGCTGGCCGACGCCACGGCCACCCGTGCGCCGCCGCATGGATAAAGCTCGACCGTTCGCAGTTCGTTGACTGTCAGTGTGCCGGTTTTGTCGGTGCAGATATAGCTTACCGATCCGAGCGTCTCGACCGCGGGCAGGCTGCGTACCAGCGCACTGCGTCGCGCCATCGCGCGAGCGCCCAGGGCAAGCATGACCGTTACGACGGCGGGCAACGTCTCGGGAATGGCAGCAACCGCCAGGCTCATGGCAGTCAACAGCATCAGGAGTGCCGCTTCGCCACGCAAAATGCCCGCCGCGAAGATCATGGTGCACAACGCCAGAATGAGCACGGCGAGGTGGCGTCCGAAGGCAGCGAGACGTGTTTGCAGAGGCGTCGCCGCAGGCTGCACCCGTTCCAGCAGCGCCGCGACGCGCCCGAGTTGCGTGTCCATCCCGGTCGCCACCACCAGGCCGCGCGCGCGTCCGTACGTGACCGTCGTCCCCTTGAAAGCCATGTTCGTCCGGTCGGCGAGCGGCAGTTCCGGATCGTCGAGCGCCGCGACGCTCTTATCGACCGGCGCGGCTTCGCCCGTCAGCGTGGCTTCGCTCACCCGGAGCTGGGGCGCATCGATGAGGCGCACGTCGGCCGGCACGGTGCCGCCAGCCTCGAGTAGCACGACATCGCCGGGCACGAGCGAGGACGCCGGCACCGTCGAACGTTGCCCGTCGCGGATCACGCTCGCCTGTGGCGCCGCCAGCCGCTTGAGTTCCTCCATGGCCCGCTCGGCGCGCAAGCTCTGGACGAAGCCGATGCCCGCGTTCAGTACAACGATCGCAACGATTACGATCGAATCCTCCACGTCGCCGATCAAGCCCGAGACGATCGAGACCGCCACGAGCACGAGAATCATGAAATCGCGAAACTGTGCGACGAACTGCGCGATGAGGCTGCGGCGCTTCGCCCCGACAATCTCGTTGGGCCCATGCCGTTCGAGGCGGCGCAACGCATCCTCGCTGCCGAGGCCGCTCGCGGCGTCCGACGCGAAGTGGCGCGCCACTGCCTGCGCGCTTTGCGTGTGCCAAGGATCGGTCATGCGCTCACCCCTACGGTGTCCGGTGACGGTCGACGCGCCTCACGTTCGCGCCGCCCCCAGGCGCAACGCGTTACCGATGACCGAGACCGAGCTCAGTGCCATCGCGGCGCTTGCGACGATGGGGCTCAGCAGGATGCCGAACCACCTCAGGCTACATCGGTCCCTCAGGCGCGTCTTGATGCACGTCAACGGGTTTCGTCGCAGCGCCACCAGCGGCCAAACGTGCTCAGTGGGTCCTGCAAGACGAAGATGCGAGCCGATGATTGACCTGCATCAAACGAGCCGCGTGCCGGCGGCGTAGTGTGTTCTCATGCTGGCTAGATTCGGGTCGGTTGACGGCGCATAGCTTGCCGCGACGCGTGACATCGCCCGAACGCGCTGGCCCCTTCGGGATCGGTGTATGAAAACACGCACGCTTTGGAATTCATTGCTTCTGACGATCGTGCTCGGACTGTCCGGATGCGGCTACAACACCATCCAAACGCAGGACGAGCAGGTCAAGGCAAGCTGGTCGGAGGTGCTGAACCAATATCAGCGCCGCGCCGACCTCGTACCGAATCTCGTCAATACGGTAAAAGGCTATGCGAGCCAGGAAAAGAGCGTGCTCGTCAGCGTGACGCAAGCGCGAGCACAAGTCGGCTCGATCCGGGCGACGCCGGAGCTGCTTTCCGATCCCCAGGCATTCGCGAAATTCGAGGCCGCCCAGGGGCAGCTCACTTCGTCCTTGTCGAGGCTGCTGGTGGTCTCCGAGAACTACCCTCAGTTGAAATCCGATGCGAACTTTCGGGACTTGCAGTCGCAGCTCGAGGGAACGGAGAATCGCATCGCGGTCGCAAGAAACCGGTACATTCGTTCGGTTCAGGTGTACAACACGACCGTCCGGTCGTTCCCCGCCAACCTGACGGCAAAAGCGTTCGGCTATCAGGAAAAGCCGAATTTCTCCGTTGCCAATGAAGCCGAGGTCTCGCGACCGCCGCGCGTAGAGTTCGATGCGACGCCGGCATCGGCAGGGGGAGCGTCCAATTGAAGGTTGCACGTGCGGCGATCGCACTATTCATCGCATTGTTCGCCTTTGGCGGCACTGGCGTTCGAGCCGACGTACCCGTGCCGAGCCTGAACGCTCGGGTTACCGATGCAACCGGCACACTCACGGACGAGCAAAAAGTCACGCTGGAGCAAACGCTCGCGGATTTCGAAGCAAAGAAGGGTGCGCAAATCGCCGTCGTCATCGTGCCGACGACCGCGCCCGAGACCATCGAGCAGTATTCGATACGCGTCGCCGAGCAGTGGAAGCTGGGGCGAAAGAACGTCGACGATGGCGCATTGCTCGTCGTCGCCAAAAACGACCGCACGTTGCGCATCGAGGTCGGATACGGGCTGGAAGGCGCGCTAACCGATGTCGCAAGCCATCGCATCATCGACGAGATCATCGTCCCGAGATTCAGGCAAGGCGATTTCTACGGCGGCGTTTCGGCGGGCATCGAAAGCATGATGCGCGTCGTCAACGGTGAGCCGTTGCCGCCGCCGAGCGAACGGCATCGCGGCTCCAACGGCATCGGCGCGTTGCTGCCGGTACTGTTCGTCCTCATCGTGGTCGGCGGTGGCGTACTGCGCGCGGTGTTGGGCAGGCTACCCGGAGCGCTGGTTGCCGGTGGCGCCATCGGTTTCATCGCGTGGTTGCTGTCCGGCGCGGTATTGCTCGCCATCGCTGCGGGTGCGGTTGCGCTCGTGCTTACGCTGCTGGGCAGTGCGACGGTCATGCACGCCGGCGGCTGGCCCCTTGGCGGAGGGCGCGGCGGATTCGGAGACCGTTCGAATCGAGACATCTTCAGGGGCGGCGGTGGCGGCTTCGGTGGCGGCGGCGCATCGGGCAGGTGGTAGCCATGGATCTCGGACGACTCGTTAGACACCTATCGATGACTCGCTGGCGCGTGCGAAGCGTCTTTCCCAGGCGGACCTTGCTTGCCATCGACAAGGCCGTGCGGGAAAGCCATCGAGCGCACATCGGCCAAGTCAGGTTCGCCGTCGAAGGTGCATTGCACGGTGCCGCGCTTGTCAAAGGGTTGACGGCCCGCGAGCGTGCAATCGATGTCTTTTCCGAATTGAGAGTCTGGGACACGGAGCACAACAACGGCGTCCTGATCTATCTGCTGCTTGCCGATCGCGATGTGGAGATCATCGCCGACCGCGGTATTCATGCGAAGGTGGGCGACGATGAATGGGAAGCCATCTGCCGAGTCATGGAAACGGATTTTCGCCATGGAAGGTATCAGAGCGGCGTGATCCGCGGCGTGGAGCAGGTAACGGAACTGCTCAACAAGCACTTTCCCGCTCGCGGAGCGTCGCGCGAAGAACTGCCGAGCGGCCCTGTCGTGCTGTGAACTCGCGCGCGTCCCCTCGCTTGCGCGCCGATACCCACCCGATCCCTGCCCACACGTGGCCGTTCACGAACGGACGGCCGCGGGCGGCCGGATTTTGCATCGCAGACCTAAAGTCGACGCCCGCGCGACCGTTATAAGTGACGTAAGCATGCCGCGCAACGACCCGCTGCCGAGAGGACACGCCAGCCGGCAAGCATGGGCAGCGCGAGTCGCGCGGCTTACCCCCATCGGACGAAACCGTAGTACTAGGAGGCGAGTTGCATCGACGCATGCTCCGGTCCGCTGAAGCGGACCGCGACCGGTTTCTCGGACTCTATGTTTTTCTCGTGGCGGGCCTGGTCGCGGCAGCGGCGCTGTTCATCTACGAGGCGCGCCTCATCGTCGAAGACAACGCGAACGATGAAGAAGCGTTCGCCGTGCTGCTGGCCGGCAACCAGGTATTGCACGACATCGAAAACGCGGAGACGGGCCAGCGTGGCTATCTGCTCACAGGCGGCAGCGCTTATCTGGAACCGTACCGTCAGGGCGTGGACGATCTCGACGACACGATGCCCAAACTGCGCCAAGCCGTAGCCGCGGACCCGGATTCGGTCGACCTCGTCCGCAAGATCGAGCGTGCCAAGTCGGAAAAAGTCATGGAGCTCGCACGTACGATCGGCCTGGCTCAATCCGGCAATCGCGAAGCCGCACTCGCCTTCGTCCGGACCAATGAAGGCAAAGGCATCATGGATGCACTGCGCCGCGATCTGGAGCTCTTGCTGGATCGGTGGAGATACCGCCGCAGCTTGGCGACACGGGATGCGCATACTCGCGTGATCTTCGAAAGCGCGGCGCTCGCAGCGATTGCCGCGCTGGTCTGCGGCCTCATCGGCTATGCGGCTTTCGTTCAGCGTCGGGCGTTCGCGAGTGCGCGCGAGGCTTCGATCTTGCTGACCGAACAGGCCACGCACGATGCGCTGACCGACTTGCCGAACCGCCGGCACTTGCTGAACGCGCTCGACGCGTTGACGATCGAGTGCACCCAGGAAGGCGTGAGGGCTACCCTGCTCTATCTCGACATCGACGGTTTCAAATCGGTGAACGATACGCTCGGTCACGCCGCGGGCGATGCATTGCTCTGCGAACTCGCACGCGCGTTGCGCGCGACGATCGACGAGGGTGACCTGCTGGCGCGCGTGGGCGGCGACGAATTCGTCGTGCTCACGCGGCGCAATGCGGATGACGCGCAGCTAAGGGCGCTCGCGCAACGGTTGATTGCATGCGTGAGCGCGACCGGAGAACGCGAGTACGCAGGCCGGTTCGCAATCGGTGTGAGCATCGGGATCACGACCATCCCAGATCGCGCGAGCACGGGCCTCGAGTTGCTCGATGTCGCGGACAGCGCGATGTATCGCGCGAAGCGGGCCGGTCGATCGCAGTATGCATTCGGCGCCGCCTCGGACAAGCCGTTCTCGAACGTCGTGTCGCTGGTGCGTTAGCCGCGCCGCCAGGCGGACGGTGAGCTCGCGCTCGACAGAACGAACGACACCCGCTATGCCGTAGTCGTCGACTGCCCCCGATGGATGTCTTCCAGCCGCAGCTTTCGAGTCTCGATGCCGCACGCGAACGTCAACGCGGCGCTCAACGTCATCGAAACGGCCCCCACCAGCGCGATGTTCGCGATCGAGGGTGCCGCAAATCCCACCGCGGTCGACGCAATGATCGCCACGCCACCCGCCTTGCTCGCACCGGCCGCATAGCCGGTTCCGCGCGATCGCACGCCGGTCGGATAAATCTCGGCGCTATAGACCGAGAGCACCGCCACGACGGAGCTGATTCCCCAGATAGGCACGGTCAGCAGCAAATAAAGCAGGCTGCGATGCCGGACCACGAAGTCCGGGGCCAACGCGAATCCGAACAAGGCAGCGGCCGTCAACGACGTCAACACGATGATGGTCTTCTTGCTGCTCCAAAATCCATACATCCAGGCCACGACGAAAGTCAGCGGAAAGCCCATCAAAGCAGCATTGCGCAGAAGGGCATCGGGCTGCGTGAAACCCAGCATGCGCAAATTAGTGGGAATCCAGAGGTTGAAACCGAATAGAACCAGCCCCGAGCTGATTGCCAGACAACCGATGACGCCAGTGCTCGAGCGAAGCCGGGGACTCACGAGCTCGCTCCACGCATCGGTCGGTCGCGCCGCGGACGGCGGCACCGTTTCGCTTTCAACGATCGCCGCACCATAGCGGGCCATGACGATGCGCGCTTCGCGCTCGCGCCCATGACGGAGCAAGAACCGCGGAGACTCCGGCATCCACCGATTGAGCACGATGAAGAGCGCACCCGTGGGCAGTCCGATCAGCCACAGGATGCGCCAGCTGAACAGCGGCACCAATTCGGCGGACAGCCAACTCGTCAATACATAAGCGCCCGCGATGTCCCCGCCGATCAGGATCATGACCCAGCCGCGATGGCGAGCGGGGATCGTTTCAGCCAGAAGCGCATAGCAAATAGGCAGCATCCCGCCCACCGCGAGGCCCATGACGAAACACATGACGAGATTCCACCCGAAGCTCGGCATCGCACCGCAGATCGACGTCCCCATGAATGCTATGCCCGCATAGAGAATCGATGCGCGCCTTCCGATCTTGTCGCCCAGCCATCCCCATAGGAACGAGCCGAACACGGTGCCCGTCGCCGAAGCGAGCGCGATCCAGACGACCGGAGTCGTGCCGGTCGGTACGAGCGGCGACTTGAGCCCGTATTCCAGCGCCATGCCGGGCATGACGAATGCCAGGGCCGTCGGTTTCATGACGTCGATGGTCACCGCCAATGCCATTGCGAGCAGCAAGCGGTAATGCGCCGGGCCGAGCGGGACGTCGTCGAGCGCGGCCACTCGAATCCTGGAGCCTGCGCGCGCTTCGCCGGGCGCCGCCGGAGGAACCAACCCATACAGGCTGACGGCGAGGCCTACGATGATCGCGGCCATGCCAGCCTCCATCGTCGCATCCATCGGCATACCGACGAGCCGATAGCCGATATGCCGGCCCATCAGATACATCGGCAAATGCGCGAGCACACCGGCGATGACGGCGATGACGCCGAGCCAGAACGCCGCCGGGCGATAAAAGGTCAGCCCGCGCGATGCGGCATCCTGCTCTGCTCGATTTCGGTCCATCGGCATCCTATGGCATAAAGCTGAAAGTCGACGCTGTCCGGATTGACAGCGTGTCGAAAAAAGGCCTCGCGCGCAGTCTACCGGCCGAGCCGGAAGACACGACGCGCGACGAGCAGCGGCAAGCGCAGCACGAAACCCACGAGCAACCGCGCGTGCATCCAGCTCAGCAGCGCGTTATCGCGGCAATAATGAAAGTGCGAGACGCCACCTTCCTCACGCTTGAAATAGCGCACGGGCGCGTCGATGTTGATCGGTGCAACGCCGCGCCAGCAAAGCCGCACCGCCGCCTCGGGATCGAAATCGAAGCGCCGCATCCAGCGCTGAGCGTGCATCAGCGCGCGCAGCGGTGCGACAGGATAGACGCGAAACCCATAAAGCGAATCGCCGACGCCGGCCCACAGCGTTTCGACGTTCGCCCAGAAATTCGAGAGTTGCCGACCGAGCACGCGGATACGCGGCGCGGTTTCGTCGAACAACGGCCGCCCGAGCACCATACATTCGGGGCGCGCCGTCGAGGCAGCCATGAAGCGGCCGATCAGCTCGGCCGGATGCTGCCCGTCCGAATCCATCGTGAGCACGTGCGTAAAGCCTTGTGCGGCGGCTGCGTCGAGCCCGGCGAGCACAGCGGCGCCCTTGCCCCCGTTGCGCGACAAGGCGATGACCCGCAAGCCCGGGTCCTGCTCGGCCATGGCCTGAAGGCGCGCGGCACTTCCGTCGGTGCTCCCGTCCACGACGATCCAGACCGGATTCCACTGCTCGCGCGCGCGCCGCACCGTGTCGTAGACCTTCTCTCCCGGGTTGTAGCTCGGGATCAGGACGAGATGCGTGGTCGAAGCAATGGTCATCGGCATGAGAGTGCGGGGGTGCGCAGCATCGATCAGCCCGCGGGCGAATCGTTCGAGAGTTCGGCTTCGTAATACGCGTGCAACTGCGCGACGAAGCTGCGCACCGCGTCCGGATTCGCTTGCGGTGGCGCAAAGCGGCGGCCGAGTCGCACCCGGTAGTTCAGCGGCAGCACCGGCTTGCGCAGGATATGCCATCCCTTCGCGAGAAACGGCGAGCCGGCCTCCACGATGAGCGTCTGCACCGGGACGCTCGCGCGCGCCGCAACGAGCCCGATGCCGGCCTTCAGCGGATTGACGGGCGGCGATTCGGTGCGCGTGCCTTCGGGGAACAACAGCAGCGGATGGCCGCGCCGCAAATCGTCGACGGCGGCCTTGATCATTCCCTTCGGCGCATCGTTCACGATGTAGTCGGCAAGACGCGCGCCGGCACCCAGGAACACGTTGTCGGCGATGTCGCCCTTCATCACACAGCACACGCGCGGCACGCAGGCCGCGATCAGCATCGCGTCGATCAGCGTCGGATGGTTGGGCGCAAGGATCATCGCCGGCTTGCCGCGCAGCGTCGCGAGTTCGGACAGATCGAAACGCGCCGCGCCGAGCGCCGAAAGCGCATGAAAGTAGAGCCGCCAGACGTGTTGAATGACCGCGCGCCCCAGTGTGCGCGCGACATGTCGCGGCAGCAGTACCCGCAACAGAGCGGCAAACGGCAGCCACCCCAGGCAGGCGATCGCGAGCAGCAGCAGGCCCAAGTAGAAAACCACGTACTGACGCAGCGCCTCGAGTCCGCGCGATACCGGGTCGATGCTGACGCGTTCGGTCGACGGAGGTCCGGCGTAGCTCACGCGAATACCTCGACAGGATGGCCGCCGCTCGCCTCGATCTCGAGCAGCAAGTCTGCACGGCAAACGTCGGCATGCAGATAAAGCACGCGCAACGAAGACCCGCACCGCGCGCGCAACACCTCGTCGATCGCGGCAAGCGCCTGCGCATCGTTCGCGTCGCGCACATAGACCTTGTAGGTCAGCTCAGCGAGTGCCGTTTTGCCCTGGGTTTGGCGCGCGGCTTCGTCGAGCACGGTTTCGATGTTGACCAGCGTCTCGCGCAACTGCGCGATCACATCTCCGCAATGTGCCGTTTCGTGCCCCACGATGCTTGCGGTGCCCGAGACGAACAAGGCCGATTCCCCATCGGAGTCGGCAGCGCCGCACCATGCCGCCGCGCGCGCGAACGTCGGCGCGCTCGGGCCGTATCGAGCCGGATAACGGTAGGCGCTAACCTGCCTGGGATTTTCGATCGCACGGCTGGGCGAGCGGGACGCCAGGAACGACACCGACAACGGCGTCGCGGGCGCCGTATCGCCGACGAGGCTGGCCACGCTGCCGAGCGCGCTTGCGGCCGGCACACTATCGATGACGGGACGCCCGCAGGCCTTGAATGCCCGCTGCCGCCCGGTATTGAACTGGCGATAGCGCTCGCTGCCGAACTGATGTGCGTTGATTGCGGGCACGACATTCCAGATTCTCAGCGGATGCCGCATGTCGAGTGCATCGAGCACGCTGAAGATCGCCTCGTAAGCCGCATACGTAGCGCGTTCGAGCGGCGTCTCGACGCTCGCCTGCGGCACACGTGCGTGCACTTCCTCGTACACTTCGACGCTGCCGAACACGATGCCGGCCGATTCGCTGAACCGGTAGCGCAGCGGACCGTGCCGGCCGTTCGCGAGATCGACGGCATCGCACTGCCAGATTTCGAAACAGGTGTCGCTGCTGTCGTGCACGCGCTCCGAAGCGGGAACGAGCCTCGCCATATGCGCCGGCGCGAGCGGAAGATGAGGCGCCGTCTGAGCGAAGTGCGCCCATTGCGCCGGATCGCCGAAGCATGCAGCACCCAGCGCGCCCGGAAATGCGCGCTCGAACGCCTCGTTTCGCGCATGGGCGGGCTCGGCTTTCAGCATCGCCGCAAGTCGTGCGCCCTCGAGTCGGACGAGCTTCAAAAACGGAAGCGGCATCGAAACCACCTACCCCGCTGCCGTGCGTGCGTCGTCGGCTTGCCGCAACATGCGGCGGCGCGCACGCCACGCACGCAGCGAATTGCGCGCATCGGCCAGCGCCGACAGGTAATAGATGATCTTGAACAAACGCAGCGACGGCCAGATAGGCGTGTTTCCGAAGATATCGCCGGCGAGCAGCGACAGCAGCGCCTCTTTCACGCGGAACATGTTGCGCGGATTCATGAACAGGTTGCGCATCGTCGGCGATGTCATCCGGTAGATGAACCAGGCGAATTGCTTCGGCCCGTGACGTACGCGCCGATCGAATTCGGCGAGCGCCGCGCTCGCTCGTGCCGGATCGCGCAAGCATGTATCGATCGCTTCGGCGCCCATGAACGCGCTTTGCATCGCAAGCATGACGCCGGACGAAAACACCGGGTCGATGAACGCGAACGCATCGCCGAGCAGCAGGAAATTGCGCCCGTGCGTCACGTCGCCCGAATACGAAAAATTGCCGGTCGCTTCCACGCCGGTCACGAGCTCTGCGTGTTCGAGCCGCTTGGCGAGCGGCGCGCACATCGCAATCGTTTCGCGGAAAAACGTCTCGAGCGAGGTGCCTTGCGCTCGCCGCTTCAGATAGTACGGCCATACGACGGCACCGATACTCGTCGCGCCGTCGGCGAGCGGAATGAACCAGAACCAGCCGTGCTCGAACCAATACACGGTGATGTTGCCTTCGTCCGCCCCGGCATGGCGTTGCGCGCCGCGGAAGTGTGCGTACAACGCGCTGCTGTTGTGCTTCTTGTTGCGCTGCTTCGTGCGCATGCGATTGGCCAGCAGCGTATCGCGACCCGACGCGTCGACGACGAAACGCGCACGGCACCGATACGGGCGCCCATCGTCGTGCTTCGCGCTCACGATCGCGCCGCTGCCGTCGCCGAGAAACTCGACGTCGCGGACCTGACAACCTTCGACGACATCGGCGCCATGCGTCGCCGCGTTGCGCAACAGGATTTCATCGAGTTCGGAACGGCGCACCTGATAGGCGTAAGGCATGGATTTGTCCCACGCCTCGGCGAACGGGAAGCGCTGCAGCCGCTGGTCGTGGAACGGAGAAACGAATTCGGCGGCCGGCTTCATCATGCCGATTGCGCGCACGGCTTCGCCGACCCCGAGCCGCTCGAATAGACGCAGGTTCGCGGGCAGCAACGATTCCCCGATGTGAAAACGCGGATGGCGCGCCTTTTCGAGGAGCTGCACGCGATAGCCGGCATCGGCCAGCAACGTTGCAGCGGTCGATCCCGCGGGGCCGCCGCCGATCACGGCAACGTCCCACTCGGTCATCTCGTCAGGGTGCGGCGGATTATTCATGGGCTTGGCCTTTGCTTCATTCGTGCGATATCCGGAGTCTCGAGCCGACCTGCTCAAGCCATACCGCCGTTGACGGACAGGACCTGCCCTGTCACATAGGCCGCGGCATCGGAGACGAGGTAGGCCACCATCGCGGCCACCTCTTGCGGCGTGCCGCTCCTGCCGGCGGGCACGAGCTGCTTGATGCGCTCGGGCGGGAACGCGGTTTCGGTCATCGGCGACGCGATGATGCCGGGCGCCACGGCGTTCACGGTGATATGCCGCGACGCGAGTTCGAGGGCGAGCGATTTCGTGGCGCCGATCAGCCCTGCCTTCGCCGCGGCATAGTTCGTTTGCCCGCGATTGCCGACGAGCCCCGTCACCGAGGCGATATTGACGATGCGGCCCCAGCGGGTGCGGATCATCGGCATCAATAGCGGTTGCGTCACGTTGAAAAAGCCGTTCAGCGTGACGTCGATGACACTGCGCCACTGCTGTTGCGTCATGCCCGGCATGGGCGCATCGTCGTAGATGCCCGCGTTGTTGACGACGATCTGCACCGGGCCGCTTTCGAGCACGCGTTCGAGCGCGGCGAGCGATTCGGAGGCGTTCGTCACATCGAAGCCGATCGCATGCGCGTTGCCGCCCGAAGCCGCAATCCCCGCAACGACGGCCTCGGCGGCCGCTATGTTGCGGTGCCCATGGACCCAGACTTCATGGCCCGCGGCGGCGAGCGCCTCGCTGATCGCGTGGCCCAGCGCGCCGCTGCCGCCCGTCACCAATGCCTTCATCGTGAGCGCACCAGGTCAACGCACACGATGCTCGGCCACGTAGGCAGCCAAGGCACCGAGTGTCGAGAAGATCTTCGTGTTGTCGGGATGGTCCGACCTGAGCCCGAAGCCGTATTTTTTCGAGATAAGAAGGGCGATCTCGAGAATGTCGATGGAATCGAGCCCAAAGCCTTCACCGTACAAAACCGTGTCGCCGGATACGTCGGTGATCTTGATATCCTCGAGGTTCAATTCGCGGATGATCAATCCGGCGAGCTCTTGTTCCAATTCATTCATGATGCTTACGGCGAGCTGACAACAAGGATGCAGCCTGAAACGGCGGGCGCGCGGCGCGCTATGCGAGCGGGCACGGCGTCGTTGGTCCGCTCCGGCTAATGTGGGGGCCCATCCGGGCCGATTAAGGGGTCCCTTCAGGTTCGAGCGATTCTAGACGAAGCGTTTCCTGCCGTATACCCGAATGGTTACTGAATGAAGCAGCCGAACAACGGACCGCTTCCCGGGCGAGGCCCCGTCGCGCACGGCGCCTCTTCGTTTGGAGCGCTAACGTGCGCTAAAATCCGGCGCTGCCCGCCGGTGATCGACTTGCAAAAAAGTTACAAAACGCAGCACCGGCGCCCACTGAACTCCGTATGATCGATCGCACAAAGCGACAGACTCAAACTCGCGGGCGGTTGCCGTCGGCGGGTCTTATTCGGGATGGCACTGATTTTTTTTCGCCGGGTTTCATTCGCGCGTAACACGAGGTACTGCAGCACGGGGAGCGTCGAATGAGCCGTTTGCGATCCATCGTTCGCGGCACAGCCGGTGCCGCACTCATCGTCGGCTATGAGATCGGCGCGCATCGCGCCGTCAGCACGCCCGGCCTGGAGCCGCTCGGCCTGGCGCTCGTGCTCGCGCCGGCGCTCGTTCTCGCCCTCGGCTACGCGGCACGTTCGCCGCGGCGCGCCGTGTTGCTGCCGCTCGTGGCCATGGCCGCCGCGGGGCTGTGGCTCGCGCGGGGCACGCTCGTGCGCCATTACGAGTGGGGGCTTTTCCTCGAACACGTGCTGTTCAACGGCGCGCTCGGGTACCTGTTCGGCCGCACGCTCATGCAAGGGCGCGTGCCGCTGTGCACTCAGTTCGCCGCCCTCGTGCGCGGCAACCCGCTTGCGCCGGAAATCGCCGCCTATACGCGGCGGGTCACAGCTGCCTGGACGCTCTTTTTCGCGCTCGTCGTCGCTGTCTCGACGCTGCTTTTCGCGACTGTCCCGATCGAAACCTGGTCGACCTTCGCCAACTACCTGACGCTGCCGCTGGCCGCGCTCATGTTCGTCGCGGAACACGCATGCCGCCGGTTCGCGCTGCCAGGTGTGCGCAGCTCGGGAATGGTCGCGAGCATTCGGGCTTATCGGCGCTCGACCGCGGGGCGGCCCGCCGCGCAGCGATGAATGCCCAGGGAAGGTCCGCCAGGCATCGCCTGCGCGCCGCCCGCTTACCGCTTACGCCTATTTGCTAGCCACTTTATGCCGAGTTTTCCGCTGGTCTCTCATGTATCGCTCGACCGGACCATCGCCTGGCGCGATGGGGCGAGCGTCACGGTACGTGAATTTCTCGTCGACGTCAGGACGCTTGCGGCTGTCCTGCCGACAGGCCAGCATGTGTTCAATGTCTGCAAGGATCGCTACCGTTTCACGGTCGGCCTCGCCGCCACGCTGCTTGCCGAAAAGGTGAGCCTGCTGCCCTCGACCTACACTCCACAAACGGTGCGGCAACTGCAAGCGTTCGCCCCCGACGCGTTCTGTCTTCACGACATGGACGACTGCACGATCGAGCTGCCGCGTTTTCGCTACCCTGCCGCGCCGCGCGCATCGCTGGCGGCGTACGACGATATCGCCGTACCGCAGATCGATGGCGCGCGCATCATGGCGTACGTATTTACTTCAGGATCCACCGGCGCGCCGGTGCCGCATCGCAAGACGTGGGGATTCCTCGTCAAGAACGTGCGCGCCGCCGCAGCGCGGCTCGGCCTCGTCGAAGCGGCCGGCACGACGCTCGTCGGCACCGTGCCGCCGCAGCACATGTACGGGTTCGAATCCACGGTGCTGCTCGCATTGATTGGCGGGCTCGCGTTCAGCAACGGCCAGCCGTTCTATCCCGACGATATCCGCGGCGAACTCGCAGCGGTACCCACGCCGCGCGCGCTCGTCACATCGCCGATCCACCTTCGCGCGCTGCTCGCGTCCGAGCCCGCGTTGCCAGGTGCCGCGCTGATTCTCTCGGCCACGGCACCGCTTTCGGAAAAACTGGCGAGACAAGCCGAAGCGCGCCTTGGCGCACCGCTGATGGAGATTTACGGCAGCACGGAGACGGGCCAGATCGCGACGCGCCGCACCGCGCAGAGCGCCGCCTGGGAGCTTTTCCCCGAAGTCACGTTGACGGCGCGCGACGCGGCGACCGGCAGCGACGAGGGTCCCGAAATATGGGCGGCCGGAGGCCATGTCGAGGTGCCCGTGCAGATGGGCGATGCGCTGGAGCTCATCGATGCAACCCACTTCCTGTTGCACGGCCGCAAGGGCGATTTGATCAACATCGCCGGCAAGCGCTCCTCGATCGCCTACCTCAATCATCAGTTGATGGCGATTCCCGGTGTCGACGACGGTACCTTCTTCATGCCCGACGAAACCGCGACCGACGCATTGGACGCCGACCCGCAAGGCGGTCCGCCTGTCACGCGACTGATGGCGCTCGTTGTGGCACCGACGCTCTCGGCTGCCGAGCTGCAACGCAAGCTGCGCGAGCGAATCGACGCTGCATTCATGCCGCGTCCGCTGCTATTCGTCGACAGTTTGCCGCGCAACGGCACGGGCAAGCTCCCACGCGATACGCTCGCGCCGTTCGTGGCTGCGCTGCTGCAGCGCAGCGCAGCGCCCGCGAGCGAGGCAAACGCGCCGCCGCCGAGCACCCGAAGTGCGGCTCACAGCCAGCACGAACCGATCGTCTTCGAGATTCCGGCCGATCACCCCGCGTTGCCGGGTCATTTTCCGGGCCGGCCCATCGTACCGGGTGTCGTACTGCTCGACCATGCGATCGCGCGGATCGGCGCGGCCCTCGGGTGCGAGTTGAACGCATGCACGATCGGCTCGGCGAAATTCACCGCGCCAGCTTCGCCCGGTGAACCGCTCGCGCTCTCGTTCAGCTGCGACGAACGCGGCGCGATCCACTTCACCATCCGCACCGGCGAGCGCACGGCGGCGGCCGGTGTGCTGACGCGGCGACAATCGGCATGAGTACGAAAGCGAACCGCGATCATTCGACGTGGGCCGAACGCCAGGAGCGCGGAAACTTCGCGGTGCTGCGCATCATGACTTGGCTCTCGCTGCACTTCGGCAGACCGTTGACGCGCATCGTCCTGCACGGCATCACGTTCTACTTCCTGCTGGCCGCGCCGCTCGCACGCCGCGCCTCGCGCGCTTACCTCGCGCGCGTGCTGGGACGCCCCGCGCGCTGGCGCGAGATCTACCGGCATCTGCTCGTCTTCGCGACGACGATCCATGACCGCATCTATCTGCTCAACGAGCGGTTCGATCTGTTCGATATTCGCGTCGAAGGCGGCGCACTCGTCGACGAAGCGCTTGCCGCAGGGCGCGGCGCATTTCTCGTCGGAGCACATTTCGGCAGCTTCGAGGCGCTGCGCGCGATCGGCCGCACGCGGCCGAATCTGCGCGTCGCGATCATGATGTACGAGGAGAACGCCCGTAACATCAACGCGGTGCTCGCGACCGTCAATCCCGCCGTGAAGCAGGACGTCATCAGCCTCGGCCGGCCCGAAGCGATGCTCGAAGCCGTCGAATATCTCGATAGCGGCGCGATGATCGGCATGCTCGCCGATCGAACGCTGCGGCAAGAAGACGGCAGCGCACTGCAGCAGTGCGCGTTTCTCGACGGCCGCGTCGGATTTCCGCTGAGCCCGTTGCGCATGGCCGCAATGCTCAAGCGTCCGGTCATTTTCATGGCAGGCGTTTATCGCGGCGGCAATCGCTACGACATCCACTTCGAACCGCTCGTCGATTTCTCGGACGCCGGGGCCGGCGATCGCGCGGCGCGCGTGCAAGCCGCCGTCGAGCGGTATGTCGGACTGCTCGAGCAGCACTGCCGCCGCGCCCCCTACAACTGGTTCAACTTCTTCGATTTCTGGCAGGACGGCGAGCCCACGTTGCCGTGCACATCGCAATCGGCGAGCGAGGTGGACGCATGAGAAGATCGTCTCCGTTCACCGCTTTGTGCGCGAACACGCGCGCGGCGTGGGCCGTCGCCGTAGTGGCCGCCGCCACGTGCTGCCTGAGCGCCGAGCCGCTTGCCAGCGCCGCGGTAACGCCTGCGGCTGCCGGCACTGCACAATGGACGCTCGACCGGCTCATGTCGACCCTCGCACACAACAAGTCCGGTCGCGCAAGCTTCACCGAAACGAAATATCTCGCCATCGCGGACAAGCCCATCGAATCGACGGGCGAGCTGGCCTTCGTCGCGCCCGATCACCTCGAGAAAGTGACGGTGAGTCCGAAGCCCGAGCGGCTCGTCGTCGATGGCGACAAACTGACGGTCGAGCGCAATCAGCGTAAGTACACGGTCTCGCTCGCGCACTACCCCGATCTCGCGGCGTTCATCGAAAGCATCCGCGCGACGCTGGCCGGCAATCGTTATGTGCTCGAACAGCTCTACAAGGTCGCCATCGCGGGCCGCGGGGACGATTGGACGTTGACGCTGACGCCGCTCGATTCGCGGATGCTGAAGACGGTGCAGACGATCAAGCTCGACGGAACGCGCGATGTACTGCGTACCGTCGTGATCGAACAAGCCGATGGCGATCATTCGGTGATGCAGCTTCGCAGCGCGTCGAGACAGTGATGCGAGACCCCATGGCGCACCGATCCGATTCCGGTTCTCCTCGCCGCGCGCTACTGCGCCGGCGTCCGGTGCAGCTCTGGTTGCTGTTTCTGATCGGGTGCGCGATCGCGATTCAACGCGCCCACTTTACAGCGGACCTTTCCGCATTCCTGCCGCGCGCGCCGAGCGCACAGCAGCGTTTGCTCGTCGACCAATTGCGCGAGGGTGTCATCTCGCGGCTCATCATCGTCGCAATCGTTGGCGGCGATGCGGCCACGCGCGCCGAACTCTCGCACGGCATCGCGGCGACACTGCGCCGCGATCTGCGCTTCGTTTCAGTGAACAACGGGGAGCCCGTCACGCAGGCGCTCGACGAGCGCTTCGTTTTCGAGCATCGCTATCTACTAAGCCCCGCAGTCACGCCGCAGCGGTTCTCTGCCGAGGGCCTGCACAGTGCGCTTGGCGAGAGCCTCGATTTGCTGAGTTCATCGGCGGGGCTCATGTCGAAAGCACTGCTGCCGCGCGACCCGACTGGCGAGGTGACGGCCATCGTCGGCCAGTTCGACGGCGAGGCGCAGCCGGCCTCCGCCGATGGCGTATGGGCCTCGCGCGACGGCAAACGCGCGTTGCTCGTCGTGCAGACGGCCGGCGCCGGCTCGGACACCGACGCGCAGGAAAGTGCGATCGCCGCCGTGCGGGCGGCATTCGACGCAGCCGCGCATGGCAAGCCAACCGCATCGTCGTGCCGGTTGCTGCTCACGGGGCCCGGCGTGTTCTCGGTCGAAACGCGCGATACGATCAAACACGATGTCGAGAAGCTGTCCATCATCAGCCTCGCGCTGATCGTCGGGCTTCTGTTGCTCGTCTATCGTTCCCCGCTCACGCTGGCGCTTGGGCTCGTTCCCGTTGCGTCAGGCGTGGCTGCCGGCCTCGCGGCAGTGAGCCTTGCGTTCGGCACCGTGCACGGTCTCACGCTCGGATTCGGTACGACGCTGATCGGCGAAGCCGTCGATTATTCGATCTATCTGTTCATTCAATCGGCGCGGCATGACAAGTCAGAGGCCAGTGGCGATGCGATGCGCGCATGGATCGCCCGTTATTGGCCGACGATCCGGCTCGGCATGTTGACGTCGGTCTGCGGCTTCGCGTCGATGCTGTTCTCAGGCTTCCCGGGGCTCGTGCAACTGGGCCTGTACTCGATGGTCGGCCTCGCGGCCGCCGCCGCGGTGACGCGTTATGTGCTGCCTCATCTGGGCACTCGCGCACCGGCCGTTCGCGATCTCTCGCGTCTCGGCACCTTGCTGGCTCGGGCGGCGGATGCGGCTGGCCGCCTGCGCTGGCCGTTTGCGGCGCTGATGATCGGCGCAGTGGCCGCCCTCGCGCTGCATCGCGGCCAGTTGTGGAGTCACGAGCTGTCGTCGCTGAGCCCCGTCCCCGCGTCGAGCCAGGCGCTCGATGCGGCGTTGCGGGCCGATGTCGGGGCGCCCGATGTCCGCTATCTGGTCGTCGTCTCGGGCGCGAGCGAGCAGGCCGCGCTCGAAGGCGCCGAAAAAATTGCCATGCGGTTGCAGCCGCTGGTCGACTCGGGCACGCTGGCCGGCTTCGATAGCCCGGCCCGCTATCTGCCGAGCGACGCGACTCAACGCGCGCGGCTCGCGAGCCTTCCGCCCGCGGACGTGCTCGAAGCGCGCATGCGCTCGGCGGTGGCCAACCAGACTATCGGCGTGAAGCCCGACGTGTTCGCCCCGTTCGTCGCCGATGTAGAGAAAGCGCGCAACGCTCCGCTTTTGCGTCGCGAAGATCTGCGAGGAACGTCGATGGGACTGGCCGTGGACGCACTGTTGACCGAGCGCGACGGCCAATGGCAAGCGATGCTGTCGTTACGGGCGCCCGCGAAGCCGGGGGCTGCAGCGCCGCCCGCGAACGAGACGAGTCTCGACGCGCATGCGATCGAAACGGCCGTCGCCGGTGCCGGCGTAACGGGCGCGCTTTTCGTCGACCTCAAAAAAGAAGCCGACGACCTCTACGTAAATTACGTGTACGAGGACATTCGCTTGTCGCTTGCCGGATTCGCGGCGATCGTCGTGTTGCTGTTCGTCGCATTGCGCGACCCGCGGCGCGTCGTCAGTACGCTCGTGCCGTTGATCGCGGCCGTGCTCGTCGTGACGGCCGCGTTCGCGCTGTTCCACGAGCCGCTCACGATCCTGCATTTGATCGGGCTGCTGCTGATCGTCGCGATCGGCTCGAACTATGCGCTGTTTTTCAATCGACGAAACGACGCATCGAGTGCCGATTCGACCGGGACGTCCCCCGCCGCACGGACCGTTGCACCGCTGACGCTCGCCTCGCTGCTGATCGCCAACCTGGCGACTGTCGCAGGATTCGGATTGCTGGCGCTCTCGCATGTGCCGATGCTCGAATCGTTCGGGCTGACTGTCGGCCCGGGCGCGATTCTGGCGCTGCTGTTTTCGGCGATTCTGGCGCCGCGCGCACCGCACACGGCATTGTCGCGGGCAACGACCGATGAGCCGGGCCAAAGGAAGACGGCATGAACGAGCCAACGCCACTGCCGCTCGTCCGCCCGTCCGCCGGCTCGCAGGCCGGCAGCCCGCGACGCTGGCGCCCCACCCCGCTCGTCGGCGGCACGATTGCGTTGCACGCAGGCGCCGTCACGGCACTGGCCGTGCAACCGGCGTGCTGGCCCTACGCGGCCGGCGCAGTCGCGCTTTCTCATACCTTGCTGACGGCCGCAGGACTGTGGCCGCGCAGCGCATGGCTTGGACCGAACTGGACTGCATTGCCCGAATCCGCTCGCGATCGGCATCAGATCGCGATCACGATAGACGACGGCCCCGATCCCGAGGTCACGCCGCGTGTGCTCGAGTTGCTCGATCGCTATGAAGCGCATGCGACGTTCTTCTGCATCGGCGAAGCCGCGCGCCGCCATCCTGCGCTCGTCGAAGCGATCGCGACTCACGGACACGCCATCGAGAACCACAGCCAGCATCATCGGCATTATTTTTCGCTGCTTGGGCCACGAGGACTGCAACGCGAGATCGATGCCGCCCAACGCACGCTGACGGAGTTGAGCGGTACGGTGCCGCTGTTCTTTCGCGCGCCTGCCGGACTGCGCAACCCGTTTCTCGAGCCCGTGCTGTGCCGGCTCGGTCTGCAGCTCGCGAGTTGGACGCGGCGCGGATTCGATACGCGGACCTCCGATGCCGGCCTCGTCGCAAAGCGGCTGCTGCGCGGCCTCTCGGCGCGCGACATCCTGCTGCTGCATGACGGCCACGCCGCGCGCGACGCGCAAGGCCGGCCGGTCGTGCTCGATGCACTCGAGACAGTATTGCGTGCGGCGCGCGACGCTCGACTGCAATGCACGACGCTGCGCGCCGCCATGACAGAGGTACCCGAGACCAACGCAACGGTAACGGTCGCCAAGACGACCGCTCATCATCGATACGAAGCACATCGGCATCCGGATTGATTCCTGTGAAACCACTGCAACTCACCCACTTCACCGCGACGAGCTGCATCGGCAGAGGCCTCGACGCCACCTTGCAAGCGTTACGCGAGTCCCGCGGCGGCCTCGCGCCCTGCCGCTTCGAGCGTGCCGAACTCGAGACATGGATCGGCACCGTCGACGGCGTCGACGACACACCGGTACGCGCCGATCTCAGCGCGTTCGATTGCCGCAATCATCGGCTCGCGCAACTCGGTTTGACGCAGGACGGTTTCGCCGAAGCCGTCGAATCCGCCGCGGCGCGCTACGAGGCCGCGCGCGTCGGCGTATTTCTCGGCACGAGCACCTCGGGCATTCTTCAGACCGAGCTGGCCTATCGACGACGCGACCCGCAAAGCGGCGCGCTGCCGGCCGACTTCCACTACGCCGAAACGCACAACACGTACTCGCTCGCCGCTTTCGTGCGCGCGTACTTCGGCCTCGCCGGGCCGGCAGCGGTCATTTCGTCGGCATGTTCATCGGGCGCAAAGGCTTTTGCTTCGGCGCGCCGCATGATCGAGGCCGGGTTGATCGACGCGGCCGTTGTCGGCGGCGTCGATTCGCTGTGCCTGACCACGCTTTACGGCTTCAACTCGCTCGAACTGCTTTCTTCCGAACCCTGCAAGCCATTCGATATGACGCGCAAGGGCATTTCGATAGGAGAGGCGGCGGCATTCTTCCTGCTGGAGCGGCCGCGCAACGGCCACCGTGCGGGGATGGGTGCGGGGACGAACGATGACGCGATCCTGTTGCTCGGCATCGGTGAATCGAGCGATGCGCATCATATGTCGTCGCCACATCCGGAAGGGCTCGGTGCGCGGCGCGCGATCGAAGGCGCGCTTGCGACGGCCGGCTTGAGCCCAGCCGATATCGACTACATCAATCTGCACGGTACCGCGACCCCGAGCAACGATGTGGCCGAATCGCTCGCGCTCAACGCGCTATTCGACGGAACGCCTGCGAGCTCCACCAAAGGTGCGACCGGGCATACGCTCGGCGCGGCCGGCGCGCTGGAGGCCGTTGTTTCGGCGCTCGCGTTGCGCCATCAGTTCGTGCCGGCCGGGGTCGGCACGACGCAGCCCGATCCGGTCTTGCAACTGGACTATGTCCTTGCAAGCCGTGACGCGCGAGTGCGTACCGTCCTCAGTAACTCGTTCGGTTTTGGCGGCACCAATTGCAGCCTGATTCTTGGCCGTCGCGACAGTGTGCGCGGAGGAAGCGAAACATCATGAGCAAGACGAGCGCATATATCGAGGGGCTCGGGCTCATCGGCCCGGGCTTCGCCAATTGGCCGCAAGCCGTTCCAGTACTGAGTGGCGCGCAGGCGTACGTCCACGCGCCGGCCGCCATTCCCGCACCCGCCGCGCTGCCATCGGCCGAGCGACGCCGCACGAGCCAACCGGTCCGATTGGCGCTCGCCATCGGCTTCGAAGCGGCGCAAGCGAGCGGGCGCGACGCCGCCGCACTGAGCACCGTCTTCACGGCATCGGGTGGCGATGGCGAGAACTGCCACGCAATCTGCGAAACGCTCGCAGGCGACGAACGGGAGATTTCGCCGACCCGGTTTCATAACTCGGTTCATAACGCGCCCGCGGGGTATTGGAGCATCGCGGCCCATGCGATGAGCTCCTCGAACGTGTTGTGTGCGTACGATGGGAGCTTCTGCGCGGGGTTGCTCGAGAGCCTTTGCGCGGTCAGCGTGGATGCGCAGGAAACGCTCCTGATCGCGTTCGATACCGAATATCCCGATCCGCTGCGCGGTGTGCGCCCTACGGCGGATGCATTTGGCGTCGCGCTGGTGCTGACGCCGCGCGAAAGCGAGCGCACCGTGGCCCGTATCGATGTGGAGTTGACCGATGCGCCGGCTACGACGCTCGCGTCGCCGGCACTCGAAGCGGTGCGTCTCGGCAATCCTGCGGCGCGTGCGTTGCCGTTACTCGAAGCGCTGGCGGCGAAGCAGGCCCGGACCGTCGTGCTCGATTATTTGGACGATTTGCGTCTGCGGGTCCATGTCGTGCCCGTCGATGCCCGTAAAGAACCCTGACGCAATGACTGCTGACGATCGACTCTCACTGCCACTCGATCATGCGTGGATCGCCGCGCATATTCCCCATAGTGGCGCGATGTGCCTGCTCGATGAAGTCGTGCAATGGGATGAAGAAACCATCCGTTGTACGGCAACGAGTCATCGTGATCTAGGTAACCCGCTGCGCATGAATGAGCGTCTTGCCGCCGTTTGCGCGATCGAATATGCCGCGCAAGCGATGGCAGTACACGGCGCGGTTCTCGGCGCAGCCTCGGAGCGCCCGCGCGCGGGGTTTCTCGCGAGCGTGCGCAACGTGCAAACGCATGTCGAGCGGCTCGACACACTGGAGGCGCCGCTTGTCGTCGAAGCCACGAGAATCAGTGGCGATGTCAACAATATCCTCTATCGGTTCGTTGTTAGCTGTGATGACCGAACGATAGTCGAAGGGCGGGCCGCGGTGATTCTCGATGCCTCGGCTGTCGGTGCGATCTCGTCGCAAGATGCGAGTTGAAAGGATGGCCGGTTTTCGGCACTCCCATGAATTTTATGACGATGAACCAAGGAGCAATCATATGAGAACAACAGTCCGTCGTTTGCTGCTTGTCGCCTTGATTCCGGCGATATTAAGCACTGCCGCTTATGCGGATGTGAAGGAAACGGCGCATGAAGCGAAAGAGAACGTGAAAGCCGCCGGCAAGAAATTCGGCGAGGATGCGCGCGAGGCTGCACATGGCGCGGCCAGTACCGCCAAGGCAGCCGGCCACGCCATCGCGAGCGGCGCGCGCAGCGGGTACTACGCGACCAAACATGCTGTCCGGAAGGCGGTCGGTAAGGATAAGGCGACGTCGGACGAAGAGACGAGCAAGTAGCCGAAGCCTGGGCGGTGGGTGGCGTTCGATGAGCTTCGGCGACGGATCGCAGCGTTGCAGGGTTCTTAGATTCTGTTTTGCAGCCCCAACGCCGCTCAACCGCCTCCCAAAACTGGCAGTACGGCAGCGGCGAATTTCCATGCCAATATCGCGAGCCCAGCCCTAATGAACCGGACAACGGACTTGTTGCCGGCGCAGTTGGGTTTCTGCCTCGATCGAGAAAATGCCGCATGTGTAGAATGTTTGGGCTATTCGGAAGCAATAAGCGCGAAAAGGTCATCGAGATCATCGAATACCTGAACGCCGGAGGACCAGACGAGCAAAACGTTCGATTTCTGCGCACCGGCTTGCTCGGGCATACTCGTGTGCCCGTCAACGGCCTGCTAAATGGCAGTCAACCCTATACTCTCGACGGCCGGCACTGCATATTCGTCGGAGAGATCTACAACCACAGGGCGTTATCGTCCACATACGGAATCGCCCGAGACGTAGATGATGCCGATGGTTGCGTCATCTTGCCGTTGTTCGATCGCCTCGGCCCTCGCTTCGTCGAGAAGCTCGAGGGAATGTTCGCCATTGCCATCGTCGACACGCGGCAAAACGACAAGCTACGTCGGCGATCTGGCAGCCATACCCAGCCGCCTTCGCGCCCGCTTGATCGAGCCGGAGGCGCTCGACATGCAATACGCCATGCGATTGGAGGACTTCATTCGCAACCTGCCTGGATGCGGCTGGTTCCGCAAGATTCTCCACTTTGAAGCGAAGCATCGGCTGCCGTATTACATACTCCATCGAGTGGACGCGCTGAGCATGGCCCATTCGGTCGAGGCACGCGTTCCATTTTGCCTGCCTTCGGTCTATCGACACGCGTTGGTTTGCGAAAACGAGCAACTGGTTGACCGGCAGGCGCGCAAGCGGCCGATCTATGATTGCGCGCGAGGCATTTTGCCGGAAGCGATCATGACGCGGCACAAGCAGCCGTTTTTGCTGCCGATTGCTGGGATGTTGCGGCCGGGCTTTGCGATATTCGATTACCTCATGGACACGTTGGGCTCGTCTTGCCGAACGTTCGACTTCATCAACAAGGACGTGCTGCTCGGATGCATCGAGGAAAACGTGAATCGGCCGACTACGGCTCTCGGCAATTCGATTTGGGCTTGGCTGATCTTCGAGTTGTGGGCCAATGAGCACGACGTCGCGTTCCGTTAAGCCTGGAACTGCCATCTCTATCCTGTTGTGCCCGGTCAGCCTCGCGGGCATGGGAATGTTCGTCAAATCGACGAAGGGCGTGCCCGAATCGGCCTTGTTGCTCGCGCGCTTCGGCGTGCCCGCATTGATTTACTGGGGCCTGCTTTCCCTAAAGCGCTATCCGTTCACGAGTATTCGCCCGCATAAGCATCTGCTACGCGCGGCGCTCGGATTCTTATCGGTGTGTTGCCTGTTCGCCGCAATCGCTCGCGTCCCCCTATCGACAGCGCTATGCCTGTCGTACACTTTGCCGTTCTTTGCGTATGCAATCTCTTTGATTTCCGGGCGGGAACGCCTCGACGCCAGAGGCGTGTTCGTCATCGGAGCACTAGCGGGCGTCGCGTGCATGACCAACCCGAATGCGCATGCCGACGTCACCGGCATGGCTTTTGCGCTCGCATCGGCGCTCTTCGGCGCAATCGCGCTCTATGAAATCAAACGCGTCGCGCGATCCGAGGATTCGGACGCTGTACTCGTCATGTATTTCACGATTTCCACGATCGGCCTGACGATCTATATGCTGTTCTTCGATAAAGCCGCCATGCAGACGGTAAGCCCGGTGCCTTGGGGGAAGCTCGCCCTTATCGGCATTTGCGGCTTGCTCTATCAAGTCGGACTCGTCACTTCGCTGAAGGAAGTGTCGGTGTCGCTCGTCTCGATGTTCCTGCTGTTCTCGGTCGCCATCAGCTTCGTTGGGGACCTGCTCTTGTTCAAATCGGCCTTCACCTTCGCCGGTACGATCGGTCTCGCCATTCTTGCCGCCAGCATTCTCTGCTTCCAGTACTGCGAAAGTGCGGCGCGAAAACGGCGAGAACCCGCTTAGTCGATGTCGTCTTGCGGCGCCGCCGCCTCGCCAGGCCCCACCGCGCGCGACGCAAGGTCGGTCGCCGGATCGAGCGGCCGCCCTGCTGCGACACGTTCGCTGTATCGGTCGACGAGGTAATCGGACCGCCCGCGCAGCAGCAACGTGAACTTCACGAGTTCCTCCATCACGTCGACGAGGCGGTCGTAGTAGGGGGACGGCTTCATGCGCCCTTGCTCGTCGAACTCCTCGAACGCTTTGGCGACCGAGCTCTGATTCGGGATGGTGAACATGCGCATCCATCGGCCGAGCTGGCGCAATTGATTGACCGTGTTGAACGATTGGGAGCCGCCGCTCACTTGCATGACGGCGAGCGTTCGGCCCTGCGTGGGGCGGATGCCTCCCATGAAGAGCGGTAACTGGTCGATCTGCGTCTTCATGACGCCGGAAATCGTGCCGTGACGTTCAGGACTGCACCAGACCTGTCCTTCGGACCAGATCGAAAGGTCGCGCAATTCCTTGACCTTCGGGTGGTCGTTGCCTTCGACCGCATCGGGGTAAGGCAGCCCGCGCGGATCGAATATGCGCGTCTCGGCACCGAAATGTTGCAGCAGGCGAGCGGCTTCCTCTACGAGCAAGCGTGAATAGGAGCGCTGGCGCAACGAGCCGTAGAGCAGCAGGATGCGTACCGGTGGGGCGTCCGGCATGCCCAGGCGCGCCGCTATTGCGGTGTCGAGGAATTCGGGATTGGCGGCTGGGAGGAGAGGATCCATTACGTCGAGATGAAGGCAAGTGTCTGGGAGGCGATTAGCTTACGGCAACGGCTCGCATTTGCACTGGCAGAGGTGTTTGAAGGAGATCTGCTTGATCGCCACGCGCTTCGTGCGTGGCCGGCCGTCACCGATGATAACGGCTTCGGTTCCGCGCGCGACAAAGTCCCTCGTGTCGCGAAGAAACAGGCCGCGACCCTCTGCCGCCTTTCGTCAAGTCGCGGATTCAGCCCACATGCGGTCTGCGGCTCGGTCTCGGCCCGCGAGTTCGGTCATAAGTCCGGCATGGGCTTGATTTCGACCAGCCGCTGGATGCGGTGCTGAGCGAGATACGCGGCGAGTTCGAGATCGGTGGGAATGGGTTCGTCCGCATATTTCTGTGAATGCCTGATACCCGCATGGAGCGACGCCAGTTCTGACCAAGGACGCGCGGAAGGCCCCGATCCGTCGGTGGTGCGCTGAAGTGTTTCGTCATGCATCGCAAATGGCACTGGAACCGGATCGGTCGTGATGTTGACGTCGTACTCGGCCGCACGATAGCCATACCGAACCGTCTCGCGGGCCCCCGCCAGTGTGTTTTCTGGCGCGATCCTGAACTCTCGCGGGTCGGTTTTCCCGCTGAACCGATGTGCAACCAGTTCTGGGCAGTGCCATGGGGGCAAGTCGTAAGCGTCTTGGGCTCTGCCGTCGGAGCCTGTTCCTGCTTTTTTGTCCCAACGTAGGCAGGCGTCAGGAGCTATCTCATGAATCATGTCGGTAACGACGCTGTCGATCCCCCAGGAAAACAACTGCCTCATTCTGTCCAAGTCATTCACCGTGTAGCACATGATACGGAATCCACCTTCATGCGCCGTCTTGATGATCTCAGGCGAAATATCGGTGTGGTCCAGATCTATCGCGACGCACTCAAGGCTGTGCAAACGATCGATCCAGTTGCGAGGCAATCTCCCGGTTTCGACGTTCAGCACGCGCTGCAACTCCGGGGCCGCTTCACGCGCGCCTCTCAGAGCGGGTTCCGAGAATGACAGCATCAGTGGTGGGACGGCCTCTGATCGAGATGTCTCGAGCGTTTGAAGGGCTACGGCAACGCCTGTGACATATTCGATCCCCCCATTCTCGTTGGCATGACGCAAGGCCGCTTGATGTCGCCCCAGCAAGGTTAGAGGACGGCCCGCACCGCCGGTTTCGGCATCATCCGGCTTAGCGGGGGCTCCGCCAATGGGTCCAGTCCGTGCTCGCTTCGGCAGTCCATCGAGTCGCGGAGAGTTCCCCGGCGGCACACCGCCGGCTGCTGGCACGGCGGTTGGGGAAGCGTCATTCACGGCCGATGCTTGCGGAATATCAATATCGCGCGGCGCCCGCGAACTGCCAGACGTTCTTTCCATGATGCAGTAGCCCTTCAAATAGCTCGAGCGCACGGCTCGTTGCAGCATTAGGTAGTCAGGAAAACATAGTGCACGCTCAATTCTAAGAGCGCTGATCGCTGAAAGCCGACGGCTTTCGCGACGCACGCGATGGCCAAACGACGTTTTTGTCGCGATGAGCGTGGTTGGTCGAACGCAGCCCAGCGTGGCCGCCATGCATGGCGTCGTCGACGCATCGCACGATGCCTTTCATTGCATTTCGCCCAGTGATACCGCATTTGACGTATTTATCGCGGACCTGCTGTTCCCGTACCTTTCCAAATACGCGAAACGCGTCTCAGATCAGCCCCGTCGATCCGAGTTCATTCCAGAGTTGCAGTGACGTTCATTCATTCCTGAGGCGGCCGCCCGGTCGTGGCAGCTTCCCCTTGCCGGAACGCATCACGCTGATACACCGGCCGCGCAGCCTAAACGCATCACATACATCACTCGCAAGTCCCCACATTGCTTTGAGAGGAGCAACGAACATGACTTACATCACCATCGCAGCGTTCAACATCGAGAAAAACGGGCAGTCGTCGGATCCCTTCAAGCAGCAAAAGGTTTCCGAGTTCGTCGACTATTGCTGTAAGCGAGGAACGGATTTGATCTTTCTCTGTGAGGTGCACTCGGCGCGGATCCAAGACTACGTCGCCTTTCTGAAGAGTGTGTATTCCGAGCACTACCATTGCGAATCGCTCGACGGTGGACATAGCAATGCCTATGTCGTCATGCACAAGAAGTCCGTCGGCTTCAGCCTATCCTACGACCAGTTGAACCACCTGAATCGCAACTTCTTGTTGTGTACGATCGAGAACAAGCTCGGCGTCGGATTTGCTCATTTCAAATCCGGTCAGACGGGCCTGACAAAAAATCAAATCGAGAATGCCGCCGAATTTGTGAACGGTATGCTCGGCGACACATGGGCCATCGCCGGCGATATGAACTGGGATATGGCCAACTTCAACAAGCTCAAGCTGCCGGCCGGGTCCCACTGCGCGAGCTGCTGGCCCGATATGACGCAGGCCAGCGGCGGCATCTTGGATTGGTGCCTTGCAGGCAAGGGCGTCAAACTCGCGGCAGCGAACGGTTACACAGAGTTCCATAAGGACTTCCAGACGATGGATGGTCCCGATCACCGGCCGGTGTTGTTTCAGCTCGAGTTTTGATTGGGGGCTGGATGCGGGAGAGGCCGTCGGCGCCAAGCTCGCACGGCTGCATCAGCGGGCGCCTTCGCACTTTCGCGATTGCGCCCGACGTGACCGATTTCGGCGACGTTCTTGGCGTTCTGCGTGGTGCGCGGCTTACTGCTTTGCCGTCCATGCAATCGCTTCATGCCGCACGACAAGCTAAATCTTCGCATTGCGCAGTCGCAGCGCATTCGAAATGACAGACGCTGAACTCAGGCTCATCGCAAGCGCTGCAATCATCGGCGAGAGCAGCAATCCGGTGAACGGGTAAAGCACGCCGGCCGCCAGCGGAACGCCGAGTGCGTTGTACACGAACGCGAAGCCAAGGTTTTGCTTCATGTTGGCGACCGTTGCCTCGGACAGCTCTCGCGCACGCGCAATACCGCGCAGGTCGCCTTTGACGAGCGTCACCTGAGCGCTGCTCATTGCCACATCGGTGCCGGTCCCCATGGCCACGCCGACATCCGCTTTGGCAAGCGCGGGGGCGTCGTTGATGCCATCGCCAGCCATCGCTACGACATGCCGGGCTTGCTGAAGCCGCGTCACCAAGTCGAGCTTGTCGGCAGGCTTCACCTCTCCATGGAATTCGTCGATGCCGAGCTTCTCCGCCACGGCCTTGGCCGTCACCACGCCATCTCCGGTCGCCATCACGACTCGAATACCCTTCGCCCTCAACGTCGAAAGCGCTTCCGGTGTCGTCGCTTTTATTGGGTCGGCGACGGCCAGCAGTCCAGCCAAGCTGCCGTCGACCGCCAAATACATGACACTCGCGCCTTGTGCGCGCATGCCGTCTGCCTCCTTGGCCAGCGATTCGACGGATACGGCGTCTGTCTGCATCAGCGCAGTGTTGCCGAGCGCCAGCTTCCTGCCGGCGACCCATCCTCTCACGCCGATACCGGTCGCGGATTCGAAGTCCTCGGCGCGGTCCAGAACCAGGTTCTTGCCGCGTGCAGCGGCGACGATGGCAGCGGCAAGCGGATGCTCGCTACCTTGGTCGAGGCTGGCCGCCAGCCGAAGCACTTCATCGGCCGTGTATCCATGGGTTCCGACAGCCCGCTCGAAGGCTGGACGACCCTCAGTCAGCGTTCCCGTCTTGTCGACAATGAGCATATCGACCTTGCGCAGATTCTCGATCGCGGCTGCATCTCGAAAGAGAATCCCGGTTGTGGCGCCTTTGCCGCTTGCGACCATGATGGACATCGGCGTCGCAAGGCCCAGCGCACACGGACACGCGATGATGAGCACCGCCACCGCATTGATTAGACCGAACACCCAGCTAGGCTGGGGTCCAAAGATGCCCCAAACAAAGAAAGTGAGAAGCGCGACGCTGACGACCCCGACGACGAACACGCCCGCTACCTTGTCGGCCATACGTTGCATGGGCGCCCGAGACCGTTGCGCCTGCGCGACCATCTGGACGATTTGCGACAGCACGGTCTCGGAGCCAACCTTTTCGGAGCGGATGACGAGACCGCCCGTCGCGTTCATCGTCGCGCCAATAACAGGGTCGCCAACGCGCTTCGTGACGGGAATGGGCTCGCCAGTAATCATGGACTCATCAAGCGAACTCGAGCCATCGGTCACCACCCCGTCCACGGGGACTTTTTCGCCCGGCCGCACGCGAAGGATATCTCCCACATGCACATGGGACAACGGAATGTCTTCCTCGGAGCCGTCGGGGTTGATTCGCCGAGCAGTCTTGGGTGCGAGCCCGAGTAGCGCCTTGATGGCTGCGGATGTTTGCGAGCGGGCCTTCAGTTCGAGCAATTGCCCGACAAGCGTCAGCGAAATGATGACCGCGGCCGCTTCAAAATACACGCTGACTCGGCCGTGCGCGCTGTACGTTTCAGGAAACACGTTGGGCAAGAGGGTGGCGATGACGCTGTAGATATAAGCCGCGCCTGTCCCTAGCCCGATGAGCGTCCACATGTTGGGGCTGCGGTTAATGAATGAGCGCATGCACCGTTCGAAAAACGGCAAGCCTGCCCACAGGACGACTGGCGTAGAGACGATGAACTCGACCCAGTTTTCGGTGCCGGCGTTCATCAGTCCGAGGCGATGGCCAAACATTGCCAGCACGAAAACTACGACGGTCAGTGGCAACGTCCACCAGAATCGGCGTCGGAAATCGACCAGTTCCGGATTCTCGCCTTCGTCGACGCTGGGCAGAATCGGTTCCAGCGCCATGCCGCACTTCGGACATTGCCCGGGATGGTCCTGGCGAATTTCCGGGTGCATCGGGCACGTATAGACGGTGCCCTCACGCACTTCGTGTGGCGGCTGATGGCCCTGATGGCGATGAGCATGCGCGTCGTGTCCGTGCATTCGGCAATGGTCGTGCTTGTCCGCCTCAGGTGCATCATGCCCGCCCGATGACGCGTGCCCGGAACTCGGTTGACGATAAAGCTCGTCTTTTCCATGTTGATCGCTCATCTTGACGCTCCTTTTGCATTCACCGCCAGCACCATCCGGACACCGCGCGTTCTCGCTCGAACGGAGCCGGTTACATCGTGCCGGGCAGCGGACTCGAGACGAGTACCGCGGCCACCATCAAGACGCCGGCGAGCACGATGGACTCGATGTGAAGTACGAGACCGAAACGACGAAGCAGGCCTATGGGCTGGGCTGCGGATGGGCTCTCGAGTGCTGTCATGAGCTTTGGCATTTCGAAGAAACGATTGTGTCCGCCAAGCACCGCAGCCATCAGTACGAGGACCAGCTTGAGAAGCAGCACCTGCCCATACGTCGATTCAAGCAGATTGTTCGGTGTATTGACACCCCTCCACCCGTTGTACGCGCCCGTGCTGAACAAGACAATCAATGCGTACGTCGCGGCGTCGGAGAGAGACTGCACGAACGATGCACTGGTCTGGCGTTCGCTTCCCGGTGCATCGAGCAGGCGCGGCATGACGACGTAAGTCGTGACGAGCACGAGTCCAACCCACGCGCTGATGGCCAGCAGATGCAGCCAGTCGATCCATACCGGTAGGCTGAAGAGACCCGCATCAACCGGATGTCCGCCGTTGCTGCGTGCAAGCGCGGTACCGGCCAAGGCGACCCAGATCGCAATCGGGAAGCGAGTCTCGCTCCCGGGACGCAAGAACGACAGGACAACGATGCATAGCGTGAAAGCGGCGCCAACCAGCCACGCGTGTCCAAAACCGGTTCCTACGAGCATCGACCATACGGCCGGCCCGGCATCGAGCAATGTTGTATCGCCCATCAGCGCACAATGCGCCCAGAATGACAGTGCGGTTGCGAGCAGCGAGACTATCGACGCAACGCGCAGTGTTACGAGCAGCCTTCGTCCGACATCGTCTTGCCAAGTCGACGCACCGCGTGCAAGCCACTGGTTGCTGAGCAATGCGCCGACGACAACGGCGAAGCCAACGTTCTGGATAGCGACAGCAACCAGCCGCAAGAGGCCGAGGAACCCGTCGTTCATTCACTTCACCTTGAAGGTAAACGTGCCCTTGGTTTTGTGCGCATCGGCGGTCATCACTGCCCACTGGACCGTGTAGGTACCCGAGGCCAGCTTCGGTACCGCGACAGTCATGGCGCGTGGATTCGATGCATCGATCTTGGCCTTGTCGTTCGTGACGGCCGTCCCGTTGGCGTCGGATACTTTCACCGAGCTGAAGGCCGGCTCGAGGTCTTCGTTGAAGGTAAGGCGCAATGTATCCGGCGCTACGTCTACGGTGCTGCCCAACGCAGGAGCCGCGCTTTCCAGCTTTCCGTGCGCCAACGCTGCAACGGGAAGGAGCGCGACTATGCTAGCCGCCACCATGCAGGCCAGACGCTTGAGAGTATGTGTCTTCATGTTATTGCTCGTCTCGAATGGTCACGGCGGGCACGCGTGGGCAGCGCGCCCCACCAGAAGTCGTTACTGCTTCTCCAGCTTCACCACGGTGAGCGCGCCATTGATTTCCTCTGCCACGAAATCGATCTTGTCGCCGACCTTGACCTGCGACATCATGGCCGGATCCTTGACCTTGAAGGTCATCGTCATGGCTTCCATTCCGAGGTTCTCCAGCGGACCGTGCTTGATGGTCAGCTTGCCGTTGGCTGTGTCGACCTTCTTGATTTCGCCGTGCGACATGCTGTTCTTCGCGTCGGCGCTTTGCTTTGCTCCGCCGCTCATGTCCATGTTGCCCGTATCGCCAGCCGCGTACGACGCAGCGGAAAACGCCAGGGTAAGGCTCATTGCAATCGAAAAAAGTGCTTTGTTCATCCCGTTTTCTCCAGAGTTGAAGTGATGAAATCGACGGCCGGGTCGGGCTCGGCCTCGTTGCGTTATTCAGCTGTCCGACAGCTCGCCTGTATATTCGTAGGCCACGGTTCCCTTGGGGTGCTTGAACCAGCCTGGGTCGCGATAATCGTTTCGCCCGAGTCCCTCGCGAACCTTGACGACCGTGAACATGCCGCCCATTTCCAGCGGACCGAACGGGCCGGTACCGGTCATCATCGGTAGCGTGTTGTCAGGCAACGGCATCTCCATTCCGCCCATTGCACCACCCGTGCTGCCCATCGCCATGTAGTCCGGCACCAGCTTGTTGATGCGCTTCGCCAGGTCCTTCTGAGGCACTCCAATCAGATTGGGAACCTGATGACCCATTGCGTTCATCGTGTGGTGCGACTTGTGGCAATGGAATGCCCAATCGCCAGCACGGTTCGCCGCAAACTCGATGGCGCGCATCTGGCCCACTGCCACGTCGACCGTCACTTCCGGCCAGCGGGCACCGGGCGGAATCCACCCGCCATCCGTGCCGGCTACCTCGAAGCTGTAGCCATGCAGATGGATGGGATGATTCGTCATCGTCAGATTGCCGAACCGGATGCGTACGCGGTCGCCCGCCCGAACGGGCAATGGATCGATGCCGGGAAATACGCGTGAATTGAACGTCCACATGTTGAAGTCCGTCATTTCATTGACGCGCGGCGTATAGCTGCCGGGGTCGATGTCGTAGGCGGCCAGCAAGAATACGAAGTCGCGATCGACCGGCATCACAGTGCGGTCTTTCGGATGAACGATGAACATTCCCATCATCCCCATCGCCATCTGTGTCATCTCGTCGGCGTGTGGGTGATACATGAACGTGCCATGCTTTTCGAGCTGAAACTCGTAGACGAACGTCTTGCCAGGCGGGATCTGCGGTTGCGTGAGGCCGCCGACGCCATCCATGCCGCACGGCAGCAACATGCCGTGCCAGTGAACCGTCGTATGCTCGGGCAGCTTGTTCGTTACGAAGATGCGGACCTTGTCACCTTCCACCGCTTCGATGGTCGGACCGGGCGATTGCCCGTTGTAGCCCCATAGATTCGCCTTCATGCCGGGGGCCATTTCGCGCACGACAGGCTCCGCCGTCAGATGGAACTCCTTCCACCCGTTTTTCATCCGCCAGGGCAGCGTCCAGCCGTTGAGCGTCGAGACTGGCGTGTACGGGCGGCCGTTGGGTGGCACGAGCGGCGGTTGCGACGTGGCGTTTGCCATCGTCGGCGCTTCGGGCAGTGACGCAGCGCCCGCCTTGCTTACCATGGCAGCACCCAAGAGCGCGGCCCCCGACCCACTGAGGAATTTTCGCCGTGACACCATGTCATTTACCTTCCGAATGTGTTGCTGGCGACGGTTGCGCCCCATGAGCTGAAGTGGATTTCGTTGCAGGTTGTGCATCGGCTGCAGGTGCGCCAGCTGCGTTTGCGCTTACGCTTGGCGCGTCGGCCGCGGGCGGCAGACGGCCGCCGACTGCTTGTCGGAGATCGGTCTCGGCCAGCCAGTAGTCCTTTAACGCATCGATGTAGCTATTGACCGCGTTGACTTGCTCGCGCGAATCCGCGAGCAACTCGAACACGCTGGCCAACATGCCGTTGTAACGAAGCAGGAGCTCGTCGGAGATGGTCTTGCGAAGCGGCACGACCTCGTCTCGGTAATGCTTCGCAACGTCGTAGCTTGTTATGTAAGCCGAGTACGATTCGCGTACCTCGGAGCGGGCGTCGATGGCCGTCTGAGCAAGCTGGTTAGCCGAGCGCATATAGGTGGCCTCCGCACGTGCGACCTTGGCGCTGCCAAAGTCGAAAATGGGAATTTCCACGCTGATTTCATAGCCGTGCTCATGCCCCTTGTCGGTTTCGTAGTTGTTCAGATAGCCGACATCGAGCGCGTTGATGAAACGCGTGGCTTTGCTCAGCCCCAACGATGAAGCAACGCCCTGGGTCCGCAGTTTTGCTGCCTGAATATCCAGGCGGTTGTGCATCGCATAGCGCTCCAGGTCCTTCAGGTCAGGACGCTCCTTCGGCAGGTCAGGCAGGCGGTCCGGAAGCTGATATCGGGTATCAGTGCCCCACAGGCCCATCGACCGTGTGAGTTTTTCGCGGGCGGCGACGGCCAGTTGCCGGGTCTTGGCGAACCGTGCAACCGAGTCCGCATAGAACGCCTGTTCGCGCGCGTAATCGAGCTTGCTGAAGTTACCCGCCTGGCGCATGCGCAGCGCCAACTCTGCGCCGGCATCGGCCGAATCTTTCACCTGCTCCGCATACTTCGCGGACAGCTCGGCGGCAACCGCGTCGATGTACGCGCGTTGCGCGTCGGCGGCCACCTTGAGCATCGCATCGGCGGTTTCGAGCTTGGTCTGCTCGAAGCGTCGGCCCTCGATACGTGTGGCGAACGGCAAGGTCAGGATGCTGAGAACGTTGGCCGAAAACGTGCGGCCGATGCTCAGGTCGCCGTTCCCCGCGCGGGTCCGGCTGAACGTGAACCCTGGGTTCGGTAGCCGACCGGCCTGTACCAGGTCCGCTTCGGACAATCCCAACTCGGCGTAGGAAGCCTGCAGACCCTGGTTGTTCAGCAGCGCAACCTGTACTGCGTCGTCCATGCTCAGCGGTTTCGCCAGCAGGTCTTGCGTTCGCTTCGCGACCGATTCGCGGTCCGTGTCGGTCTTGACGATAACGGCGTCCTTGCCGAGCCGCTCCGAAGCCGTGGACGAGATGGCATTGAATCCACCGTCCTTCGAAAACGTCGTACAGCCGGCGAGGAAGACCATTACGGCGAGCGCCGCGCCAATTCGCGTGGAAACAAGTCGTTGCGTCATTTGGCGGGCCCCCCGTGCGTCGGGCGGTGCGCATTGGCGTTGTCGACCGGCTTGCCCGGCATCGCGCCATGCTTCATGCCAGTCATGGTCGACTTATCCAGAACGTCACGATTGAGCTGCTGCCACGCGGGGCCATCGCCTTCCCGGTAGGCGCGGTAACCGTCGAATGCGGACGGTACCGTGACGGCCGGCACCGGAACCGCTGCATCCGTCGGGTCAGGAATTGTTGTCGTCGCGTACACGAGCGCCGGCAATGTCGCCGCCGCGCCGAGTAGCGCCGCAGAAATCAGTCGCATAGATTTTTCTCGTCATGAGTCATCCGGCGGTCCGTGTGTGACCGCCAGTACGGCGTGGGTCGCGGTCATCGACCGCTAGCAGGAACTAGACGAGAGGGAAGCGAGGAGGCCGTTCGATACCGTCGGTCAGAAACGACACGACACCGACGGACTGCGGGAAGGGCGCCGCTATACGTGTAGCGTTCAGGGAAACGGAAACGACAGGAACGGCAGGTATTCCGGTACCGAAGCAGCAAGATGCGCAAGCCGAACACGAATGCGCGTGATGGGCGTTGTCGCGGTGCTGATGGCGATGGTCGTCACCGGCAACCGTCATGTCGTGCGCGCCAGGCTGGTACGCTGACGTCGCCTCTTCGACGTGTTTGGACGCCGCTTCGGCTTGCGCAGTGACGCATTTCATCGAGACGGCCGCAAACGACTGAAGCGGAAGGCTCAGTGTCAGCAATATAACGATGAAGAGTTTGCGCCAGTACGACATAGAGCGGAGTCTAGCACGCGACAATCAAAGATTAAGGTCGAGAACGTGTCTACGAGATGACGAAATTTTCACACGAGCCGTCCATCTGTCGTCAACAACTGGTTTTTGGCGACAGATGGGGGTCCAGTGGCACAGGGCTAGGTCAGTCTCGCTTCTGAGGCGGTGATGGTCATCCCCCCTCACTCCACCGTAACCGACTTCGCCAAATTCCGCGGCTTATCGACATCGGTGCCCCGCGCACAAGCCGTGTGATACGCCAACAACTGCAGCGGCACCACATGAAGAATCGGCGAGAGCATTCCATAATGCTCGGGCATCCGAATCACGTGAATGCCTTCTCCATTTCCGATCCGCGTATCCGCATCGGCAAACACATACAGCTGCCCGCCGCGCGCGCGCACTTCCTGAATATTCGATTTCAGCTTTTCGAGCAGCGCATCGTTCGGCGCCACCGTCACCACCGGCATCGCCTCCGTCACGAGCGCGAGGGGCCCATGCTTGAGCTCCCCGGCCGGATAAGCTTCCGCATGAATATACGAAATCTCCTTGAGCTTCAGCGCACCTTCCAGCGCGATCGGAAAGTGCATGCCACGCCCGAGGAACAGCGCATTTTCCTTGCGCGAGAACTCTTCCGACCAGGCGATGATTTGCGGCTCCAGCGCCAGCACGCTGTTCAATGCCGCAGGCAAATGCCGCAAGCTCTTCACATACTGCGCTTCCAGCTCACCATCCACATGCCCGCGCAGCTTACCCAGCGTCACCGCCAGCACAAAAAGCCCGACGAGCTGCGTGGTAAAGGCCTTCGTCGAAGCCACACCGATCTCGCGCCCCGCGCGCGTCAAAAACGCCAGTTCCGTCAAACGCACCATCGCGCTCGTCGAAACATTGCAAATCGCGAGCGTATGCTTATGCCCCAACTCCTGCGCATGTTTGAGCGCCGCAAGCGTATCGGCCGTCTCGCCCGATTGCGAAATCACCACCACGAGCGCCTTCGGATTCGGCACCGACTCGCGGTAGCGATACTCGCTGGCAATCTCGACCTGCGTCGGAATTTTCGCGATCGATTCGAGCCAATACTTCGCGGTCAGCCCCGAGTAGTAGCTCGTGCCGCAAGCCAGAATCAGCAAGCTGTCGATCTCGCGAAACGCCGCTTCGGCACCCTCGCCAAACAGCGCGGGGGCAAGTGTATCGCCCTGCGGCAACGTATCGGAGATCGCGCGCGGCTGCTCGAAGATCTCCTTTTGCATGAAGTGCCGATACGGCCCGAGTTCCACGGCACCCCCATACGCCTGAACCGTGCGAACTTCGCGCTGGGCGTCCTGCCCGGCACGATCGCAAATGCGCACGCCATCGAGCGTCAGCTCGCAAACATCGCCCTCTTCGAGGAACATGAACCGGTCCGTGCTGCCGGCAAGCGCCAGCGCATCGGATGCCAGAAAGTTCTCGCCCTCACCCAACCCCACGACGAGCGGCGAACCTTGCCGCGCGCCCACCACCGTATGCGGCTCGTCCTTGTGAACGACGGCAATCGCATACGCGCCATGCAGTTGCCGCGTAGCCTCGCAAACGGCCGCATAGAGACTGCCGCGATAAAGGCTGTGCACGAGATGGGCAATCACCTCCGTATCGGTCTGCGAAACGAACTCGTAGCCCTTGCCGCGCAGCATCTCGCGCAGCGACTCGTAGTTTTCGATGATGCCGTTGTGAACGAGCGCGACGGTATCGCGCGAGAAAATCGGGTGAGCGTTGTCGGTCACCGGTGCGCCGTGCGTGGCCCAGCGCGTATGCGCGATGCCGGTCACGCCTTCGAGGTGCCCTTCGTGAACTTGCGCATCGAGGTCCGCCACGCGCGACACGCTGCGCGCACGGCGCGGCGCGTCGCCGGCCAGCACGGCCACACCGCAAGAATCGTAGCCGCGATATTCGAGGCGGCGAAGCCCTTCGATAAGAACGGAAACGATATTTCGCTGCGCAACCGCGCCGACAATGCCACACATGGTTCTATCCCTTCCTCGATGAAACTTCCGCCATTTGCAGCGCACGCCACGCGCGCGCCGGTTCGTTCTGATCGCCTTCGTCAGCGCTTTTTCTTCACCGGACGCACGTAGCCCGTTCGGGTACGCTGCGTCTTCTCATTGAGTACGAGCGTATCTTCGGGTACATCCTTCCAGACGGTCGTCCCCGCGGCAATCGTGACGCCCCGCCCGACACGCACCGGTGCCACGAGCTGCGTATCGGAGCCCACGAACACGTCGTCCTCGATCACCGTGCGATGCTTGTTCGCGCCGTCGTAGTTGCAGGTGATCGTACCGGCGCCCACGTTGACCCGCGCCCCGACGTCGGCATCGCCGATATAAGTGAGGTGGTTCGCCTTGGAGCCCCGCCCGAGTGCAGCATTCTTGACTTCGACGAAGTTGCCGATATGCACCTCGTCCGCGAGCGCCGTGCCGGGCCGCAGCCGCGCATAAGGGCCGAGTACGGTGCGCTCGCCCACGGCCGCACCATCGACATGCGTGAACGGTTCAATGCGCGTACCCGCGCCAATCGTCGCGTTACGCAACACGCAGTGGGCGCCGACGCTCACGTCGTCACCGAGCGTGACCTCGCCTTCGAACACGCAGTTGACGTCGATCGAAACATCGCGCCCACAGATCAATGCACCGCGCACATCGAGCCGCGCGGGATCGGCCAGCGTCACGCCGGCTTGCAGCAACGCCTCGGCGACATTGCGTTGATGAATCCGCTCGAGCTCGGCCAGTTGCGCCTTGCTGTTCACGCCAAGCGTTTCCCATTCCTCGTCGGGCTGCGTCGTGACCACATCGAAACCGGCTTCGATGGCGCGCTCGACGACATCGGTCAAATAGAACTCACCCTGGGCGTTGTCGTTCTTCAGCGAGCCGAGCCACATCGCGAGCTGTGCCGTGGGCGTGACGACGATGCCGGTATTGATCTCGGCAATGCGCAGTTCTTCGAGCGTGGCGTCCTTCTGCTCGACGATGCGCACGACATAGCCCGCGGGGTCGCGCACGATGCGGCCGTACCCGTGAGGATCGTCGAGCGTAACCGTGAGCAGGCCATAGCGGCCGTCCACGGCTGCGTCGACGAGGCGTTTGAGCGTCGACGCCTTCGTCAGCGGCACATCGCCGTACAGCACGAGTGTGGGTTGAGCCGGATCGAGCAGCGGCAGCGCCTGCTGCACAGCGTGACCGGTGCCAAGCTGCTCATGCTGCACGGCGAACTTGATGTCCGGGGCGGCCACGGCCTGCTGGACGGCCTCGCCGCCGTGCCCGACAACGACGACGATGCGAGTCGGCGACAGCATTCGCGCCGTTTCGATGACATGCGATAGCAATGGCCGGCCGGCCAATGGGTGGAGCACTTTGGGCAACGCGGAGCGCATCCGTTTGCCGGCGCCTGCGGCCAAGACGACGATATTCATTGCGTCGACACGAATAGAGAGGTATCAGGTGCGCGATTCTAACATCGCGCTCTTTACGCCAAAGCGGCACAGCGCACGGTCAAGGCGCGCCGCGCATCAGAGGTCGTCGAATTGCGCGAATGAGATCGGTTGTGCTGCGCCGGCATTCCCGCCGCCGGCTCCGTCCGCCGAACAAGGGTCATCGTCGAAAGCGATGTCGCCGAGCGGGTCGGCCTTGCCCGTCGCGCGCAATCCCGCAAACGGAAAAAGCCGCGGATCCATCAAATGCGACGGCACGACGTTCGAAAGTGCATTGAACATATTGTCGACACGCCCCGGAAACCGTTTGTCCCACTCGCGAATCAGCGCTTTCATTTCCGCACGCTTCAGATTCGGCTGACTCCCGCAGAGATTACAGGGAATGATCGGAAACGCGCGTAGTTCGGCGTATTTCTCGAGATCGGTTTCTTTCACATAGGCGAGCGGCCGGATCACGACGTTCTTGCCGTCGTCCGACTGCAGCTTGGGCGGCATGCCTTTGAGCTTGCCGCCGTAAAAAAGATTGAGCAACAGCGTCTGCAGAATGTCGTCGCGATGATGGCCGAGTGCGATTTTCGTGGCGCCGAGCTCGCCTGCCACACGGTAGAGAATGCCGCGCCGCAGCCGCGAGCACAGCGAACAGGTGGTCTTGCCCTCGGGCACGAGCCGCTTGACGATGCTGTAGGTGTCCTGGTTCTCGATATGAAACGGCACGTTCAGGCTGCTCAGATACTCAGGCAGCACATGCTCGGGAAAGCCGGGCTGCTTTTGATCGAGGTTCACGGCCACGATATCGAAATGGATCGGCGCGCGCTCGCGCAGCCGCAGCAAAATATCGAGCAGCGCGTAACTGTCCTTGCCGCCCGACATGCAGACCATGACCTTGTCGCCATCCTCGATCATGTTGAAATCGCCGATCGCCTGCCCGACCAGACGCGCAAGCCGCTTGAACAGCTTGTTGTTCTCGTAGGCTTCCTTCTGTTCCCGGCGCGTGAGCGCCTGGCGCGCTTGCCCTGCCTCGGCGTTCGCGGCGGCGTGTTCTGGCGCATTCATCTCAATCTTCCTCTTTGATGCGAAAGACTTCGACGCCCACGGCATCGCAGTCCGGATAAACATCAGGCTTTTCGGTCGATACGCACACGGCCCTCACCTGCGGATGCGCGAGCAGCACGCGGGCGACGTCGTCGCACAGCGTTTCCTGCAGATGGATATGGCCGCGGCCGACGCGATCGGCGATCGTCGCGCGCATGAAGTCATAGTCGACGACCTCATGAAGCTTGTCGTCGACAGGCGTCGTCTGCGCGAGCGGCACGAACAACTCGACGTTGATGACGACGCGCTGCTCGCCGCGCTTTTCGAACTCGTGCACGCCGATATTGATGAAAACCTCGTAATTGCGCAGAAAAAGCCTGCGACAGTCGGCGAGCCGGGGGTGCAAGAGAGCGCAAACCATATCCGTTCCAATCAAAAAAATGCGCACCGGCGATGCCTCATCGCATCCGCCCAAGCTCGCCAATCGAGCGTCGCGGCCCGGCACAAGCGTCCCCAACACCCGAAACGCGCTACTTGCCCTCGGGCGTCAAAAACATCACATCGCGCGGCAGCGGCACGAGATGCTGGCCGCCGTCCACGACGAGCGTCGCGCCCGTCACGCCCGACGCATCGGCGAGATAGCAGGCCGCCTGCACGATATCCTCGGGACGCGACGCACGGCCGAGCGGCGTGACGCGATGCGCGGCGGCAAAGCCGTCGGGCGTCTGATCGGCCGAGGGCAAGGTCAGCCCCGGTGCGATACCGACCACGCGCACTTTCGGTGCCAGCGCCTGTGCCAGCGCCACGGTTGCAGTCTGCAGCGCCGCCTTGGACAACGTGTACGACAAATAGTCCGGGTTCAGGTTGTAAAGCTTCTGATCGAGCACGTTGATGACGACGCTGCGCTCGGTCTCGTCTTCGCAGGCGGCCGCGGGCGTCGCCGCATGCAGTGCGCGCGCCAGTACGAGCGGCGCGCCCACGTTGACCGCCATCAGTTGCAGCAGCGTCTCGTAGCCGATGGTCGCCGCCGTATCCTCGACGAAACGCGACGCGTTGTTGACGATGCAGCGCGGTCGGCCGAGCGCGGCCGTGCAGGCCGGCACCAGCTGCGCCACGTCCTCCTCGAAGGCCAGATCGGCTTCGAGCGCGCAAGCGCGGCGGCCCAGCGCGCGAATCTCGGCGACGACGCCCTCGGCCTCGCGGCCCGATGTGCCGTAATGGACGGCCACATCCCAGCCTTTCGCAGCGAAGCCGAGCGCCAGGGCCCGGCCGATGCGCCGCGCGGCGCCCGTAACGAGCACGACGCGCCCTTGCGCGCCAGCGCCACCGGCGGTAGCGGCGCGACTGGCACCTGCGTCAGGACTCGCGCGCGGATCGGAGGGGGCGCTCATTTACAATGCCGGAATGAATCAGAATGCTCACAAACCCGTTAGTTTACCCGTTCCGGACGCGGACGCGCTCGCGGCCTCCCAGGCGCTCGTCGCGCTCGTCCGAGACGACATCGCGGCGGCGGGCGGCTGGCTGCCGTTCGATCGGTACATGGAGCGTGTGCTGTATGCCCCGCGCCTCGGCTACTACAGCGGCGGAGCGCGCAAATTCGGCCTGCGCGCGCAAGACGGCAGCGATTTCGTCACGGCGCCCGAACTCTCCCCGTTTTTTGCGTCGACGCTCGCGCGCCCCGTCGCTCAAGCGCTGGCCGAGAGCAGCACGCGCGAATTGATCGAATTCGGTGCCGGCACGGGCAAGCTCGCCGCGGGCCTGCTCACTACACTCGACGCGCTCGGCGTGCCTTTCGACAGCTACGCCATCGTCGAGCTCTCGGGCGAGCTGCGCGCGCGCCAACGCGAGACGATCGAGGCGCTCGCCGGAGAGCTCGCGCAGCGCGTACGCTGGCTCGATGCGCTGCCCGAGCGCTTCGCCGGTGTCGCGCTCGGCAACGAGGTGCTCGATGCGATGCCGGTCAGGCTTTTCGTCCGTACGGGCGGCGTATGGCATGAGCGCGGCGTCGCGACGGGCGCGGACGGAAAACTGGGCTTCGCCGACCGCCCCACTGGACATGAAAGCGGCGGCACGGTACTGACCGATTACGACGCCGCTGTGCTGGCCGAACTCGACGAGCGGATCGATCCGTCGATCGACTACGTCGCGGAAACGCACGCGGCGGCAGCAGCCTTCACACGCACTGTCTGCACGATGCTCTCGAGAGGCGCGGCGTTTTTCGTCGACTATGGTTTTCCACGTCACGAGTACTACCATCCGCAACGTGCGCAAGGCACGCTCATGTGCCATTACCGCCATCACTCCCACGACGATCCGTTCTTTCACCCGGGGTTGCAGGACATCACCGCTCACGTCGAATTCACGGCCATTGCCGTCGCGGGAACGGAAGCGGGCGCCGATCTGCTCGGCTATACGTCGCAGGCCCGGTTTCTGATGAATGCGGGCATCACGGAAGCGCTGGCCGGACTCGACGCGTCCGACACGTCCCGCTTCCTGCCGGCGGCGAATGCGGTACAGAAACTGCTTTCCGAAGCCGAAATGGGCGAACTCTTCAAGGTGATCGCCTTTTCGCGCGGCATCGAGCGGACTTTGGATGCGTTCGCGCGCGGCGACCGTTCGCACACGCTATGACCTCATGAAGCGCCGGCGTCCTCGGTGAGCGCGTCGGGCGCCTGGCCCAGCGCCGCTGCCACGGCCGCGACGCGCGCGCGATGCACGGCTTCCTTTATGTTCTCGGCTCCCGCGGGCTTGCCACTCTGTCCTTGCCCCTGCGCCTGCGCCTGCGCTTGGGCGATGGCCCCGGCATCCACCGCCCGGGCGGCGACGAGCGCCACACGCAGCCGTTCGGCCTGAGGATACTCGCGCATTTCGAAGCCGAGCCGCCCGCGCGCATCCGATTCGCAGGCCTGTAGCGCTTCGGCGAAGCGCGCCGGCTTACGCAGTGCATCGGAGCGCTCCAGAAGGCGTACGAGCGCCGCCGCGCCCATCTCCATCACGCGATGGATGTTGCCGTGCTCGCGCGCCACGAGCAGCGCCAGATCGCGGCATTCGTTCGGCACGCGCAGCCGCTCGCACATCGGCCTGAGCAGATCGACGCTGCGCATCTCGTGGCCGAGATGTCGCGGCAAGACGTCAGCCGGTGTCGTCGCCTTGCCGAGATCGTGCGTGAGCGCGGCGAATCGCACGGCCAGCGCATAACCGCGCGCGGCGGCGTAATCGACGACCATCATCACATGCACGCCGGTATCGACTTCGGGATGGTAGTCGGCGCGCTGCGCGACGCCGAAGAGCGCGTCGACCTCGGGCAGCACGCGCACCAGCGCCCCGCACTCGCGCAACGTCGCAAACATGCGCGAAGGCTTGTCTTCCATCAGGCCGCGCGAGATTTCCTGCCAGACGCGCTCGGGTACGAGCGCATCGACTTCGCCGGCCGCGACCATCGTTTTCATCAGCGCCAGCGTATCGGGCGCCACGTCGAAATCGTGGAAGCGGGCCGCGAAGCGCGCGAGGCGCAGGATGCGCACCGGATCTTCGACGAACGCCTCACCGACATGCCGAAACCGCTTTTCAGCGAGATCGCGCTGCCCGTCGAACGGATCGATGACAGGCCCCGTCAGCTCGCCGTCGGGCCGGACTTCGCGCGCCATCGCGTTGATGGTCAGGTCGCGCCGCGCCAGATCCTCTTCGAGCGTCACGTCCGGCGCATAGTAGAACTGAAACCCGTGATAACCGGCGGCCGTCTTGCGCTCCGTACGCGCGAGCGCGTACTCCTCCTGGGTGGCCGGATGCAGAAAGACGGGAAAGTCCTTGCCCACGGGGCGATAACCCTGCGCGACCATCTGCTCGGGTGTCGCGCCGACCACGACATAGTCGCGGTCCGACACGGGCACGCCGAGCAGTTCGTCACGAATGGCACCGCCTACAGCGTAAATCTTCATTGGGGCGTTTCGTATTTGTCGAGCCGATGCGTTTCCCGCAGCGCGCTTTCGATCCACTCCCGCACAGCCGGCAACGCAGTGATGTGCCTGGCGTAAGCGCTCGCCGCCTCGGACAGCTTCGGGGCATAGGTATTGAACCGCATGACGACCGGCGCATACATCGCATCGGCGATCGTGAATGACGCGCCAAACAGGAAAGGACCGCCGTAGCGCGCCACGCACTCGGACCAGATCGCATCGATGCGGGCAATGTCGGCCAACGCGCCGGGCGTGGCATTGGCGCCTGGCCACTTCGCCCGGATGTTCATCCACATGGCCGAACGCAGCTCGCCGAAGCCGCCGTGCATTTCGCTGGCGACCGAGCGCGCATGCGCACGCGCCGCGGGATCGCGGGGCCATAGCGCCAGTTCGGGAAAGCGCTCGGCGAGCGTTTCGGAAATAGCCAGCGACTCCCATACCGACTGCCCCTCGTCGGTGATGAGGCAAGGTACCTTGCACGAGGGCGAATACTGGAGAATCCGCGCGGGCGTGGACGCTTCGCCAAGCTCGACGGAGATTTCGTCGAACGAAATGCCCGCTTGGCGCATCAGCAGCCAGGGCCGCATCGACCACGAGGAATAGTTCTTGTCACCGATTACGAGTTTCATATCGCGAGTTGTGATGAGAAGGTTGAGCAAGCGACTGACTACGGCACATCGCGACGGCCGTCAACGACCGGCCGTCGTACGAAACGCACTGAAGCGCGATCTGAGCGAAGCATTGCCGAGATAGGCCGGCGCGATGGCCTCCATGCTCGCCGGCTCGATACCGAGCTCGGGCGCAAGCGGGCCGCTCAGCACGGCATCGCGCGTCATCGAATCGAGGTTGTCTCGCGTAAGCACGGGCGCGCCCGGCAACATCTCGAACGTCATGGCCTGCATATAGGCCAAAGCATCGGGCAAACGCACGATGCGCGCGTGACGCCCTATCGCGTCCCCGCAGAACTTCACGAGCGCTTCGAGCGTGTAGACCGTCGGCCCGCCCAGTTCGTAGGTGCGCCCGCTTGCCGCATCGAGATCGAGCGTGTTCACGATCGCGCTCGCCACGTCGCCGACAAAGACGGGCTGAAACTTCGCATCGGGCTTCGCGAGCGGAATCACCGGAAGAAGACGCTGCAGTACGGCAAAGGTATTCAGGAAGTTGTCTTGCGGCCCAAATACGACCGACGGCCGAAAAATCGTCGTGGCCAGCCGCGATCCAGCGCGCACGGCTTTTTCGCCATCGCCTTTCGAGCGCAGGTACATGCTCGGCCCGGCGGGATCGGCATTGAGCGCGCTGATGTGAACGAGCCGATGCACACCCTTGCCTTCGCAGGCGGACACGATTTTCGCAGGCAGCTCGACATGCGCCCTCGCAAATTCGCGCCCATAGGGACGGCCCCGTCCGCCATGGAGCGTGCCGACCAGATTCACGACCGCATCGGCGCCCTCGACGAAGCGCGCGAGCGCGACAGGATCGAAGACATCGATTTCGAGCACGTCGATCGGCAGCATCGTCAGATGACGTGCGCGTGCGCGACTTCGCGTCGCCAGCCGGACGGTCTTGCCCGCTGCGACGAGCGCATTGGCCAGATGCGCGCCGATAAAGCCGGAACCGCCGATCAACGCTACGGATTGATGCCGCATCTTCGCCTCCTTTCGCTATGGCCGCCGAAGCACTCGCGCGCGCACGGCGCACAGCGAGCTGCGCACCGGGGCGGCCGCGCAGCGGCGTCAGTTTGGCAGGATGGCGCCGAGCCTGGCCTTCAGCGATTGCGGACGGCCTTCGAACAGCGCCGCGTAGTAGACCGTGTTCGACAGCACATTCTTGACGTAGTCGCGGGTCTCGTTGAACGGAATGGTCTCCGCGAAAATGGCCCCTTCGACGGCACGCGGCAACGCCGCCTGCCATTGCCGCGGCCGCCCCGGGCCGGCGTTGTAGCCGGCGGTCGCAAGCACGGCCGAACCGTCGAACTGATTGTAGATCATCGACAGATACGTCGTGCCGAGCAGGATATTCGTGTTGATGTCGTTGAGCTCGGCCGGCGACACGGCGCCAAGACCGATCTTTCTTGCGACCATCTTCGCCGTACCCGGCATCAACTGCATGAGACCGCCCGCGCCGACACCCGAGCGCGCGTCGATGATGAAGCGCGACTCCTGACGAATGAGTCCGTAGGCCCATTCCACGTCGAGCCCGTTGGTCTGGGCATCGCGCTCGACGATATCGCGAAACGGCGACAGGTAACGCAGCGAGAAATCGTGCTCGGTCCGCGTGCGGTCCGCCGTGTTGACCGTGCGATCGTAAAGCTGGATGCGGCGGGCATACTCGGCCACGGCCAGCAATTGGCGGTCCGTCATCCCGCGCAGCGGCCAATTCCACTCGCGATTGCCCTCGAGCCGCAGGTTGAGCGCAAAAAAGCGCCGCGCGAGCTCGAAGCCCGGCGTCTTGGCGACAGCCTCGACTTCCGCGTCGGTCACCGAGGTCTTCGGCGGTATCTCGATCTTGCGGCCCAGCTCTTCGGTGGCCAGTTGGCCATAGAAATCGAAGCGCGAGGCGATACGCTCGAATTCCTCGTTCGCTGCGGCCGTCTCGCCGGCCTGCTTCAGCGCGCGCGCGTGCCAGTACACCCAGGCCGGCCTGCTGCGCAGCGGCGTGGGCATCTGCTCGATCGACCAGCGCACCATCGTCCAGTCGCCCGCCAGCAAGGCGCTGCGTGTGCGCCACTCATAGGCCGGGTACGAAAGCGGTGCGTTCGCGGACAGCCGGAACCAGTCGAGCGCACCGGGCACCTGCCGCGCCGCCGCCTGGTAGCCGATCGTGCCCCAACCGATCGCACGCTCGGCGAGCGAAAGCTGCGGCGCGACGGTCGCGAAGGCGGCCGCCGCCGCGGCGGCGTCGTTGCGCGCCATGACGGTGATCGCCAACAGGGCGAGCTCGTGCGAGGCCGAATCGGCGCCGATACCGTTCGCCAGCAGGAGCGGCGGCGCGCTCGTCGCCTGTTCGAAGCGCGTCGCATCGGGTCGCGCCGCGCCGAGCGCGTCGGCGATACGGCTGCCCGCCGTCGTGGCGTTCTGCTCGTAGGCCAGCAGGATCTGCTGCCACACGTCCTCGGGCGTGAATTGCTTCTCAGCCGCAAGCGCGGTGATCAGATCGACGCAGCCGTCACCGTAATAGCGCGGCTCCACGAGCAGCGCGCGCGCCGCATCGGCCACGTTTTCGCCGCGCGCGGCGCGCGACTCGAGCGCATAACATTTGACCTGCGTATCGTCGTTCAGTACGAAGCGCGCGTATTGGGCGTCGAAATTGCGCCAGTCGTGCCGTGCGCCGAGCACCGTCAGATAGTCGTTGCGCATGCGGTCGGCGAGCGCTTCGCCGTCGTGCCGCTTCAAGAAAGACAGCACAGGCTCGTCGGGCGCGTCGAGCCGGGCATGGCCCGAGCCGTCGAACAGCTGAGGCTTGATCTGAAAGTACTCGAGATAAGACTGCGCCGGATAGTCCGGGATCATGCTCGCGAGCTGCGCGGCGCGTGCCGCGTCGTTGTTGCGGGCCGCTTCGCGCAATTGCACGAAAATGCGGTCGTCGCTCATCGGCGCGGGGGACGCGTGACGCCCGGCGGACGCCGTGCCGCACGCAACGAGTGCCGCCGCGGCGAAAGCGGAGCAAGCCGCGCGATATACTCGAAAAAAGCGTTTCGACATCATGATCGGTGGAGCAAAAATTGAGCGACAGCATAGCACGCAACGTTGCGTCGAATTCGAAAGCCGAACTGCGCAAAGCCTTGCGTGACGTGCGTCACGCGGCGGCTGCGGCAACCGGCGCGAATGCGGCGCTCGGCATGCATGTGCTCGAAGCGCTCGAGCGTTTCGCGCCGCACACGGTGGGGTTCTATTGGCCGCTGCCGGGAGAATTCGATGCACGCGACGCACTCTCGCGCTGGCTCGCGCAAGACGTGCGCCGGCAAGCCGCTTTGCCCGTCATCGCGATGAAAGGCCATGCGCTCGTTTTTCATGCATGGGCACCCGAGACTCCGATGCGAATCGGCCATCACCGGATACCCGAGCCGCTCGACACGCCTGCGGTGTTGCCCGACTTGCTGCTGATTCCATGCGTGGGCTTCGATGACGACGGCTACCGGCTCGGCTACGGCGGCGGCTATTACGATCGCACACTCGCGGGATGGCCCGGCACGAGCCGCCCAGTAACCGTCGGCATCGCTTATGACGCCTGCCGCATCGCCTCGCTGCCGCGCGAGCTGCACGATCTGCCGCTCGATGCCATCGTCACCGAAACGGGCGAGCGCGCGCCCTCTACGACCTGAGCGCGCCCGCGCGGACAAAGGACGAAGCCCCGCCGCGCCGCTACAGCGAAGCCGCCGCGCGCGCGGCCGTATCGTAAAGGCCCGATGCATTTCGCATGAGTTGAGCCGCCGCGCCGATCTGCTCGTTGACGAGGCCGCTTTCCCTGAGCGCGGCGATGAGACAACGCTCGCGGACATCGCGGTACCGCGCGCAGAGCTCGCGCCCCGTGGCGGTCGCGGAGAAAAACACTTCCTTGCCTGTCTTTTCGCTTTTTACATACCCTCTAGCCACGAGCTTCTTCAATGCATACGTGGCGACGTGCGTATCCTCGATGTTCAGCACGAAGCAGATGTCGGCGAGCTTTTTTTTGCGGTCCCGGTGGCTCACATGGTGCAGCAACGACACCTCGACAGGCGTCATGTCCTTGCCGCCGGCGGCTGCCATGCAGCGCACCATCCAGCGATTGAACGCATTGCTCGCCATGATGAGTCCATACTCGAACTCGGACAGCTCGGCACTCGTCTCGGAAACGAGGTGCTCCGAGGACACGATCTTGGTCGGTTGACGCGACATGGCAGCCACTTTGAATACGACGAAACGATGATGGTCGCAGTGTACGACGCACGCGCCGCGCGCACGCTTGGCGAAAACTCTTATTTGTAAATTATCGATATTTTATCGATAATACGCTGGAAAGGAACGAGCGGCGGCTTTGGCGTGCACTTTTTGGATCGATGTCAACGAGACTCCGGCGATGACCCCACCCCGCATCTTTCCGTTCGGCGACGCAGCTTTGGTATGCGAAGTGCCGCCGCCCGCCACGCTCGAGTGCCAGGAGCGCATCTGGGCCATGGCCGACATCGCGCGGCACTGGCCGCACGTCGTCGAAGTCGTTCCCGGCATGAATAATCTGACGATCGTCTTCGATCCGCTCGCGGCCGATAGCGCAACGCTCGCCGGCGCGCTGGCGACAGCCTGGGAAGGCGCCGAAAGCGCTGCGACGACAGGCCGCCTCGTCGAGATCCCCGTGCATTACGGCGGCGAATTCGGGCCGGATCTCGCCGACGTGGCGCGGCACACGGGGCTCGACGCCGAAGAAGTCGCCAAGCGGCATGCCGCGGGCGAATACGTCGTGTTCTTTCTCGGCTTTCAGCCGGGCTTCGCCTACCTCGGCGGGCTCGAGTCCGCGCTCCACAGCCCGCGCCGCTCAGTGCCGCGGATTGAAGTCCCGGCGGGCTCCGTGGCGATCGGCGGCGCACAGACCGGTATCTATCCGGCCGCGTCGCCGGGCGGCTGGCACTTGATCGGCCGAACGGCCGTGACGCTGTTCGATCCCGCCGCCACACCGCCCGCGCTCTTGCAACCCGGCGATCGCGTCCGCTTCACCATTGCGGGGATCGAACGATGATCGAAGTGCTTCGCGCAGGCATCCTGACTTCGGTGCAGGATCTGGGCCGCCCCGGCTACCGGCATCTCGGCATCGCCACGGCGGGCGCGCTCGACACGCTCGCGCTCGAAGTCGGCAACCGGCTCGTCGGCAATGCGCCGCAGGCCGCGGCCATCGAGGTGACGATGGGGCCGACCGCGCTGCGCTTCACGCAAGCCACACGTGCTGCGATCACCGGCGCGCAGTTCGACGCCTCGCTCGACGGCAAGCCCATCTATGCGTGGTGGAGCCTTCCCGTGAGGGCCGGACAGGAACTGGTCTTGCATGGGGCCGTGCGTGGCATGCGCTGCTATGTTTGCGTGCGCGGCGGCATCGACGTGCTGCAGATGCTCGGCTCGCGCAGCACCGATCTGTGCGCCCGCTTCGGCGGACTCGGCGGACGGACGTTGCGCGAAGGCGATCGTCTCGCCGTCGGCACGCCGTCGGCTCGGCCGGGCTCGGGCATCGCCGTGCAGGCGCCGCCTTTCGGCGTCAAGGCACCGCAATGGTGCCGCTTCGCTGCGGCGGGCCACGAACCGGTCCGGCGCGGCAAGCATCTGGCCGGAGCGGAGCGCGCGGTGTCGGTACGCGTGCTGCGCGGTCCCGAGTACGAAAGCTTCACGGCGCTCGCGCACGAAGCGTTGTGGTCCGACGAGTGGCGCGTGACGCCGCAGAGCAACCGCATGGGCTACCGGCTCTCGGGCTCGGCGCTCACGCGCGACGCGCAAGGCGACTTGCCTTCCCACGCCGTCTTGCCGGGCACGATCCAGGTGCCGCCGAGCGGGCAGCCCATCGTGTTGCTGGCCGATGCGCAGACCACGGGCGGATATCCGCGCATCGGAGCCGTCATTCAGGCGGATTTATGGAAACTCGCGCAACTTCGATTGAACGGCAGCGTACGGTTCGTACCGAGCTCTCGCGAGGAAGCCGTCTTCGCCCTCGCCGAAGAGCGCGCCTATCTTCGCCAGATCGATGTCGCGATGGTCATGTATGAGGAGCGGTTGCGACAGTCGGCACGCGCCGCTTGAGCGGTCTTGAACGAGGAAGTCATGGAAATCGATTTGAATGCCGATCTCGGCGAAGGCAGCGGTTCCGACGAAGCGCTGCTCGATCTCGTCAGCTCGGCGAATATCGCCTGCGGCTGGCATGCCGGCGGCTCCAACGCGATGCGCGACTGCGTGCGTCTCGCGCTCGCAAAGGGTGTCGCCATCGGCGCGCACCCGAGTTTTCACGATCCCGCCAACTTTGGCCGCAAGGAAATGGATCTGCCGGCCGACGACATCTATGCCGGCATCCTCTATCAGCTCGGCGCGCTCGCCGCCATCGCGCAGGCTCAGGGCGGACGCATCGTGCACGTGAAGCCGCACGGCGCGCTCTACAATCAGGCGGCGCGCGATCCTGCGATCGCCGATGCGATCGTCTCGGCCGTGCATGACTTCGATCCGTCGCTGGCCATTTTCGGTCTCGCCAACAGTGGTTTCATCGAAACGGCCCGACAGGCCGGCCTCGCGGCAATCGAGGAAGGCTTCGCCGATCGCGGTTATCGCGCCGACGGCTCGCTCGTGCCGCGCAGCGAACCTGGCGCGCTGATCGAATCGGAAGACGAAATGCTCGAACACGTGCTGTCGATGGTGCGCGACAAACGCGTGCGCACAGTCGACGGAACCTGGGTTTCGCTCAACGTGCGCACGCTGTGCCTGCACGGCGACGGTCCGCACGCGCTGGCGTTCGCGCGCCGGCTGCGTACCGTCCTCGATTCGAACAACATCGACGTCCAACCCGCCTGGACCTTGCGTACCTAACGCCCGCGAGCCCGCGCCGCTCACGCCGGATCGACGACGAACCCCCGCTCGCGCAGCAGCGCGAGGACACCCTTGCGCCCGCCCAGGTGCAGCGCGCCGATCGCCACGAATATCGGATGGTTCGGCGCGGCGAGCTGGAGCATGCGCGCCGTGAACCGGCGATTGCGCTCGAAGACGATCTTGTTGTCGAGCGAACGGGCAGCGGCCTTCGATGCCGCGAGCCGCTCGGACTTCGCCGAGGCCCACGCCGAAATGGCATCGGCATCGCCCACGCGCCAGAGCCGGTGAAGCGCCTTGACATCGTCGACCGTCTGCTCCGGCGTCTCCTCCAAATCCTGCGCGAGCATTTCGCGCTGCTCGGCCAGCGTCAGATTCGTGAACGCGCGCATCTGCTCGCCGAGCGTCTCCAGACCGACCACCTTGCCGCGCGAGCGCAGGTAGACGTTTTGCAGCTGCGCCTCGGTGCCATATTCGGTCTGAAGACCCGCGCTCAACGAGCCATAAGTCTCGACGAGCAGTGCCGCGAGCCACGGCCGCGTCTTCTTGATCTCGGCGAGCGCGGCCGGGTTGTCGCGCAGCCGCGCGGCGAGCTTGCGCATGAGCGGCGCCGGTAAAAGCCGCGGCAGGCAAGCGTAGTTGCACACGCCGTATTTCGATACGTCGTCTTGCGAGGAAATGAGGTCGTCCGGCGAAAGTTCCAGCGCGAGCGTCGGCGCGGCGGCAAGCGCCGCCAGGATCGGCCGTCTGAACGGCGCGCTCGGCGGATAGTCGGCCGGATCGCCGACGTGCAGCGTACCCAGCACGTAGATCGTCGTCGTGCCCTTCGTCGCCACGTAAAACGGCATATGCGCGGGCTGCGCGACCACCGGCCCGCTCGCACTCGTGCTCGACGCCTCTGGCGGCCCGTGAAAGCCGGGAATGACGGCGGCAGGCGCCGCCGGCGACGCGGGGGCGGTAGCGGCCGAAGCCGGAAGACGCACCGGCGGCACCGCCGTGCCGCTCGGTCCGGCCACCGCGCGCGCGAGCCCGAGTACCGCCTGCGATTCGCAGTCGAGGGCGTTCGACAGCAGCAGCACCAACACGAATGCGCGCAAGCGGCGCCGCCGCATGCCGGCGGCCGCGCCGCCACGCACGTGCCGCGCCGCCCGCGCATCAGGCATCCGCGTCCCCCACCTCCTCGGCGCGATGACAAGCCACGAGACGCCCGTCGACTTCCCGCAAGCGCGGCTCCTCGATGCGGCACTGCTCGATCGCATACGGGCAACGCTGATGGAACGTGCAGCCCGAAGGCGGATTGAGCGGCGACGGCAATTCGCCTTGCAGCTTGATCTGGATGCGCCGATCCGACTCGAAAATGGCCGGCGTTGCCGACATCAGCGAGCGCGTATAGGGATGGCGCGGATTGGCGAAGATCGTCTGCTTGGGGCCAAGCTCGGCGATGCCGCCGAAATACATGACCATCACGTCGTCGGCGATATGCTCGACGACGGCCAGGTTGTGCGAGATGAACACGTAGCTCGTTTTGAACTGCTCTTGCAAGTCCATGAAAAGATTCAGAATCTGCGCCTGGATCGAGACGTCGAGCGCGGAAACGGGCTCGTCGGCCACGAGGATGCGCGGATCCAGAATCATCGCACGCGCGATCGCAATGCGCTGGCGCTGACCGCCCGAAAACATGTGCGGGTAGCGCTTGGCATGCTCGGGCCGCAGACCGACCGTCCGCATCATATGAGCGATGCGTCCGGCGCGCTCGGACGCCGAGAGCGCCGAGTTGATCGCGAGCGGCTCGCCGAGCGTCTGCTCAACGGTCTTGCGCGGATTGAGCGACGCGAACGGATTCTGAAAAACCATCTGCACATGGCGACGCAACTGGGCAATGCGCTCGCGCGACGCACCGGCGACGTCCTCGCCCTCGATGACGAGCCGCCCCGATGTGGGTGTCTCGATCATCGTCAACTGACGTGCAAGCGTCGATTTGCCGCAGCCCGATTCGCCGACGACGGCCAGCGTCTTGCCGCGCGAGAGCGCAAACGATACGTTGTTGAGCGCTTTCACCGTGGCATGGCCGAAGAGACCGCGACGCACCGGGTAGTGTTTCGTCAGCCCCTCGGCGACGAGCACGGCATCGCCGCGCTCAGGCGCACGCGGTGCCTCGGGTACTGCGTTCATCGTGCGCCTCCATGGGTCGAGCGAATCGAATCGAGATTGAGCGGCTTGATGCAGCGCGCGCGCATGCCGTCGTTGCCCGCTTCCAGCGCCGCGAGTTCGGGCCGGCCTTTCCAGCAATCGTCGACGACATACTTGCAGCGCGGCGCGAACAGGCACCCTCGCGGCCGGTCGTCCCGGCCGGGCACCATACCCGGCAGCGCGGCGAGACGCTTCGCGCCGAAATTATGCTCGGGAATGGCCGCGAGCAGCGCCTCGGTATACGGGTGGTGAGGGCTCGCGAAGATGTCGGGAACGCGATTCGTCTCGATGATCTCGCCCGCGTACATCACGGCAACCCGCTGCGCGACTTCCGAGACGACGGCAAGATCGTGCGAGATCAGCACGAGCGCCATCCCGCGCTGCTTTTGCAAGCTGACGAGCAAGTCCATGATCTGCGCCTGGATGGTGACATCGAGCGCCGTCGTCGGCTCGTCCGCGATCAACAGCTTCGGATTGCAGGCAACGGCCATGGCGATCATGACACGCTGGTTCATACCGCCCGAGAGCTGATGCGGAAACGCGCCGAGGCGGTTTTTCGCATCGGGAATGCCGACCTGATCGAGCAATTCGAGCGCCCGGGCGTCCAGCGCCGCGCCGCGCAGGCCCTCGTGCAACCGCAGGACCTCCTTGATCTGGTAGCCGACCGTATAGCTCGGGTTGAGGCTCGTCAGCGCGTCCTGGAACACCATCGCGATGTCCTTGCCCACGGTCTTGCGGCGTTCCTTGGGCGAGGCATTCATGAGATCGCGCCCGTCGAAGGCGATCTCATCGGCCGTCACGATGCCCGGTGCGTCGATGAGCCCCATGACGGCCATCATCGTCACGCTCTTGCCCGAGCCCGATTCGCCGACGACGCCAACGACCTCGCCCGGTGCGATGGAGAAGTTCACGCCGTCGACGGCAGGCGCGCCGCCGAACGTGACCGACAGATTGCGGATCGTCAGAAGATCGCCCATGGCAGTATCCCGCGGTGAGTGTGGGGGTCGTTCCATTCATCCCATCCGTTTCAATTTGGGATCCAGCGCATCGCGCAACCCGTCTCCGAGCAGATTGATCGCCAGGACCGAGATCAGTATCGCGAGACCCGGCATGGTGACGATCCACCAGGCGTTGTCGATGTAATCGCGTGCGGAGGCGAGCATCGCGCCCCATTCGGGCGTCGGCGGTTGAACGCCGAGGCCGAGAAAACCGAGCGCGGCCGCATCGAGAATAGCCGACGAGAAGCCGAGCGTCGCCTGCACGATCAGTGGTGCGGTGCAATTGGGCAGCACCTGCGAAAACATGAGCCGCAACGTCCCCGCGCCGGCCACGCGCGACGCGAGCACGTACTCCTTGTGCAGTTCGCCTTGCGCCGACGCCCGGGTCAAGCGGACATAGCCGGGCAGCGCGACGATCGCGATCGCGAACATCGTATTGACGAGACCCGGTCCGATGATCGCGACGACGGCCACCGCGAGCAGCAGCGAGGGCAACGCGAGCAACACGTCCATGAGGCGCATGATCGGCGTATCGGCCCATTTCTCGAAGAAGGCGGCGACGAGCCCGAGCACGATGCCCGGAATGAGCGCCAGCACGACGGATACGCTGCCGATCCAGAATGACATGCGCGCACCGTAGATGAGGCGGGACAGGATATCGCGGCCCGCCTCGTCCGTGCCGAGCACGAAGTGCCAATTGCCGCCGGCGAGCCATGCGGGTGGAATCTTGACGAACTCGCGATATTGCTCGATGGGACTATGCGGTGCGACCATCGGCGCGGCCACGGCCAGCACGATGAACACGAGCACGATGACGCCCGCCGCCACCGCGCCGCGATTGCGCGAGAAGTTGTGCCAGAACTCGCGGGCGGCGAGCCTGCGGCCGCTCGCCGGTGTCACGGCCTCCGGAATTGCGTTTTGTATGTCTGCCATGTCGGGGCCTCGCTAGCGCGTGTGACGGATGCGCGGATTGAGCACGCCGTAGAGCAGATCGACGGCAAGATTCACGATGATGACGAGCGTGGCGATCAGCAGAATGCCGCCTTGCACGACCGGATAGTCGCGCCGGCCGATCGCGTCGATGAGCCATTTGCCGATGCCGGGCCACGAGAAGAGAGTCTCGGTCAACACCGCGCCGGCCAGCAACGTGCCGACTTGCAGCCCGATCACCGTCACGACCGGAATCAGCGCATTGCGCAGCGCATGCACGATGACGATGCGCGCCGGCGAGAGCCCTTTGGCGCGCGCCGTGCGGATATAGTCCTCGCGCAGCACCTCGAGCATCGACGAGCGCGTCATGCGCGCCACGACGGCCAGCGGAATGGTGCCGAGTACGATCGAAGGCAGAATCAGGTGGCTCACGGCCGAGACGAACGAACCTTCGTCGGGCACGAACAGCGAATCGATGAGCAAAAAGCCCGTGACGCGCGGAATATCGTACTCCACGGCGATGCGGCCCGAGACCGGTGTCCAGCCGAGCGTCACCGAAAACAGCATGATGAGAATCAACCCCCACCAGAAGATCGGCATCGAATAGCCGGCCAGCGCCGTGCCCATGACACCGTGGTCGACGACGGTGCCGCGCCTGAGCGCCGCGAAGATGCCCGCCGGCAGACCCAGCACGAGTGCGAACACCATCGCGCAGATCGACAGCTCGACGGTGGCCGGGAAACGCGCAAGGAACTCGCCCATCACGCTCGTGTTCGTGATGATCGATGTGCCGAGATTGCCGTGCAAGGCGCGCCACACGTAGTGGACGTACTGCAACGGCAGCGGCTCGTCGAGGCCGAGCCGGTGCAGCGCCGCCGCGTGCATCGCGGGATCGACGCCGCGCTCGCCCATCATGACTTCGATCGGATCGCCGGGAATGAGGTGAATGAGTGCGAACGCGAGAATGGTGATGCCGATGAAAGTCGGTATCACCATTCCCACGCGGCGCAAAACGAATCGGAACATGGTTCGCCCCTTGATCTGCGTGGGGAAAAATGCGACCGGCGACGAGAGGCGCATGTCCCCTGTCGCCGGATCGATTGCGGCACCTTCCGGTTACCGCAAATGACGTCCATCGAACATACCGGAGCGACGCCGGCGGCTACTTGAGGCTCACCCCGTCGAAACGGGTATAGCCGAGCGGATCGATCTTCATGTCGACGACGTTCTTCGTCGTCGGCTGATAGACCGTCGAGTGCGCGATCGGCGAGAACGGCAGTTGATCGGCGAAGATCTTTTGTGCCTCTTCGTAGACCTTCGTGCGCTGCGCGCGGTCCGTCGTCGTCCGGCCCTTTTGAACGAGTTCGTCGAACGGCTTGTAGCACCACTTCGAGAAGTTGTTCCCGTTGATCGCCTCGCAGCCCAGCAACGTCCCGAGCCAGTTGTCGGGGTCGCCGTTGTCGCCGGTCCAGCCGATGAGGTAAGCGTCTTGCTCGCCCGCATGGCCGCGCTTGATGTACTCGCCCCACTCGTAGGTCACGATCTTCGCTTTCACACCGATCTTCGCCCAGTCCGACTGGATCATTTCGGCCATCAGCTTCGCGTTCGGGTTGTAGGGACGCTGTACGGGCATCGCCCACAGCGCGATTTCGAAGCCGTTCGGATAGCCGGCCTTCTCGAGCAGCGCCTTCGCCTTCGCGGGATCGTACGAGGCGGCCTTCAAATCCTTGGCGTAGGACCACTCGGTCGGCGGCATCGGATGTGTCGCCGCCTGACCCGCACCCTGATAGACCGAGTCGACAATCGCCTTCTTGTTGATCGCCATGTCGAGCGCGCGGCGCACGTCGACATTGTCGAGCGGCTTATGCTGCACGTTGTAGGCGAGATAGCCGAGATTGAAGCCGGCTTGGTTCGGCATCTCGACATTGCTGTCGCTCTTGAGCGTGGCGATATCGGCCGGCTTCGGATAGCTCATGATCTGGCATTCGTTGCGCTTGATCTTCTGGGAGCGCACGTTCGAATCGACCGTGATCGAAAAAATCAGCTTCGAGACCTTGACCGTGTTCGGCTTCCAGTAATCGGGGTTGCCGTCGAACCGGATCGTCGCGTCCTTCGTATAGCTGCGGAAAATGAACGGACCCGTGCCAACGGGGAACTGGTTGATGTCGGCGGCCTTGCCGGCCTTCAGCAACTGGTCCGCGTATTCGGCCGAGAGAATCGACGCGTATTCCATCGCCAGATTCTGGATGAACGGCGCGTTGACCTCGTTCAGCTCGAAGCGAACCGTATACGGATCGACCTTTTCGACCTTTTTGATGAGCTTGTCGAGGCCCATGTCGGTGAAGTACGGGAACGATACGTTGTATGCCTTGCGAAACGGCTGATTCGGATCGAGCATGCGCTCGAACGTAAAGACGACGTCGTCGGCATTGAATTCGCGCGTGGGCTTGAAGAACGAGGTCGTCTGGAACTTGACGCCGTGACGCAGATGGAACGTGTAGGTCTTGCCATCGGGCGTGACTTCCCATTTCTCGGCCAGCCCCGGCTCGATGTTCGTGCCGCCGCGCGCGAATTCGACGAGGCGGTTGTACACGGTAAACGTGTTGGCGCTGAAATCGACGCTGGTCGTGTACTGCGCGGGATCGAAACCGGCGGGACTGCCTTCCGAGCAGTAGACGAGGGTCTTGTTGGGAATCGTCGCGGCCTGCGAGATCGTCGCGGCGCCAAGCGATGCCGTCACGGCTGCGGCCGCGAGAGCGGTGACCCGCGCAGCACGCAACAGTTTGTTGAGTTCCATCATTCCTCCAAGTCGTAGTCCGGCTAGCCGGCGTAGCCGGATATTACTGACCTTTGATTACCCGAACAAGCGGTCGAAAATATACGATGTCGGGTTGGCCACAGCGCTGGCGCGGGTCGCAAGAAGGGGGCCCGGCCCAGTTCGGGCCAATGCCTCGGCGCCTGGCTTCCGCTAATGCAAGCCTACGTTCCAGAACTGCGTCGGTCCGAACGGATCGATCTTGAAGCCCGTCACCTCCTTGCGCAGCGGCTGATAGACGAGTGAATGAGCGATCGGCGTGAACGGGCGTTGATCGGCGAAAATGCGTTGTGCCTGCCGGTAGAGTTTCGTGCGCTCCGCTGTATCGGTCGTTTCCCGCGCCTTGACGATCAGATCGTCGAACGGCTTGTAACACCATCTCGCGAAGTTGCTGCCGCCCACGGCCGAGCAACCCAGCAATACCCCCAGCCAATTGTCCGGGTCGCCGTAATCGCCCGTCCAACCGATCAGCAGCGTGTCGTATTCGCCCGCGTGCGCGCGTTTCACATATTCGCCCCACTCGTAGGTCACGATGTTCGCCTTCACGCCGATCTTCGCCCAGTCCGCCTGGATCATCTCCGCCATGAGCCGCGCATTCGGGTTGTAAGCGCGCTGCACCGGCATTGCCCACAATGTGATCTCGAAGCCGTCCTTGAATCCGGCATCGGCGAGCAGCCGCTTCGCTTTGGCGATGTCACGCGGCGCGTCGGCGATCGACTCGTCGTAAGACCACTGCGTGGGCGGCATCGGATGGCTCGCGATCAGGCCCGCGCCCTGATATACGTCTGCCAGAATCGACCGCTTGTCGATCGCCATGTCGAGCGCTCGGCGCACGTCGACGTTATCGAGCGGCTTTTTCGTCGTGTTGTAGGCAAGATAGCCAAGATTGAAGCCGGCTTGCGACGGCACCTGCAAATCGGGATCGGCTTTGAGCGAGGCGATGTCGGCCGGGCGCGGGTAGGTCATGACCTGGCATTCGTTGCGCTTGAGCTTCTGTTCGCGCACGCCGGCGTCAGGTGTAATCGAGAAAATCAGCCGCCTCAAGCGCGCGGCGCCCGGCTTCCAGTAATTGGGATTGCCGTCGAAACGGATCGACGCATCTTTCGTATAGCCGCGGAAAATGAACGGCCCCGTCCCCACCGGAGCGCTGTTGATCTCCGACGCCTTGCCCGCGTTCAGCAGTTGCTGCGCATACTGGGCCGAGAGCACGGACGCAAACGGCATCGCCAGCTGCGAAAGGAACGGTGCATTGACGGACGCCAGTTTGAATCTCACCGTGTACGCATCTATCCGGTCGATGCGCTCGATGGTCTTGTCGAGGCGCAGATCCGTGAAATAGGGAAACGCGACCGGATAGGCCTTGCGAAACGGCTGGTTCGGATCGAGCATGCGCTCGAACGTGAAGACGACGTCATCGGCGTCGAACGCGCGCGTCGGCTCGAAGAACGAAGTCGTCTGGAACTTCACGCCGTGGCGCAGATGGAACGTATAGGTCTTGCCGTCCGGCGAAACCTCCCAGGACTCGGCCAGCCCGGGTTCCACTTTTGTGCCGCCATGCTCGAATTCGACGAGCCGGTTATAGACGGTATAGGCCGCAGCCGAATTTTCGACGCTGCTCGTGTATTGCGCCGGATCGAAGCCCGCGGGGCTCGCGTCGGAGCAGTAGACGAGTGTTTTGGCGGGAAGCTCGGCGGCCCCGCAAGCGATGCTGCCGAAGATGGCGCTGGCCGCTGCGGCCGCTGCGGCGGCTGAAACGATGAACGAAGTCGAACGTAGGCGAAAAAGCGGATGACGGACCGACATGGGCACTCCTTCGGTAACCGGGCCGCACAAGCGTAGCACGGCGCGTTCGCAGCGCGGTCCGCGGATCAGCGGCCAGGGCGAATCGAGGATGACAAGCTGATTCGGCCAACATCTCGGGCCCATTGCTCTGGAGTCGGTCCTAGATTTTCGCGAACAGCGCTGTCTCTCTCACCTGGCGGTTAGCCTGCGCACCGCAGTCAAGCGCGTTCGCCGCGTTTCGCGTTTTCGATTCGTTCACTCATAGAGGCATAGATGTTTCGTTGTTTATCGGTCCGTATCCGCACGATCCCCTTGGCATTGCTGTTAGCGACTGCATCGGTCGTTTCGCTCGACGCGCTCGCCGATTCAGGCGACTACCGCATGCGAAGCGAAACGCGCTCGAACGGCGTCGGCATCCTTCAGCAAGTCGATGCCAACACGTTTCCTCAATTTCAGGGTGCGCGCCCGGTGTCCTCCGCCCCCGATATGTCGGGCGTCGAGGCGAGCCACCTGCGAGCCATTCGCATGCTGGTGCCGAGAGCCAGCAATGTCGCCATCGCATCGCAGGACGAGTCCGCCCAGTTCATCGTCGAGTTCTACAATCACGCGTTGTACGTGGTCTATGGCGGCCTTTCCCTTTCGAAATCCCAAAATCCCTTCCTGCGGACCGACAGGGGGTCGACTTGGCAAGATGGCACCCGCCGGTGGGCGCAGACGGTGAGCGTCAGCTCTTCCAGCGCGACACATTTCATGGTGACGCTGTATGTCGTTCCGCGTCTCGACGACACATCGTCGTCCAACGGCAAAGGCAACTTGCTTCTCACCGTCAACGAGGCCACCGTGCAAGGCATGCACGTTGTCACCGGGCGCACGCTGGCCAATGACATTGCGCTTGCGGTGGACGAAAGCAACTGGTCTCATTGGCGGCAAGCACCGTTGCGTGCGGGGCTCGTGCGCGGGGACCAGGACAACGTGCTCCATCCGCTGCGGGCCTCTACCAACCGTTTGCCCTTCATCGAACAGCGAACGCTCGATCTGCGGGCCGATTCGGGCGGCCGCCGGCGCGACAAGCGATGCCTGAACAACGTCATCTTCGACATGAGCAATCTGATGCTGCCGTTGTTGTTGGACGTCTACTTCGGCCGCGCAGATCTTTGCTCGTTCGATCCCCATCCCAACGAAGACATTGCGGCACCCCTGCCGCTCGTGGAAGTGACCGATCCGCAGGACATCCCGCGCCTGCCCGAGCCGACCGTTTTCGAAGCCTCCGCGCTGGAGCCGCGAGAACTCGGTCATACCGATGCATTCGATGCCGCGATGGACGTCCAGTTTTGCAATGCCAACCACCTCGCCGGAGAGGGCGAGCAACCGTGCACCGACGAAGACCGGCGTGCGGTTGCGGCCATTGGCGAGCTCACCCCGCTGGAAGTCGATGAATTGCTTGCCAGCATCGCTCGCATGTTCGCGCCCGATCAACAGGGCACGGGTACGCTGCGCACCGGCAACGCCGAACTCGACCGGTGGCTCAACGCCGATCTGAACCGGGCCGAGCAGGCGCTCAACGCGGCCAAGGCGATCGTGCGCGTCTCGGATGCTGCGACAAACGTCAACGAAACGATCAAAAAGAAGAAGAACAAGAAGGAGAAAGTCGTCAAGGCAAGCTGCGTCATCAAGCAAAAAGACGATGGCTCGAACGAGGTGAAAAACGGCGCGGACGACGAATTCACGCTTTGCGTCAAAAAAGCGAAGAGGCAGCTAGGCGAGACCGGCCCGACGGTGGCCCTACCGCCGCATGTCGACGACAGCGACCGTTTCCATCTGCGCGGCACGCCGGGGTTCACGCGACTGGTCCGGGAATTCCGCAACACGGGCAGGAGCCTGCCTCCGGGCATGGCCGGCGATCATTTCGCCCAGTTCACGACAGCGATCGCCAGAGATCGCGCGCCGACCGGCGACAATCTCGGCCTGATCTACATCAACGATCCCACGCTTCGCGGCAACGTCCGGTTCAAATATGGAATCGAACACATCTGGGCACCCGGCGGAGGCGGTGGCGACGATGCGGGGCACCGGGACGACTGGCAGAGTCGTCTGCCCGGGCTTTCGGTGAACGGGCGCGACGTGCTCACACAGGTGATCATGGCTGCCTTGACCGATCCATTCGCCCAATTCAGGCAGACGCGCTCACGCAACGGCAACGTCGTCCGCACGTTCGAGTACTTCACGTTCCGACAGGGCCAACGTCTTTTCGCCATCAGAAATGTGCGAATCGTGCTCGGCCAGAACGGGATGGTCATCACGGCATTCCCGCTGAAGAACGCCAGCGCTCAGTCGCTTGAAATGTAAGCCGTCCCGGCCATCCGGTTCGCTGATGCCGCGGGGAACGACATCCCCGCAGCATCGGTACCCGCGCGGTGCCAGGACTACTCGGCTGATCCGGCGACCGGCGGGCGTTCAGCCCAACCGCTCGCAAATCGCCTTCGTTGCCGCGGCGCCATTGAGCGTGTAGAAATGCAGCCCCGGCGCACCTTCTTTTACGAGGCGCTCGCAAAGCCGGGTGACGACATCGAGTCCGAACGCGCGAATCGACTCGCGATCGTCGCCGAAGCTTTCGAGCCGGCGCGCGATCCAGCGCGGCACTTCCGCACCGCACATATCGGAAAAGCGCATCAGTTGCGAGTAGTTCGTGATCGGCATGATGCCGGGCACGATCGGTACATCGACGCCGAGCTTACGCACATCTTCGACGAAGCGGAAATAGGCGTCCGCGTTGTAGAAGTACTGCGTGATGGCCGAGTTGGCCCCCGCCTTGACCTTGCGTGCAAAGTTCTCGAGATCTTTTTGCGGCGAGCGCGACTGCGGGTGATATTCGGGATAGCCCGCGACTTCGATGCGGAACCAATCGCCGTATTCGGCGCGAATGAAGGCGACGAGCTCGGACGCATAGCGCAGCTCGCCGACCTCACCCATGCCCGAAGGCAAATCGCCGCGCAATGCAACGATATGGCGGATGCCGTGACTGCGATAGCGCTCGAGGATATCGTGCAGGCTCTGCTTCGACGAGCCGATGCACGACAAATGAGGCGCGGCTTCCAGCCCGTCGCGCGCCAGTTCGAGGACGGTATCGAGCGTCCCTTGCTGGGTCGAACCGCCCGCCCCGAACGTGACCGAGACGAACTTCGGCGCGAGCCGCGCGAGCTGCGCGGCGGTGGCGCGTAGCTTCTCGACGCCGTCGGGCGTCTTCGGCGGAAAAAATTCGAAAGAGATTTCGATGGTGGCCATGGTGGCGACAGAAGAACGGCAATCAGCCTAGGCTGCGATTGCCGAATATGAGGGCCGACAGCAACCACGACACGATGCTGTACAGAATCGAGCCGAAAAAAGCCGACCAGAATCCCGACACTTCGAAGCCTTTCAGTAGCGACGCCGCGAGCCAGAAGCAAAGCGCGTTGACGACGAGAATGAAAACCCCGAGCGTAACGATCGTCACGGGCAACGTGAGCAGAATCAGTACGGGACGAAGCACGGCATTGATGAGCCCGAGCACGAGCGCGACGATGAGCGCGGTACCGAAGCTGCGAATATGGATCGACGGCACCAGGTAGGTGATGATCAAGAGCGCGAGCGCATTGATCAGCCAGGTCAGCAGCACGGTCATCTCAAGACTCCTTTCGGTTTCGATTCGTTTCAGTATCGGTTCGGGGTCGCCGCCGGACGCAAGGCGAGGCCCGCCGCCGGCCGAGGCTGGCAACGGGCGGCCGCCGGCCGGCGCGTTCCGCGCAAGCATGCCATACGCGCCGGGGCGAAGCTGACCGGTCAATAACGGTAGTGATTCGGCTTGAACGGACCGTTCTTGTCGACGCCGATGTAGCTCGCCTGATCGTTCGTGAGCTCGGTCAGCTGCGCGCCGATTCGAGCAAGATGCAAACGCGCGACCTTCTCGTCGAGATGTTTCGGCAGCACATAGACCTTGTTCGCATACTCGGCGCCGCGCGTGAACAACTCGATTTGCGCGAGCGTCTGATTGGCGAACGAGTTCGACATGACGAACGAGGGGTGGCCCGTCGCGCAGCCGAGATTCACGAGGCGGCCTTCGGCCAGCAAAATGATGCGCTTGCCATCGGGGAACACGATGTGATCGACTTGCGGCTTGATGTTTTCCCACGTGTACTGGCGCGTGGAAGCAACGTCGATCTCCGAATCGAAGTGACCGATATTGCAGACGATGGCGTTGTGACGCATCGCCTTCATATGCGCGTGCGTGATGACGTGATAGTTGCCCGTCGCCGTGACGAAGATGTCGGCCTTGTCGGCGGCGTACTCCATCGTCACGACACGATAGCCTTCCATCGCCGCCTGCAGCGCGCAGATCGGATCGATTTCCGTGACCCAGACCGTTGCGCCGAGCCCGCGCAGCGACTGCGCGCAACCCTTGCCCACGTCGCCGTAGCCCGCCACGACCGCGACCTTGCCGGCGATCATGACGTCGGTCGCACGCTTGATGCCGTCGACGAGCGATTCGCGGCAGCCGTAGAGGTTGTCGAACTTCGACTTCGTCACCGAATCGTTGACGTTGATGGCCGGGAACGGCAGACGGCCATCCTTTTCCATCTGGTAGAGGCGGTGCACGCCCGTGGTGGTTTCCTCGGTCACGCCGCGAATCTGCGCGAGGCGCTTCGAATACCACGTCGGATCGATGGCGAGATGGCGCTCGATCGATTTGAAGAGCGCGGTTTCCTCTTCGTTCGTCGGCTTGGCGATCGCGCTGCGATCCTTCTCCGCCTTCGAACCCAGGATGAGCAGCAACGTGGCATCGCCGCCGTCATCGAGAATCATGTTGGCGAATTCGCCGTTCGGCCATTCGAAGATACGGTGCGAGAATTCCCAGTACTCGTCGAGCGATTCGCCCTTGAACGCGAAGACGGGCGTGCCGCCCTTGGCGATGGCCGCGGCGGCGTGGTCCTGCGTCGAAAAGATGTTGCACGAAGCCCAGCGCACGTCGGCGCCGAGCGCCTCGAGCGTCTCGATCAGCACGGCCGTCTGAATCGTCATATGCAGCGAGCCCGCGATGCGCGCACCCTTGAGCGGTTGCGCGGCTTTGTATTCTTCGCGGATCTGCATGAGCCCGGGCATTTCGGTCTCGGCGATGTTGAGCTCCTTGCGGCCCCAGTCCGCAAGCGAGAGATCGGCGACAACGAAATCCTGCGATTGATTCGATTCGATAACTGCGGCGTTCATCACGCCCTCCTTTCTAAATGAGTTCTAGAAATAGACGTGAGCGCCGTTCGATGGAACCGCCGCGCGTCTGTTGGCGGGGTCCGATTGAAGTTTCCGAGCCTGGCGGGCAAAGCCTCGTCGCAACGCTCCTCGGAAACGGGGGGAATTGTAGCAAAAACATGCGCGCAACGGTCTCGACGTCGCATGCTGCCCAAGGCTGCGATTCCGCAGTCGGATAAACAAGACTTTTCTCGTTGCCGGTCTCGCGGCCGTTCCGGATAGTGCCCGGATGTTTGTGTCAAAAAAGGGATGCTTATGTCGTTGGGATTGAACAGCCACTTTCGTAAAGCTACCCGAGGGTTCATCAGCCAGATGGCGATCTCCGCGAAGGCTATTCAGACAGGCGGCGCAGGCGGAGCGGCTTTCGATTTGCAGATACCGTCGACCGTCAACGGATCGACCGTCCATCTCGGCTACTGGGGCGCGGGCAGCCGTACCGATGAAATACTCCTCGGCTACTGGGTGCCGCAAGGCGGCTATTGCGACATCCCCACGAAGCCATGTGGAAAATACTTCGTCTTCACCCCCGACTTCAGCGGTTGCTCGCTGCTGGTGGACCAGATCGGCAACGACGCGTATCGCGTCTATCACGTGCAAGGCGGAAGCGCCCGTTTGCAGCCGGAGTATTACCGGCATCACGACAGCACGCCGAAGCGGCTCGGCCTCGCCGCGGCGATGACCTTCGGCGACTATGGACACGTCTGCGGGGACCGGTTCGGGATGGGACAGGTCCGCACGGAACGACGTGGTTTCGCATTCCTCAAGTACGAGCAAGGGCGCTGGTGGATCTACTTCCAGGGACAGCACGAATTGACCGACTTGAAGTGCGACGCATCGCGGGATCCGCTCACGCTCGGTGTGCGTAACGGGGGACGCATCCCCGTCGCGGATCTCACGTGCGAAGTGCCGCGGATCAACGCCCGACACGATCCGCAGGTCGAGCGCAAGCGCAACGAGGCCTGCCTGCCGCCGAAAGCGCCTTTGCACGATCTGCCGATCAGCCGCCAGATCAAAACCCAGCGGCGCCTGCTGCCCAACGACGAAGTGTGGGCGGGCTTTTCCCCCGCATTCGGTCACTGAGCGGCGAGCCACAGGGCCGTCGCAACGGCGGCGCGTGTTATCCGAACGCGCCGCCGAGCAGCGAGCCGATCAGCGGGGCGATCAGCACCATGACGACGCCCGCGATCATCATCGTGAGGCTAGCGATCACGCCCTCCTCGCTGCCGAGTTCGCGCGCCTTTGCGGTGCCGACCGCGTGGGCCGCCGCGCCGAACAGCGCACCGCGGGCGAGCCGCGTGCGAAGCGGCATCAGCGCCAAGACGAACTCACCGAGCAGCATGCCGCAGACACCCGTGGCGATGACGAACAGCGCCGTCAGTTGCCGGGGCGCATGGATCTCATCGGACACGGCGAGCGCGAACGGAGTCGATACCGAACGCGTAAGCAGACTGCGCGCGACGTCAGGGGCCAGGTGCAGGAGCTTGGCCAAGGCGAACGAGCCACTCACGGCGACGACGATGCCGACGGACACGCCCGCAGCGAGCGAGAGCCAATGGCGTTTCATCAGTTCGCGGTATTCGTAGATCGGCACGGCGAATGCGACTGTCGCCGGCCCGAGCAGCCACATGAGCCAGCGCGTATCGGCAAAATACACGGCATAGGGAACATGGGCGATGACCACGAGCGTCGCGAGCAACGCGGGCACCACCACGAGCGGCGTCAGCCACGGGCGCGAAAATCGCGCATAAAGCCGCTTGCCCGCGGCATAGAGCGCGATCGTCAGCGCGAAGCAGACGGCCGCGATGGCTTGCGGACCGAACGCGGACACCGGCGATGACAAGATCGAGGCAAGCATGGTCATGTTCCGTTAGGTGCGGCGATCCGACGCGTGAAAAATGCGCGGACGAGCCATCAGCCGCGCGCGACGCGCGCATGCCGCATGGCCAGTCGGCGTTCGAGGCGCGCCGCCTGATCGACGGTGAAGGCCACCGCAACCATGACGGTCAACGTGCCGGCCACGACCACGAGCGCGAGCCGCCAGCCGTCGGACTTGAAAAGCCCGCCGTACTGGACGACGGCGACGGCCGCCGGAATAAAGAAAAGCAGCATGTTCGAAAGCAGCCAGTCCGCCCCCGCCTTCACCCACTTCGGCGCGATGCCACCGGTGAGCAGCAGGGCCAGCAACGTCGCCAAGCCGACCACGCTGCCCGGCACCGGCAGACTCAAGCGCCGTGCGGCTTGGTCCGCGATGAACCAGAGTGCGGCCAGCAGTGCGCTTTGCGCAACGATTTGCGCGAAGTTCCGGATGCGCTTGACGGTCATGGCAAAACTCCCTATTGACTTCATGAACCGAGTGTAGTCAGCTCGCGCCCATAAATAAAATGACTTAAAATCATCCGATCCATTCCAATTTGGAACAACGTCGGCCGTGGGGCGGCTTCGCTCCTCAAAAAGCTGGGAGGGCAGGCCATGGAATTGCGCGCGCTGCGTTATTTCGTCGAAGTCGTGCGGCAGCAGAGCTTCACGCTCGCAGCCGAGCGTCTTTTCGTCACACAGCCGACCATCAGCAAGATGGTGAAGGCGCTCGAAGAGGAGGTCGGTGCGCCGCTCCTCCTGCGCGAAGGCCGGCAAATGGTGCTTACCGACGAAGGCCGCATCGTGTTCCAGCGCGGCCAGGACGTATTGGCCGCGCACACGCGGCTACAGGCCGAGCTCGACGATATCGGCACGCTGGGACGCGGCGAGCTCACCGTCGGCATTCCGCCGATGGGCGGCTCGCTCTTTACGCCGGCCATCGCCGAATTCAAGCGTCGCTATCCCAAGATCGAGCTGAAGCTTTTCGAGCAAGGCTCCCGCGGCATCGAAGCCGCACTCGCCGCGGGCGAGCTCGAGCTCGGCGGCTTGCTGTTGCCCGTCGACGCGGAGCTGTTCGATGTGCTTCCGATGTCGCGGCAGCTTCTGTGGCTCGTGGCGCGCACCGGCACGCGCTGGGACAACGTGGAGCGGGTCGGGCTCGCCGACCTTGCCGAAGAACCGTTCGTCTTTTACGGCGAAAGCCTTGCATTGAACGATGTCGTGACGCGAGCGTGCCGGCAATCGGGATTCGCTCCGACGATCGTCGCGCGCAGCAGCCATTGGGACTTCATGGCGGCGCTCGTGCACGCGGGGCTGGGCATCGCGTTGCTGCCCGCCCCGTACTGCGACCGTCTCGATCCGGCGCACTTCACCTGCCGTCCGCTGGGCGAGCCCGAAATCCCCTGGGAGATGGCGATCGGCTGGCGGCGCAACGGCTATCTCTCGCATGCCGCCCGTGCTTGGCTGGACGTGGCGCGGGAAACGCTGCCGGGCCAGCCAGGCGACGATTTCGTCTATGCGCGCACCGGCAAGGCGGCCGGCAGTCCAGACGTTTGGTGAGCCGTGCGGGGCGTGACCTCGCCGCCATCGGCGGTGCAATCGACAGACAGCCGGCATGAGGCGTCCGATCGTTGTCGCGAGCCCTTCCTCTAATCGTTCGGCCCGGTCAGAACCTATGATGCAGGTGCGATGCACCGACGACGCCACCGGCGCCGCATGAAGCGTCGCGAGCCGCCAAGCGCAGCGACCGCCACAACGGAGACGCGTCATGACCCCGCAGAGCACGCACGAAGTCACGAACCAAACGCCGCCGCTCGAAGGCTATAACCTTTTTGCGAGCGACCCGGTGCTCGCCGCAGCCGTCGATCGCGAGGGCGCGCACTGGCACGCCGAGGCGCTCGTGCGCGACGGCGCACGCATCGGCACGCGCGAGATTCTGGCGCTAGCCGAGCTCGCCAATCGCCACGCCCCCGAACTGTTTACCTACAGCCCGCGCGGCGAGCGCATCGACACACTCGAATTCCACCCCAGTTGGCACCGGCTGCTCGAATTGCTGCGCGAAGAAGGCCTGCACGCGCTGCCGTTTTCCGAGCCGCGCCCCGGCGCCATGGTGGCGCGATGCGCCGGCTACTTCCTGCATGCCCAGCTCGAATCGGGTTCGCTGTGCCCGTTGACGATGACGTTCGCGAGTATTCCGGTATTGCGTCGGGAGCCGGCGCTCTTCGCGGCGCTGGCCGACAAGCTTTATTCGCGCGAGCACGATCCGCGCGACGCGCCGCTCGACGAGAAGCGCTCGATGCTGATTGGCATGGGCATGACGGAAAAGCAAGGCGGCTCCGACGTTCGCTCCAATCGCACGAGGGCGTTCGCACTGGATCGAGGAGGGCGCGGCAACGCCTACCGGCTCGTGGGGCATAAGTGGTTTTTCTCGGTGCCGCAATCCGACGCCCATCTCGTTTTAGCGCGTGCCGACGACGACGAAGCACTGTCGTGCTTCTACGTGCCGCGCTTCGCCCCCGACGGCACGCGCAACGCGATCCAAATCCAGCGGCTCAAGGACAAGCTCGGCAATCGCTCGAACGCGAGCAGCGAAGTCGAATTCCTCGATGCTTTCGGGATCATGGTCGGCGAGCCGGGCAGGGGCGTACCGACGATCATCGAGATGGCGAACTACACGCGGCTCGACTGCGTAATCGGCAGTGCCGCACTGATGCGCGCGGCGCTCGTGCAGGCCATCCACCACGCGCGTCATCGGATGGCATTCGGCAAGCGGCTCGCCGAACAGCCGCTGATGCGCAACGTTCTAGCCGATCTGGCGCTCGAATCGGAGGCGGCGACCCTGCTCTTCATGCGGCTTGCGCGCGCGTTCGATGCGCACCTCGCCGCCGATGCGGGCGAAGCCGGGGCCGACAGCGATGCCGAGCGTGCCTGGCGGCGCATCGTCACGCCCGCGGCGAAGTTCTGGGTATGCAAGCGCGCGCTCGAGTTCACCGGCGAGGCAATGGAAGTACTCGGCGGCAACGGCTATGTCGAAGAGAGCCCGATGGCGCGCTTTTACCGCGAGGCCCCGGTCAATTCGATCTGGGAAGGGTCGGGCAACGTCATGTGCCTGGATGTGCTGCGCGCGATCGAACGCGATCCGCCCGGTGCGCAAGCGCTACTGGCGCAATGGCGACGGAATGCCGACGGACACGCCGTGCTCGGCACCGCCCTCGCCGAACTCGAGGCCTTGCTCGGTGCTCCCCCGGACGCGCGCGAAGTGCTGGCGCGCCGGCTCGCGCAGCACATCGTCCTGTGCGCGCAAGCTGTGTCGATGCTCGAGGCGGCGCCCGCGGCGAGTGCCGACGCCTTCATCGCAACGCGGCTCGGGCAGGGTGCCGGCCGGTGTGGCCGCGTCTATGGAACGCTGCCGGCGTCATTCGATCACTCAGCCGTTATCGCGCGCGCATTCGAGCATTGAGCGAGCGCGGAACGCGCGTTGGATCGACATAGGGAGCGACGACGCCATGAACAACGATTTACCCGATGATGCAGCGCTCGGCGACTTGCTGCACGCTCAGCGCGCGGCCTTCTTGCGCATGCCGTACCCCGACTGGGCACAGCGCGCCTCGCATCTGAAAGCGTTGCGCGCCATGCTGCTCGATCACCGCGACGCACTGGCGGCGGCCGTCGACGCGGATTTCGGCCAACGCGCGAACGCCGAAGTGCTGCTCTCCGAAGTCTGGCTCATCAAGAATGAAATCGATGCGGCGCTTCGGCACGGCAAGCGGTGGATGCGCGCGCGCCGCCGCGCCACCGGCATTTGGCTCCGACCGGCGCGCGCGAAAGTGATGCCGCAGCCGCTCGGCGTCGTCGGCATCGTCGCGCCGTGGAACTACCCGCTGCTGCTATCCGTCGGCCCGCTCGTCTGCGCGCTGGCGGCCGGCAACCGCGCAATGGTGAAGATGTCGGAACTTGCGCCACGCACCTCCGCGCTGTTCGCGCGTTTGATTGCGCAGACGTTCGCGCGCGACCATGTGAGCGTCGTGACCGGCGATGCGGCGGTCGGCGCGGCGTTTTGCGGACTTGCATTCGATCATCTGCTGTTCACGGGCTCCACGGCGGTGGGCCGCGAAGTCATGCGCGCCGCGGCCGGCAATCTCACGCCGGTCACGCTCGAACTGGGCGGCAAATCCCCTGCGATCATCGGCCCGCAGGCCCGTTTCGACGCCGCGGTGGACAGCATCGTCGCGGGCAAGACGCTGAACGCGGGCCAGACCTGCATCGCGCCCGACTACGTGCTGTTGCCGCGCGAGCGCGTGGCCGCCTTCATCGAGCGCGCCCGCGCCCGCGTGGCCAAGCTGTACCCCGATCTCGGCCGCGATCGCGATTACACCTCGATCGTGGCCGAGCGTCACTATGCGCGGCTCGTGCGCATGGCCGACGAGGCCGTTCGAGCAGGCGCGCAGCTCCATCCGCTGTCCGACGCGCCCAACGATGCGGCCCGCCGCGTCTTTGTACCGTGCGTCGTCACGAACGCGCCCGAGGACACCGCCGCCATGCGCGAAGAAATCTTCGGCCCGCTGTTGCCGCTCGTCCCGTACGAGACGCTCGACGAGGCCATTCGCTACGTCAATGGCCGCGAACGCCCGCTTGCGCTCTATCTGTTCGACGACGATCGTTCGAACGTCGAGCGCGTGCTGCGCCATACCGTCTCAGGTGGCGTTTCGGTCAACGAGACACTGCTGCATATCGCATGCGAGGGACTGCCTTTCGGCGGCGTGGGCGCGAGCGGAATGGGCGCGTATCACGGTCATGAAGGATTCCTGACTTTCTCGAAGCTCAAGCCGGTGTTCGTGCAGGCGCGCCTGAACGCGCGATCGCTGCTGCTGCCACCGTACGGGCCGCGCTTTCGGGCCATCATCGCCACGATGCTGAAACTCTGACCGTGGCGAGTCCGATGGACGCTCAGACCGGCCAGAGCGGCCCTTCCTGCATCGCGCCGATCTGCTCGCGTAGTTCGAGCACGCGTGCTTCCCAATAACGCTGCGTGTTGAACCACGGAAAGGCGGCCGGAAACGCCGGGTCGTCCCACCGACGCGCGAGCCACGCCGCGTAATGGATCAGCCGCAGCGTGCGCAGCGCTTCCACCAGATGGAGCTCGCGCGGCTCGAAGTCGCAGAAGTCCTCGTACCCGGCAAGCAGATCGGTCAACGCGGCTGACGCATCGGCTCGTCCGGCCGGCAACAGCAGCCAGAGGTCCTGCACCGCCGGGCCCATGCGGGAATCGTCGAAATCGACGAAGTGTGGGCCGGCATCGGTCCATAGAACGTTGCTCGCATGGCAGTCTCCGTGCAGCCGAAGATGCGCCACGTCGCCGGCCGCCTCGAACGCGCGCTCGACCGCATCGAGCGCCATCGCAGCCGCCGCGGCATAGGCGTCACGCAGCTCGGCCGGAATGAAGCCGTGACCCAGCAGGTAATCGCGCGGCTCGCGGCCGAACGACGCAATGTCGAGCGTCGGACGCACGGCGTAGGGCACGCGCCGGCCCACCGCATGAATGCGCCCGATGAAGCGCCCCATCCATTCGAGCGTATCGCGCCGGTCGAGATCGGGCGCGCGCCCGCCTCGCCGCTCGAAGACGGCAAAGCGAAAACCGTCGAATGTATGCAAGGTACGCGATTCGACGATACGGGCCGGCACAGCGGGAATCTCATGCTCGACGAGCTCGGCGACGAAGGCGTGCTCTTCGAGAATCGCCTCGTCGGACCAGCGCTCGGGCCGATAAAACTTGGCGATGACCGGCGGTCCGTCTTCGACGCCGACCTGATAGACGCGGTTTTCGTAGCTGTTCAGCGGCAGCAGCCGCCCATCGGTGCGCACACCGGTCGGCGCGAGCACCGTATCGAGCGCATCGAGCACGCACTCGGGCGTGAGCCGCGTAAAGGGGTGCGTGGAGGGGTGCGTGGGCGACTGATCGTCCACGCCAGGTCCGTCGGAAAAATGATCGTTCATGCCGGCATTGTGCCGTAACGGCACGCGTGCGGCATCCACGCGCAGTTGGGCGAGCCGGCATCGCCCTCAGGGCCCGCCTGTCGGGGCCGGCGTTGGCTATCGGGCGGCGGGCCCGTCAGTGGACGAGCGCGCCAGCCGGACGCGCGACGAGTTCCCCGGTATCGATGAGATCTTCGAGGAAAAAAGGCTCGGTGCTCAGTTGCAGCGATGCGCCGGGTTCACCGGCGTACCAGACGACCATCGCCATATCGCCGAGTATGCGCATGACGATGCCGCGCGCGCCCGTGGGCACGGCGATATGCACCGACCTGACGATCGAACCGACTTGCATGATGTTTCCCCCGTGTCAGTGGTGGATGATGAAGATGCGCGACGACAACGCGCCCGAGCCGGCAGACAACCGTATGGCGGGGCAAAACGCACATTCGATGACACCTTGGCACATGCAGGCATTGTTGCCGGAACCGGCCGCAGTGCAAAGCAGAATGTAACGGGCTATCTGCCGTCACTTCCCGCGATCACCCTTACAAAGTACTGTCGAATTCCGCCTGCCGGCGGCGCGTGCCCCGGGGTACGATTGGTGCTGTAGGCCGGGTTCGGCTTTGCGCGTGATCCGAGACGCGCGTTTTGTACGGAGCGCGAGCATGCCCCCGCTCGAGCGCTCGGGACAAGGAGATCATCGATGAACACGTTGCTGCCCTACGCGATTGCCGCCGTGTCCGGCGCTGCGATACTGGCCCTCGGCGCGTGCGCGCACGGGCCCGATTACGTCAAGCCGACATCGACCACCGCCAAGGTGTCCGATGCCGCGCCGGTCCAGCCGCTGCCCGATATGCAGCATCCACAGCGCGGCGATACGCCCGCGCCCGCTCCCGGCGCACCCGCCGCCGCGAAGGCCCGGCCCGCCGCCCCTGGCGTCGACGGTTGAAACGGCACGCAACGAACAAGCCCTTCGCGTATATGACGCCGCCCAGGATATAGCCGCCAAGGGCGGCGCCATCTCCTATACTCGATCAATAACGCGCCGCGGTTTCGCCGGCGCGACGATTACAGCTTGCACCGGCAGCCAATCCTGCGCGGGCTGCGAGCAAGGAGGCGGGCATGGCGACGTTCACGGTCAGCGACTTCATTCTCATGATCCCGATGGCGCTCGCAGGCGCGCTGTTTCTCGGCGCGCTGCCGACCTCCTCCAGGTTCGTCCACAACGTGCTCCGCGTGTTCGGCGCGCTGCTCGGCGTCGTGTTCGCGGTCGTGCTCGTGGAAGGGTTGCCCGCGCTCGTCTAGCGGTGCGGCAGCGCGGGCGGATGCCGCCTCCTTAGCGGATCGGCTGATCCGTCGAGGGCTTTTCCCAGAGGTTGATCCCACCCTCTGTCGCATAACGATCGATTTCGGCAAGTTCTTCGGCCGAAAACGCGAGTTGCGCGAGCGCCCCGACGTTCTCGCGCACCTGCTCGGCCCGGCTCGCGCCGATCAGCACCGAAGTGACGCGCCCATCGCGAAGCGCCCACGCCAGCGCCATTTGCGCGAGACTCTGGCCGCGCCGCTCGGCGATCGCGTTGAGCTTGCGCACGTGCTCGATGTTCTGCGGGCTCAAATGGCTTTGCTGCAGCGAACCGCCACCCGGCTTGTTGATGCGCGCGTCGGCCGGCACGCCATTCAAATACTTGGAAGTCAGCAGTCCCTGCGCCAGCGGCGTGAAGGCGATGCAACCGGTTCCAGTCTGTTCCAGCGCATCGAGCAGTTCGTGCTCGATCCAGCGGTTGAGCATGTTGTAAGCGGGCTGGTGGATCAGCAGCGGTACTTTGTACTCACCGAGCAACCGGGCCATTTCGCGCGTCTTTGCGGCCGAATACGACGAAATGCCGACATAGAGCGCCTTGCCTTGCTGCACTGCGCTCGCCAGCGCGCCGGCCGTCTCCTCGAGCGGCGTATCCGCATCGAAGCGATGCGAATAGAAGATATCGACATAGTCGAGCCCCATTCGCGCGAGGCTCTGATCGAGGCTGGCCAGTACGTATTTGCGCGAGCCCCCGCCCTGACCATACGGTCCCGGCCACATGTCCCAGCCGGCCTTGGTCGAAATCAGCAATTCGTCGCGATAAGGGCGGAAGTCGTCCTTGAAAAGCCGCCCGAAGTTGGTCTCGGCGGTGCCGTAGGGCGGGCCGTAGTTATTGGCCAGATCGAAGTGCGTGACGCCGAGGTCGAACGCGGTGCGCAGGATTTCGCGCTGCGTCGATAACGGCGTCGTATCGCCGAAGTTGTGCCATAGGCCAAGCGACAAGGCCGGCAGCTTCAAGCCCGACTTGCCGCAAGTGCGGTACTGCATGTCCGAATAGCGTTGCGAAGCAGCTTCATAGCCCATAGGAGGTCCTTTCATGCGGGTCGACAAATGACGTGCGGTACTGCCGATGCCTCGCGCATTGTGCATCGAAAAATCGGCAGCCGGATGCGCGCCGGGTGGACATCGACGGTGCAACTTTCATACACTGCGCCGTTAGCGTGCCAATGACGGAAACTTCTCCATGATCAAAGCGATCTCGATTGCGTTACTCGCGGGCGGCGTCATATTGCTCTATTTCGGCGGGCAATCGTTCCATTCTCTCGCCAACGATATGTCGCGCATGTTCACGGGCGCCCCGACGAACAAGACGATATGGCTCATTGCCGGCGGCATCGTGGCGACACTCGCGGGTCTCATCGGACTCATATCGACGGGCCCGGGCCGCAAGGGCTGAATCGCCCCCGCCGGCACTACAGCACGATCTCCGGTTTCGAAGCCGAACGCGTGCCCGGCAACGGGACGTTGCTCGCGCCATGGTAAGTGAAAACGAGCGAGAACTTGACCTCGTCGGTCTGGTTGCGACCGGCCGAATGCAGCGTGTTGCAGTGAAAGAAGACGACATCGCCTGTCTGCAGTTTGGGGCAAACGGCCGTTTCGATGATCGACTTGTTCTCGGGCAAGTCGGCGCGGAGGAATTTCGCCGCGTCGAAACGCTCCGACGTGAAAGTCATGGCATGCGAGCCGGGCACGAGCCAGAGCGCGCCGTTTTCGACGAATTCGGGACCGAGCGCGAGCCATGTCGAAACGAGATCGTCGCGCTCGAACGACCAGTAGCGCGCGTCGCGATGCCATCCGGTCAGGCTGCCGTACGCCGGATGCTTCGTCATCACGCAGTTGTGATGGGCGCGCGACAGGTGCGGCGTCTCGCCGAAGTAAAGCTCCATCCAGCCGCGAATCTCGGGCGAACTCGCCCATTCGCGCATCAGCGCATCGCGCGCATACGCATCGAGCAGCCGCCGGACCGTATGGCCGCCCGGCGCGTGCCTGGTCTCGGGCGCGCCGGGATAGCGCAAATCGGCCTCATATTCGACCGGCTGCGCGGCTTCCCGCAATTGTTCCTGCGCGCGGGCTTTGATTGCGGCGCACCGCTCGGGCGATACCAAGCCCGGCACGACCACGAAACCGCGTTCGCGCAGCGCCTGCACCTGTTCTTTTTTCGAATGCTCTGACATGAAACGGTCCGTTCGCCGGTGGCGGGTGGTCGGAAACGATTTATTTTAAAGCGCCGGAGCGCGCACGGCACGCGTGCCGGCGCACCGCCATTGTGCATGAATGCGCTCGGGTGGACCCCGACTTACGCGCGTCATGATTCGCGTGTAGGCTGCACGCATGTCGATAGTCCTACAACGCCGGCCGCGCACACGCGCAGGTGCGGCTCTTGCCCCCGGTTTCGCCTCTCCGTTTCGCGATGGCATGGTTGCTGCATCAACCGCAGCGCCTCCCGTCGATCGCGACACCGTTCCCGTTTCGGTTCCCATGCACAGACGAATCGCCATCCGCCTCAAGCATGCCGCGCTCAAAGCCGCACGCCCCGCGCGGCGCGGTGTCGTTCGCGCGCTGCGCCACCACGCCGTTCGCGCACGCCGCAGCGCCAGCTCTTTCGGTCATCAGACGCCCACCGGCCTGCTGCGGTCCTGGCTGCGGGCTGTGGTCGCCGTGCTGCGCACCCGTCGTGCCGCGCGGCGCTTTTCGCTGCGCGCGCTGCTCGTAAAGCCGGCCGTGCGCCGTGTGCAAGCAGCGCAAGCGCGCTTCGTACACCAGGCGACGAATCGGCGGCCGCGCAGGCTCGCGCCCAGCGCCGGATGGTTCGCGTTCGCCGCGCGTTGAATCGGCTGTCACCGAGCGGTATCGAATCGGATGCACCCATCCGTCGCTTGATCCCATTCCGGCGGCAGTGCTGGCATGCTGGCCGCGATAGCGGTTTAATGTCGGCATGAACACGCCATCTCGGGGCAGCCCCGATCCTCATCCGCACAAGCGGCCGTCGAAGCGGATGCTCACGGCGCTGACGTTCCTCGTCGGCTTCGCGACCCTCGGCCTCGGCATCGCCTGGCTTGTCTACAGCTGGATCGTCGACCGGGAAGTGCCTTACTTCGCCATTCCGCTCGTTCTTACGGTACCTGTCATCGTCGCCGTCGCTTTTCGCAATTGCTGGGATTAGCGTCGTTCGTGGGAGTGACGATCTCGCGAACGTCGCCGCGGCAATCAGGCGCCGCAGGTGTCGATTTCGAACGGGCTCGTTCGTCGTCAAGCTGGACGGCACCGAAGCCGTTCCGGCGGAATCCCCGCTGCTCATTCGACGAACGAGGCTCCGAATGTCATTGATTCTGTACGCGCACCCGTTTTCTTCCTACTCGCAAAAAGTCCTGGTCGCACTCTACGAGAACCGCACGCCGTTCGAATGGCGGCAGCTCTCGCCGGAAAACCCCGAGGCGCTCGCTCAGTTCGCGGCGCTGTGGCCAATCAAGCGCTTTCCGCTACTGATGGACGGCACGCGCGTCCTGAAAGAGTCGACGATCATCATCGAATATCTCTCGCTCAATCACCCCGGGCCCGTGCAACTCCTGCCCAACGATCCGCGCGCCGCGCTCGAGGTGCGCAGCATGGACCGCTTCTTCGACAATTACATTTCCACGCCGCAGCAGAAGATCGTCTTCGATGCCCTGCGCCCCGACGGCACGCACGATACGTATGGGGTGAAAGAAGCCAGGGGAATGCTCGAGACGGCCTATGCGTGGCTCGACAAGGTGATGGCCGAGCGACAGTGGGCCGCCGGCGACATGTTCAGCCTTGCCGATTGCGCGGCCGCACCGTTTCTCTTTTACGCGGATTGGACGCACCGGATCGATCCGTCGTTTTCGCACGTCATCGCATACCGCAAGCGGTTGCTCGCGCGCCCCTCGTTTGCGCGCGCCGTCGACGAGGCGCGACCCTATCGATCGTTGTTTCCGCTCGGTGCGCCTGACCGGGATTGACCGTCGGCGAAGACGGCCGATGCTGCCGTCTTCATGCGCTCGCCTTTTTTCGTAGTCGGCGCCGCGGCAGTCTCCCGGGACTGCCGTATGTTCGCGCCGCACTTGGCGCCGCGCACCCTATACTGACTCGCTCCCAGCTCGCGCATGCTGCGTAAAGCGCAGCCAGCGCAGGCGGGCAGCCGCGTTCGCCGACGAGGCCTGTACGTCACGGATGTGCCAACGAAAACCCCGACCTTAAGTCGGGGTTTTCTTCACGTCGAGTGTGACCGCACTGGGTTACGCCACAGCCGCGACAGCCTCCGTCCCAGCCGCCTGCGCAAGCGCGAGCGCTTTGTCCGTGCTTTCCCACGTGAATTCGGGTTCCTCACGGCCGAAGTGACCGTAAGCCGCCGTCTTTTCGTAGATGGGACGCAGCAAATCGAGCATCTGAATGATGCCCTTCGGACGCAGATCGAAATGCTCGCGCACGAGTTGCGTGATCGTCGCATCGGACACGCGGCCCGTGCCGAATGTATTGACCATCACCGAAGTCGGCTGCGCCACGCCGATGGCGTACGACACCTGAATCAGGCAGCGCGAGGCCAACCCGGCCGCCACGATGTTCTTCGCCACGTACCGGCCGGCGTAGGCTGCCGAGCGGTCGACCTTCGACGGATCCTTGCCGGAGAACGCGCCGCCACCGTGAGGCGCCGCGCCGCCATAAGTATCGACGATGATCTTGCGGCCCGTGAGACCGCAGTCCCCTTGCGGGCCGCCGATCACGAACCGGCCGGTCGGATTCACGAGGAACTTGATGTCGCCCTTGACGAGCTCGGCGGGCAACGTCGGCTTGATCACTTCTTCGATGACCGCTTCGCGCAGCATCGACAAATCGATATCGGGCGCATGCTGCGTCGAGAGCACCACCGTGTCGATCGAATGGGCCTTGCCGTCGACATAGCGCACCGTGACCTGCGATTTCGCATCGGGACGCAGCCAGGGCAAACGGCCATCGCGGCGCAGGCTCGCCTGACGCTCGACGAGCCGGTGCGACAAGTGGATCGGCAACGGCATCAGCTCGGGCGTTTCGTCGCACGCATAGCCGAACATCAGGCCTTGGTCGCCCGCGCCTTGATCGAGGTTGTTGTCGTGCGCGCGATCGACGCCCTGCGCGATATCCGGAGATTGCTTGTCATAGGCAACCAGCACCGCGCAGCCGCGATAATCGATGCCGTAGTCCGTGTTGTCGTAGCCGATACGTTTGATCGTATCGCGCGCGACTTGAATGTAATCGACATTGGCCGTCGTCGTGATTTCGCCGGCCAGCACGACGAGACCCGTATTGCAGAGCGTTTCCGCGGCAACACGGGAGTATTTGTCCTGGGTGAAGATGGCGTCGAGAATCGCGTCCGAAATTTGATCGGCGACCTTGTCGGGATGGCCTTCGGAAACGGATTCGGACGTGAAGAGGTAGTCGTTTGCCACGTTGCAGACTCCATTGGTTACGGTTGTCGATTTCACGTAGCCAGCTCCGGGAGCCTGAAGCGGCGACGCTTTAGCGGATTTCCCTTACCGCGAGTGGGCCTTTACGTGCCCCCTGCGGCTTCGCCCCGCAAGTTGTCTAATTAACTCGGCGAAGTCCGTATTATAGCGACTTCTCGATCCTGTCACAGAGTGAACTGCCGTGTCTTGTGCCTCCTGTTTGCCGCATTGCGCGCTTACACCGGTCCCGTCGTTCGTATCGGGCATCATGACGCCCCTCGCGCCGGCGCGGCATGCGCTGCGCCCGCTACCGAGCGGAGCGCGCGCATGTTGAGGCACATCGGCACGAAGTTCGCCATCGGCTTGCTCAAGTTCCTCGCGATTCTGCCTTATGGCCTCGTCGCGCGCTTCGGCGACGGGCTCGGCTGGCTGCTCTATCAGATTCCGAGCCGGCGCCGCCGTATCGTTCACACGAATCTGTCGCTCTGCTTCCCGCAATGGAGCGACGAAAAGCGCGCACGGATCGCACAGCAGCATTTCCGCCACGCGATCCGCAGCTACGTCGAGCGCAGCGTTCAATGGTTTGGCTCGCAAAGCAAGCTCGAAAAGCTCGTGCAAGTCGACAGCGCCGTCGATCTGACCGATCCCGACCTGCCGCCCACGCTCTTTCTCGGCTTGCACTTCGTCGGCATCGAAGCAGGCTCCATCTTCCTCAACCACGCACTCGGGCGCCGTTGCGGCTCGCTCTATCAGCCGATGTCGAACCCCGAACTGGAGGCCGTCGCCAAAGCGGCGCGCGGGCGCTTCGGTGCCGACATGGCAAGCCGGGCCGATAGCGCGCGCGTGGTGCTGCGCTGGCTGCGCGATCGCAAACCGGTCATGCTCGGCGCCGACATGGATTACGGCCTGCGCAATTCGACCTTCGTGCCGTTTTTCGGGGTACCGGCCTGCACGCTGACCGCCGTCGGCCGCTTCGCCAAGGTCGGTCACGCCCAGGTGGTGCCGTTCATCGGCGAAGTGCTGCCGAACTACAAGGGCTATCGGCTCAAGGTCTTCGAGCCGTGGCAGGACTACCCGAGCGGCGACGACGACATCGACGCGCGCCGCATGAACGCTTTTCTCGAAGAACAGATTCCGCGGATGCCGGAGCAATACTACTGGGTTCACAAACGCTTCAAGACGCGGCCGCCCGGCATGCCGAGCGTCTACTGACCGGGCGTCGCCCGATATGCGCCGCGCGTCGCTTACAATAACGCCCATCATGAGACTTCAATTCACCAAGATGCAGGGTGCGGGCAACGACTTCGTCGTGCTCGACGGCTACAGCCGCCCGCTCTCGCTGACGAGCGAGCAGGTGCGCGCGCTGGCCGATCGCCATTTCGGCGTCGGCGCCGATCAACTGCTGGTCGTCGAGCGGCCGAGCGCGGCCGGGGCCGATTTCAAATACCGCATCTTCAATTGCGACGGCGGTGAAGTCGAACATTGCGGCAACGGCGCGCGCTGCTTCGTCAAGTTCGTGCGCGACGCCGGACTCACCGATAAGCGCAGCGTGCGCGTCGAAGTACACGGCGGAATGATCACGTTGACGATGCAGGACAACGGCGAAGTCGTCGTCGACATGGGTCGCCCCGTCTTCGATCCGGCGCGCGTGCCGTTCGATTCTCGAGGCCTCGCCGCGCGCACCGAGGGTGCCGACGCACTCTGGCCGATCGAGGCGGCCGGCGAGCCGCTCGAAGTCTCCGTCGTCTCCATGGGCAACCCCCACGCCGTGACGATCGTCGACGACGTCGAGGCCTACCCTGTTGCGTCGGTCGGTCCTGCGCTGGAGCGGCACTCGCGCTTCCCGCAGCGCGTCAACGCCGGTTTCATGCAGATCGTTTCCCGCCATGAAATCGCGTTGCGCGTGTTCGAGCGCGGCGCCGGGGAAACGCTCGCCTGCGGCACGGGTGCTTGCGCGGCCGTGGCCGCCGGCATTCGGCGCCATCGGCTCGACTCGCCGGTCCGCGTGCGCACGCACGGCGGCACGCTGACCATCGCCTGGGACGGGGCGCGCGATGAAACATCCGCGCTGACGATGGCCGGCCCGGCCGTGACCGTCTTTCGCGGCGAGATCGAATTGGCCGACTGAGAACCCGCCTAACCGCCCGCGCTTGCCGCTCACTTATCCGCCACAAACGCTCACACCATGAACGATCGCGAAGTCGCCGAATATCTGCTCGCCAATCCTGAATTTTTCGTGCAACACGCCGAACTGCTCGCCGCGGTGCGACTCGCGAACCCTCATGGCAAAGCCGCCGTGTCGCTGCAAGAGCGGCAGATGGAGATGCTGCGCGAAAAGAACAAGCTGCTCGAAAGGCGCCTGGCCGAATTGCTGCGTTATGGGCACGAGAACGACAGCATCGCCGCGAAGTTCAACCGTTGGACCGCACGCGTCATCGCGGAGCGCGATCCGCACGCGCTGCCGCGTACCGTCACGTATGGCCTCACGGAAGTCTTCGACGTCCCGCACGCGGCGTTGCGTCTTTGGGACGTCGCCGATGTCTATGCGCAGGCCGAGTTCGCGCGTCAGGTCGGCGAAGAAGTCCGGATCTTCGCCAACAGCCTGGGCGCCCCGTACTGCGGGGCGAACACCGGCTTCGAAGCCGCCCAGTGGCTCGGCGCGGGCGCACAGCCAAGCGCCCCTGCTTCGGCCGAGGAAGCCGGCACGGCTGCGGGCGAAGCAGGCGGCATCCAGTCGGTCGTGCTGCTCGCGCTGCGCGATCCGCAGGCCGATGAAAGCGCGCCCGCGTTCGGCCTGCTCGTCATGGGCTCGCCCGACCCGCGCCGCTTTCACGAAGGCATGGCGACGGACTTCCTCATGCAGATCGGCACGCTCGCGAGTGCCGCGACGAGCCGCCTGCTTGCGCGCTGAGCCGGCTGCCTACCGCATCCAGACCGTCCCGCGAAACGCCATGCAGCCGGCCGATACCGACCTGATCGCCGCCTACCTCGCGAGCCTCGCTCATGGACGGCGCCTGTCCGAGCACACGCTGCGCAGCTATACGCACGAGCTCCAGGGCTTGACCGCGCTCGCCAACGGACGCCCGCTTGCGAGCCTTTCGGCTACGGATATCCGCTTGGCGGTCGCGCGCGCTCATAGCGGCGGCTTATCCGCGCGCTCGATCGCGCATCGGCTCTCGGCCTGGCGCGCGTTTTACCGATGGCTTGCGGAACGGGTCGACTTGCCGGCGAACCCGGTTGCGACGGTACGCGCGCCAAAACAGCCTAAGCGCCTGCCCAAAGCGCTGTCCGTCGACGACGCCAACGCGCTGATGGAAGCCGCCTCGCCCGAAAGCGGCGAAGGGCTGCGCGACCATGCGATCCTCGAGCTCTTTTATTCGTCGGGATTGCGCCTGGCCGAACTGGTCGGGCTCGACGCCGGGTTCGCCGAGGGCGATGGATATCGCTCGGCGGGCTGGCTCGCACTCGATACCGCTGAAGTGACCGTTCTCGGCAAAGGCAAGCGGCAGCGCACGGTACCCGTCGGCAAAAAGGCCATCGAGGCGCTCGAGGCCTGGCTCGCGGTGCGCGAGCAGTTCGTCAGGCACGACCCGCACCCGCTGTTTCTTTCGGTGCGCGGAGCGCGTATGTCGCCGAACGTCGTACGCGAGCGCATCAAGCGCGCCGCCCGTACGGCAGGCATCCCGGCGAACGTCCATCCGCACGTCCTTCGACACTCGTTTGCAACGCATCTGCTGCAATCGAGCGGCGACCTGCGTGCCGTGCAGGAGTTGCTCGGCCATGCGAGCGTGGCGGCCACACAGATTTACACCTCGCTCGATTTTCAGCATCTCGCGCAGGTCTATGACATAGCGCATCCTCGCGCGAAAAAGCGCGACTAGCGCTGATTCGCAATCGATCCAATAGGCCGCGGCGGCTCGGATCGACACCCGATCCCCGGCTCGCCTGCCGGTTCAGCCGAACCGGCAGGGGTAACTCGTTTCTCACACCCGCATGAATACCGTAACGCTCAAACCGTCGAAGGAAAAATCGCTGCTGCGCCGTCATCCGTGGGTGTACGCGAACGCCATCGACCGGATCGACGGCAAACCCGCCTCGGGCGCGACTGTCGTCGTACGCGCGCACGACGGACGCTTTCTCGCGCGCGCCGCCTACAGTCCGCACTCCCAGATTCGCCTGCGCGCGTGGAGTTTCGACGAGGCCGAACCGATCGATCACGCCTTCTTCAAGCGCCGCGTCCAGCAAGCGCTCGCGCATCGCCGAGCGTTCGTGCACGACACCGGCGCGGTCAGACTCGTCTTCGGCGAGGCGGACGGCCTGCCCGGGCTCATCGTCGACTATTACGTTCCCGATCTCGCGATGGCCGGCGGTTCCGCGCCGGCAGATCCAAACTCGAACGTCCCTATACGGGCAAGCCGCCTGCCGCTGTCCGGAGACGAAGCCGCAGAACATGGGCAGCTCGTCTGTCAGTTCATGGCGGCCGGCGTGGAGGCATGGAAAGAGGCGATCGTCGCCGCGCTCACGGGCGCAACCGGCTGCCCGAACGTCTACGAGCGCTCCGACGTTTCGATCCGCGAAAAAGAAGGGCTCGCGCAAACGACGGGTGTGCTCGCCGGCGCAGCGCCTGCCGATACGCTCATCGTCGATGAAAACGGCGTGCGTTACCGCGTCGATGTCCGCAACGGCCACAAGACCGGCTTTTATATCGATCAGCGCGAGAGCCGCGCGCTCGTGCAGGCGTACGCCGCCGAGCGCGACGTGCTCAACTGTTTTTGCTATACGGGCGGCTTCTCGCTGGCCGCATTGAAGGGCGGCGCACGACGTGTCGTATCGATCGATTCATCGGGCGAGGCGCTCGCGCTCGCACGCGCGAACGTGCAGGCGAACGGCTTCGACGCAGCGCGCGCCGAGTGGCTCGACGCCGACGCGTTTCGCACGCTGCGACGTCTGGCCGACGAAGGCGAGCGCTTCGACCTCGTCGTGCTCGATCCGCCGAAGTTCGCCCCGGCCCGCGAGCATGTGGACAGGGCGGCACGCGCCTACAAAGACATCAACCTCTCCGGTTTCCGCCTGCTGCGCCCGGGCGGGCTGCTTTTCACGTACTCGTGCTCGGGCGCGATCGATGCTGAGCTGTTCCTGAAGATCGTCGCCGGCGCCGCGTCCGACGCGCGGGTGGATGCCCGAATCTTGAAGCGGCTCGGCACTGGCCTCGATCACCCGCTGCTGGCTTCGTTTCCGGAGGGCGAATACCTGAAGGGGCTGCTGTTGCAAATTCTCTGAGCGAGCGCATCTGTCCCGCGCGTGAAGCGCTCCGAGCGGGACGTCCCGCTTGACAGGTATGCTTCAATATTTCCAGGCCAGGGCGCCGAGCTGTACCGGCCCCGATTTCATCGAACAACAGGCGAGTCACAATGATTCCAGTCACCATCCTGACCGGCTTTCTCGGCAGCGGCAAAACCACGTTGCTCAAGCGCATCCTGAGCGAAAAGCATGGTATGAAGATCGCCGTGATCGAAAACGAGTTCGGCGAAGAGAACATCGACAACGAAATCCTCGTACAGAACGAAGCCGAGCAGATCGTGCAGATGAGCAACGGCTGCATTTGCTGCACGATCCGCGGCGACCTGGCGCGCGCGCTCGGCGATCTGGCGGAGCGCAAGCGTTCGGGCGAGATCTCGTTCGACCGCGTCGTCATCGAAACGACGGGTCTCGCCAATCCGGGCCCCGTTGCCCAGACGTTCTTCATCGATAGCCAGATCGCCGACGAGTTTATGCTCGACGCGATCATCACCCTCGTCGACGCGAAGCACGCCGACGCTCAGCTCGACGAACACGAGGTGGTGCAACGCCAGGTCGGCTTCGCCGATCGCCTGTTCATCACGAAGGCCGATCTCGTCGACGAAGCCGCGCTGGGCGATCTACGCCACCGGCTCGTTCATATGAACCCGAAAGCGACGATCAAGACCGTGAACTTCGGCGACGCCGATATCAAGGAGATCTTCGATCTGCGCGGCTTCAATTTGAACGCGAAACTCGAGATCGATCCGGACTTCCTGGCCGAAGACGACCACGAGCATCACGATCATGATCACGACCACGATGGGCACGATCATGCCCATTGCGATCACGACCATGGCCAGTGCGAACATGACGGGCACGAACACGGGCATCACCATCATCACGCCCATCACGACGACCGGATCAAATCGTTCGTCTATCGCAACGACCGGCCTTTCGATCCCAACAAGCTCGAGGACTTTCTCGGTGGCGTGCTGCAAATCTACGGCGAGCGGCTTTTGCGTTACAAGGGCGTGCTCTATATGAAGGGCGTGGACCGCAAGGTCGTATTCCAGGGCGTGCATCAGATGATGGGTAGCGACTTGGCGGCCAAATGGCTGCCGGCGGAGAAAAAGACCAACAAGATGGTCTTCATCGGTATCGATCTGCCGCAGGACTTGATCACCGACGGTCTCGATGCCTGTTTGGCGTGAGCGTGTACGATACCGCTCGCAGTTTGCACCGGGAGTTCGCTTTTTATAAATTCGCGCGTTATATTTTCGTGCTAATAGGCCGCGCAGCAGGGTTTTCTCTGTTGCAGCGCGCAAGGGCGATTCAGTTACAATACGTGCCCGCTGGATCTTGACCAGTAAGCAGCGAAGCCCGCGCCCCATACGCGCGGGGCGTAGCGAACGGCGCCGGAAAACCTGATCCGGGCAACGCCGAACGAAAATGACAAAGCGGAATGCCGGGCGAAACCCCGGGCGACACCACGCTTCGTGCCGGTGTCGCCTCAGGAAGAAGTGCCCGGCAAGGGACACCTCATCGAAACGGGAGTGCATCCAAGGATCGGTTTCCAGAGGAGTTCGGCCCCGCACGGGCGCTGGCCGTCACGACTGCCAGACCTGCCGAGTGGCGCATAGTGCGCTGCTTGCGGGCAACACGAAAGTGCGGGCAATATGTATGGGTTTTGCCTCACATTGAAGAAGCACGCAGATGACGACGAAACGACTCTTGACCGAAGCCGAAATCCTGAAGATGAGCGACAAGGATTACATGAATGAAGACCAGCTCGCCTTCTTCAAGAACCGGCTCGAACAGCTGCAGGCAGAGATTCTGCGCAATGCCGGCCAGACGACCGAGAACCTGCGCGAAACGGTGATCGTGCCCGATCCGGCCGATCGCGCGACGATCGAGGAAGAGCATGCGCTCGAGCTGCGTACGCGCGACCGCGAGCGCAAGTTGCTGAAGAAAGTGCAGCAATCGCTCGCGCGCATCGAAACGGGCGAGTACGGCTGGTGTGAGGAGACGGGCGAGCCGATCGGCATTCCGAGGTTGCTCGCACGTCCCACGGCCACGCTGTCGCTCGAGGCGCAGGAGCGCCGCGAGCTGCGCCAGAAGCTGTTCGGCGACTGACCGACCCAGAACCCGCGCGGCGATGAAGGCTGCGCGTCTTGACGCTGCTTCGAAGAGGCGCGCGGTATTCCGCGCGCTTTTTCTTTGTCGGCCGCGATCGTGCTTCGGCCCTTCCGCGGTCCGATTTCTAGTGGAACATACCCCTTTTTGCTCGCCCGCTCGCGGCCTCGCCGCGAAAGCGCGTTGTGGCGCCTGCCGGGCGCCGATCCACGCGTACCTGCTGCCTTGGCTCTTGATAAAGCCGCACTCGCCCTAAAATGAATCCGACGTGCGTCATACGCGAGCCGCGGCGCCGTTGTGACCCGCAGCTCGTCCACCACCCGATTCCTCCGTCCGGCGCGTGTCGCCGGCGGCGCTTTCGACGTTTTTGAAGGAACGAGAATGGAGCAATTTCACGGCACGACGATCGTTTCCGTGCGACGCGGCAGCCAGGTCGCACTCGGCGGCGACGGCCAGGTCACGCTTGGCAACATCGTCATGAAAGGCGGTGCGAGGAAGGTCCGGCGCATATACAACGACAAGGTGCTCGTCGGCTTCGCCGGCGGCACGGCCGATGCGTTTTCGCTGCTGGACCGCTTCGAGGCGAAGCTCGAAAAACACCAGGGCAATCTGACGCGCGCAGCCGTCGAACTCGCCAAGGACTGGCGAACGGACCGCATGTTGCGCCGCCTGGAAGCGATGTTGATCACGGCCGACGCGCAAACGACGCTCGTCATCACCGGCAACGGCGACGTGCTCGACCCCGAGGGGGGGATTTGCGCGATCGGCTCCGGCGGCGCCTATGCGCAGGCTGCGGCCCGCGCGCTCGCAGAAAACACCGATCTGTCCCCGCGCGATATCGTCGAGAAATCGCTCTCGATCGCCGGCGACATGTGCATTTACACCAACCACAACCGCGTCATCGAGACGATCGAGTGAGGACACGATGAGCACTATGACACCGGCCGAGATCGTCTCGGAGCTCGACAAGCACATCATCGGACAGAAAAAGGCCAAGAAGGCCGTCGCTGTCGCCCTGCGCAACCGTTGGCGCCGTCAGCAGGTTGCCGAGCCGTTACGCCAGGAAATCACGCCGAAGAACATTCTGATGATCGGGCCGACGGGTGTCGGCAAGACCGAGATTGCGCGGCGGCTCGCCAAACTGGCCGATGCGCCCTTCATCAAGATCGAAGCCACGAAGTTCACGGAGGTCGGTTATGTCGGCCGCGACGTGGATAGCATCGTGCGCGATCTGATCGAAATCTCGCTGAAACAGACGCGCGAATTCGAGATGCGCAAGGTGCGTTCGAAGGCACAGGACCAGGCCGAGGACCGCATTCTCGACATACTGCTGCCCACCGCGCGTCCGGTGGGGTTCGGTTCGCATTCGAGCGAGGCGGGTGAAGACAACGCCACGCGCCAGACCTTCCGCAAACGCCTGCGCGAAGGGTTGCTCGACGATAAGGAAATCGAACTCGACGTCGAACTGCCGCAAGTCGGCATGGACATCATGGGCCCGCCCGGCATGGAGGACATGACCGAGCAGATCCGCTCGATGTTCGCCAATCTCGGCGGCGGCAAGAAGACGCGCCGCAAGCTGAAGGTCAAGGAAGCGCTGAAGGTGCTGACCGACGAAGAAGCGTCGAAGATGCTCAACGAGGAGGAAGTCAAGGCGAAGGCCGTTCAGAACGTCGAGCAAAACGGCATCGTGTTTCTCGATGAGATCGACAAGATCGCTTCGCGCAGCGAAGTCGGCGGCGGCGAGGTGTCGCGCCAGGGCGTGCAGCGCGACCTGTTGCCGCTTGTCGAGGGCACGACGATCAATACCCGCTACGGGATGGTCAAGACCGATCACATTTTGTTCATTGCGAGCGGCGCATTTCATCTGTCGAAGCCGAGCGACCTCATTCCCGAATTGCAGGGCCGTTTTCCGATTCGCGTCGAGCTCGACTCGCTGTCGGTCGAGGATTTCGAATCGATTCTCGTGGCGACCGATGCGAGTCTCGTGAAGCAGTATCAAGCGCTGCTTGCAACCGAAGAAGTCGAGCTCGAGTTCGGCGAGGACGGCATTCGGCGCATGGCGGAGATCGCGTATTCCGTGAACGAACGCACGGAGAACATCGGCGCCCGGCGGCTTTACACGGTCATCGAAAAGCTGCTCGAGGACGTGTCGTTCTCGGCCGGCAATCACACCGGCAAGAAGGTGCGCATCGATGCTGCGTACGTCGATAAAGCGCTGGGCGATATAGCGCAAAGCGAAGATCTGTCGCGCTACGTCCTTTGAGCTGGACGGCGGGATGGCCGCGAGGGTCGTCCCGCCTCGATGTCGGCGCGTGGCGGTTCGAACTCGACGTCTTCGCCTCCGGGCTCGAACTCGTGGCTGGACAAAACGGTAATGGTCACCAGCGCCCTCCCATTGAACTGTCAATCAACGTGGCAGTGTTGCTACACCCCTTGCGATTCTGCCATCCTCGGCAAGCCGCCAAGCCCCGCGGGACCAAAATCCGAGCAATGCAGCGACTGAATCCGCTGCTGGCTATGACCGATCGCACGCCGCTCGGTGAGCACCGTTATTCCGTCTGATTCGAAAAATCGAGACGAGCCCCGATTATTTCGACATCAATGATCGAGCCTCCCACCCGAACGGTGGGGCCGTAGACCCACAGTTCAACCACAAAAGGAGGCAAGACTGTGAGAGTTTCGTTCGATCGTGTCACCCATCGTGCCGTTGTTGCGGCGCTCGCCGCCAGCGGTTCTCTCTTGTGCATGACTCCCGGCGCTCATGCCGCGCGCGCGCCACTAGCTCCCGAAGTTCGCCTGGCCGACGGCGTCGTCGAAGGCATCAAGATGCGCGGCCAGCATAAAGACATCCGCGTATTCCGCGGAATTCCGTATGCGGCACCGCCCGTCGGCGAGTTCCGCTTTCGCGAACCGCAGCCCGTCGCGCGCTGGGCTGGCGCATTGAAAGCCCGGCAGTTCGGGCCTCGTTGCATGCAGGCGCCTGTCACCGGCGCCGCCAAGCCGGATTTCCGCTCGAAGGAGATGAGCGAAGATTGCCTCTACCTGAACGTCTGGACGCCGGCGAGCAATCCGGACGCCAAACTGCCCGTACTCGTCTATTTTCACGGCGGTGGATTCGTCTCGGGGGATGGCTCGGAGCCTCGTTATGACGGCACGACCATGGCTTCGCGCGGCGTCATCGCGGTGACGGTCAACTACCGGCTCGGTGCATTCGGATTCCTGGCATCGCCCGATGCGGCAACGGAATCCTCGAACGGTGCGACCGGCAACTACGGTCTCCTCGATCAAGTCGCCGCACTGCGCTGGGTACGGGACAATATCGCGCAGTTCGGCGGCGATCCGTCGAAAGTGACGATCGCCGGCAATTCGGCCGGCTCGGTCGCAGTCAGCGCTCACATGGTCTCGCCGCTCTCGCGCGGGCTCTTTGCCCGGGCCATCGGCGAAAGCGGCGGCGCATTCGCGCCGAACCGCCTGTGGGCGCGCGAGCAGGCAGTGGCGGCGGCGACGCAGTTCTCGACGCGCGTCGGCGCAACGTCGCTGCAGCAGCTGCGCTCGTTGCCGGCACGCACACTGCTGACGGCATCCACGCAGCTCAAGTTCGCGCCGGGCTCGGCGATTTTCTGGCCGCATGTCGATGGCCACTTCCTGCCTGCGTCGCCCGAGCAGGTATTCGCCAGCGGCGGGCAAGCGCAGGTGCCGCTGCTCGTGGGATCGAACGCGCAGGAACAGCCTTTCACGGCGCTGCTCGGCAAGGCCGCCCCGACACCGGAGGCTTGGCGGGGAGCGATTCAAACGCACTTCAAGGATCACGCGGAAGAAGTCCTCGCGCATTACCCCGGCAACGATACGGAAGAGGTCAAGCATGCGGCGGCTGCACTGGCAGGGGATCTGTTCGTCAACCACAGTACGTGGCGGTGGATGGATCATCACCGGCAGACGGGCCAGTCGCCAGTCTTCTATTACCGCTATACCCAACCTCTGCCAGCGGAGCTGAAAGCGTCGCCCGAGCCTGCTCAGCCGGACCTACCCGCTCCGGGGGCGGCGCATAACGCGCAGGTGGCCTACTCGCTCGGCAACCTGGAACACTTGCGGCAGTATGCATGGACGGCGGCTGACTACGACGTTGCACGCGTGTTCTCGCGTTATATCGAGCAGTTCGTGAAGACGGGCGATCCGAACGGTGCAACGTCAGGCGAGGCGGCAACGGAGCAAGGCGTAGTGGCCACCGCGGGCTCCGTACCGGATTGGGGCGCCGTTCGTACCGGTAATCGCGGGATGTTGCAGCAGATCATCGGGGAGAACACCCATGCGTCGTGGGATCGCAGCGCACCGCGGCAAGGGTTGATCCAGCGTCTCGTCGAAAGCGGGCAGTTGAACGACTTCGCGCTTCCCATCCCCCAATAGCAGGCGTCTGTCATCCTGTAGCGCAGCCGTTCATTCAACAACGGCTGCGCCGGACCGGGCGTCGACGAGCGGGTCGACGCCCGGGCACAGCCCGCCGCGGCAGCTGTGCCGTTCACGCTTTTCCCCGTGGAGTGCTGGTGCGCCGGACGTTGTACGTTACCCGGGCGAGTGCTCCCAAGCATTCAAGGCCGCTTTCGAGCGCGGTCATCTGCGGTCGCCCAGGATTCGGGTGGCTCGGACGCGACCTGCGTGCGCACCTCGTCCTACTGCTTCACCGGCCGCTTCGCCAGCTTCCTTTGCAGCGTCCGCCGATGCATATTGAGCGCCCTCGCCGTGGCCGAAATGTTGCCGCCGTTCTCGGCCAACGCACGCTGAATATGCTCCCATTCGAGCCGCGCCACCGAAAGCAGCGCCGGGCTTTCGAGTGCCGCCTCCGCCTGCTCGACGCTCGCTTCTTCCTTCAGTGCGCTCAAGATCGACTCGATATTGGCCGGCTTAGCGAGGTAATTGTCGGCCCCATCCTTGACCGCTTGCACAGCCGTCGCGATGCTTGCATAGCCGGTCAGCACCAGCATCCGCGCATCGGGCTGAAGCTCGCGCAGCGGCGCGACGAGGTTCAAGCCGGAATCGCCGCCCAGGTGCAGATCGACCGTGATCAGATCGAATTTGTGCGCATTGGCAAGCTGGATCGCCTCCTGCGCGTTGTGCGCCTGATGAACCTCGTAGCCGCGGCGGGTCAAGCCGCGCGCGAGAATGCCCGAGAATACTTCGTCATCGTCGATGACGAGAAAAGGGGTGTCGCTCATCGTAGGGTCTCCCTGGAATCGGATGAAGAAGAGGCGGCGGGCACACGCAGAATCGCGCGCGTGCCTCGCGGCACGCCATCGGCAAGCTCGATCGAGCCGCCCAGGCGCGCGGCCGCCGAAAACGCGAGATAAAGCCCGACGCCATGACCGCCTTGGGCGCTATCGACCGGCGTCGCGCCGAGTTGCGCACGCAGCGCGGGCGCGATGCCGGGCCCGCAGTCGCGCACTTCGAATTCGATGACGCCCGCTGACACCAGCGCCGCGAGCGTCACGCTGTCGCGACTTACGCGCGCCGCGTTATCGAGAAGAATCGTGAGAATCTGCCCGACGGCCGTCGTATCGTCGACACACGCATCGGCGCACGGTGCGCCGAGCCGCTCGAATTTCACGTGGGGATGGCGCAGCCGCCATTGCTCCGAAAAACCGCCCAACCATTGCTCGAGATTTTCGCGATGCGACGATTCGGAGGCTCGGCTGCGCAGCCGCGCGAGCGCCGACGTGCAAAGCGTCATCTGCTGCTCGAGCAGATCGAGATCCGGCGCATACGGCGAGAGTCCCTTGTCGTGCTGGGCCGACGCACGCAGCTCCTCGGTCAGCATGGCGATCGTCGAAAGCGGCGTGCCCATCTCGTGCGCGACGGTTGCGGCCTGCACGCCGAGTGCCACGGCACGCTCGTCGCGCAAGAGTCGCTGCTGCGCCTCGCCGAGCGCGGCGTCACGCTGGCGCAGCGCATTCGACATACGTGCGACGAACCAGGCGATGAGCCCGACGCTCACCATGAAGTTGACCCACATGCCGGCGCGGTAGTAATCGAACAGATTGGCCGGGTTGTCCATATTGAGCGGCACCGAATCGAAGCCGAGCGCGACATAGCAACACATCGCAAAAATGGCCAGCCAGATCATGTGCCGCCAGGGCAGCACGGCGGCGGCGATCGCAAGCGAGGGCAGATAAAGCGAAACGAATGGATTCGTCGTGCCGCCCGACAGAAAGAGCAGTCCCGAAAGCGCCGCGAGATCCACCCAAAGCTGGCCCAGCAACTCGAGATCGGTTTCCGGCCGCGCGCTGGCGACGCGAACCCAGGTCAACGCATTGAAAAGCACCTCGAGCCCGATGATCGCGAGCATCGCCGGCAGCGGCAGATGGACGCCGAAGAACTGCTCGACGACGGCAATCGTCGCAAGCTGACCGATGATGGCCAGCGAGCGGAGCCAGAACAGATGGCCCAGGTTCACGCGGCCGGTATTGGTGATTCGGTGCATCGAGAGACTCAATCGGGAAACGGAGGCGAGGGCGGGCAGCGCGGCGCGCTCGCTTCGGCGAGACACCGCGGGCACAGGCAACCACACCCCGGTACGAGCCGCTCGGCCGCCACCGGCGGCAGCGAAGCACACCAGCACTCGAAGGGCTTCGCATCGCGGCCGCAATCGAACGGCGTGCCGCACCGAGAGCACCGGGCAGGGCGTGCCGCCGCGCACTCGGGCGATTTTCGCTGCGAACGGCTCATGACGATTGCCCGCAAAAAACCGAAACATGGACGACAAGTGCATCATGCCAGCGTTCCCGGCACGGCGCATGCGTGCCCTCGCGCCAAGCCGCATGCGGCCGTCGGCCCTGCGACCAAAAACCGCGGAACATAGCACCAGTCCTGTACAATTCGGCCTGTTTTCGCCTCTCTCACTCGTTCGAACCCCTGTTGCCTGCCGAGCTTGCCGCCATGTCCGAGCCTCACGACCTCGCCCAGATCGCGCCTACGCTGAAAGCCGAAATTCTGGCCGAGGCCCTGCCTTATATCCGTCAGTACCACGGCAAGACCGTCGTCATCAAATACGGCGGCAATGCGATGACGGAAGAGAGGTTAAAGCAAGGATTCGCACGCGATGTGATCTTGCTCAAACTTGTTGGCATCAATCCCGTCATCGTGCACGGCGGCGGCCCCCAGATCGATCAGGCGCTCAAGAAGATCGGCAAGCAAGGCACGTTCATCCAGGGCATGCGGGTGACCGACGAAGAAACGATGGAAGTCGTCGAATGGGTGCTGGGCGGTGAAGTCCAGCAGGACATCGTCACGCTCATCAATCACTTCGGCGGCCAGGCCGTAGGTCTGACAGGCAAGGACGGCGGCCTCATCCATGCGCGCAAGCTGATGATGCCGGATCGGGACAACCCCGGGCAGTACGTCGATATCGGCCAGGTGGGCGAGGTGGAGGCGATCAATCCGGCTGTCGTGAAGGCGCTGCAGGACGATGCGTTCATTCCCGTCATTTCGCCGATCGGCTTCGGCGAGGACGGCCTGTCGTACAACATCAACGCGGACCTCGTGGCCGGCAAGCTGGCCGTCGTGCTCAATGCCGAAAAGCTCGTCATGATGACGAACATCCCCGGCGTCATGGACAAGGCCGGCAATCTGCTGACCGATCTTTCGGCACGCGAGATCGACGCGCTGTTCGCCGACGGCACGATCTCGGGCGGCATGCTGCCGAAGATCGCCTCGGCGCTCGACGCCGCTAAGAGCGGTGTGCGCTCGGTACACATCATCGACGGCCGGATCGAGCACTCGGTGCTGCTCGAAATTCTGACCGAGCAGCCGTTCGGCACGATGATCCGCTCTCACTGAGGCCACGAGCGCGGCGCGGCTGTCTGCGGCCCTGCGCGCCGCGCCGCCGCTTGCCCTCACACGTCATGCCAATTCCCGTTTCCCGCCGGCGCCGTCCCGCACATCGCGGCGGCGGCCCCGTCTGGCTGTTCGATCTCGATAACACGCTCCACAGCGCATCGCACGCGATCTTTCCGGCGATCAACGAGGGGATGACGCGCTACATCATCGACGCGCTCGGCATCGGGCGCGCTGAAGCCGATGAATTACGGCTCGCCTATGTGCGGCGCTACGGTGCAACGCTGCTCGGCCTGGCGCGACATCATCCGATCGATCCGCACGAATTCCTGCGCGTGGCGCACGCGATGCCCGAGCTGCGCCAGATGCTGCGCGCCGAGCGGGGGTTGGCGCGCCTGATCGACGCGCTGCCGGGCCGCAAGATCGTGCTGACCAACGCGCCGGAGGGCTACGCGCGGGCCGTGCTCAACGAACTCGGCATCGAGCGCCTGTTCGAGCGAATCATCGCGATCGAACATATGCGCCGGCGCGGTCAGTGGCACGCGAAACCCGATCTCGCGATGCTGCGCCACGTGTTGCGAGCCGCGCGCGTGCGGCTCGCCGAAGCCGTGCTCGTGGAAGATACGCGCTCCCATTTGAAGCGCTACCGGCGCCTCGGCATCGGCACCGTATGGATCGTCGGGCACCTCGTCGCACCGGTGCGCGGCGAACGCGACGGACGCGGCGAGCGCCGCGCGGCACGAATGCCGGGTGCCGGACGCCCCCACTATATCGATAGCCGCATTCGTTCGCTAAAATCGCTCCGACGGGTCATCTCGCGGAGCTCCCATGCGCTCGACTGAACGGCAAGCAGCGATCCTCGATGGCGAGGCCGAAGGTGTAGCGAACCCCGCGGGGACCGGCAAAGCGCCGCGCATGAAACCGGGCGAGCGGCGCGTGCATATCCTGCAGACGCTCGCCACGATGCTCGAAGCCCCGAAAGGCGAGAAAATCACGACGGCGGCGCTCGCCGCCCGGCTCGGCGTCTCCGAGGCGGCGCTTTATCGGCAGTTCGCGAGCAAGGCCCAAATGTTCGAAGCGCTGATCGAGTTCATCGAAAGCACCTTTTTTGGGCTCATCAACCAGATCGCGGCCAAGGAGCCGAACGGCGTCCTGCAGGCGCGCGCAATCGGCGTCATGCTGCTGAACTTCGCGGCCAAAAATCCCGGGATGACACGGGTGCTGACGGGCGAGGCGCTCGTCGGCGAGCACGAACGCCTGAGCGCGCGCGTCACGCAGATGCTCGAACGCGTGGAGACCTCCGTGAAGCAGTGCCTGCGCGTCGCGCTCATGGAGGCGAACCAGGGCGCGCACGACGCGGCCGCACCGCTGCCGGCCGATTACGACCCCGCGCTCAGGGCCAGTCTGCTCGTCAGCTACGTACTCGGCCGCTGGCACCGCTATGCGCGAAGCGGCTTTGCGCGCGCGCCGGCCGAGCACGCCGAAGCCGAACTGCGGCTGATTCTCCAATAGCGCAAGCACTCGATTTCCGCTATTCTTTGCCGTCTGCTTGCTGAATGCGGCCCCGGTCACGGGGTACCGTGTCGGGTGGCTCGAGGGTTCGAGCTCAAGCTGCGCGCCGATTTGTCGACTCGATTGCGGGCGCGCGAATCCCTCGAAATGGGATTCACTATAAATGCGGCTAAAGAGGTCGTCAGCCGCGCCCGCCTTGCCCCGCGCATCGCCGACACCATTTAGCCGCCCTGTCATGAGGCGGAATGAATGGAATCGATCGGTATCGTCACGCCACAACGTATGCAGTTCAATGAGCCGCTCGCGCTGCAAAACGGCAGCACGCTCGCAGGCTACGATCTCATGGTCGAAACGTATGGCACGCTCAACGCCGCGCGCTCGAACGCGGTGCTAGTCTGCCATGCGCTCAATGCCTCGCATCACGTCGCAGGCTTCTATGCGGATCAACCCAAGAACATCGGCTGGTGGGACAACCTCGTCGGCCCCGGCAAGCCGCTCGATACGAACCGGTTCTTCGTCATCGGCGTGAACAACCTGGGCTCGTGCTTCGGCTCGACGGGGCCGATGAGCATCGATCCGGCGACCGGACGCCCGTACGGCGCGAGTTTTCCCGTCGTGACCGTCGAGGACTGGGTCAACGCGCAGGCGCGCGTGGCCGATGCGTTCGGCATCGAGCGTTTCGCCGCCGTCATGGGCGGCAGCCTCGGCGGCATGCAGGCACTCGCCTGGAGCACGATGTACCCGGAGCGCGTCGCGCACTGCATAGACATCGCTTCGACGCCGAAGCTTTCGGCACAGAACATCGCGTTCAACGAAGTGGCGCGCTCGGCGATCCTGTCCGATCCGGATTTTCACGGCGGCGACTACTACGCTCACGGCGTCAAACCGAGGCGAGGCCTGCGGGTCGCCCGCATGATCGGGCATATCACCTACCTGTCCGATGACGACATGGCGACGAAGTTCGGCCGTGCGCTGCGGCGGGAGAACGCCGAGAACGGAGCCGCGGGCGCCGCCTACAACTTCAACTTCGATGTCGAATTCGAAGTGGAGTCGTATCTGCGCTATCAGGGCGACAAGTTCGCCGATTACTTCGATGCGAACACCTACTTGCTCATTACGCGCGCGCTCGATTATTTCGATCCCGCCCGCGCTTTCGGCGGCGATCTGACGGCCGCGCTCGCCGCGACGCGCGCGAAATACCTCGTCGTCAGCTTCACCACCGACTGGCGCTTCGCGCCGGCGCGCTCGCGCGAGATCGTCAAGGCGCTGCTCGATCACAAGCGGCAAGTCACTTACGCGGAAATCGATGCGCCGCATGGTCACGACGCGTTTCTGCTCGACGACGCGCGCTATCACAATCTGCTACGCGCCTATTACGCGCGCATTGCCGAGGAGGTCGGCGCATGAACCAGTCCGCTATCGATTCGCTCGCCACACGCGCCGATTTTCGCGCCATCGCGCGCTGGGTCGAGCCCCGCTCGACCGTGCTCGACCTAGGCTGCGCGGACGGCACGCTGCTCGCACTGCTCACCGAGGAGCTCGAGGTGCGCGGCTACGGCATCGAGATCAACGACGCGGGCGTGCTCGCATGCGTCAAACACGGCGTGAACGTCATTCAGCAGAATCTCGAAGATGGCCTGCGACTCTTCGAAGACGACAGCTTCGACTTCGCAATCCTCTCGCAAACGCTGCAGACGATCCATCAAACGGCCGCGATCCTGCGCGAAACGGTTCGCGTCGGCAAGGAATGCATCGTCTCCTTTCCGAATTTCGGTTACTGGCCGCACCGCCTCTCGGTGCTGCGCGGACGCATGCCCGTTTCGCGTTCGCTGCCTTATCAATGGCACAACACGCCCAACGTTCGCGTACTGACGATCGAGGATTTCGAAGCGCTCGCCCCCGAAGTCGGGATCGAGATCCTCGATCGCGTCGTCCTGCATGAAGGCCGGACGGTGCGCTGGGGCCGAAACTGGCGTGGTAGTCTTGCGGTCTATCGCGTGAAGCGCGCCGCGCCGGGTGTTCCGTCCCCGGGCTGACGCAGCACCATCCCAAGAGGCCGCCTATCAAACGAGATATTCCGAACCCGCCGCACGAGCACGCCCCGCTGGGCGCTCACGAGGACCATCCCGGCTGGCGGGCATTCCTGAACCGGCACATGCTGATCTGCGTCTTTCTCGGCTTCACGTCGGGATTGCCGCTTTTTACGCTCGTCTATCTCGTGCAAGCCTGGCTGCGTTCCGAAGGCGTCAATCTCAAGGAAATCGGCCTGTTCGCACTGATCCAGTTCCCCTATACCTGGAAGTTCGTCTGGGCGCCGTTGATGGACCGGTACGTCCCACGGCTGCCGGGCTGGCGTCCGGGGCGCCGTCGTGGCTGGATGCTCGCCACGCAGTTGCTCGTCGCGGGCGCGATCGCGGCGCTCGGGTTCGTGTCGCCGCGCGAGGAGATCTGGACAGTCGCGGCACTGACGGCGCTCGTCGCATTTTTCGGTGCGAGCCAGGACATCGTCATCGATGCCTATCGCCGCGAGTTGCTCGCCGATACCGAGCAGGGGCTGGGCAACGCGATACATGTGAACGCCTACAAGGTCGCGGCGCTCATTCCGGGCTCGCTTTCGCTGATCCTTTCCGATCACCTGCCGTGGACCGTCGTGTTCGCTGCCACCGCCGCATTCATGCTGCCCGGTATCGTCCTGACGCTCGTGGTGAGGGAGCCGCAGGTCAGCGGTCAGCCGCCGAAAAACCTGCGCGCCGCTATCGTGGAGCCGTTCACCGAGTTCATTTCGCGCGACGGCTGGAGCGCAGCACTTTTGATCCTCGCGTTCATCTTCCTCTACAAGCTCGGGGATGTGATGGCGACCACGCTGTCCACCTCGTTCTTTCTCGACATCGGCTTCGACAAGACCGCGATCGGGGTGATCGCCAAAACGACGGCGTTCTGGGCAAGCCTCGCCGGCGGCATCATCGGTGGCGCCTGGCTCGTGAAAGTCGGCATCGCCCGTGGGCTTTGGGTGTTCGGCGTGGTGCAGATCGTCTCCACGCTGGGTTTCGCCTGGCTGGCCAAGATCGGACCGTCGCCCGCGGCACTCGCACTCATCTACGGCTTCGAAACATTTGCCACGGGTTTGACGCTGGCAGCCTTCACAGCCTATATCGCCAGCACCACCGATCCGCGCTACACCGCGACACAGTTCGCGCTGTTCACGAGCCTCGCTTCCGTTCCGCGAACGCTTGCCTCGGCGGCGAGCGGTTACATCGTTACGGAAATCGGCTGGTTCGACTATTTCTTTCTCTGTGCCTTGCTTGCGGTACCCGGCATGCTGCTATTGCCGAAAGTTGCCCCATGGAGTTCGCGCGCATGAAGCGAGGGGCCACCTCGTGCCGTTCCCGCCATCGCACGGTGCGGCCCCTCGTGCGAATACCCGCGCTGGCATCGGCTGCCCTCGTGTTGCTGGCGGCACAGCCGTTGCTGGCCGCCAGTGCCGGCACCAGTTCGGCGGCGATTCCGGCCTCGGCACCCGCCCCGGCATCGAGCGCACTCGCGCCTAATGCGACCGTGCATTTCGGCAGCGGCCCGACGTTCCGCAGCCTCATTCCGTCGCCGCTCCTCGAAGCACAGTCGGCCGTCGAGTACACGCAGTTGATCGAGCGGGCTCGCGGCGAGGGCCGCCTGCTGCCGGCGAGCGACCCGCGCGTCGAGCGCGTGCACTCGATCCTTATGCGCGTGGCGCCTTACGGCGATAAATGGAGCGAGCGCATCAAGGATTGGCGATGGGAAGTCAACGTCGTACGCTCGCGCGAGATCGGCATGTTTTGCCTGCCGGGCGGCAAGCTCGTCGTCTATAGCGGCCTGCTCGATCGCCTGCGCCTCAAGGACGACGAACTCGGTGTGCTGTTCGGCCACATGATCGCCCATGCGCTGCGTGAGCAGGTGCGCGACCGGCTCAGCGCTCAACAGGCGGCACCGTTCGGTACCGATCCGCTGCCGCAGTTGTTCGGCGTGACCGAGTTCGACGGCTCACAGCCCCAGGCGCCGGGCCTTGGCAGCCCGATTCTGGCCATGCGCTACGATGCGACCGACGAAACGGAGGCCGACGTGATCGGCGCCGATATCGCGGCGCGCGCCGGCTTCGATCCCCGCGCGGCGGTGCCGCTTTGGGACAAGCTGGCCGACGCGACACGCGGCGACCGTGGCACCGGCTTCATTCATATCCACCCTTACAGCGAAGCGCGCAGGCTCGATATCATCAAGCGCCTGCCCGACATGCTCGCGCAGTACGCGAAAGCGCGCGGCGTCGAACCCGATCGGCTGCCCGACTATCCCGGCGTCAAATCGCCGAAGGCGCGGCCTACGCGCAATCGTTGATCTCTGCGAGCCCCCAGACGCCGCGATCAGCCCCAGTGATCGTAATCGACGGTCAGCGGCGCGTGATCGCTGAACTTGATGTCGCGGAAAATGGAGGTCCGTTTGGCCTTCTCGGCAATACCGGGTGTCGCGATCTGATAATCGATCCGCCACCCGACGTTCTTGGCGTAGGCTTGGCCCCGGTTGCTCCACCACGTGTACTGCTCGGGGCGCGGATCGAGCGTGCGAAAGACATCGACATAGCCGACTTCGTCGAAAAGCCTCGTGAGCCATGCTCGCTCCTCGGGCAGGCAACCGGAGTTCTTTTGGTTGCTCTTCCAGTTCTTGATGTCGATTTCCTTGTGGACGATATTGACGTCCCCGCAGAGAATGACCTCGCGCGATTCGCGCAGCTTGGCCAGATGCGGCATGAATTCGTCCATGAAGCGGTACTTGGCCTGCTGGCGCTCCTCGCCGCTCGAACCGGACGGCACATACACCGAAACGATCGACAGTTCGCCGAAACGCGCTTCGACATAACGACCTTCCGGATCGAATTCCGCGCTGCCGAACCCGATGATGACATCGTCGGGCTGGCGCCGCGTGTAAAGGCCCGCGCCGCTATAGCCCTTTTTGACGGCGTGCTGGAAATAGCCCGTGAAATCGTGCGGCGCAAGGAACTCGGGCGTCATGTCCTCCTGCGAACATTTGACTTCCTGCACGCAGAGAACATCGGCCTCCTGTTCGCCGAACCATTCGAAGAAGCCTTTTTTCGCGGCAGACCGAATGCCGTTGAGGTTGGCGGTAATCACGCGCAGCATGCTCGTTTCCTTTCGTTGTTCGTTGTTCGTCGATTCGACTGCGGCCGCCCCCGATACCGACACAGGCGTCACACGACGGTCACGCCGGTCAGGGAAGCCTTGGCGGGCGGATACTCGAGCGAAAGACTTTCGAATACGCGCAGCAGCAATGCCGCCACCATCACGTTCCGATGCGATTTCGAGTCCGCCGGCACCACGTACCAAGGGGCGTAGTCGGTCGATGTGGCCGCCAACGTATCGCGGTAAGCCTTCTGGTAGTCATCCCATTGCTTGCGCGCATCCAGATCCGACAGATCGAATTTCCAATGTTTGGTCGGGTCGTCGATGCGCGCCTGCAGACGGCCGCGCTGCTCTTCCTTCGAGATGTGCAGGAAACACTTGAGAATCGCCGTCCCGGAATCCGCAAGGAGCGCTTCGAAATGACGGATATGGCACGCACGGGCTGTGAATGCCTCGTCGTTCAGTTGTCCCTGCACACGCGGGACGAGCAGATCCTCGTAATGGCTCCGATTGAAAATCGTCAGCTCGCCCGCCGCGGGCGCGTGGACATGCACGCGCCAAAGAAAGTCATGTGCGGCTTCGTCGAGTGTCGGCGCGCGGAACTGCACGATGCGCAGGCCCAGCGGGTCGACCTCGTGAAATACCGCGCGAATCGTGCCGTCCTTGCCGCTCGTATCCATGCCCTGCAAGATCAGCAGGACACGCTCGCGGCGTTGCGCGTGCAAGCGCTCCTGCATTTCGTCGAGTTGGACGGCGAGCGCCGCCAGCCGCTCGCGATCGGCCTGCTTCGTGCGGGCCGAGAACGGCTTGTCGGCCGGATCGAAGTCTGTCAGATCGAAGGCGTCGCTCTTGTTGCCGCTGTCGAAGAACGGGACTCGGAAGTCGTCCAAATGCGCTCGTTTTACCATGACTTCATTCACGCCTTTCGAAGCCGCTGCCGTGCCGCATCATGAGAGCTTCTTCTTCAGTAGCTCGTTGACCTGCTGCGGATTGGCCTTTCCTTTCGTAGCCTTCATCGCCTGCCCAATCAGCGCGTTGAACGCCTTTTCCTTGCCGGCCCGGTACTCCTCGACCGATTTCGGATTGGCCGCCAGCACGTCATCGATGATCGCTTCGAGTGCGCCCGTATCGGAGATCTGCTTCAGGCCCTTGGCTTCGATGATGCGATCCGCCGCAGCGTCGTCGGTCGCCTTCTCGTCCCAAATCGCGAGGAAGATCTCCTTGGCGATCTTGTTCGATATGGTGCCGTCGGCGATCCGTTGCAGCACGAGCGCCAACTGCGCCGCGGACACCGGGCACGCGCCGATCTCGAGACCATCGCGATTCAGTTGCGACGAGACCTCGCCCATCAGCCAGTTCGCGGCCGTTTTCGCCTGCGAGGCGCCGAGCTTCGCCACGACAGCCTCGAAGTAGGCCGCCATTGCCTTGCTCGATGTCAGCACCGCTGCATCGTAGGGCGTCAACCCGTATTGCTGCACGAACCGTTCCTGCATCGCGGCCGGCAATTCGGGCATCTCGAGCTTCACGCGCTCGATCCATCCCGCATCGATCACGAGCGGCATCAGGTCCGGGTCGGGGAAATAGCGATAGTCGTGCGCGTCTTCCTTGCTGCGCATCGAGCGCGTCTCGCGCTTGTCCGGATCGTAAAGACGCGTTTCCTGAACCACGGTGCCGCCGTCCTCGATCAGCTCGATCTGCCGGCGCACCTCGTATTGAATCGCCTCTTCGAGAAAACGGAACGAATTGAGATTCTTGATCTCGGCGCGGGTACCGAATTGCTCTTGGCCTACGGGGCGCACAGAAACGTTGGCGTCGCAGCGGAACGAGCCTTCCTGCATGTTGCCGTCGCAAATGCCCAGCCAGACGACGAGCGCGTGGAGCGACTTCGCGTAAGCGACGGCCTCCGCCGCGCTGCGCATGTCGGGCTCCGTCACGATCTCGAGCAGCGGCGTGCCGGCACGGTTCAGATCGATACCCGTCATGCCGGCGAAATCCTCGTGCAACGATTTGCCGGCATCTTCCTCGAGGTGAGCGCGCGTCAAATGGATCGTCTTTTCATATGCGGCGGTGCCCGTCTTCTCGTTGGCCGGAACCTGGATCGTGATCGCGCCACCCTGCACGACGGGGATTTCGTACTGGCTGATCTGGTAGCCCTTGGGCAGATCGGGGTAGAAGTAGTTCTTGCGCGCAAAAATGCTGCGCGGCGCGACCGTCGCGCCGACGGCGAGTCCCAGACGAATCGCCCGCTCGACCGCTCCCTTGTTCATGACCGGCAACACGCCGGGCAGCGCCAGATCGACGGCGCATGCCTGCGTGTTGGGCTCCGCGCCGAAGCGCGTAGAGGCGCCCGAAAAGATCTTCGAGGCTGTCGAGAGCTGCGCGTGCGTCTCGATGCCGATTACGACTTCCCACTGCATGGTCATGCCTCCGGCGCTTGTTGCTGCCAGTCCGTCGCGCGCTGATACGCGTGAGCGATCTGCAACATACGGGCCTCGTTGAAGTAATTGCCGATGATCTGCAAGCCCACCGGGCGCTTTGCGCCCGCGCCGGCGCCGAAACCGCAAGGCACGCTCATGCCGGGCAGGCCGGCCAGGCTCACCGAGAGCGTGTAGACATCCGCCAGATACATCTGCACGGGGTCGTCGCCTTTTGCGCCGATATCCCATGCGACCGTTGGCGCGACAGGCCCCATGATGACATCGCAGTGGTGGAAGGCTTCCTGGAAATCCTGTGCGATGATGCGGCGAATCTTCTGTGCCTGCAGGTAGTAGGCATCGTAGTACCCGTGCGAGAGCACGTACGTCCCGACGAGAATACGGCGCTTGACCTCCGGGCCGAACCCTTCGGCGCGCGACTTCTTGTACATGTCGAGCAGGTCGCGGTACTGAGCCGCGCGGTGACCGTAGCGCACGCCGTCGAAACGCGACAGGTTCGACGATGCCTCGGCCGGCGCGATCACGTAGTAGACCGGAATCGACAGCTCGGTCTTCGGCAGCGAAACCGGCACGAGCGTCGCGCCGAGCGCCTCGTACTCCTTGAGCGCGGCGTCGACGGCCTCGCGGACGTCATCGGCCAGACCGGCGCCGAAATACTCGTTCGGCAAGCCGATGCGCAGGCCGGCAAGCGGTTTGTCCGCGCTGCCCGAGGCATCCCAGGGCTTGTCGAGATAACGCCCGAAATCCTCGTCCTCTCTCGCAAGGCTCGTGGAATCGCGTTCATCGAAACCGGCCATCGCATTGAGCAGCAGCGCACAATCCGCGGCGCTCTGCGCCATGGGCCCACCCTGGTCCAGCGACGACGCGAACGCGATCATGCCGTAACGCGATACGCGGCCGTAGGTGGGCTTGATGCCCGTCACGCCTGAAAACGACGCAGGTTGACGGATCGAGCCTCCCGTATCGGTGGCGGTCGCGGCGGGCGCGAGCCGGGCGGCGACGGCCGCGGCCGAGCCGCCCGACGAGCCCCCCGGTACGGCTCGCGTATCCCATGGATTACGCACCGGCCCGAAGGCGGAGTTCTCGTTCGACGAGCCCATCGCGAACTCGTCCATGTTGGTCTTGCCGAGCGTCACCATGCCGGCTCGCGCGAGCCGCTCGACGACGGTCGCATCGAACGGGCTCTCGTAGCCGGCGAGCATTTTGGAGCCGGCCGTGGAGTGCCAGCCGCGCGTCACGAACACGTCCTTGTGGGCCACCGGCACCCCGGTGAGCGGGCCGGCGTCGCCCGCGGCGATACGGGCGTCGGCCGCGCGCGCGGCCTGGAGCGTACGCTCGGGCGCGACTTCGATGAAGGCGTTCAATTCGCGCGCGGATTCGATCCGCTCGAGAAAGAGCTGCGCGAGCTCGACGGCCGAGATCTGCCGCGTCGCGAGCGCGCGGGAGAGCTCGGTCAAACTGTTGGCGTGCATGTCTGGTTCGTTCCTGTCTTGAAGACGATTCGGTTACTCGATCACCTTCGGTACGAGGTAAAGGCCGTCCTGGACGGCCGGCGCGCACTGCTGGTTGGCTTCGCGTTCGACTGTTTCCGTGACGGCATCGTCCCGGAGCCGCAACGCGACATCCTCGATCTGCTCGATCGGATGCGCGAGCGGGGCGATGCCGGCCGTGTCGACCGCCTGCATCTGCTCGACGAGGCCGAAAAATTCGTTGAGCTGGGCGAGCGTCGGCTCGGCGTCCGCCTCGGGCAGCTCGAGCCGCGCGAGATGGGCGATGCGTTTCACATCGGTCAGGGTCAAGGCCATGCGTCTCACCGGAGAAAAAGGGGCCTCGCGCGGCGCCCGAAACGGTGCCGCGCGAAACTGTTGAAGTGCCGCTTCAGACCCCGGAACAGCGGGCCGGGAACGGCAAAAAGGACCGTCCGTTTACTACAAATAGGTCGAAATTATAAGGTATCATTACGCGTTCGAACCAAACCCGGACCGTCCCTCGCAGGGGGTTTTGGCGCTGAAAACCACGCTGCCGCCTCGCCTCGTGCGGCCTTCCGGTCGAATTCATCGCAGCTTCGCGCTCGCGGTGGGCGGTACGCAGGTATCGGCGCACCGTTCACGCCCGATCCCGAGGCTTTTATTTTTTCCGCTGCCGCGGCAGCGCCCAAGGTGGCGAAGCCCGGCTCTTCCCCGGCGAGACAGGAATTTCATGTTCGGCTTTTTGCGCAGCTACTTCTCGAACGATCTGGCGATCGATCTCGGCACCGCCAACACCCTCATCTACATGCGCGGCAAGGGCATCGTCCTCGACGAACCTTCCGTGGTATCGATCCGCCAGGAAGGCGGTCCGAACGGCAAGAAAACCATCCAGGCGGTGGGCCGGGAAGCCAAGCAGATGCTCGGCAAGGTGCCGGGCAACATCGAGGCGATCCGGCCGATGAAAGACGGCGTCATCGCCGATTTCACGGTCACCGAGCAGATGATCAAGCAGTTCATCAAGACGGCGCATGAATCGCGGATGTTCTCGCCGTCGCCGCGCATCATCATCTGCGTGCCCTGCGGCTCGACCCAGGTCGAGCGACGCGCGATCAAGGAAGCCGCGCACGGTGCCGGTGCCTCGCAGGTCTACCTCATCGAAGAACCGATGGCCGCGGCGATCGGCGCGGGCCTGCCGGTATCGGAGGCCACGGGCTCGATGGTCGTCGATATCGGCGGCGGCACCACCGAAGTCGGCGTCATCTCGCTCGGCGGCATCGTCTATAAAGGCTCGGTGCGCGTCGGCGGCGACAAATTCGACGAAGCCATCGTCAACTATATCCGCCGCAATTACGGCATGCTCATCGGCGAGCAAACCGCCGAGGCCATCAAAAAGGAAATCGGCTCCGCGTTCCCGGGCTCGGAAGTCAAGGAAATGGAAGTCAAAGGGCGCAACCTGTCCGAAGGCATTCCGCGCAGCTTCACGATTTCGAGCAACGAAATCCTCGAAGCGCTGACCGACCCGCTGAACCAGATCGTCTCCTCGGTCAAGATCGCGCTCGAGCAAACCCCGCCGGAACTCGGTGCCGATATCGCCGAGCGCGGCATGATGCTCACCGGCGGCGGCGCGCTGTTGCGCGATCTGGACCGGCTGCTCGCCGAAGAAACGGGGCTGCCGGTGCTCGTGGCCGAAGATCCGCTCACCTGCGTGGTCCGCGGCTCGGGCATGGCGCTCGAGCGGATGGACAAGCTCGGCAGCATCTTCTCGTACGAGTGATGAGCTTCGCGGGCGCAGCGCACACGCTATCGCCGGGTCTCCCGGTGCGCTGAAGCACTGCGCCGTCGCCCGCTCACGATCACGCCCCCGGCGTCGACCATGGAATACAGTCCGCCGCCTCTGTTCAAGCAAGGCCCGTCCGCGCTTGCGCGGCTCATTTTCTTCGTTGCACTCGCACTTGCGCTGCTGATCTCGGACGCGCGTTTCAAAACGCTCGAAATCGTGCGTGGCGTGCTCGACGTCGGACTCTACCCGCTGCAGCGCGCGGCACTGGTCCCGCGCGATCTCGCGCTCGGTGCCACGAGCTTTGCGGTGTCGACGGTTACGTTGCGCAGCGACAACCAGAAGCTCGCCGCGAAAAATCTTCAGCTGTCGGTCGAAGCCAATCTGAACGCCTCGCTGGCGGCGCAAAACGCTCACCTGCGGGCATTGCTCGATCTGAGCCACGAAATCGGCACCCAAACGACACCTGCGGAAATCCAATACGACACGCGCGATCCGTTCACGCAAAAGGTCGTGATCGGCCGTGGTTCGCAGCAAGGCATCCAGAACGGCTCGCCCGTCGTCAGCGAAGACGGCATGATCGGACAGGTCACGCGCGTGTTCCCGATGCAATCCGAGGTGACGCTGCTCACCGACAAGGATCAGGCCGTGCCCGTGCAGATCGTGCGCACGGGGCTGCGTGGCGTCGTCTATGGCACTCCCGCGGGCAACGCGCTGGAGCTGCGCTTCGTGCCGATCAGCGCCGATATCGTTGCCGGCGACGAACTCGTGACAAGCGGGCTCGATGGCGTCTATCCGCCCGGATTGCCCGTTGCGAAGGTAGCGCGCGTCGACAAACTGGCCGATACGGCGTTCGCGCGCGTGATTTGCGTGCCTGTCGCCAAAGTGCGCGGTGCGCGCGACGTCCTCGTTCTTCATTACCAGAGCAATCTGCCGCCACGTCCGGAGCCCCAGCCGGAGCCCGGCGCGAAAGACGGGAAGGGCAAGAAAGCCGGCAAGGCCACGGATAAAGGGCAAAAAGGCGAGAAAGCGGCAGACAAGGCAGCCGAGAAGGCCACGGAAAAAAGCCCCGGCTCGGAAAAGGGCGCAGCGAACAGCCTGCCGAAAGCGGGCGAGCAACCGACGGTTTCGCAGCCGCCCGCGGCGAAGCCAGCCGATCGCGCAACGACGCGAGCCGCGGTGCCGGCGGGAGCGCAGCGATGAACCGTCCGCAATACATCCTGCTGCCGGTCAATCCGTACTTCATCGCGTTCAGTCTCGCCGCCGCGTTCTTGCTGAATCTGATGCCGTGGGGCCATCTCATCGGCGTGCCGGACTTCGTCGCGCTCGTCGTCCTGTTCTGGAACGTGCATCAGCCGCGCAAGGTCGGCATGGGCATCGCGTTTTTTCTCGGCTTGCTGATGGATGTACACGATGCAAGCCTGCTCGGCGAGCACGCCCTCGCTTACACGTTGCTTTCCTACGGGGCGATCACGATCCACCGGCGCGTACTGTGGATGCCGCGCGGCCTGCAGGTGTTCGCCGTGGCGCCGCTGCTCGTCATCGCCCAACTCGTGCCGTTCATTACACGGCTCTTGATGGGCGCAGCATTCCCGGGCTGGGGCTATCTCGTGCACGGCTTCGTGGAAGCGGCGCTCTGGCCGCTTGCCTGCACGCTGCTGTTGATGCCGCAACGCCGTCCGGCCGATCCCGACGACACGCGGCCCATCTGAGCATGCCGAGCTCGCGCGCATGACCGAATTCAAGAACACCCAGCAGCAGCTCTCGCGGTTTCGCGTGCGCGTCGCCGCCGCGGGCCTGTTCGTGCTCGTGTGCTTCGGGCTGCTCGTCTTCCGTTTTCTGTTTCTGCAGGTCTGGCATTACAGCAAGTACTCGCTGCAGGCCGACGAAAACCGCATCTCGGTGGCGCCGATCGTGCCGAATCGCGGCGTCATCACCGATCGCAACGGCGTCGTACTCGCGCGCAACTACTCGGCTTATACGCTCGAAATCACGCCCTCGAAGCTCGACGATTCGCTCGAAAACGTCATCGACAAACTCGCCACCGTCGTCAACATCGACGCGGTCGATCGGCGCCGCTTCAAAAAGCTTCTCGAGGATTCGAAGAACTTCGAGAGCCTGCCGATCCGCACCCGCCTCACCGATGAGGAAGTCGCGCGCTTCACGGCTCAGCGCTTTCGTTTTCCCGGTGTCGATGTCCGCGCGCGGCTGTTCCGTCAATATCCGCTGGGCATGACGGCGGCACACGTAATCGGCTATATCGGGCGGATCTCGCAGCGCGATCAGGAGCGCATCGACGCGGCCAGCGAGCAAAACGACAGCGATCCGGATCATTACGATCCGCGGCTCGACGCGAACAATTACAAGGGCACCGACTACATCGGCAAGATCGGCGTCGAGCAAAGCTACGAGACGGAGCTGCATGGGCTGACGGGTTTCGAGGAAGTGGAAGTCACGGCCGGCGGCCGCCCGGTGCGCACGCTGTCGCGCACGCAGGCGACGCCGGGCAACAATCTCGTGCTGTCGCTCGACATCGGGCTGCAGCAAGTGGCCGAGCAGGCGTTCGCGGGAAGGCGCGGGGCGCTCGTGGCCATCGAGCCCGCGACGGGTGACGTGCTCGCGTTCGTGTCAGCGCCGAGTTTCGACCCCAACGCGTTCGTGGACGGCATCGATCAGCCGACCTGGGATGCGCTGAACAACTCGCCGGACCATCCGCTTTTGAATCGGCCGCTTCACAGTGCCTATCCGCCGGGCTCGACTTACAAGCCGTTCATGGCGCTGGCCGCGCTTGCGCTGAAAAAGCGGACGCCGGAATGGGGATTCCACGATCCGGGCTTTTATACGTTCGCGGGCCACACGTTCCGCAATGACGTGCCCCAGGGGCAGGGCTGGATCGACATGAACCGCGCGATCATGGTGTCGAACGACACCTACTTCTACATGCTCGCGCACGATCTCGGCGTCAATGCGATCGCCAATTTCATGAAGCCCTGGGGTTTCGGGCAGATCACGGGCATCGATATCGCGGGCGAGGCGCGCGGCATTCTGCCTTCGACCGACTGGAAGAAAAAGGCATATCGCAAGCCCGAACAGCAGCGCTGGTACGAAGGCGAAACGATCAGCCTCGGGATCGGCCAGGGTTATAACTCGTTCACGATGCTGCAGCTCGCGCACGCCACGGCGACGCTCGCCAATGACGGCGTCATCATGCGGCCGCACCTCGTCAAGGAAATCGAGAACCCGATCACGCATCAGATGCGCCTCACGGTGCCGCACGAAAGCGGACGCATCACCACCGTCACGCAATCCGATCTCGATCTCGTGAAACGGGCGATGGTTGCCGTCACGAGCAATCCGTCCGGCACCGCCTATCAGGTTTTTCGCAATGCGCCCTATCTCGTCGGCGGCAAGACGGGGACGGCGCAGGTGTTTTCGTTGCAGGGCCAGAAATATCATGGCGGCGCGCTGGCCGAGCATTTGCGCGACCATTCGCTTTTCATCGCGTTTGCGCCGGCCGACCATCCTCAAATCGCCGTTGCGCTCATCGTCGAAAACGGCGGCTGGGGGGCGAGCGTGGCTGCGCCGATCGTGCACAGCGTGCTCGACTACTACCTGCTTCAGCGCAACAAGCCCGGTGTGCTGCAAGCCGCCGTCGCGACCGCGGCCTCGGCCACGCAGGCGCCGTCGGAGCCGGCAATCGGGCAAGCCACCGCTGCGCAGCCGGCCAGCGCCGTCACGCCGGTGACGGTCGCACCCGGCTTCAAGCCGCTGCCGCTGCCCGACGTTCCGGCCTCGGCGGCCGCGGCGCCGGCACCGTCGGCGGCCGCTTCACAGCCCGCACCGCAGCCCGCGCCGCAGCCCGCGCCGACACCGCCCAAGCGTCACACCGGATCCGACGAGGCCATGGCGCCGGCGCGCGACAATCGCGCGGTGCGGACATCGGGCACGGCGAGCGCGATGCCGGCTTCGGCCGGTGCCGACGACTAACGGAGGGCCACTTGAACTTCGATAAACGGATCTGGCTCGAACGGCTCAAGAGCATGTTCATCGGCTTCGACCGCCCACTCGCGCTGACTGTCTTTCTGCTGCTTTGCGTCGGTATCGTCACGCTATACAGCGCGAGCCTCGACGTTCCCGGGCGCGTGGAAGATCAAATGCGCAACATCGTGCTCACGTTCTTGCTGATGTGGGTGCTCGCCACCGTGCCGCCGACCACCCTCATGCGCTTCGCCGTGCCGCTCTACACGTTCGGTATCGCGCTGCTCGTGGGCGTAGCGGCCTTCGGCATCACGAAAAAGGGCGCCAAACGATGGATCAACGTCGGTGTCGTCATTCAACCGTCCGAGATCCTCAAAATCGCGACGCCGCTGATGCTGGCCTGGTACTACCAAAAACGCGAAGCCGGCCTGCGCTGGTACGACTTCATCGTAGGTTTCGCCTTGTTGCTGCTGCCGGTCGGCCTGATCGCCAAGCAGCCCGATCTCGGCACGGCGATGCTCGTGTTCGCGGCCGGCTTCTTCGTCATTTACTTTGCGGGGCTCTCGTTCAAATTGATCGCGCCCGTGTTGATCGCGGTGGTCATCGGCGCCAGCTCGGTCGCCGTTTTTCAGGATCGGATCTGTCAGCCCGAAGTGCAATGGCCGCTCATGCACGATTACCAGAAGCACCGCATCTGCACGCTGCTCGATCCGACGTCCGACCCGCTCGGCAAGGGCTTCCATACGATCCAGGCGGTCATCGCGATCGGTTCGGGCGGACCGCTCGGCAAGGGCTGGCTAAAAGGCACGCAGGCCCACCTCGACTTCATCCCCGAAAAACATACGGACTTCATCTTCGCCGTTTTTTCCGAGGAGTTCGGGCTCATCGGCGAAGTGGTGCTGCTATTGCTCTATACGGCGTTGATCGCGCGCGGTTTGTTCATCGCTGCCAATGGCGCCACATTGTTCGGGCGATTGCTGGCCGGTTCGCTGACGATGGCGTTTTTCACCTACGCGTTCGTCAATATCGGCATGGTGAGCGGGGTCCTGCCCGTCGTGGGCGTGCCCTTGCCGTTCATGAGCTACGGCGGTACCGCGCTGACGACGCTCGGCATCGCCGTGGGCCTCATCATGAGCGTCGGGCGGCATAAACGGCTGATGAAAAGCTGAACCGCCGGGCAGCGTTCAGTTCGATTTGGGCGGGCTCTTCGCCTCGCGTTGCAACTCGAGGCTCAGCTCCCTGAACTTGAGCCGCGCCGCAGGATCGCCCTGTGCGGCGGCCGCCGCGTAATAGGCACGGGCGATATTGAGATTGCGCGTCACACCGTCCCCGCCTCGTTCGTAAAACGAACCCGCGACATATTGCGCCGTGGCGTCGCCGCCCTCCGCGGCCTTTTTGTACCAATAGAACGCTTGCTGGTTATCGCGCGGGGTGCCACGCCCGTCGAGGAACTGATTGGCCAGCGACAGCTGCGCTTGCACGTGGCCTTGCCGCGCGGCTTTGAGGAACCACCGGTGTGCTTCGGCGGGATCCCGCGCGACGAACTCGCCATCGTCGTACATCCTGCCGTAGACGTACTGCGCATGCGACATGTTCGCGTCGGCGGCTTTGCGCAACCACTTGCGCCCTTCGTCGACATTCGCCGGCCCCCCTTCGCCGTTGAGCAGCATCATCGCGTAGTCGAACTGGGCCAGCCGGCTGCCATGCTCGGCCGCGTGGCGAAAACCTTTGAGCGCGGCCTCGAGAGCGCCGGCGTTATAGTCTGCGATCGCGCTTTGCGTCTCGGCATCGGCCGCGGCCTGGGGTACGCCGGCTAACGGCGAGGCACCCTGGGCGAGCGCGAATTCGCCGGGACCTGCCGCAGCGAGACCCACCGCGAGCATCGCCAACGCTTTGAGAGGATTCGTGAATGGGCTCATCGTGCGCCTCCTCGCGCCAACCGGCTCTCACGATCATACCGTGACAATCGAGCCAGGGCTGTTCACGCCGATGACAGGGCCGCCGAATGGGGCCTTTCAAGCGTCGCGTGCGAAATCGGCCCAGCAGTTCGGCGTTTCGAAGAGCCGCACGCGCGCGAGCCGCAAATTGACGCCATAGTGCGCGTCATAGACCGCGGCCAGAGTCTCGAAGGCGATCGCCGCGAGATTCTCGACGGTCGGTATCCGATCGAGTACGACGGTCTTATGCCCGGGCATCGATTCAAGAAACGTCCGCACCGGCGTATCCCCGGCATAGACGAGAAACGCGTGATCCCAGCGATTGACGAGATGCTCCATCGCCAGCGATTTCACATCGGCGAAATCCATCACCATGCCGCGATCCGGCGCGCCTTCCGTGTCCACGATATCGCCTTGCAGCGTAATCTCCAGCACGTAGCGGTGCCCGTGCAGGTTGCGGCATTGGCTGCGGTGGTCGGGAATGCGGTGCCCCGCATCGAACTCAAGTTTTCGGGTAATCGTCAGCACGAGAGGCTCAAGGAATATTCAAATACTTATGGGTTTGCATCGACAACCGCCACAACGGATGCCGCTTGCACCAGTCGATCGCAAGCCGCGTATTGAGTTCGCGCGCCGGCCCGTCCATCGGCTGCACGAGGAAATGCTCGAAATCCAGCAAAGCGTACTCCGCGAGGCGCTGATTGTCCTGAGGAATCACGACCTTCAACTCATTGCCTTTCGTCACGACGAGCGGTGCGTCCGCTTTGGGGCTCACGCACACCCAATCGATCGATTCGAGCACGGGCAGCGTTCCGTTCGTTTCGATGGCAACCTCGAAGTCCGCCGCGTGCAGCGCATCCACGAACGCCGCATCGATCTGCAGCATCGGTTCGCCGCCCGTGCAGACGACAAAGCGGTGCGCCTCGCCGTGCGGCCACAGCGATGCGATCTTCTCGACGAGGGCAGCCGCGTCCCGATATTTGCCGCCATTTTCGCCGTCGGTACCGACAAAATCCGTATCGCAAAAACGGCAGACGGCTTGTGCGCGATGTTCTTCCCGACCCGACCATAGGTTGCAGCCGGCGAATCGGCAAAACACGGCAGGCCGGCCGGCGTTCGCGCCTTCGCCCTGCAGCGTGTAAAAAATTTCCTTGACCGCGTACGTCATGATTTCTTTCTGTCCATCTCGATGGCCCGGGCGGCGAATGAACGAGCGCCCGTACCGATATCGTCGAGCCGCGCCGCGTCGCTACGCCGGCGGCTGCGTCACTTTTTCGCCCGCGCGAAACGCCTCGTACCCGCGCTTTCGCAGGCGGCATGCCGGACATTCGCCGCAGCCGAAACCCCAATCGTGCAACTCGGAGCGCTCGCCGACGTAGCAGGTGTGGGTCTCCACGCGGATCAACTCGACGAGCGCGCGGCCACCGAGCGATTCGGCGAGCCGCCATGTATCGGCCTTGTCGAGCCACATGAGCGGCATCTCCAGCACGAACCGGCTCGCCATGCCGAGATTGAGCGTGACTTGCAGCGCCTTCATCGTATCGTCGCGGCAATCGGGGTAGCCCGAAAAATCGGTTTCGCACATACCGCCGACGAGCACTCGCAGCCCGCGCCGGTAAGCGATCGCCGCCGCAATCGTCATGAACATCAGATTGCGTCCGGGCACGAACGTGTTCGGCAGTCCGTTCGCCGCCGCCTCGATCTCGATTTCGCGCGTCATGGCCGTATCGCTGATCGCGCCGAGCACCGACAAATCGACCGTATGGTCTTCGCCCAGACGTGCGGCCCACGCAGGAAATTCGCGGCAAAGCTGCTCGCGTACACCCTCGCGACATTCGAGCTCGACGCGATGGCGCTGGCCGTAATCGAAGCCGATCGTTTCCACGGTGTCATAGCGATCGAGGGCCCACGCGAGACACGTGGCCGAATCCTGCCCGCCCGAAAACAACACGAGCGCGCCGTTCTTAGCGTCTGTCTGCACCACCGTTAGAAACTCCGTGAACCAGAATGGGCGCGAACGCTCGCGCAGCGCCACCCGTGCAGTATATGCCTCGGCTTTTGGGGACAGGCGCCGTGGCGCTTATACGCAGTACCCGCCCAGACGCATACGGATGCCGATGCCGATGCCGATGCCGATGCCGATGCCGATGCCGAGCCGATGCCATGAGAAAAACCCCAAGGACCTTTCGGTTCTTGGGGTTCGATACTGCTGGTGGCCTGGGGCGGAATCGAACCACCGACACGCGGATTTTCAATCCGCTGCTCTACCAACTGAGCTACCGGGCCACGAAGAAGCGAGAGTATATCAAGGACCTAGGGCGTGCTCAAGTGCTTTTGGAGCACCCCTCACTCGCCCTTGTTCTTGCCGAGATCGACACCGAGCTGCTTGAGCTTCCGGTAGAGATGCGTGCGCTCGAGGCCTGTCTTCTCGGCAACGCGCGTCATGCTGCCGTTCTCGCGCGCCAGATGATATTCGAAGTAGGCGCGCTCGAACGCGTCCCGCGCATCGCGCAGCGGAATATCGAACGAGATCGACGCGGTCTGCGCCACGGCGGCCGTGCCCGCCAAGTTGTCGGAAGCCAGGACGGGCAACGCGACGGCCGCCGCGACGGCGTTCGAAGGCCCTCCGGAGGCCGCCTTGGCAGCCGCCGCGGCGGCTGCCGGCAGCGCTGTGCCGCGCGCAAGCCCTTGCTCGACTGCTTTGAGCAGCTTTTGCAGTGCGATCGGTTTTTCGAGGAAGTTCAGCGCGCCGATTTTGGTGGCCTCGACGGCCGTATCGATCGTCGCATGCCCCGACATCATGATGACCGGCATCGTCAACAAGCCCTGCGCCGCCCACTCCTTGAGCAAGGTAACGCCGTCGGTGTCCGGCATCCAGATATCGAGCAGCACCAGATCGGGCGTCTGACGCAAGCGGTATTCGCGCGCGTACTGCGCGTTTTCCGCGACTTCCACGGCATGTCCCTCGTCGCTCAGGATTTCGGAGAGCAACTCCCGAATACCCATTTCGTCGTCTACCACCAGGATGGTCGCCATTTATGCTGCCCTTGTCTGCGCTATTGCTTTTGTCGTTCCCGGCGATGCGCCTGAACGCGTTGCCGCCTGCCCCGATTCGAGCGGGGCGCTGTCGTCCGCCATTTGCAGGAACAAAATCGAGATCTGCGCACCTTCAACCGCCGCGTCTTTACCGCGATTGCGAATGTCGATGCGTGCACCGTGCTCGTCGACGATCTTCTTGACCATGGCGAGCCCGAGCCCCGTGCCTTTTGCCTTCGTCGTCACGTAAGGCTCGAACGCGCGCGTCAGGATGCGCGCGGGGAAGCCCGGTCCGTTGTCCGACACCGTCAGGCGCACGGCGACGCACACTTTGCCCTGCGCGTCGGGATCGCCATATTCTACTGTCTTGGTTTCGAGCACGACACGCGGATTTTCGACCTCGGCCACCGCGTCCTGCGCGTTTTGCAGCAGATTGTGTATGACTTGGCGCAGTTGTGTCGCATCGCCCTTGATAACCGGAAGATCGTGCATGTTCACGACGATCGGACTCTTGCCTTCCTCGATGCCGTATAACGCGAGCACTTCCGCAACGAGATCGTTGAGTTGCAAATTGACCAGTACCGCGGGCGGGGTGCGTGCGTAATCGCGGAAATTGTCGACCATTCGCTTCATCGCCGCGACCTGGTTGACGATCGTCGTCGCACCGCGTTTGAGCACATCCGCATCGTGCGGCGACAGCTTGTCCGCAAGCTTCATCTGCAAGCGCTCGGCCGATAGCTGAATCGGTGTCAACGGGTTCTTGATCTCGTGCGCGAGCCGCCGCGCCACCTCGCCCCAGGCCGCCGAGCGCTGCGCCGAAATCACGTCGGAGATGTCGTCGAATACGACGACATAGCCCGCCGTGCGACCTTCGTCGGGCACGCTGTCGACCGTGCCCGACATCAGGCGCGAACCGCGCACGAGCAGCGTCACAGGCTCGCTCTCGCCCGGCAATTGAACTGCGAACTGCTGCTGCCAATGCCCATCGTCGAGTTCGCCGTGATCGGCGGCGTCACGGTCCGCGAACGCCTTGCGCACCATCGCACCGAACTCGGCCGCCACACCGATGTGCTCGAGCGAGGCACCGAGCATCGACTGAAACGGCTGCCGGAAAATACGCTCGGCACCGCGATTGGCCGTCGTCAGCCGAAATTGCCGGTCGAGCACGAACACGCCCGCCGTGAGGTTCGCGAGAATGCGCTCGAGATAAGCCTTCGAATGCTCGAGCGCGACGCGATTTCGTTCGACGGCCGCACGCGCCTCGGAAAGCTGGCGCGTCATCGCGTTGAACGACTGCGTCAGAAAGCCCAGCTCGTCGCGCGTCTTGATCTCGCGCTTGGGCGTGTAATCGCCCTCCGCCACCTCCTTCGTGCCCTGCGCGAGCAAAAAGAGCGGCCGGGCAAGCTGATTGCCGAGCGCGAGCGCCAGCATCATCGCGATGAACGTCGCGAGAAAAAGCGCGAGCGTCAGCGTGCCGATGTACATCTTGCGCAAGCCCGTGCGCCCCAGGGCCTTTTCCTGATACTCGCGATAGGCGCGCTGTACCGCGTCGGCATTACGTGCAAGCGTCGGCGAAACCGACTGCGTGATCTGCAAGAAGCGCTCGGTCGGCTGCAACAGCGAGGTCGTCGCGTCGGGCACGCGCTCGACGACGCGCAAGCGCAGCGAGCCTTTGCCACCCGTCGCATGCGGATCGCCGTCGATCTCGCCCTCGATGGCCGCAAAGCCGCGAGCGCGCGCCTGATCGATCATGAGCGGCGTCGGCAGATCGTCCGGCACGAGCTTGGCGATGTTGTTCGACGCCTGCGCCAGCACATGCAGATCGGGCGAGGCGCCCACTCCGCGCGTCGTCTCGATCAGCATGGCCTCCTGCACGCCGAACTGATCGCGCAGCCGCAGCAGCGTGATCGTGGTGTTGGCAGGATTCGCGCTCGCGAGTTGCTCGGACATCAGACGCGCCTTGGTCTGCAGGTCAGAGAGCGACGCGTCGAGCATGCCGCGCCCGAGATTGAGGCCCGAAGTCAGCGCGGTCTCGATGTTCACATCGAACCAAGATTCGATGCTGCGCGAGACGAATTGATATGAAACGATGTAGATGATCCCGCCCGGCACGACGCCGACGAGTGCGAAGAAAATCGCGAGCTTCGCCAGCAGCCGCGTGCCGAACTTGCCCTTGCGCAGGCGCGCGAGAATCATCGCGACGAGTGCGACGACGACGAGCAGGAAGACGAGCGCGACCGCGATATTGGCCGCATAAAGCCACGAGTAATAGCGGTCGAAGAACTCGGTGTTCGCGCTCGCCGCCGCGAGCAGCACCAGCAGCAGCAGCGCGACGACGGCGACCGTCGCCACGAGCACGCGCAAGACGATGCTCTTCACATTCGCAATCCGGCGCACGCTACTTAGCATGTTCGTTCACCGTGAAAGTAAAGCGCTTCCAGTCCGACGCCAGCGCCCAGTCGCGATTGTTCACCGCATCGACCTGAAACGGCTTCGGCATCAATGCGGTGTCGAGCTGCATGCGCACCGATGCCGTGTAGGTTTCGCCGGGCCGCACCTGCGTGCGATCGATCACGTGCCACGAGCTCACGTGTTTGATCACGGCGAGCGCATCGGCGAGCGACGCGAAGCCGAGTTGCAGCCCGCCGCTCGAGACGCGATATTCGCGCGTGAGCGGTTGAAACGACAGCCGCAGCGTCTGCGATGCCGATACGGGCTGCTCGTCGAACCAATACCAGCGCGCCCGCGTGAGGTCGAACTCGGTCGTGAAGTACAGCGGAACGCCTTTGTTGACGGCATCCTCGAGGCTGTTGTTGAGCTCGAACTCGAAACGGGCATCCAGGCTCCATCCCGTGCCGTCCGCCTGCAGGGACGCGCGCTGCACGGCGATGGAATCGGCGAACGCCGACGCCGCTGCGGCAAGGCAAAGGGTCAGCCCGATCAGGAGCACGGCCACGAGCCGAAGCGGAAAAGAGCGTTTGCTGATCGTCACCGTTTCTGAAAGCGCGCGTAGAAAAAACCGTCGTGGTCGATGTCTGACCCGGTGCGCCCGGCGGCGCGCATTCCGGCCGATACGAGAGCGCCGGATGGAAGTGCCGCGCCGGCCGAGACCGGCGCCAGCTGCCCTGGCGCGTCCAATCGTACCGCATCTTGATGAACGCGTTCAAACCGGGCGGCCTGAGCCTCGCCTTCTTCCGGGAAGATCGAGCAGGTCACGTAAAGCAGCTCGCCGCCGGGCGCCACGAGCGGCCATAACGCATCGGCAATGCGCGCTTGCTCGGCCGCGAGCGCGGCGATGTCTCCCGGCCGGCGCAGCCAGCGAATGTCGGGATGACGCCGGACGATGCCCGAGGCCGAGCAGGGGACATCGGCGAGAATTCGGTCGAAAGGCCGTCCGTCGTACCAGGCGTCGGGCGCGCCGGCATCGCCGATTCGCACCTCGGCTGAAAGCCGCAGCCTGTCGAGGTTTTCGACGATGCGCCCGGCGCGCGCGGCGTCGCTTTCGAGCGCAACGAGCGTCACATCGGCCAACTCGAGCAGGTGCCCTGTCTTGCCGCCCGGCGCGGCGCAGGCATCGAGCACGCGCATGCCGTCGCGCACGCCGAGCCACTCGGCCGCCAGTTGCGCGCCCGCATCCTGTACCGAGACCACGCCGTCGGCGAAGCCGGGAATACGTTCGACCGGCATCGGCGACGCAAGCCTGACCGCGTACCGTCCGATGGCGGCCCCTTCGATCCCCGCCTCGCGCAGCGTTTGCAGATAACCGTCGACCGTCGTGCGGCGCGCGTTCACGCGCAACGTAAGCGGGCCGGGCGCATTACCGCTCGCGAGAATGGCCTCCCATTGCGCCGGCCAGGCATGCCGAACCGCGTCGATCCACCAGCCCGGATAGTTCCAGCGCGCGACCGGGTCGGCCTGCGCGCTTTCGATGAGCGTCTCTCGCTCGCGCAGGAAGGTTCGCAGCACCGCGTTGACGAGTGCTTTCGCGAATGCGAGATCGCGCCGCGCACCGACGGCATGCACGGCCTGATCGACAACCGTATGCCCGGGATAGGCCGCGTTTGCCGCGTCGTCGATCAACAAGGCCAGCGCGCATACGAGCAAATTGCCGACATGCGGAGGCGGCGGTTTGCGCACGAGCCGCGCCACGAGCCAATCCGCTGTGCCGAGGCGCCGCAACGTCCGGTAGGCGATGTCCTGGACCGCTTGGCGCGATAGCTCGGCTGCCGCGGGCGGGGAACTCGCGCGAACGGCAGCCAGCGCCGCAGGCAATGCGCGGCCGGCGCGCACCGCCGCCACCGCCTGCGCGGCGGCATCGAGCGCGAAGCCTAGCGAATCGGGCACGAGCGGCAGCGCCGGCAGACGCTTTTCACGGACGGCTTGCGGCGAGCCGTGCTGCCGGTGCGCTGAAGAAGATCGGGTCATGGAGACAACGGTGGAGCGAGGGCGCCATGTGACACCCTCGGCAGGACAAACGCCGCATTTTAGCGCGCTTGCCCGACGAACTCGCCGCGCGAGACGCGCGGCGTCGCGCAAAGGAGCGCGGCGCGTCAGTCGTAGCGGCCCGTGCGCGCCATTTCCATCAGGCGCGCGATACGCTCCTCTGTCGCCGGGTGCGTGGAGAACAGATTCGCGATGCCACCGCCCGACAGCGGGTTGAGAATCATCATCTGGGCGGTTGTCGGATGAGCCTCGGCGGCCGCAAAAGGAATCCCCGCCGCATAACGGTGAATCTTGTCGAGCGCCGAAGCGAGCGCCTGCGGGTCACCCGAGAGTTCCGCGCCGCCGCGATCGGCTTCGAATTCGCGCGCGCGAGAGATGGCCATCTGAATCATGGCCGCGGCGATCGGCGCGAGCAAGGCAACGGCGATGCTGGCGATCGGGTTGGAGGGACGCCCTTGCTCGTCACGCCCGCCGAAGAACATGGCGAAATTGGCGAGCGCGGAGATGGCACCGGCCATCGTCGCCGAAATGGTCGAGATCAGAATGTCGCGATGCCTCACGTGCGACAGCTCGTGCGCCATGACACCGCGCATCTCGCGCTCCGAGAGAACGCGCAAGATGCCCGTCGTGGCAGCCACGGCCGCATGTTCGGGATTGCGTCCCGTCGCGAAAGCGTTCGGCGCGTCTTCGTTGATCAGATAGACGCGCGGCATCGGCAAATTCGCCCGCGTGGCGAGTTCGCGCACCATTCGATAGAACTGCGGCGCACTGGTCTCGTCGACTTCCTGAGCGTTGTACATGCTGAGGACCATCTTGTCGGAGAACCAGTACGAAAAGAAATTCATCGCGAGCGCGATGACCAGCGCGATCGTCATGCCGCGCGAGCCGCCGATCATGCCGCCGATCACGACGAACAGGGCCGTGATCGCCGCCATCAGCATTGCGGTTTTGACCCAGTTGAACATGAGCTCTCCTTTTCCCGTTTGCCTGGTGCCTGGGGACCGCGCGGCAGCAATACGCCTACGGCGGTCACCGATCGATTGTAAGCGATTCGTTAGTTTGCGGCTCGGGCAAAAAATTCAACCCCCGGGCCCGGAAATCAACGCTGAGCCGTGGCGAGCTTCAACCCGAGCCCGACGAACGCGCTGCCGACCACGCGGTCGAGCCACTTTTTCACGCCGGGCTTGCCGCCGAGGCGCTCGGTCACGCTGCCCGCAACCCATGCAACGAAGCTGTTCCAGACGGTGCTCATGGCGACGAAAACCAAGCCGAGAAAGAGGAACGCCAGCGCCTTGGCGTCGCTATCGGCCGAGACGAATTGCGGAAAGAACGAAACGAAGAAAAGCACGACCTTGGGGTTCAGCACGTTCGTCCAGAACCCTTGTACGAACAGCTGCCCGAGCGGCTTGCGCCCCGCCGCGAGGCCCTGCGGCTGCTCGGCCGGCGCTTGTCGCGGCTCGCCGCGCGACGCGAACAGCAGCCGCGCGCCCAGATAGATGAGGTAGATGGCGCCCACCAGCTTGATGACCGTGAACGCGGTGGCCGAGGCGGCGAGCAGCGCGGTCAAGCCGAATGCGCACGCCAGCGAGTGCACGCAACAGCCGGCCGAGATACCCAGCGCGGAGACCAGCCCCGCGCTGCGCCCCTGCGCCACGCTGCGGCCGACGATGTACGCGGTGTCGGGGCCGGGCGTCACGTTCAACAAGAAAACGGCTGCCAGGAAAAACGGAAAGTGAACGATGCCGAACATGCGCGAAATCTCCTGACCTCAAACTTCCAAAACCCGTGATTCGACAGAGTGCCGAGCGCATGCGCGGCGCGGCGGTCTTCAGCTTTGTTGCGGCAACAGGAACCGCTGCCCGACCACGAGCGCACTGCCGGCGAGAAATTCGCGCACCGGCAGCCGTTTGCCGCCCGGCTTTTGCAGCTGCGCCAAGCGCAGCGCGCCTTCGCCGCAGGCCACGACGATACCGTCCGGCAACACCTCGACGATCGTACCCGGCGCAGCACCGGGCGCCCGTACCTCGGTGGGCTGCGCAGCCCAGACCTTCAGCATCGCGCCGTCCTCGAGCGTCGCCGCACCGCCCGGGAATGGGTCGAACGCGCGGATTTGCCGGGCCAGAGCGTCGGCCGGCCGCCGCCAATCGAGCGCCGCTTCGTGCTTGCCGATCTTCTCCGCGTAAGTGGCGCCCGCTTCCGGCTGAGGCGTCGCAGCGAGCGCGCCGTTGCGCTCGAGCTCGCCGAGCGCTTCGACGATCAACCGCGCACCCAGCGTGGCGAGCTTGTCGTGAAGCGTCGCCGTCGTGTCTTGCGGATCGATCGCGACGCTGGCCGCACGCAGCATCGCCCCCGTATCGAGTCCCGCGTCCATCTGCATGAGCGTGATACCTGTTTCGGTATCTCCGGCTTCGAGTGCCCGATGGATCGGCGCGGCGCCGCGCCACCGCGGAAGCAGCGAAGCGTGAATATTGATACAGCCGTGACGCGGAATGTCGAGCACTTCCTGGGGCAGCAACAACCCATAAGCGGCTACGACCATCACATCGTGCGGCGTCTCGCGCAGCGCATCGATGGCTGCGCTCGCTTCGACCGGATATTTGCCGTCACGGCGTAGCGACGGTGGCTGGGCCACCGGCAAACCATGCTCGAGGGCATAACGCTTCACAGCGCTTGCCTGCAGCTTCATGCCACGCCCCGCCGGGCGATCCGGCTGCGTCAGAACGAGCGCGATCGGAAACCCGGCCGCATCGATCGCGGCGAGCGCCGCGGCCGCGAATTCCGGCGTACCGGCAAAAATGACGCGCAGCGAATGTGTCATGGATTCCAACGGGGACGGGCCGCTCACATCGCGTGGGCGAGCTTTTTCATCTTGGTCTTGATGCGAGTTTGCTTGAGCGGCGAGAGGTACTCGACGAACACCCGCCCCATCAAGTGATCCATCTCGTGCTGAATGCAGACGGCCAGCAGACCTTCGCAATCGATCTCGAACATCTCGCCATGTTGGTTGAGCGCGCGCACGCGAACCTTCTCGGCCCGCTCGACACTGTCGTAGATACCCGGCACCGAGAGGCACCCCTCTTCGGCAAGTTTGCGCTCATCGCTGGACCAGACGATCTCCGGGTTGATGAACGCGCGCAGCTCGTCATGCGTCTCCGAAACATCGATGACGATGACGCGCTCGTGAACATCGACCTGGGTCGCGGCGAGGCCAACGCCCGGGGCGGCATACATCGTTTCCGCCATATCGGCGACGAGCTTGCGGATGCGCTCGTCGACGGTTGCGACGGGCTTCGCGATCTTGTGCAGGCGTTTATCGGGGTAATGCAGGATGTTCAGTAATGCCATGGTCGGAAAGTTACTGGCGCTCGAGCAGCCACGCTTCAGTGGTGCCGCGCGCGAATCAACAATTGCCGTATGCGGCGATAGGCCGTTCGGCTGGCTTGTGCCGCCGTGCTCGCACACCGAAGATAGCTCGATGTCGTGCGTCGCTTCGCCGCAGGAACCAGAGCAGGCGAGCGTTCGCGCCGCGTTTACGAGGGCACGGGGGCTTTTTCGGATGGTGAAAATTTTAACATGCCGCGGGGGTCTGCGCAGGCGGCCGGGGCGGGCGCGATGAAAGCGCTGCCGATGACCGACGATGAACGGGCGGCGTGGTTGGCCTTGGCCGCCGCCCGCAGTCTCACGCCCGCCGCGCTGCGGACATTGCTCGCCGCCTTTGGCATGCCGCAGGCCTTGCGCAGCCAATCGTTCGACGCGCTCGCGGCGGTCGCGGGCGACGCCGCCGCGCGGGCCATCCTCGCACCGTTGCCCGCTGGCTGGGACGCGCAGGTGGCCCGCGTGGCGATATGGTGCGAGCAGCCGGGCAACGCACTCGTTTCGCTCGCCGATCCCGCCTATCCGCCCGCGCTGCTTGCGATGCCCGATCCGCCGCCACTGCTGTACGTCAAAGGGCGATTGGAACTGCTGCATGCGAACGCGATCGCCCTCGTGGGCAGCCGCAACGCCACGCCGCAGGGGCTCGAAGACGCCGCGCAATTCGCCCGCGAACTCGCGGCGGCGGGTCTCGTGATCGTGTCCGGTCTCGCGCTCGGCATCGATGCAGCGGCGCACTGGGGCGCGCTCGCAGTCATGGGCCACACGGTGGCTGTCATCGGCACGGGTATCGACATCGTCTACCCCTTGGCGCACCGCGAGCTTGCTCAGCGGATCGCGTCGCACGGGGCGCTCGTCTCCGAGTGGCCGCTCGGCACACCGGCGCGGCCGTCGCACTTTCCTCAGCGCAACCGGCTCATCGCCGGGCTCGCGAAAGGCGTCCTGATCGTCGAGGCGGCGCTTCGGTCGGGCTCACTCATCACCGCGCGGCTTGCCAACGAGATGGGGCGCGACGTCTTTGCATTGCCGGGGTCCATCCATTCGCCGCTTTCGCGCGGCTGCCATCGCCTGATCAAAGAAGGCGCCCGGCTGACCGAGGAGCCCGCGGAAATTCTCGAGGAACTGGGGCTCGTCGGCATGGCTCGGTCTCGCGCCGACGCTGCAGCCCCAGGACCTGGCGCGCCAGCGACACCGGCAGTCGCACAGGCAGTCGCACAGGCAGTCGCACAGGCAGTCGCACAGGCAGCAGCGCAGGCGGGCGCCGACGCGGGCGCGGCGCCCGCCTATGCGCAAGGCAGCGCCGCGGCACGCGTGATCGCGGCACTCGGCCACGCGCCGACCACCCTTGAAGTTCTCGCCAGACGCACCGAGATGGATGGCGCGGCATTGCAGGCGGCGCTGCTCGAACTCGAATTGGCCGGCCACGTGGATACGCTGCCCGGTGGCCGCTTCACGCGTACGGCAACGCGCCGGGGCTGAAGCAGCGTGCGCAGGTCCGCAATTCGCGCCAGCGGGCCGCGACGCCGTGCAACGTCCGCCGTGCTACATTCGCTCGAAACGAACTTCGTCCGACACAGGAAGACCCAGCATGCCCGCGCTGAACCTCGATACCGACTCCGACCGGATCGCCGAGCGCGTCACCGACAGCGATACGCTCCTCGTCGCCTGCCTTTGCGCACAGTGGTGCGGCACGTGCCGCGATTACCAGGCCGAATTCGATCGCCTGGCCGAGGCGCACCCCGAGGTCTGCTTCGTCTGGATCGACATCGAAACGCACGCGGACCGATTCGACGATCTCGACGTCGAAAACTTCCCGACGCTGCTGATCGAGGACGGCGTCACGACACGCTTTTTCGGCACGGTACTGCCGCATATCTCGATAGCCGAGCGCCTGCTGTCCGATCTGAGCGCGCTGCCGCCGGCAGTCGGGGCTCCCAAACTGAGGCCTGCCCTCGTCGCAGCCTGACCCTCTTTGTTCTTCTCGCGCCGCGGTATGTCTCGGCACGTGCGATGCTTGCGTTCCGCGTTTGCGCAGACTCTGGAAAAACGGGCTTGAAAACACAAGCCTTTTCCGATCGTGGGACGCCCCGAGCGCGCCGTGTGCTATAAAGCGGTCGTTAAAGGAACCACTATACGGGGATTGACCCCGGAGACTATTACATCCTGTCATGTCCAAAGCACTGATCATTGCGGAGAAGCCCTCGGTCGCGAACGACATCGCGCGAGCACTCGGCGGCTTCACCAAACATGACGAGTACTACGAAAGCGACGAGTATGTTCTCTCGTCGGCAGTCGGCCATCTGCTCGAGATCGCCGCGCCGGAGGAATACGAAGTCAAGCGGGGCAAATGGAGTTTTGCTCATCTGCCCGTCATTCCGCCGCACTTCGACCTCAATCCGATCGCCAAGAGCGAATCGCGGCTCAAGGTGCTGACCCGGTTGATCAAGCGCAAGGATATCGACCGCCTCATCAACGCATGCGACGCGGGCCGCGAAGGCGAGTTGATCTTCCGTCTGATCGTCCAGCACGCGAAAGCCAAACAACCCGTTCAGCGGCTGTGGCTGCAATCGATGACGCCGGCCGCGATTCGCGAAGGCTTCGCGCACTTGCGCAGCGATAGCGACATGCAGCCGCTGGCGGATGCCGCCCGCTGCCGCTCCGAGGCTGACTGGCTCGTCGGCATCAACGGCACCCGCGCGATGACGGCATTCAACAGCAAGGGCGGCGGCTTTTTCCTGACCACTGTGGGGCGCGTGCAGACGCCGACACTATCGATCGTCGTCGAGCGCGAGGAGAAAATCCGGCGCTTCGTGCCGCGCGATTACTGGGAAGTTCGCGCCGAGTTCGTGTGCGCAAGTGGTTTTTACGAAGGGCGGTGGTTCGATCCGAAATTCAAGCGCGACGAATTCGACCCAGAGAAACGCGATTCGCGTCTCTGGAGTCTGGCCGCCGCCGAGACGGTCGTGGCGGCCTGCCGCGATCAGATCGGTGTCGTCAGCGAGGAGTCGAAGCCTTCGACGCAACTCTCGCCGCTGCTGTTCGATTTGACGAGCCTGCAGCGCGAGGCGAACGGACGTTTCGGCTTTTCGGCGAAGAACACGCTCGGGCTCGCGCAAGCGCTCTATGAAAAGCACAAGGTGCTCACTTATCCGCGAACCGATGCGCGCGCGCTGCCGGAAGACTATATCGGCACCGTGACGAGCACGCTCGAGATGCTGAAGGAAAGCAACAACTACCTTCCGTTCGCGAAACAAGTGCTCGACAAAAGCTGGGTCAAGCCCAACAAGCGCATCTTCGACAACTCGAAGATCAGCGATCACTTCGCCATCATTCCGACGCTGCAGGCCCCGAAGGCGCTCTCCGAGCCCGAGCAGAAACTTTACGATCTCGTCGTCAAGCGCTTTCTGGCCGTGTTCTTTCCGGCAGCCGAATATCGCGTGACGACGCGCATCACCGAAGTGGTTGGCCACCACTTCAAGACCGAGGGCAAGGTTCTCGTGGAACCGGGCTGGCTGCAGGTCTATGGGCGCGAGACGGGTGGCGAGGAAGCCAACCTCGTGCCGGTGCAGAAGGACGAAAAGGTCAAGACCGACAAGATTGCCGCCCACGAACTGACCACGAAACCGCCGGCGCGCTACAACGAAGCGACGCTGCTGTCGGCCATGGAAGGTGCCGGCAAGCTCGTCGAAGACGACGAGTTGCGCGAAGCGATGGCCGCGAAAGGGCTGGGCACGCCGGCCACGCGCGCGGCCATCATCGAAGGGCTGCTCGGCGAGAAATATCTGGTGCGCGAGGGGCGCGAGCTCATCCCCACGGCCAAGGCATTCCAACTCATGACGCTGCTGCGCGGGCTGGGCGTGAAAGAGCTGACCGCCCCCGAGCTCACCGGCGAATGGGAGCACAAGCTGGCGCAGATGGAGCGCGGCAAGCTTGCGCGCGACGCCTTCATGCAGGAAATCGCGCGCATGACGCAAACGATCGTCAAACGGGCGAAGGAATACGATTCCGATACGATCCCGGGCGATTACGCGACGTTGACGACGCCCTGCCCAAACTGCGGCGGCCAGGTCAAGGAAAATTACCGGCGGTTCGCTTGCACACAATGCGAGTTCTCGATTTCGAAGATTCCGGGCAGCCGCCAATTCGAGATCGACGAAGTGGAAACGCTGCTCGCCAAGAAAGAGATCGGACCGCTCTCCGGTTTCCGCAGCAAGATGGGGCGCCCCTTCTCGGCCATTCTGAAGCTGACGTTCGATGACGAAATCAAGAACTACAAGCTCGAGTTCGATTTCGGCCAGGATCAGGGCGGCGAGGACGGCGAGGCACCGGACTTCTCCGATCAGGAAGCCGTCGGCGCGTGTCCGAAATGCCATGCGCGCGTCTTCGAGCACGGCATGAGCTACGTGTGCGAGAACTCGGTCGCCGTTCCGAAGACCTGCGATTTCCGCTCCGGCAAAGTCATCTTGCAGCAGGAGATCGCGCGTGAGCAGATGGCGAAGCTGCTCGAGGCGGGCCGCACCGATTTGTTGACCGGCTTCAAGTCGTCGCGAACCGGACGCAACTTCAAGGCGTATCTCGTCAAGCAGAGCGACGGCAAGATCGGTTTCGAGTTCGAGAAGAAGGAGCCCTCGGCCAAGACGGCGGCCAAATCGAGTGCTCGCACAGCGGCTGCCTCGGCCAATGCGGTGGCGGACGAGGCGGGCGATACGACGGTGGCGACGGCCCGTAAGACAACGGCCAAGACAGCAACCAAGACGGCCGCAAAGACAGCCGCCAAGCCGGCAGCAAAGGCTCCGGCCAAGAAGGCGGCCGCCAGAAAAGTGGGCGCGTGAGTGAGTGGCCGCCAACGCTGCGGCAGGCGGCGCGCTTCGGCGTTAGCTCGGTCGGCGGGAAAGCCTGCCTCGGCAGACGTTCCGGCCCTTAGAGCGCAGCCCAACGGCGCGCAGGCGCCGCCATCGGCCGTCACCGCACCGCATTCACTCAGAGCGGCGTCGGCGTACTCATGCGCGAGCGGCCCGCGCGAGGCACCTTCGGCAGCGTTCCGTCGTGGCGAGCCCCGGCGTACCGCTTTTCTCCGTCCTCGAGCGGCTGCGGTGTTTCGCGCTCTTGCGCGGCCACCGGAGCCGGAGCCGCAACGGGCAGCGCCGTGCCGTCCTTGAGCCATAGTTCGCCCAGCGTGCCGTTCGGCGTCTGGCTGAAGTGCTCGACGAGATGGTCGATGAAAGTCCGCACCTTGGCCGGCAGATGGCGCCGGCTCGGATAACCGATGTTCACCTCGACCTGCGGCAGCCGATAGTCCGACAGCACGCGCACCAGGTTGCCGCGTGTCGCGTCGCTACCGATCAGGTAACTCGGCAGAATCGCGACCCCCATACCGAGCAGCGCGAATTGACGCAGCATTTCGGTGTTGTTCGCCACGATCACGTTCGACGGACGCACCCGCACTTCGCCCTCGGGGCCCGTGAACACACGCTCATCTCCCCAATATTCCGAGGGCAGGCTCAGGCAGGCGTGATCGACCAGTTGCTCGGGCCGTGTCGGCGTGCCGTGCTTCTCGAGGTACGCGGGCGTGGCACAAACGATCATGCAGCCGGTCGTCAGGCGGCGCGTGACGATGCTCGCGCTGCGCATTTTCTGGGCGATGACGATGCCGACGTCGAAGCCTTCTTCGACCAGATCGACGCCCCGGTCGACGAGCGTCAGATCGGGCAGCACCTTCGGGTAGCGTTGAACATAGGTCTGAAGCACCGGGGCAAGATTGTGCAGGCCGAAAACGACAGGCGCCACGATGCGCAGGGTGCCGACCGGCTCATGGTTGCGGGCGACAACCATTTGCTCGACGTCTTCGAGTTCGTCGAGGATTTGCCTGGCCCGTTCGAGATAGACCTGGCCCGATTCGGTCAACGAGAGGCTGCGGGTAGTGCGGTTGAGCAACCGCGTGCCGAGCCTGGCCTCCAGGTCGGCGACATGGCGCGTGGCAACGGCGTTCGAGATATCCATCGCGCCTGCCGCGCGAGCAAAACTGCCGAGATCCGCCACTTTCACGAACACACGCATCGACTGCAAATGATCCATTGACGACTCCTGCCGCTGTGATTACTCAGAAAAAAATTTCCGAGCCAATTCGTAATTGTCCTACGACTGCGAAAACAGCGCAGAGTTGCTTCGCATCGTCGAATTTTCGAGACTAAAATCGCGACGGATCACATTAGCGGGGAAAAGGCGACGCTCAGCATGCGTAATACGTAAAAGAATCGCGTCTAGCCAGCGATTCCCTACGTAGGCTGTCGTAAGCGGTCGGATCGAGCGGAGCGAATGAAGGCCTGCCGTAGCCGGCAACGGCGGCACGGCGCAGGAATGCGAATCCCCGCGCCGTCGAAAGGTCGCCGTCAGGAGGCCGCGAGCCGGCTTTCGATGCCCGCCTTGGTGCGAGTCAGCGCATCGGGCAAGCCATGACGGAGCTTTTCGAAGAGTTCGGCGTGCAGCGCGAGCTCGTCACGCCAGGCCGCATCGTCGATCGAGATCACCTGCTCGAACTGCTCGCGCGTGAAACCGAGGTTCGTCCAGTCGATATCCTCGTAGCGCGGCGAGATGCCGAACGCGTGCTCCACGCCCTCAGCCTGGCCTTCGATGCGGCCGATCATCCAGCGCAGCACGCGCATGTTTTCGCCGAAGCCCGGCCAGACGAACTTGCCGTCGGGGCCCTTTCGGAACCAGTTGACGCAGAAGATCTTCGGCACCTTGCCGTCCAGCGACTCGATGCGTTCGCCCACGCCCAGCCAATGGCCGAAGTAGTCGGCCATGTTGTAGCCGCAAAACGGCAGCATCGCGAACGGATCGCGCCTCACTACGCCTTGCTGTCCTGCCGCCGCGGCCGTCGTTTCCGAACCCATCGTCGCCGCCATATAGACGCCTTCGATCCAGTTGCGCGCCTCGGTCACGAGCGGCACCGTACTCGAACGGCGGCCGCCGAAAATGAAGGCATCGATCGGCACACCGGCGGGATTCTCCCAATCGGGATCGATCGAGGGGCATTGCGCCGCGGGTGCGGTGAAGCGTGCGTTCGGGTGAGCCGCCTTGCGCCCTGTCTCCTTGGCGATCGCGGGCGTCCAGTCCTGTCCTTGCCAATCGATGAGATGCGCGGGCGGCGTATCGGTCATGCCCTCCCACCAGACGTCGCCATCGTCGGTCAGCGCGACATTCGTGAAGATGACGTTGCTCTTGAGCGTCGCCATGGCGTTGTAATTCGTTTTCTCGCTCGTGCCAGGCGCCACGCCGAAATAGCCCGCTTCCGGATTGATGGCATAAAGGCGGCCGTCTTTGCCTGGCTTGATCCACGCGATATCGTCGCCGATCGTCGAGATCGACCAGCCGCTCATGCCGGGTGGCGGGATCAGCATCGCGAAGTTCGTCTTGCCGCAGGCCGACGGAAACGCCGCCGCCACGCGGTACTTGCGCCCCTCGGGCGACGTGACCGTGAGGATCAGCATATGTTCGGCAAGCCATCCTTCGGAGCGCCCCATCGTCGATGCGATGCGCAGCGCGAAGCATTTCTTGCCCAGCAGCGCGTTGCCGCCATAGCCCGAGCCGAAGCTCCAGACCTCGCGCGCTTCAGGAAAATGCACGATGTATTTGGTGTCGTTGCACGGCCATGGAACGTCGGGGGTGCCGTCGACGCGCGGCGCGCCGACCGAATGCACGCAAGGCACGAAGCTGCCATCCGTGCCGAGCACTTCGTACACCTGCCGCCCCATGCGCGTCATGATTCTCATGTTGACTACGACATAGGGGCTATCCGTGAGCTCGATGCCGATGTGCGCGATGGGCGAGCCGAGCGGCCCCATCGAGAACGGCACGACATACATCGTCCGCCCGCGCATTGCGCCGTCGAACAAACCGTCGAGCTTCGCGCGCATTTCTTGTGGATCGACCCAGTTGTTGGTCGGGCCTGCGTCTTCGCGGCGCTCCGAGCAAATGAAGGTGCGATCTTCGACGCGAGCGACATCCGAGGGGGCCGAGCACGCGAGATAGGAGTTGGGCCGTTTCGAGGGGTTCAGGCGCTTGAGCGTTCCCGCGTGGACCATTTCGTTGCAAAGACGGTCATACTCTTCCTGCGAGCCGTCGCACCAGACGATGCGCGCGGGCTTCGTCAATGCCGCGACGCGCTCGACCCATTCGAGCAATTTTCGATGTCTGACGAATGCCGGCGCCTCGATAGTGGGGGCGCCCGCCGGGGCGGATGATTGATTCATCGAGCTTGTCTCCGTTTTATGTTCATGGAAGGGAAACGTGGGGCTCGCTGACGCTGCATGCGAGAGGCATGTGCGCAACCTACGTCGCGCGGGCGCCGGTGGGACGGCGCGTCAGGAGCATCGCAGCTTGCGCGTCGCCGCCGCAAGCTGCTAAATAGGAGCGGTCCTGCCTATCGAAGGGGGCGATCAGCATCGTAGCCAAAGCCGGTGCATGGTCCATGCCAGCTCCTTTTTTTCGATGGGTGGAACCGGGAAGCATATCACCGCGTCTATTGCGTTCATCGTGCGCTGCAAAACCAAACTTGCCCTATGAAAATTGCCATACTCGACGACTACCAGGATGCAGTTCGTAAACTCGATTGCTTTCAAATGCTTGCCAGCCACGAAGTCAAGGTGTTCAACAACACTGTGCGCGGCCTCGGACAGTTGGCAAGCCGTCTGGCGGAAGTCGATGCGCTGGTGCTGATTCGCGAGCGTACGCGTGTGACCTCGCAGTTGCTCGATAAGTGCCCGCATCTGCGGATGATCAGTCAAACGGGTAAGGTATCGAGCCACATCGATCTCGATGCCTGTACCGAGCGCGGCATTGCGGTGCTCGAGGGCGTCGGCTCGCCCACCGCGCCGGCCGAATTGACCTGGGCGCTCATCATGGCCGCGCAGCGGCGCATCCCGCAATACGTCGCGAATTTGAAGCAGGGCGCGTGGCAACAGTCGGGATTGAAAACTTCGGCGCTGCCGCCGAACTTCGGCCTCGGCCAGTTGCTGCACGGCCATACGCTCGGCATTTGGGGCTATGGAAAGATCGGGCGGCTCGTGGCGGGCTATGGAAAGGCGTTCGGCATGCGGGTGTTGGTCTGGGGGCGCGAGCACTCGCTCGAAGCGGCGAAAGCCGACGGCTATGAGGCGGCCGAAAGCCGCGAGGCCTTCTTCGAGCAGAGCGATGTCCTCTCGATCCACCTCCGGCTGCACGACGACACACGCGGCATCGTCAAGCAAGCCGATCTCTTGCGCATGAAACCAACGGCGCTTTTCGTCAACACGAGCCGCGCCGAGTTGCTCGAGGAGAACGCGCTCGTCAACGCACTGTCGCATAACCGGCTTGGCATGGTCGCCATCGATGTCTATGAAAGCGAGCCGATCCTGCAAGGGTATGGGCTGCTGCGGATGGAGAATGTCATCTGCACGCCGCACATCGGATATGTCGAGCGCGAGAGCTATGAGCTCTACTTCAGTGCCGCCTTCAAGAACATCCTTGCATTCGACGATGGCGACGTCTCGAGTGTCGTCAATCCGGATGCGTTGTCGGTCGTCAAGCGCCGTTGAGCGAAGGGCGCGCGTCGGTTTGGCTCGCGCGGCATGCGCGGTTCCTTGGTCGAAGCGTAGATCATGCGGCGGCGTCGACAGCGCCGCTGGTGTAGCCGAGTTGCGGCAGGCGGCGCAAGAACGCCTCGCCATCGCGCCGGCCGAGCTCGTAGGCAGGGCGCATCAGTGCGGGCTGGGTGTAATCCCAGCTCGAGATCGGCACTTTGCTCGATGGCTGCACGTAAAGACGCTGCTGTTCGCCGTGCGCGACGACGAACATCTGCGGGCGCGGATAGCGGCGTGTCACCATGACGAGCACTCGCCCCGCTGACGGGTCGAGCGCGTCGACCGGGACATTGTCGACCATGTCGCCGTCTAGCACGGGCTTGCCGTCGCGACGCAAAACGGGCGTGAAGGGTGGTGTGCAGGACGACTGGAGAATCAGGTCCGCGAGCGCATCGACGGTCACGCAGTCCTGCGCGCGCAGGTATTCCGGCCGGAAGCCAAGCGTGCGGCCTAGCGTCGGATGCAAGGTCTTGCGCACGTGTTTTTCGATGTTGTAGGCGATGAGTCCCGCTGCGACCGATATGTGGGCGCCGAGCCAGCGCGGTACGTGCGAGACGCCGATGCGGATCTCGGGCGCGCTGGCCAGTTGGGCGAATGATTCGCCATAAATGTCGAGCAAGGCTTGGCGGTAGATTCGATAGTGCGGAAACACTGATGCGCCGCGGCGCAAGAGATTGCCCCAATAGGCGTTTTTCGTGTTGCTGCGTAGCACGTCTTCGTAATAGCGCATGACCCACTGCGAATTTCGCGTGTAGAGCATGCAGGCGGTGGCGGCGCCAGCCGAAATCCCGCCGATGACGCGCGGCTTCAACGCGAGTTCGGGCTGAACGGTTTCCCAGAATCCGGCCTGCCACCAGCAGCGGTTGCCGCCGCCTGCGAAGACGACTTGATCGAACATGTTGCGGTGGTTTTCCTGCGGTTTTTGCGGATTTGTGGGGACTGTGCAGCTGGGCCGCGGGATGGATGCTGCGCAAGGCGCCATGATACTGGCGGCCGTTGTCTGGAATCAAAGAGGGAGTGCTCGGGAACGTGCGGGCCGCGGAGCCGGGGCTCGTGACGGTGGAGAGGGGCCTTGGGGTACTGGTCGCGGATTTTTTTGCGAGAAATGCGCACTAGCACTAGCCAAGCAAGAAAAAGTCCTGCATAATTGACGATCTGTTGGGGCGTTAGCTCAGTTGGTAGAGCAGCGGACTCTTAATCCGTAGGTCGAGTGTTCGAGTCACTCACGCCCCACCACCGAATTTTGCTGTAGAAAATCAAGCACTTGCGAGCGATCGCGGTGCTTTTTTTTCGTCTATGGCCCGCGTGTGCAGGCGTCAAAAACTGGCCTTTGCCGGAAAACTGCCGGAACGGAAGAATCCAGACCAAGCGATCTCAATCTTTCGCATGGAGTCTGGAAATGGCATACATCAGCCAGCGCGGCGCTTACTGGCGCGCTGAAGTCCGCCGACGCGGTTACAAGCCCGTCTATCGATCGTTCGACACCAAACAGCAGGCGCAGCAATGGGCTCGGAGGGTGGAGTCGGAGATGGACAGTGGAGCGTATGTTGATCGCACGGAAGCCGAGCGAACCACGCTCCGCGAGGCGTTGGAGCGGTACCGCCGCGAGATCGTCCCCGAAAAGCGCCACCCCTATCAGGAAAACCGACGCATCCAACGCTGGATCGACAATCACTTGTCGCACCGAACTCTAGCCAACTTGCGCGGCGCAGACTTCGCGAAGTATCGAGACGAACGCAGAGCAGCCGGGCGCGCAGAAAACACCATTCGGCTCGAACTCCAAGTCATCAGCCACCTTTTCGAGATTGCCCGCAAGGAATGGGGCATGGACGCGCTGACGAATCCCTTAAAAAACATCCGGAAGCCCTCCGGCAGCCAAGCTCGTGATCGACGTCTACGCGCAGGCGAATTCGAGAAACTACACGCTCTACTGTCCGCCAGCGGCAATCCGTGGGCAGCACCTGCTTTCGAGCTAGCCATCGAAACCAGCTTGCGCCAAGGAACCCTCTTTAGGGTCCGCTGGGAATGGCTCGATCTTGGAAGTCGACTCCTCCGGTTCCCTCCCGATGCGCGAGGCGCAGACAACAAAGGCGTGCCCGCGGTTCTGCCACTCTCGACTCGGGCTGTCAACGTCTTGCGTCATCTTGCAGCCATTGCGGAAGGCCCGGAATTCCGAGCTAGCCGCTCGATACACGGCCCCGCCGATGCGGCTCCCGAAAGACTTAGCGGGCGAGTACTCGGAACAACCGCCAATGCAGTCATCTGCGTTTGGAAACGGACATTAAAGAGAGCTAGTCTCGACGACCATGAATTGCGCGACTTGCGGTGGCATGACTTGCGCCATGAGGCAGCGAGCCGCCTTTTCGAGAAAGGCCTCAACCCAATTGAAGTTGCCAGCCTCACCGGTCATCGTAGCCTTCAAATGTTAAAGCGCTACACTCACCTCAAACCGGAGAGTCTCCTCGACAAGCTCGGGTAGGATTGCCCTTCCTCGTACGACCGGGCAAACCATCACTCGGCGAACAGTTCTCTGGGAGCTGCTTCGACGAGTAAAATGCACCCGCTAGCGCTCAATCCACTCCCACTAGATCCCCGCCAGTCCCGAGGTTGGTACAGAAGAAGCGGCATTTGACAGCTGTCACTGACCGGCATATTCGAGCCATTCCGGGATCGGCGTAATCGAGCCACCGGATGATCGCCGTAATCGAGCCAGTGCATGATCGGCACAATCGGGCCACTCGATGATCGGCGTATTGGAGCCACCTCAGGATCGGCGTAATCGAGCCACGTAACGGGCTCGCTGTTGCGTCGGGCGCCAGCCCGAAGCGCATTTCGAATTTCCGCAACCCGGTACCTTCGTGCTTTTTGCCCGGAGAGCCGATGAGTCGAAGGAGGTTCGAAGTGTTTGAGTATCGACAGGTCCTGGCGCGCATGCGTCAGGGCGATTCCGACCGCGATATTGCCGCGGCGCGCCTGATGGGGCGCGGCAAGCTGAAGACCGTCAGGCAGGTCGCGCTCGATCGCGGCTGGCTTGATCCCGGCCGGCCATTGCCGGACGACGCCGAGTTGGCCGCGATCTTCGGGCGCAATCCGCAGCTTCCGCGCAGTTGTGTTTCCACGATTGAACCGTTTCGCGATCTGGTGCGCGGCTGGTTCGACGCCGACGTGCAGGGCACGACGATCTTCAACGCGCTCAAGCGTAACCACGGCTATACGGGCAGTTATTCGGCGGTACGGCGCTTTCTGACGCACCTGAGGGCCGAGCGCGGAGCGAGAGCAACGACGATCCTGGAGTTCGCGCCAGCGGACGCCGCGCAAGTCGA